>JAJDUH010000007.1 GCA_022826805.1 Candidatus Poribacteria bacterium
ATAAAACCTTAGAAACTATGCAAGCAAAGGTCACAGAGATCCTTGGAAACTACTCGGATACCGCGATTGCTAAACTTACAAGTTTCTCACATTTCATAAACGCAGCTAATGCAATATAAACTCTTAGAAATGGTATAACAACTGATAACTAACTTCCGAGATATGTCTTGACCGATTTCACTAACTTGTGCTATTCTATCTCAATCAATACTTATTTCAAGGAGGCAAACCTTTCACTCCATGCCACTTTTGGTCGGGGGGTTTGGTTGTAGTTTTTATGCAAGTTGCAGCAATGTTTGGTGAACGTAAAGGAGGCGTGGTGGATAAGCCAGACCCTCGCGCAGCAGGGGATGTGGTCGTCGTCAAGATTCACGCTGTTCCGATGTGTACAGAGTATAAAGGATTCATAGGTGGCGGGACGGGCGAACGCTTTGGACACGAAGCCGCTGGTGAAGTCGTCGAAGTCGCACAACCCGGTCGCGTCAAGGTAGGAGACCGCGTCGTCGTACAACCGCAGAACGGATGTGGCAAGTGTTCGTTGTGTGCCGTTGGTGAGCATATTCACTGCCAGAATGGACGTAACATTCGAGAAATCATCGGCACAGACCCGGCTTCGGCGACTTATGCCCAGTACTTGCACAAAATAGATAGTTTACTATCCCCTATTCCAGATGGAGTAAGTTATGAGCACGCTGGAATGGCGTGCTGTGGACTCGGACCGACGTTCGGTGCAATGGAGCAGATGGAGGTCAATGCATTGGATACAGTCATGGTAACCGGCTTGGGTCCTGTTGGATTGGGTGGTATTATCAATGCACACTATCGCGGGGCACGGGTCATCGGCGTAGAGAGCCACCCGTATCGTGCTGAACTCGCCAAAAAATTAGGGGCAGACGTTGTATTCAACCCAACTGATTCGGATGTCCTTGACCAAATTCTCGAGTTCACAGATGGCGTTGGTGTTGACAAGGCTGTCGACTGCTCAGGGGCATCTGCTGCACATCGATTAATGGTCGATGCATCGCGTAGGAAAGGGCAGGTTACCTTCGTCGGTGAAGGCGGAGAATTTCCACTCGGTGCAAGCCGGGATATGATTCGGAAAGGACTCGTCCTACGCGGGAATTGGCACTACAACCTCGGTAGTTATCCAAGATTAATGCACGTAATTCAGAGTGTATCTGACCTGATAGACACCTTCATCACACACACCTTCCCAATGCAAGATGTACAACAGGCGTGGGAACTCCAAGCAACAGGGGAATGCGGTAAAGTCGTGTTGCATCCGTGGGATTAGTCAATTAAAGGCTTCGCGGAGTTTTATCAGACAGTTGTGTCTTGGAGACGGCGCAGTTTGAGAACGAAAGACGCCTCATCTAATTCTACCATGTCGTAAGAAATTGCTTCCCCTTGCGAGACATCGCTTGTCAGTTTAACACTGTCTGACAGACCGAGGGGAAGTAAGTTCTCAGCGCGTGCAATTTCCGCTTTTTCGATCAGACCGTTGACGGTATACCCACCGCTGCCATCGAGTATCTCTCCCGCTTTTAGGTTACGTTTGGCAACCGTGATGACATCGGCGACTGGCGTTGGTAGTGGTGTACCTGTCGGTTGCCCATAGAGAGCGGCTTTCGCAATCGAAATTGGGGCTTCGACGGCTACAAGGTGATACGGGCGATAGAGAAGGTAGTTTTTACCATCGCCACCCGGATACAGATTGTAACCGGCGAGATCTTCTTGCGTAAATGGGTGATCCGTCCGAATAACGACGAATACTCCCATCCGGAGTGGATTGTCCAGCATCGTCTTACCGTCAGTCGCAATACTATTTGCCAGTTCGACGACACCGTGGCGGCTCAAAATGCCGCCTTCTTCTTTTAAACTGAAGACTTGGGCAAGGTCTGAGATGTTCACTGACGGTTCGTGCATACCACGAACATCTGGCAGAAGTCCTGCCATATTTGCCAAAGAGGTCATCTCAATCTGTGCCTTTGAACCGTCTCGAAACGAATTGAACATCTTAAAGTTAATCGTGCGACGCTCAATCAGTTCTTCACTGAACTCGAACCGTTGCGGAACGGTGTCTGGTATCCCAACGCGGTCATCATCATAAAACACCGTGCCTCTTCCCGCAGCGACGATCTCAAATCCGAGCGTTTTTGACCACTCAACGATGTTCATTGTCACACCGGGTTGGTCGCCATCGACCAGCGTATAGACCACACCGGCGTTATCCGCTAAGCGTCTTAAGAGGGCACCTACGGTCACGTCGGTTTCAACGTTAACCATCACCAGATGCTTTTTGTGCATCAACGTCTGGTAAGCCATGCGTGCCCCGACTTCCGGGATACCCGTCGCTTCCACAACCACATCAATCAGTTCTGATTGAATAATATGCAGTCCATCTTCGGTGATTGCTCGTTTCCCGCTGCGGATAGCATCGTTCAGCGTACTAACACTTTGAACATGCGAGATTGCGTCGGGTGGAACATTGCTGACAATATATGCGTTCGTGGCGTGTGCCAAATCAATATCGGCAATCGCGCTTACGACCATACCTTGCATCTGTGAAAGCTGCGCTACCAAGCCAGCACCAAATTTTCCCGCACCGATGATACCGACACGAATCGGATTATTTTCCGCTGCGCGCTGAGCAAGTTGTGTACTGAACATATAAGATTCCTCTGATTTAGTACGCTATTCAAACCCAAGTTGCTACTGACCAAGTTGTAGGAAACCGACAGCAACTTTTTTCATTGAAAATGGTTCATGGATCGTAGGAGTTTTGTAGCGTAGACTGTTAGTCTGCGCCATAATATGCACAACCTAACAGGTTATGCTACAAGTGGCAGCTTAGGTTATTCAGGAAGTTTTTCGATTGATTTTCTCGTATGCTGCTCGTGTAATTTCATAGTCCAGCATCCTCCCATCGTCTGCTTCTCGTGCAACAGTGAGTCCAAGCGACTCCCACAACGCTTGTGAACGAACATTGTCCGCAGGAACATCTACCGGACAGAAGCGGTCAATTCCCAATTTCTCAAACGCATGCGCCATCAAGCATTGCACGACCTCTTTTCCATAACCTTTGCCCCACAAGGTCTTATCCCATATTGCAATGGGTAGGCGCATTATTTTTTCTCCCTCAATTTTCGCCCGTTCCAAATTCATCCACTGTAAACATACTTCCCCAATCGCTCGTCCGCTTGCCTTTTCTACGATAGCAAACAGATATCCGTCTTTCCTCATGTATTTGCCAGCGCTTTTGAGATATTCCTTCGTCACAGGTTCATCGGGTGGCTCGTCTTCAATCATATTTAGGAACTCCGGGTCTCTATAAAAGGGTACCGCAGTATCAAAATCGGCATCCTTAAATGGTCGAAGTATCAGACGCTCCGTTTCCAAGTGAATATTGTGCTCTGCAAAATTGTCAGGTTGTGTCATATTTGAACTTTCCTTACCAGTTGTTAGAGAATTTCTATAATCCATTCGCCGTCATGTGCAGGGTTGTAGATTAATCCTTTTTTTATATCAAGGCAGAGATCGAGATGTTCCAATACCATGTGCCCGACGAGGACAGGGGATCCCTCAGGCAGATCGGTAACCTGTATCGATCTTGTTCGTCCCAATATCGTAAATTGGACTTCTGAATAGAGGGTGCGCTCAACGATGCCGGTAGCTGCACGAGCTCGCGTCATTTCAATAGGCATGAGACCGAGTTGTTCAATGAGAGAGGTTGGTAGGCAAAGTCCCATCGCACCGGTATCAACGAGGGCATCTGGGACCGTAATCCTCCGCACGTCTTCCGGATTCATAACACCCAGTTTTACGGCTACTAAGTCATACTGGTTTTCGAGTTCAATTTGTGTCGTGTGTCTCATAACTGAACAGACATCCACAATTGTAATCGATTGAACTGAAGATATCAAGGTAAATTCCGTCCAACCTGCTTTCTAAATTGACACTTATGGTTTGGTAGAAGCCCGCCCATAATCGGCGTTACCCGTGTAATCCGGCTGATCCGCGATTCAGACCACAAAGGGGCGAGAAGAGTTCTAATCAACAGACATCTGTAATCCTGAAAATCTGTAAATCCTGTGAATCCTGATTCTGACAACCAACAACCGGAAACTGAGTAGCCCTATGCGTTGATACCTACGAACACTATAAGGTAAATAAATAGGTAAACTTACTCAAAACTGTCCATGCATGTGCTTTGAATCCGTCTGATGTATCCCATCCTTGGTCGTACAGAAAATAAAAGTCACTACCGGGGCGATAAATATAATTCAGCAAGAAATTCGCGCTGGCACGTTCGGCACTATCGTTCCATTGTGCATACAATTTAGTAAAGAAACGGGTGTTCAGCGCATAACTAATACGTGTGCCGACGACGTTTGTCGTGAAAAGGGCGCTTTCGGGCAACTTAATCCAGTTCCGCTGATAGCGCGTTTCGATTGCCAGTTGATAGGTCATCCGCCACTGACCGTCAATGTCGATGCTCAGGCGGTTGCCGTGGAAGTAATCTCCAACGTCCACACCACCGAATACAGAAAATGGACGACTGGTTTCCGTGAAAACGGTTAGTGAGACCTGATTCATCTCATAATCACCAGCAGGAATTTCAGCATCACTGATGCTGAAAGACTCTTCGACCCGATCAAAGAACCGGCGGAAATCAAGATTGAAACCATCGTCGGATTCCGACAGCATATCGACACCACTCCCTATATCCCAACCGATGAGGTTGTTATCGTGGTCGAGTAGGTAATTGCCAGTGAACATTGCCCCAACATCCCGGACGTCATATCGTCTAATTTGGACTTCATAATCGGCATCCAGCATCAATGACCGAATGTCTCTACGCTGCATGAAACCCATCTTACTCGTAAACTCGGGACCGATGTCGAGGTAAGAAGCATTGACGTGGAAATTGTCGTTGCGCCAGTCGTTTGAGAGATACCACGCGAAATCGCTTTCGTCGGGATCTGGGGACCAACTTCCAACCGTCATCGCACGCATCCGCCACTGATCGTGAGGTCTAAAAAACAGATCTACCCCACCATTACGATAATAATCGCTAACATCGCTTTGTCGATTGGTGAAAATAAAACCAACGGTTGAATCGCTAAGAATATCACGTTGCATTCTTAGCACAGAGAAATTCGTCAGCGGCGATTCCAATGAGGCATCGGTCGTCATGTTGAGCGCGCCTATACTGTAGGGGCCGACTTTTCCCGTCAGTTTACCACCACCAAGAAGTCGAACCTGTTTATCACCTTCGATGCCGATACGCCTACTGTAGAAAACCGACAACGGTGGGGGCCCAAAATCCCCGATGCCTGCACCGAAAGCGAACAGACCACTGCCTTCGAGGAAAAATTCACGGCGTTCTGGAAAAAGAGATCAAACCGTGTAAGATTGACCTCTTCACGGTCGGCTTCCACTTGTGCGAAATCGGTATTTAGCGTCAAATCTAACGTCAGGTTCGACGTCACGCCGTATTTCATGTCGAGGCCGGCATCGAGTTCAGTGGTGGACTGCCAACTTGCGTCATCAAGACGCCTCGCCAGACCGCCAAGCAGGTACGGTTTAACATCAAAATAGGATGGTGATGCAATACCTTCCAGCCCAATCACTTTGCCTTGATACGTCGGGTGATAAGTGCCTGGCCAGCTCTCACTACGCGGCACCTGTATCCATTGTGTGGTTTCATTCTTCCGCGCAATATTGCGTCCGAAATTCACACCCCATACCATTGAATCCTGTTTCTTATACCGCAATTGATTAAACGGAATTGCGATCTCGACCGTCCAGCCTTTATCGTGTCTGCGTCCGGCAGCTTCCCAGATACAATCCCAACTCCCGTTGAGGTTTTCGCCACCGTCAGTGACCGCAGTATCTGATAGGGCACCCAGCGCGTTCGTTCGAAAAAAGAAGCACTGCCTTTTATCACCGTAGGTGTCGAGCATCACGTAAACATTATCATTTTGCCAAAGTTGTCCATCACGCCGCATCTCGTTCGCAACAACTTTCTCCGGTTCGGAGTCGGAACACTCAAACCCGATGTACAGGTTCTCTGCGTCATACACCATACGCACCTCTGTGCGTTCGGTGATCGGTTCCCCTTCATCTGGACTTTGTTGGATAAAATCATCTATAACTTGCGCTTCTACCCAGGATTCCTCAGTGAGATGTCCATCAATCTCGATTGTCTCTTGCGTCAACAACGGTCTGATTTCTTTACTGGCTTCGGCATTTAAATTGATCACAGCGATCACCACGAATACAATAAGAACGATTCTGTAACGCATCTCTTCTCCTCTTTTAGGTTTTCTTTTCTGCAAACGTGATACTTTATTTTTTTCCTCTTGGTAGACCCGATTTCCTAACCGTATCGAATTATCGTTCTCACGTTTTTTAAAGGTTTTTCTTTCCTGCAAATGTAATTCTTTAGTGTTGTCTTAAAAAAGAAAAACCCTCACCGAAATCTTACTTTCATGACCTTCAGTGATGGGCGTTGTGTTGTGTAACTCGGAAACTATTTTATCTGCTACTTATAAGCCCACACCTGCACGATACATGAAAATAGCGAGCAGCATAACACTAATGCCCACAGATGCACAAAGACAATTCTCATGTATTAATGTAGTCAGTGTCAGATAAAACATTCGATGGTCCCGTTTGGAATTTATGTATGTTAAGTATTATAATGCGTTTTTGGAGAAATGTCAAATCTTTTTGTGATGCCTAATGAGTTTTGCCGCTAAAAATATTTAACCTTCGGTTTTCTAAAGAATTCACATTTTTTCAAGAAAAGCGGAATGGTTCACAACTAAAGATGAAACGAGATGGGAGAATACCCACACATTGAAAGTTAGAGCCTATTTTTTTCACCTTATGCGCAATCATGATCACACTCGGATGCACCGACACCGAACGCCCGAATGCAATTGGAGTATCGGATGAGATGGAGACTGCGGGCATCTTGATACAGCCGGAAAAGCCTCTATAATGGATATGATTCAGCGCGTTGAATTAGAACTTCGGATGGCAAAGGATCGCAGCCCACACAAAGAACAGGTCACCTATTTGGAAGGTCGCTTGCAATTCTGGAACGAAAGGAAGGAACGTGCCGAAACGGAGGGGCGCGATCCCGGCAATGCTGACATTATAGTGAATTCCATAATTAATTGGACACTTCTTTTGTAGCGCAAACTTTTAGTTTGCGTCCCACCCCTACACGCAAACGAACAGGAATCCGTGCCAAATGTTCACATATTTTCGGGTTTTACTATAAATTCAGCATAAAGATTGAGGAGGATTAAATGGCTTTGGAGAAACTTGATGGAGCTAATAGAAATAGGCTATTCGGATTATTGGCTTTGGTAATCCTCTGCTCCTGCGCGCCGACAGTGCATCAGCTGGTTTCCAAGAAACCGGTCGCACCGATAGAAAACTTAATATCCGAAAAAATAAAAGATTCTATAGTCCTAATTGAGAGTGAGAACGGATCTGGTACAGGTTTCTTTGTTGGTTCAGATAAGATTGCAACAACCTTTCACGTTGTTGCCCACTCTGGTCCTATTTTGGTAAAAGCCCCTGACAGGGGAAAAAATTGGACGATAGAAGGTGTCGTTGCCTTTGATACGAAAAACAAACTTGTCATTCTAAAGATCGTCGGTGAAAGCATTCCATTACCTTTAGGTGGAAGTGATGTAGCTCAAATCGGTGAGTCTGTCTACATTCCAGGCTACCCCGATGGAGAGTTCAAAGTTGCAGAAGGTCGTGTACAAAGTATCCGAAAGAGGAATAAATGGATCAGGTTAAAAACAACTAAAGAGACCAACGGCAGTCCAGTGCTTAATAATAAAGAGCAAATCATTGCGATTATCGTGCCCTATGATGTCGGTTCTTACGGTTACGCGGTTCCTTCAATCGTGTTTGAGGCATTGCTTAGCAAGTCTGTGCCAATAGAACCCTTATCCCAGTGGCAACAGCGAAAACATGTCCGTGCTGCAGCGTACTACAGTTTAGGCAAGGAGAAATTAGATACCAAAGATTATACCGGAGCCATAGTTAATCTTGATAAAGCCATTGAACTCAATCCTGGGTATGTCCGTGCCCACTACGAGCGCGGGAGAGCTCAGGCTTACCTTGGTGCCCATGACAGGGCGATTGCCTCTTGGACCCAAGTCATCAAAATGTATCCAGATGAAGCTGATGCTTATTACAGTCGAGGTGGTGTGAAGGCTTACCTTGGTGATTATGCTGAGGCGATAATTGACCTTGATAGAGCTATTGACCTTGATGCTGAGCATGCTAAGGCTTATAGTAATCGAGGAATTGTGAAGTTCAAACTTGGCGAATCCAAAGCCGCACGAGGGAATACTAAGGAAGCACAGCATTTATATGAAGCGGCGATAGCCGATTATAATAAAGCTATCGAGATTGATCCAGAGGATGCGGATGCCTATAACAATCGCGCTTCAGCACAGTTTGGACTTGGCAAATCCAAAGCCGCACGAGGGAATGCGAAGGAGGCGCAACGTTTATATGAAACAGCAATTACCGATTGTGATAAATCGATTGAATTGGACCCTGAGCATGTTGGTGCTTATGGAAATCGAGGCGCGCTAAAGTTCAGACTTGGCGAGTTTGAGACTATCCGCGAGAATGCGAAGGAAGCGCAGCGTTTATATGAAACAACGATTACCGATTGTGATAAAGCCATCCGAATTGACCCAGAATATGCAGATGCTTACAACTTTCGCGGGGCTGCGAAGTTGGCTCTTGGTGCCCCTGAGGCGGCAATGCTTGATGTCGATAAAGCTATCCAAGTCGACCCAGGATATGTGGAAGCTTGCCAAAATCGTGCAAGGGTGAAATGTAAACTTGGTGATATTGAATCCAAGCACGGCAATGCAGAGACGGCACAAAGGTTGTATAGCGAAGGGATTACTGAGTATGAAAAATCCATCCAAATGTACGAGCCAGAGGATGTTGAGGCGAAGACAGCAGACTTAGAACTCACAACAGGTAGAGTTTCTACGGTGCACATAATGGGTTGGAATGGAACATTAAGTAACTTCTTCAACGGTAGCGGTTTCTTTGTGGGCAAAGACAAGGTTGTGACAAATCTTCATGTCGTTGCCTTGTCTGGCACTGTTTTTGCCAAACTTACAGACAAGGAGGTGATCTACCCAATTAAAGGTGTCACGGCGTTTGATGCGGGAAACGATCTCGTCATTCTAAAAATAATTGGTGAAGGTATACCACTCTCTTTAGGTGATAGTGATATGGTTCAAAGCGGCGAACGTGTTATTACTATAGGATATCCGAACAGGAAATACAAAGTCGTGGAGGGGACTATAGATGGCATCCGGAATACCGATAAGTGGCTACGGATGAAAATTGATATTGTTGGAGGAAGTAGTGGCAGTCCTGTGCTAAATAGTAAGGGACAAGTTATAGGGATTAATGCAGCTAAGTATAAGGACTACGCTTACGCCATTCCCTCAAATGCGCTTAAGATGCTACTCGCTCGGTCGAAACCGACGGAACCTTTGATGGAGTGGCAAAAGCGTGCCCCTATCCGTGCGTATGCTTACCATATTCAGGGGCATCTTAAAAGTGTGGTCGGGCACTATCGTGGAGCGATAGCCGATTATGATAAAGCTATTAAGTTAAACCCTAAGACTCGCCATACCTACTACCAGCGCGGAAATATAAAAGCTGCTTTGGGAAAATATAAAAAGGCGATAGCCGATTATGATAAAGCTATCCAACTAAATCCTGAAAATTTGGATGTCTACAAAACTCGCGGGACCGTGAAGTTTCGTCTTGGCAATCTGGAACAGGCAATGCTTGATTTCAATAAGGTCGTTCAACTGAATCCAGATGATGCTGATGCCTATAACAATCGTGGGAAAGTACGGTTTCGTTTTGGAGCATCCGAATTCTCACGCGGGAATGCAGACAAAGCACGGGAATTATATGAGGCGGCGATTGAAGACTATACACAGGCCATCAAGCTAAACCCTGAGGACACTGAGGCTCATAGTAATCTGGGTGCTGTAAAATCTGCCCTGAGTGCCATGCCAGGGCGATAGTCGACTTTGAAGGGCATATTCAGGCGTTCACACCTACTCGGAAAGCGTAAAGCTTCGCACGGTTCAGCACAAATCGGAGCCGCAGCGGCTGTTCTGCATCCGACAACGTAGCCGACTTCCATCGCACCGAATGCCGTATATTATCCCCTGTCAGTGACACACAATCATCACTCGAAAATCCTTGTTGAACTTGTCCATCAGCCGTCAACACCTCAACACCAACCTGACCGCTACTCGCATCCGCATTAATCTCAAGTCCACCGTTTGGAATCCGTAACGGCACAGTTTCAACGACACCACCTTCCGCATCGGCGTCAAGCGAGACGAAACCGTCTAAGCGCCACTTTGCCAGTCCAATCTCCTTATGCCTATCCTTCATCTGAGCACCGTGCGTGTGGACGGTTCCTGTATAATACCAGTGGATTTCGTCTTCGGTGATGATCGGCTCTATTGCAGTCCCCATAATCATACCGGTATCGAATGTGCCACTTTCGCCGCGTGGAATAATCGGCGTCCGATCCGAGTCAGTGTAATAATCCCAATTAAACCCGTCTCGACTACAAACCAATTGTGCGTCAATCGGTCCGTCAATGGGAATCTCATGCTCCGCCGCACCCGGTCCCGTCACATACAACACCCCAGCCAAGCCGATGTAAATGTTGTGATAAAGGAACCCAGACATGTTGTGGATTTCGGCACGATCAGCACCATACCTCTCTACACCAACTTCGTCATCCCGATCATTTGCCCCGAACATCGGTACAAGCGGTTTCCAAGGTCCTTCCAAACGTGGACTTTCGGTATATGCAATCATACGTCGGGCGTCTTTGTCGTCCCCACGGATTAGTCCGTAAGCTCGGAACATCTCTGTTTGTTTATCCCAGATAACGTTGAACGCCCCTTCGTTGTCCCGATCTGCAACCGGTTCCAAGTAATCTGAATCGTCCCATCGGATGCCATCTGATGACGTAAGTAGGAACACGTTGCGATACCGTCGACAAAAACCGATCATCTTATACCGTCTCTGCGGATCCGATTCATCGTCATCGCGGAATACACACGCACCGTGCAAGTCCCACACAATATTATTGTTCGGGTTTCCGTTGAATTCAAAGAGTCCAAGATTCGGTTTCGTCCACGTTAACCCATCGTCACTCTCAGCGTAGCAAGTGAGATCGCCACGATCGTTCTCAACGAACTTCCGTCCATAAGCATCGTGTGTTTGCCCTCTATATGTTGACAGATTCCGATCTGGGCGTGGAACGTAAAGCCCGGGAATCTCGTTTGCTTTAAACCGCCAATGCGGTCCCATGCGACACATATACCACATGCGATATTTTCCATACGCGTCGTCGTACATCGTAGTGCCGTAAAGATGGACACGTCTCGACTGATCTGGACCTCCATGTTCCCAAGGATTATTGGGGTCAGGTTTAAGTACAGAGACGTCATGTTTTACACATTGATGCAGTGTACGCGTCACACCACGTTTAGAAGCAATCAGTGCGTCATCAATAAATAGCTCTGTGCCGGTGTTAAGTGTGTGGACGGTATTTGAATTCACGTTGTTTCCCTCAATTAGAGTATAGTTTGTTCAAGACCAATTGGTGCGATTTTTACTACAGAAAAACGGCGGAAGATGCTATACTTTTACATGCACAATCTGAAAAAATAAAACACATCTGCATAAGTCCTTATGATACAGGAACAGAGGGTTTCGCACAAGGAGAATTGTACAGTAATGCTTTCCCAGATTGAGGGTTCAAACCATGAAACTCAACTATTACCCAGAAACTGACTCGCTATATATTGATTTGTCCGAACAACCAAGCGTAGAGAGCAAAGAAATTTCGGAAGGTGTGCTGCTTGACTATGATGCAAATGGTAAACTTGTTGGTATTGACATCGATAATGCCAGCCACAAAGTGGAAATGGAGAAACTAATTCTCAGCAAGCTCCCCGCCGAGATTGAAACGATTCGGGCCTAACCTGTATTGGCATTTCTGGTGAATCATCAAAATATATTAGGCATCTTAGTAAACCCCAGGCGCGTCTCTCGTACCTCAGTAGGCGAGATTTTTAGCGCAAAAAGAACCAAAAAGCTGATAGAGAGCCATCTCCACGTGGTAAGGCAACAAGCAAAACGCCTGTGATCGGAGCAGTAGAGCGAGGGGGACAAGTCGTTGCTGAAGTTGCTAAAGGGCTTACCGGTCGTGATATAATGCAATTTATACGGCGCGTAGTGAATATCAAGGAATCCGAACTGATAACGGACGAAAACAACGCCTACAATGCTCTGAGCAGCCAACTGAAGCACCAGGTGATCAATCACCAAGAGCAATACGCTGACGGGGATACGCATACGAACACCATAGAGGGCTTCTGGTCACTGCTAAAGCGGGCATGGTACGGTAGCCACCACCACTATAAAATCGGATACACACCGCTTTATGTTGCTGAACGGTGTTACGTCTACAACAACCGACACTTATCGGAAAATGACGGTATCTTTTGGAAGTTTATCAAGGAGAGTGTCTTATGAAGTTAATCATTCAGTTTATCATTCTTCTCGCCGAGCTTATTAACACAAGGAGGAATCCAATGAATCATGCAAGTGAAACGTTAGAGGATGCAATTATACATGTCCTTCTAAAAAACGGACTTAAGAACGGACGAGATGCGTATATGTCAGGTCCGAATATAGGCAGAAAAATCGGGACATATAGGCAGCCATATCAGGATCGGGCGAGCGACCCCCTTAGTCGAAAACATTATGATATTCTACGAAAGTTGAAAAAAGAGGGGGTAGTTGAGCATTTAGAGAGAATAGGTTGGCGACTCCGACTTACCGATGCAGAGTGGGATAGATTGAACTGATTAAGGAATGTTATACTAAATCTAACCTATCCCAAAACTACTTATTGCGATTTTTAACCTCGCCAATTCACACACTATGTCAGGAATTGATAAATTTACTACAAACGCTTGGAACATTTGAATGATTGACACCGAAAGTCCCCCTATTATCGTACTCGGCGTAGAGCGCAGTGGCACATCTGTCGTCGCAGAGATGGTGCACAAATGGGGCGCGTACGCGGGGCCCTCCGAAAAGTTACACAAGGTGGATGCCCATGCCCCCAAAGGGTATTGGGAATACCTACCTTTATGGGATTTACTCGCCGAGTTAGGGGATTTTGATGTTGGAGCGACTTGGTGGGATTCTAATTTCCAACAGCGAATGAAGCAGAAAGCTGCTAATCCTGTATATAAAAAGAAAGCTACTAAACTGATGGCTGAAATGCACAAAGGAGTCCCGTGGTTTTGGAAAGACCCAGCACTCAGCCATTTTTTGCCATTCTGGAAACGGATATGGGGCAATGCGATTTACATAATCACAGTTCGTAATCCGCTTGACATAGCAGTCTCATGGCAGAAATTCATTATGCCATCTGATGTGAAAGTCCGAGTTTCTTTTGTCGCAATGAATTTGCTACGTTGGCAGCACATGATGACGCAAATCCTGCAGCACACAGAAGATGCACAACACCGACTCTTTCTTCGTTATGAGGATATTATGCGTAATCCATGTATGCAGGCTGAGAGGTTGGCTGACTTCCTTGACTCGAAGTTTGGAAAGCAGACATCACCAATTCAGGCGATGATCGATGTGGTTGAACCTCAGTTATGGCGAAATAATTGTGGCGTTCCGTTTGAACAGGCAGCTGAAGCAACTGTCGAACAGAAAGCGCTTTATGCCTTTCTAAAGCAGAAGATTAGCAATGCATCTGAACCTTTCAACGCTGCAAAATATCCACTGCCACCGGCATACCTTGAGTACTTAAACATTCAAGAGGCTTTCCTAAAAGTCTGTCGCAAGCTTGAAGAAGTGGGTAAAAGGGTTTAAATCGCAGAATCAAGGAGTTGTGAATGTCCCGTGCACAGTGCCTCGTTCATAGGCAGAAAGAAATCTTAATGGTCAAACACCGGCACAAGGGAGAAGAGTGGTGGTGCCTTCCCGGTGGCCGTATCGAAGCGGATGAAACGCCGGAACAAGCCGCGCTTCGCGAGCTTTGGGAGGAGTGTCGTGTTCAGGGCACAGTGATCCGTCCAACATCTGTTGTGACTTTTGCACCTAATGATCAATATTACACCTATTTGATAGAAATAGGCACACAAGAGGTGGCCTTAGGAAGTGACCCTGAACTGAAAGGGAATCAGATTTTGGTAGACATCGCGTGGGTTTGGTTAAACGAGCTTACAGAACAAGATAGAGTGTTTCTATGGACTGCTGGTTTGTTGACAATTCCTGAATTTTTTGAGGAAATCTGTCATTTACCGGGAGTGCCGCCATAATAAGTAAGTTTCCTGTGTCTGTACTTTCAAGCGTTTCAAGCCAACCCTCCAAAAATTGCACTGACAACACACCGAGGAGAATCTTTATGGAGCGAGCGATGCATGTGGTGGAACAGTTGAAAGGTCCCGTCGTGCCGGTGAACACCTGTTTCGGGGATGATGATTCGCTAAACATATCTGCAATGCGGAGATATATCAATTGGTTGTGCGAACAGAACATTTCCGTGATACTCCTTACCTACGGCAGTAGCGAGTTCTGTAGCCTCACAGATGAAGAAATCTGGCAATTAACTACTGAACTTGCTGAGGAAATATCAGGTCGTTCGCTGTTTATCGCTTCAACGGGTTGGTGGCACCCCGGACAGTGCCGAGAGTTTTTGAAACACTGCGATAAGGTCGGTGTAGATGCCGTCAAGCTCCAAATTCATCCCGGTTTAGGCGTCAAGCGTGATGTCATTGTCGGCTATTTTGATAGTGTTCAGGATGCCTCGCCGATCCCTTTATTGGTCTGGGGCGCATGGATGGACCCTTATCCTGTAGACATGGTTGTCGAGTTAGCAAGACGTCCCGAAATCGTGGGCATCAAAAACGACGGTCATCCGTTCTATGCCTACTATGACATCATTCGCGCCACTGCCGACGAAAACTTTGCAGTCATTAGTGGTGGGCAGATGCGTAATTTCATGTTCGGCTACCCGATCGGCTCAACGGCATATCTCTGCACCATCGCTCCTTTTCGACCAGATATTGCGTTGAAATTTTACAATGCGCTAACTACGGAGTGCAACGATGATGCACGTGAGATTGTGTTTCGCTATGAGGAGCCTTGGCTCAAAGTGGCAACGAGATTAGAGTGGTTGCCCAGCATCAAATCAGCGCTGCATCTTCACGGTCTCTATCCCAACCAGCGCCTCCGAACTCCTGCTATTTCGCATGGAAACGAACAACATCAGGAAGTGCGAACGATATTAGAGCGCATCTTTGGAAACATCAAAATGGCTGAACTCTGATTGATAGACACAAACGGTTAACTGTATGCAAGCGCGATCTTAACAATCGTTCTCAACCTACCTAATATAGAGATATTCCAATGAATCAAACAACTGAGATTAAAGCAGAGAACGTGTGCGATTTTCTTAAAAAATTCGCTGCAGATATATCCATTGAATACCTAAAACCTATATCCAATCGCCATCGCGGTGGTGATAGTTTTACCTTCTACTACCGCGACGATGCTGTCCTTAAAATTGCACGCAACGCCTACCGAGCCAGGCTTCTCAAAGAGGCTAAACTCACAGAATACCTACACACGTTATCGATGCCTTTCACTGTAGCAAAGCCGATCATGGTACACGAAAAAGGATTCTATGCAATGTTTCCAAGAATCAATGGTACTTCACTACCCATAGAAGCACTTGAAGAATTTACCGCTGGAGAATTAGAATCCTTTGGTAAATCTCTCGGTACTTCTCTCACCTTTCTACACAGGCACAAATTTCCAGATGAGGTCTTAGACTATATCCCACACGCTGCTGACCCTTTCGCAATGGCAATCCGTGACACAAGGCAAAAACTCGCATTTATCGCAGAAAATACCCGGGAAATCGATACAAATCAATGGAGTGAAAAGCTGAAAAATCTACAGGGATCCTTAGACCAGAAATGGACTGTCGTTCACACCGATCTCCAAATAAACCATCTGTTTTTTGTACAGAGGAATCTTGAACGACTCGCCATTATTGATTTCGCTGATGCCTTGCTCCACGATCCAGCGATAGATTTATCTGAGTTCGCTATAGAAATGTACTCAGATTTACCTCCTGATGGTGTTGTTGCCAAAAGGGTTATTGATGCGGTTCTGAAGTACTATCAGACAAACGACGCTGCGATTACAGAGAAGATCGAATTTGGACTTCTCGTTTTTCAAATTGACCGCGCTTACCAATGGGTAAAGAGCTCGGTAGATCAATCCTAATTTACCTCATTAGCCTAAACACCATGGGTCTGACCGTCCCAATCTATTTGTACATGATACAAGTAAAACTCTCTGCCCACGAATTTCCGCGTTGCTATTTCTCCAATCATCGTGTATATTAAACTTGGGTGTTTCAGAGTTGTGCCCTTTGAAGTCCTAAATTGCCATAAGTGCGAAGTTAATAGATTTATAATTCCATCCGATGTAGCAAGGAGATCCTATGAACATTAAAGAAATTCGCGTTGTAGAAATTGAAGTAAACCCAAAACCGACAACGACACCGCGCACACCCAGTCGCGCCGGAACATTTCCGATGAATCGACCCGTCACCCGTTATGCTGCAGCCGACAGAAGAGGAGAGCATGTCTCTGGTTCGGGATGGAGTCGACCCGCATGCATTGTAACAGCAGAAGACGGCACTTGGGGTTTCGGTCTTTCGCTTTATGGAGGTCCCGTAACCCGAATTATCAACGATCACTTTGCCCCGCGCCTCGTTGGTGAAAATTGCATGGCGACTGAAAAATTGTGGGATTTGATGGTGCGGTCATCTGCTGCCTTCGGCGGCACCGGCTTGACAAGTTACGCCATCAGTGCAGTTGACTGTGCGCTCTGGGATCTCAAAGGCAAAATCCTAAAAAGACCGGTTTACGAACTGCTCGGCGGACCCCAAAAGGAAAAGATTTTCTGCTATGCTTCCGGTTTCGATCAGGAATGGTATATGGAACTCGGATTCAAAGCGACAAAACTCTTCACGCCATGGGGGCCGGGACACGGAAGAGAAGGCTTGCAAAAACTTGAAGAATTGGTGGCAACGACACGGGAAGCGATCGGAGATAAAGTTGACTTAATGTTGGATGCTTGGACTGGGTTTGACGTAGAGCATACCGTCCGCGTCTGCGAAACCATGAAACCTTACGGTTTGAAGTGGATGGAGGATTACATTCCGCCCGATGATTTCGTTGGTTATGAAACAGTTCGTCAACGCCTTCCTTGGCAAACCCTCGCGACCGGAGAACACTGGTATCTGCCTACTGTCTTTGCAGCAGCGGCAGGGCGACGACTCGTTGACATCTTCCAGCCTGACATTTTGTGGTGTGGTGGTATTACTGCTGCAGCCAAAATATGCCACATCGCAGAGGCAAACGGTATCTCCGTAATTACGCACGGCGGAATGAATTACCCCTACGGTCAGCACCTTGCCTTTGCCATGCCTGCCATCACGTGGGGTGAACGCTCTGAAGGCGTCTCTTCCCCGGGTGTCCCTCTCGAAGAGATGGTCAAGTTACCCGGAACTTCTGTCATCAAAGACGGCTACGTCGCTCCGTCGGATGCCCCCGGTTTCGGTCTCGAAATTGACGAGGCGTGGATAGAGAGTGTGATGGTATAGGATTGATAATTTAGCGAAAACATGTAGGTTGAGTTGAACGGAATATAAGAAATGGCACCTGTTCAGCACAGAACCCTTCGCATTTTAGTATGCTTGAAGACGCTAAAATCCCAGTGAAACCCAACGTTTCATTACACACCTCCTTTTGGTGAACTATGACGCCGACCCTGAAAGTTTCAGAGGTTCTTGAAATCGCTCTATATGTAACGGACTTAGCCGCCGCTGAACGTTTTTACACAAACATTATGGGACTTTCTCTGTATTCAAAAGTAGCATCGCGGCACGTTTTTCTCCGGTGCGGGGATCGAATGCTGCTTCTTTTCGATGCGGAAGAGACGGTTAATTCCGGAGACGGTCCGCTTGATGCACCCGAGCATGGGATGAAAGGGGCGGGACACATAGCTTTTGCTGCACGGGATAGTGAAATCGATCAATGGAAGGAATATCTTGCAGCACACGGAATAAGCATTGAGAAAGAGATCTCCTGGGAAAAAGGCAGATCTATCTATTTTCGTGATCCATCGGAGAACAGTGTAGAAATCACCTCTCCTGCCATCTGGGGAATCAAGGAAGACATGTTCTTTTAACTGTAGATAGCATTTAAGGTCTACATAGTGTCTTCTACAGACTTTACGCACTTGTCTGAATCTCGGACAAAAATAGGTGGTGATATGGGTTTCGATTCACTTGCAAGCATCATAAAATGTTTGAAGATACTCCAACGTCAAGGTGTTTGTCTGCTTGTGGCTATTGATGGGCTTGGTGGAGCGGGAAAGAGCACTTTGGCGCAGCTATTGGAACAGCAACTAATAACTCTGAGTTGGACCGTAGCAGTCGTTAAACATGATGATTTCTACTTCCCTTCTAATCAGCGTGAAAGCCAGCCAGCAAGGGCGATTGGTTGCGATTTTGATTGGGAGCGTTTACGTGATCAGGTACTCATGCCTGTTAAAGCAGGACAGTCAACACATTATCAGCGGTACGATTGGAGAACGGATCTCCTTGCTGAATGGCATACAATTTCTGCTTCGGATGTGGTGCTTGTTGAGGGAGTCTATACAATGCGGCGTGAGTTAACAGATTTGTACGATTTGACAATATGGGTGGAGTGTCCCAGAGCGATCCGGCTTGCACGAGGCGTTGCGCGAGATGGAGAAAAAGCACGCTCCGTATGGGAACAGGATTGGATGCCAAAAGAGGATAACTACGTCAAAACGCATCTCCCTCGTGAAAGAGCAGATTTGTTTGTGAATGGAGCAACATCATATTTACCCAACGGTGAATCCAGTTGAAATGTATACTATGGTGAGTTATAAAAATAGATTTACATTCGCGAACGCATTGTACCACACGCCAAATGCCACACGCGCATTTGGCGTTGATTCCTGTTAGTTTGTGCTGCTGGCGAGGTTTCCCAACCTCGCTATCTATAAGGTCTAAGTAATTCTATAATCTACCATAAAAGCCTATATGGTGAGATCCAATGAATGACGAAATTACAAGTGCCAATCGAGCGCATTGGGAAGCCGAAGTCCTAAAAAAGGGCGGCTTTACAGTCCCTTGGCTTGATCTTGATAGAGATGATATTCTGAAATATGCTGAAGGTCAACTTGACCCAGTTCCAGATCATCTCTTTCAAATCTACCCTTCTTATCTACTCAGAGATGTCGCTCACAAGGATGTCTTGTGTCTCGCAGCAGGTGGAGGACAGCAATCGGCGGTGTTCGGTCTACTTGATGCCCGTGTGACGGTGATTGATTTTACGCAGGGGCAACTTGATGGGGATATAACTGCTGCGAAGCATTACGGCTATCCGGTAAAAACGCTCCGCCTCAACATCCGCGATCTATCCCCAATTGAAGATGCATCGTATGATCTCATCTATCAAGGACCGTCCATGAGTTGGGTGCCATCTGTTCATGAAATCTATAGCGGCGTATCAAGAATCATCCGACCGGGTGGTCTGTATCGCGTGGATTTTGGTAATCCTGCCAACCATTTCTTGGAGTGGGATGGCGAATTTTATCGTGTCACCGAGCCGTATTCTGAACGTTTTTATAGGTATCCAGATGGCGCGTTTGACTTTCGGCACTATCTTAGTGATATATTCAATGGGCTTTTGCACAACGGCTTTCGGATTGAACGTGTTGAGGAGCGTGCTTGGACCCAACCAGATATTGAAGCCACACCCGGAAGTTGGACGCATAAGATGGCTTACCATGTGAGTTTTGCCATTGTTGCTAAGAAAGAGATGTAGGACCCGTCCTGATCCGAAAGGAGATGTTTTGTTGTGGAGGAGTTGCATATTCGTAAGGCATGTACAAGCGACAGTGAATTCGTTTTTACGGTAAAGAAGGCGGCATTCCAGGAATATGTCGAACAGGTCTGGGGTTGGGACGAGAGTTATCAAAGGGAACTACACGATAGACGGTTTACCACACAAGATTTACGCATTATCCAGTTTTGTGGGACCGATGTCGGTTTCTTAGCAACGTCCCGTACTCGCGCTACACTTAAGGTTAATCAACTCTATATTCTGCCTGAATACCAAGGAAGAGGCATCGGTACGGCGTGCATGGCACGTGTGCTTGATGATGCGAGTCTTCGGCAGAAACCTGTCGTGCTTCAAGTGCTAAAGGTCAACACCCGTGGTGTCGCCTTCTACCAGAGATTAGGATTCACAATCGTCGGTGAGACTACAACACACTTCTTGATGAAAAAAGCCTGAATTAAAGGTGGCAGGCACACCCTATGTGCCGTCGCTGGAGCATGTAAATTCACAATGTCTATTGATTTCATTAAAGCACTTTCCACAGACAATCTAACCGCTATAAAAGCAGCCCCTAAAACTGATGTTCACTCCCACGCCTTCTTAAGTACCCGACGGGAGAATATGGAACGCTGGCTCGGACACTCCCTAACCAAACCCCCTCTTAAAATGAAAGGACTTGACGGGATGCATACCTACATAGATGAAGTTTTAGCACCTCATCTGGAACACCGCCAAGGTTTTGAGCTTGTTGCTGTGTCAGCGATGAATGATGCAGCCCAAGATGGTGTTGTTAGGCTTGAGATGAGTTTCGACATCCGGTTGGTTAAATTCTATCCAGATGGGTTAACCCAACTTCGCGCATTTATTGATGCGTTAGTTGAGCAATATCAAGGAGAGATTGATTTGCGTCCAGAACTCGGTTTTGCACGCGAGTGTGCCGATGATCCGAAATTGGTGAACTTGGCGCATGCGGCAATAGAGTTGGGTGTGTACCGGTCAATCGATTTGTATAGTCACCAAGAGGCGTGTCCTCCAGAAGCCGTCCAGCCTTTATACAAAAAGGCGCGCGCTGCTGGAATGAAACTCAAAGCACACGTTGGGGAATTTGAAGACGCGGAGGAGGTCCGGCGAACTGTCGAAGTCCTTGACTTAGACGAGGTGCAACACGGTATCGCTACCGCACAATCGGTTGAGGTGATGCGGTGGCTTTCAGAGAATCAGATTCAATTGAATGTATGTCCAACCAGTAACGTAATGTTAGATGCTGTGCGGGATCTTGCGTCTCATCCCATTCGTACCTTATTTGACAACGGCGTGCCAGTGACAATTAACACGGACGATCTGATGATATTTGGTCAGAGCGTTTCTGACGAATATCGAAACCTCTACCGCGCAGGCGTTTTCAGCGCACAGGAATTGGACGATATTCGCTGCGCCTCTCTTGTAGGAGCGACCTCCCGGTCGCGATAGTTTCCTCAATTGATTACTCAATTCGCGGTTGCCTCGCAGACGGATTTCTTTGTAAACGGACATTAGAGTCTTTCAACGGAAGTTCAATACGTGCACCGTTGTGTAGATGTGATTCAATTATGCCAAAAATCAGTTCAGTGCTGGCATACGCGCACCGAACACCGCCTCGGGTCGGTTCCCCTGTATCTAAGGCTTGAACAAGGTCTTTAATCAAGTTTGCAGTGCTACTGGTACGTTCAAATTCAGGAAAGGTGTCAGGTACCTGACATGTCCGCCATCCCGGTACATCTTGCCGTTTACGGAGATGCCACTGCCAACCGTTGTTCCAGCATGTAACGGTTCCACCCTCACAAATTGCTTCCCACTCACTACCACGCGGCGTTAGCAGAGCATGTGTCATCACACCATTTTCAAACTGGATTGTTCCACCGCCACTCGGATCAACTCGTATCTCATTCCCATCAAAAATCGAATCGCCTTGTGGAAGATAGCCTGTAACCCAACTCGCAGGGGCATCGCTATTCAAACGTAAAATTAAGTCGAGGTTATGGCTGGCTGTGTTGAAAAGTGTGCCGTTTGAATAGATAATCAAGGTTTGTAGGTTACCAATTTCACCACTGTCAATGATCTCTTTCATCTTGTCAAAGCCTGTATGCCATCGACGGTTTGTGCCAAGATTAAAAGCGACACTGTTTTCTTCTACCGCAGATACCATTGCTGCTGCTTCGTCCATAGAAGCTGCCATCGCCTTTTCTGCATAGATGGCTTTCACACCGTGTTCTGCTGCGTAGATAACAATTTCTGCGCGATGCTCTGGTTGTGTAGCAACACTAACGATATCAGGCTGTTCTTTTTCAAGCATGTCATGATAATCGGTATATTGATTCGCTTTTGGGACATTATATCGGTTTCCAAAATGTTCCATTACTTCTGGACGCAGATCAGCACATGCGACAAGGTCAGTTCGTTCTTCAGCAAAAAAACCTGCAGCGTGGGAATAAGGTAACTTAATCGCTTCGTAATCGGGGACTTCGTTATCAATAAAGGCACCCATCCGGCTACAACCAATAACAGCAGCACGATACGTTTTCATTGGTATTCTCCTTGTCCTCAATAAGGTGGTTCGATAGCTCCTTCTACCGCATTCGATCAATTGTTCACTCATCAAAAGAATAACCAATTTCCTAAAACACGTCAAGAAAAAATCAGTGACTTCCGAATCTACTATAAATCATACTATTACAAGCAGCCCCGTTCGTAGTAGGGCGATTCATCGCCCATTAATTACCGAATTTATTTTTTGAATTTGTATTCATTTATGCCATATCTCTAAAAGTGCATCCGAAATTATGTGTGGATGAAAGATTCTCATGTTTTATCGTAATTATCTTTGAATCATTCGCGAAAATTCGTGGCGATTCATGGGAGACAAACAGAGGTAATTGCAACCTATGGCAATGTCCGTTTATGCAGGCACAACTTTAATCGAGGCACAAAAGATTATCGCTGGCGATTACTCGGTTTTCGATTGGCGTGAGCGGGTCCCTTATCGGAGGGTTTATCTGGGTATGGATTCGGCGATTCGGGATGCAGAGAATGCACTCGACACCGACACCGACAAACCGGTTGTCGTCGCACTGCTGCTCAAATCAGAGAAGATGCTTGTCAAAGACCGGGTCAGGCGTCTCAGTGCCATCAAAACTGCACGAATTATACCGGACGAGGAACTCCTCAAACGGACAGGCTATCTCTTTGATAGTGAAAAATTGATCGGACTTCCCGAAGGCATCGTGATGCGTGCCAGCAACGGTGTTTACGTCGTGCAATGTGACGCACATCAGTATCAATGTGCGCTGCGAGGAAAACGCGATGCCTTTAGCACAAACCAACAGGTCTATGTTGGCGATCGCGTCAAAATTCAGGTGATTGATGACAGACATGGCACTATTGCAGCCACTATGCGGCGTAAAAGTCAATATAAACGAAGAGGAACACAATCTAAAAGGGTTATTCTCATTCCAAATCTCGATGGGCTTGTCATCGTTTCTTCCGTAAAAGAGCCACCGATCTGGCAGCGAATGCTCGACAAATTCCTTGTTATCGCCGAGGCATCAGGAATTGAACCCCTTATCTGTTTCAATAAAATTGACATGCTCAAAAATCGATCAGAGGTAGATTCGATAACTGCCGTTTATCAGAAAATTGGGTATCAGGCAGTTCTCACGAGTACAATGACCGGCGAGGGAATCGAGGATTTGAAAGCATGGATGAAAGGGAGGATTTCGGCACTCACTGGATTATCGGGAGTCGGAAAATCCTCGCTCCTGAATGCCATTCAACCCGGTTTGAAATTAAAAACGAACGAAGTGAATCCAAAACGTGGCGGAAGACACACGACCGTGGCAACCCAACTTTACAAATTAGATTTCGGTGGTTTTATCGCCGACACACCGGGGCTTCGCGAGTTGCACTTCTGGGACATCGAGCCTCGCTTGATGGACCGGTATTTTCCAGAGATAAATTCACTCCAAAAGCGTTGCGTGAAGGGTGCTTGTACGCATGTTCATGAGGAAGACTGTGCGGTGCAAGCTGCCCTAAAAACAGGGGACGTCTCAGAGTTTCGGTATCAGAGTTACTGTGAATTCCGAAAATAAGTAATTGTCCTGAATTAAAAAAATAAATCAACATTCCTACCAAACAAACCCGGAAATACGCCTACATGAGTCTTCAGCAAACAGATATTGAACTGATGAAAATACAAGTTGAGGTGCTATTCACACAGGATGAGAATGGTTGTCTTCAATGTATCAAAGAACCTACCGGTAATGTAGAATCAGCCCCGCGTTTCTTTTTCGGATGCACCAACGAGGGTTCAATATGTAAATTCCGGCACGACCTTCCCGATAATGTGATTGCACAGCTGAAGGAAGTCGCTGCTGCAGAACCCATGCTTGTGAATCCTGAGAAAATTCCAAAGAACCATAGACAATTCGAGGATATTCTTCAAAGTCATACACCAATTGAGCGAGTTTGGGTTGGTCCTGCTTATTGCTTTCCTGAACACATTGCGCCACCGACAAATGTTATCCAGCTATCACGTGAGGATGCCGGACTTCTAAAGGGAGATTTAGCCAACATAAGGTCGGAGTTAAATAGTTCGCATCCGTGTTTAGCAATCATAGAGGATTCACAGGTCGTATCAATTTGCCGGAGTGTTCGCACCTCGATGCGTGCTCATGAAGCTGGTGTTGAGACACTGGCTTATTATCGACGGCGTGGATATGCAACGTCAGTTGTCGCTGCTTGGGCACTCGCTATCCGTGCCCTGAACCTTATTCCCCTTTACAGCACTTCGTGGGACAATGTTGCTTCTCAAGGTGTGGCTCGACGGTTGGGCTTAGTGCAGTATGGTGTGGACTACCATGTGACATGAGGTCCAATTGATCTGATAAAAATCGCTTTAGAATTTCGATTCGGATGTGTAAAACTTTTGACACTAAATTCAGCACGCCGTTTTCTAATGTTTCTTACATAGCACTCCGCTGGAGTGCAAGAAGATTCCTCATCTTTTCTATAGACATATTGCTCCGCTGGAGCAAAGAGATATCTTTAAAAATAAAAATTTCTTCACGCCAGAGGCGTGATATATCTATAGAAATCAGCATTGTTCGTAGATGCACTCCAGAGGAGTGCTATGTATGTTGACGAAGCGTCTCTCGGTGTAAAAACCGGTTTCATAGGGAACGCTGCAGAAATATTTACACCCCCTTCGATTCAGGCAACTGTGAACTTGACATCCGTCTTGCATTATGATAGACTACGACATTCATGATAGAACCCAATCAGCGATTAGGAGGGACACGCCATGCGATGGAGAGCAAATCGATATCACACTCTTCTAAAAAAAGGAGCCTATAGTCCGATTTACTTGATATTTATCAGTTGGGTGTTGCTTTTCACTTTCACTTCCGTAGGTTTCACTAATGAACTGAGCCTCGTCACTCAAGTAGAGTTTCAACCCGTAGCATCAGCGACCCAGCGACTCGTTGAGGCTCTGGATTATCTCGGTTCACCTTTGTCCGAAGGTGACCTCTCAGCAATCAACGCAGCCTTGATCTCCGATGATCACCAACAAGCAATTGCTGACATTCAGAAGGTGCTCGATCCATACTGTCTGGTCGGCGTTAATATCAACCCTGAAAGCCGAGTCAAAGTTAAGGAAGGTCCAGTAAATAAAGAATTGATGCAACAAGGTTGGCGTACTTTTTTAGTAAAGGTACACAACGAGGCTGGCGTGACTGCACCCTTGGTGGCAGAAAGCGAAAATGCTGCACCACTCTATAAGCGTTCCACGGGAAGTCCTGATCCTCAGGTGACCGTGCCTAAAAGCGACATCCCACACCGGTTTCTCGATATTGATGTCTATGCCAACCCACCCTTGAAGGCGAGCCTTTCCGGATTGGAACTGGAGTATCGTATCGTTCAACTCTATAGCCGCGATGCCGGCAAACGGGAAGCGATGCTCGGTTTCAACATAGGTCAAGGCACACAGGACATCGGCTTCCGTAGCCAAGTGCCTATCCTATTCCATTGTGTGCCAGCGGTAGACGTAACCTTGGAAGTATTGGACTTTGACGGAAAGCCAACAACCGCTGCTTTTATCATTCGCGATGAATTGAACCGCGTCTACCCGTCGCGCGGACGCAGACTTGCACCCGATTTCTTCTTTCACAATCAGGTCTATCGGCACAACGGCGAATCTGTGCTTCTACCGCCCGGCAACTATACTGTCGAATACACGCGCGGCCCGGAGTATAAGGTAAAAACACAGACCATTACCGTTCCGAATGCCGAGACACATCAAGAGACATTTCGTCTGGAAAGATGGATTCATATCGCCGCAGAAGGCTGGCGTTCTGGCGACCATCATGTCCACGCAGCGGGTTGCTCCCACTATGAAAGCCCCACCGAGGGTGTCACACCGGAAGATATGATGCGACACATTCTCGGAGAGGATCTCAACGTCGGCTGCGTCCTCTCGTGGGGGCCCTGCTGGTATTACCAGAAACAGTTTTTCGAGGGTAAAGTTCACGAACTTTCGACGGATGATTACGTAATGCGCTACGATGTAGAGGTCTCAGGTTTTCCTTCTTCGCATGCTGGACACCTCTCAATACTGAAGCTTACAGAAGATGATTATAAAGGCGTTGAACGCATTGAGGAATGGCCCAGTTGGGATCTTCCAGTGCTTCAATGGGCAAAGGAACAGGGGGCAGTGACGGGATTCAGCCACAGCGGTTGGGGGTTGAAAGTTGCCGGAGACGAACTCCCCAATTACAACATGCCGCCTTTTGATGGCATCGGTGCGAACGAATATATCGTGGATGTCGTTCACGATGCTGTTGATTTTATCTCTACGGTGGATACACCCTCCATCTGGGAGCTGAATATCTGGTATCACACGCTGAACTGTGGGTTCCGCACGCGAATCAGCGGCGAGACGGATTTCCCGTGCATTTATGGTGAGCGGGTAGGATTAGGTCGTATCTATGTAAAAATGCCACCGGGTGCTCTCGACTTCGATACATGGGTGTTAGGATTGCGAGACGGTCGTTCCTACGTCGGAGATGGCAAGAGTCATCTGTTGGACTTCACCGTAGGCGGTGTGCCAGTTGGGGAAAAGACCCAGAACGGACAGTTGAGCCAATTGGATCTGGAAAAACCTGGCACGGTCAACATTACTGCCCGTGTCGCCGCGCGGCTTGATGAGGAACCCAATCCTGAGATACAGAACCGTCCCTTAGACCAGAAACCCTATTGGGATATTGAACGTGCTCGCATTGCAACAGATCGAAAGGTGCCTGTTGAACTCATCGTCAATGGTCAAGCTGTTGAGACGCAAGAGATTGTGGCTAACGGCGCAATCGTTCCCGTTCAATTTAAGGCGTCTATTGACAGATCCAGTTGGGTCGCACTACGCATCTTCCCTTCGTCTCATACAAATCCAGTTTTCGTCATTGTAGACGACAAACCAATCCGAGCAAGTCGTAGAAGCGCACAGTGGTGCTTGGAGGCAGTGGAGGTCTGCTGGAATGAAAAGGTTGACCGCATTCGAGAAGAAGAACGTGATGCCGCTCGCGAGGCATACAACGTAGCATCGCAAACATATCAAAAAATTCTCGAAGAATCCGATTTTTAATTTATGGTCCTCTGCCCCACTCTCCATTTCATTACGAGCGGGTTCCTGGTGATGTCGCAACTGAAATAAGGATATGTACGGTATAGCATCAAAAAGCAAGCCTGTAACTTAGTGGAGGGCGGCTCGAACACGGAAATTGTCAAAGCACAAATAACCGATACTTACCCGCAAGGAAGAATTAAAAGATGAAACTTATAACCCAAGAGGTCGAACAATTCAAACGTGTAGGCTATCTCAAAATAGACGGACGCGTCATTGATGACGAACACCTTACCGTGCTACGCCAACATTACGACACACTGTTTGCCCAGAAACGCGGCACAATCGGTGAGGGGTTGCGTAACCTCGCAGTCGTCGGGGAATCGGAAAGCGATGAAGACGCTGATCGTGGTGAAGAAATGTTACAGATTATGGAGATGTGGAGTCTTGATGAGGAATTTCGGAAACTGCTCTATCACGAACCGTTGTTAGACATTGCCGAGAGTTTAATCGGACCCGATATCCAGTTATTCCATGATCAGGCGCTCTACAAACCCGCCTATCACGGCGGTGAGGTATATTGGCACCAGGACAATGCATATTGGCAGTGCGATCCGCCGAATCTTGTGAGCATCTGGATAGCACTCGACGACGCTGACGAGGAGAACGGTTGTATGAACGTTATCCCCGGCAGTTATGTAGAGGGACTGGCGGCGCACGGACGTGCTGAGTCAGAGAAAGGTAAGTTACCAGCGTTATTGCAGGTGAAACCTGATGTGGATCGGGCTGTCTCAGTACCGGTTGAGGCTGGATGTGCGATGGTACATCACTGCATGACACTCCACCAAACGAATCCGAACCGTTCATCCCGAGACCGCCGGGCGATGGTTCTCCATTACATGCAAACCGGTACGCGAAGTCGCGATGGCGAGGTGATGAAAGACAAGCCACTACTACGCGGCAAGTTGGCGTAGAGCAGATTGCCACAGCACCCTTGGATATCCTTCACTGTTTTTTTGGAGCGGGACAATGCGGATCCAGTTGACTGATGCAGAACAGACAGACGGGAAAATGTGTGATACTCATCTCGATTTAGCGAATCGGCTGCTGCGAGAAGTCGGGGCTGTGATCCTTGAAAATGCTGTGCCGCTTAAGATTGTCAAAGCAGCACTGGTCTGAAGCAGCCAAGAAACTTCTCAGGACAGGCTAAACCTTTCTCTAAACAATTTCTGAAAGAGCGATGGAACAAACATACTTTTACCATGAACATCTGGCGGATTATTAGGAACATGGAAATGGCTGTAAAGGTAGTCATCTTCGATTTATTTGAAACACTCGTCTCAGAATTCGACGCGGGGCACCCTTCAACCACCAAAGTTGCACAGACCTTACAGTTGCCTGTAGAGGACTTTCAGCGGGAGTATGTGAATCATCGACCGGCACGAATGACAGGGCAATTAGACTATGCAGTGTCTCTACATTATATCGTTAGGAAACTTGGTGGAAAATCTTCTGAAAGTACTATTCAGACACTCGCTGAGCACCGCCAATCTGCTTTTACCGCGCATCTGCGTTGTATAGAACCCGAAATCCTCAATATGCTCAATGAAATTACCTCTTCAGGTATTCGGATCGGTCTCATCAGTAATACCGATGGTTCTGAAGTCTTGGATTGGGCAAATGCTCCTTTGGCACGCTTTTTTGAAGTGACGATATTTTCCCATGCGATCGGAATGGTGAAACCTGACCCTCACATCTATCAACACGCATGTAAGAATTTGGGCGTTGCCCCTTCAGACTGCATATTCATAGGCGATGGCAATAGTGACGAACTTCGAGGCGCAGCTCAAGTTGGGATGTTGCCATTTTGCGCCGCCTGGTTCCTCCGTCAGCATACAGACTTGCTCGGAGCAGATATTGTGATGCGTCGAGCAGCAGGCTATCCAGTATTGTCCCATCCATCAGAGTTAACTGATCGGGTGCGAGACATTTGTACCGCCTGTTAACAATGTCGTTCGAGCCAGTTTTTTCCCTTTTCCTACAATCCTCTCTTTTTCTACAAAATTATGCAACCATTTTCCCTTAACGCGCGCCATTATATATTAACTTGAATCTTGCCTTGAAAATCTATGCTTGGAGGTGCATGATGAGAGATAATAATGCCGAATTAATTCACCGCACGCTTGCAGGCGACGAAACTGCTTTCACCCTGCTCGTGAAAAAATATCGTAAACATGTGCATACACTTGCATGTCACAAAATCGGCGCCTTCCACATCGCTGAAGATATTACGTAGGAAACCTTTCTGCAAGTCTATAGAGATCTGGCAACCCTGAGAAAACCGAATCGGTTCCCGGGATAATTGTATTCTGAAAACCTTCTTAACCAACGAAAAAGTGAGGTGCTTAATATGGGAGGCGAACTTTACACGATGCTTATACCAATCTTGAAAGTCAAAGACTTGGACGCTGAAGTGGCGTTTTATCGGTCGTTAGGATTTGAACTTTCTTACAATGGTGAAGACTTCAAGGCGATAAAGTATGCCGATTGCATCGAGTTCGGTCTGGGGCGCAAAGCCGATGTCAACGTTGAAGATGTTCTTCGACATTTTACTTGGCAGATTGCCGTAAACAGTGTCCAAGACGTTTTAGATAAGTGTTGTGAGAAAAACCTTGAGGTGGCGCAAGATTTAAAAAAGTACACTTACGATTTTGGAGATGTCTACACAATTACAGTAAAATCCCCTAATGGATATGATGTTGTTTTTGAGGGTGATTTGTAATAGCTCACACACCATAATTCCGATTTTAACTTGACTTATGTTAATAAAAATAGTATAATATGTTCAAACGTTTTCACAGGAACGGAGACAATACTAAGCTACGAAAAACACGACAGATTTGAAAACGAAGTTATCTGGGTCCAAGAAAATGTTACACTTTTAACGTAATTGCTTTTTTTTATCGCAAAATATAAAGAAAAAAGACCCATGAACCCTTACAAACACTACATTTCTTGGCGTTGAGTTCCCTACATCCTACGTTACAGAGGTGTAACATTTTTAAGGGAAATGTTCCATCCCAGAATTATGTGCCACGCGCAATTATGGTAAAACCAGTAAATAAGTATACATCTTTGTGGCACAAACTTTTAGTTTGTGCCGATCCGAAAAATGCTAACGGCTCTGATGGATGCTTTGCGCCGCTGGCGAGGCTTCCAAATTTTGCCCCGGTTCATGCCCTAAGGCATGAATACCCGGGGAAGTCCATACGGACTTCATACCCGGTGAAGCCTTTATAGGCTTCATACCGTTGATTTGATTCTGATTCACGCGGCAAAATTTGTCTTGACTTTACATTTTATGCTACAAAAGCAAAATTTGTCTTAGCTTTACATGCCTCGCCCTTTCAAATTGTATCATTAATTGTAGGATCTACCATAATTAAAGTGTAGGTTGAGTTGAACGGATACCCTCAAAAACTTTGCAACTAAAAAAATACGCCTTAGTTGTATCTATCTCTTCGCAAATATACCCAGTGAAACCCAACATCCGCAGACATATAGCAGAATATTACCTATAGTGGAATTTCGTATTTAGAAAGGAAAAAGATGGTTCAAAAGATCGAAGAACAAGATGGCTACATGTTCCTCTATTTCGAAGAACCGCCAGCAGACGTAGGGGAAATTGAGTTCGTCAATTGTCTTGCACATCAAGATAACCAGATACTGTTCTGCAAATGGCGTGGTAACAATATTTGGACGCTGCCGGGTGGGCGCGCCGAACCAGGGGAGACGGCTGAGGAAACTGCACACCGAGAACTGCTGGAAGAGACCGGGGCAACGCTGAAAAATCTTGAGATGCTGTGTTACATTCACTGCTTTATGTACAATCTCGAATACTGGGGCATCGCTTATTTGGGAAAAATAGAGGCGTTAGGTCATCCAATTGACCTTGAGGAAGTCAGTGAAGCGCGTCTGTTTTCACACTTTCCAGAAAACCTGAACAATCCAGGACCCTTCGAGAATCAGAGCAAAGCATTATATTTCGCCGCAATGCGTAAATTATGGAAAACAGATGATTAAGCTGGAATATAGCATAGCTTCAATTTTATGAATTTTCGAGGCACAACTTGGATCATTTATGGTAAAATATACAATCACCTATAAACAGTACGGAGGGCGAGGTGTTTCTCGAAGGAAACTTCGCTAACAGTGAGATACCGTTTTCCCATCCACCGTTCACTGAAGGGGTCATTCATTTTTATACTTCACCATAATAACGAAAATCCCATGTCAAATACCGAACTCAAGGCCACGTTTAATACCGCCCCAGCACTCTATGAAGATGTCCGACCCGGATACCCTGCAGAACTCATCCGAGATGTCATAGACCTTTCTGGTCTTGAAGACAACAATAGAGTCCTTGAGATCGGATGCGGCACCGGAAAAGCGACCCGACCCTTTGCAGAACGCCGATACGAATTGGTCTGTTTGGATATCGGTGCTGACCTAATCGCTGTTGCCAGGGAAAGTTTAAAGGAATTCCCAAATGTTTCGTTTGTGACAGAAGCATTTGAAGAGTGGGAACCAGAAGGTAAATTCAATCTGATTATCTCTGCCACCGCCTTTCATTGGGTAGATCCAAAAGTAAGATATCTGAAGGCGTCCGAAGTGCTTAAATCAAATGGTTTCCTTGCTATTTTTTCGAACCAGCATGTCAGAAAGGACGAAGGATTCTTTGCGGAAAGTCAGCGTCTCTACGACAAATACTACGTTCCGCTGACCACAAATCGCCCTACACATGCCACAGACTTTCCCGGTGTGGAAGCCTTTCAAGATCCAATTAAACGCGTTTACCCATGGACGCAAGCGTATTCATCTGAGCAGTACATCAAACTTTTGGGTACCTATTCAGGACATATCGCGTTGTCAGAAGAAAATAAACGTCTGCTGTTTGAGGGAATTACGAATCTCATTGAGACGAAGTACAATGGTAGGATCACCAAATACTACGAAGCCGTTCTTGACCTTCGACAGAGAAGATAAAGGTTTTCAGCGGAGGGCAGCCAGCATACACCTTCGCTGGCGAGGTTTCCAAGCCTCGCCTACCATTCAAGATAGATTGGACACCGATTCGCAGTATATCAGTAATTGTAAAATCTCCTATAAACGCAGATCCTTGAGTTTGTTGAAAAAAGGGCACAGCAATGAAAATCACAAAGATTGAAGCATTCCAGATCGAAACGCCACGTTATTACGGGCATGTATCCGGTCATGTTATCGTCAAGGTCCATGTAGACGACGGTCCCATCGGGTTAGGAGAAGCATCGGACAGCAGAGCCAACGATTTAGGGGCAGTCGTCAAACGCTACAACGATTTACTCGTTGGACGTGATGCCACCTGTATCACTGAGATCAACAAGTTCTTACGGACACAGAATTTCGGTAGCACGGTTAGCGATCTGCACCTTGCGTCTGCTATCGACCTCGCGCTTTATGACTTGAACGGCAAAGTCCAAGGAGTGCCAGTCTACCAAATGCTCGGAGGCAAGATGCGAGACAACGTCTACTGTTGCTATCCAATCTTCGGATGGCAAGTGCTGGAAGATTTTGAAAAGACCGTGGGCTATCTGCAACGGTTGGTAGACCTCGGACATCATCTCTTTCGCTACTACGTATCCGGTGACAGCATTCTGGATGACCGGTTCTTGACTGAGATGAAGTCCAGATTTGGAGAGCAGATCAAGCTCAAACAGATCGACTTCTCTGGTCGTTTCAGCGACTGGGAGACCGCCTTACGTTACGCTGATGTCCTTCGGCATTATACACCTTATCACTTTGAACAACCCTCACGGAACTTGCGGGTATGTGCAGAGTTTACCAGACGTATGGACTTACCTGTGAGTTTGCACGTCAACAGTTTAGAATACGGATATGAGGCAGCCGAACGCGGTGCCTGCACGGTTTTCAATGTCGCGTGCGTAGCCGGAGGTCCCACCCATATCCGTCGGCTGTTTGCGTTGGCAGAAGCCGCTGGACTTAGGTGTCTGATTGGCACCGATCAGGAATCGACGCTTGGGACAGCCGCACAAATCCACGTCGGTGTTTCGATGCCCAATCTTTCCCTACCCTGTGATCCGATGGGCCCCGTTCTCTATACGGCATCACCGGCAAAGGAACGCATCCGAGCAGAAGCCAGCCACCTCTATCCGCCTGAAGGACCCGGACTCGGGGTCGAGTTAGATGCCGACAAGCTGAAGGCGTTGACAGTGGCATCGGCATAAATTTTCAACTTTGAGCTTAGGAACAGTTGTTCTCCTATTGTAGGAGGGAACTTCAAATTGTGCTATTAAAGCACAATTTGTCTTAGTTTTACATTTCCCAGTTTCTGATCACTCACTGCCGATGCCTACGTAGGTTGAGTTGAGCGACATGCAAGAACGACATCGCACTTACAAACAAACCGCCTGATGCTCGGCGATACATGCTTGAAAATAGCCGCAGCGAAACCCAACGAAATAAACTACTAACACAACAGCACGCTGGAATCCATTTGCATATCCTGCAAATCCTCAAATCCTGATTCAGACTGAAACTGATAACTAACTTGATTGACATCTGTCCCACATTATGATAAGTTAAAGTGTTATCAGTCCTAATGTCTATACAAAAAGAGGAGAAAAAATTATGTTTGTTATCATCGCACCTATTCAGATTAAAGAAGGCCACAGAGACGCGTTCATCGAATCCATGATAGATGACGCGAAAGGCTCTGTCGAAAATGAACCCGGTTGTCTCAGATTTGATGTAATCCAGGATGGTGCTGATCCGAATCGGATCTGGCTCTACGAGGTTTATGTAGACGAGGCAGCATTCCAAGAGCATTTGAAAGCACCACATTTCATTAAATGGCGGGATACCGTCAAAGACTGGTTTGACGAGAGCGATTTTAAAGGTGCTGGCGGCGGAAGTTCCATGATTTATCCTCCAGACGATGACTGGAAATAATTCAGTTTTGATAGTTAATGCACTGTCTATAGTCTCACCATCCGTGCAGAACATTGTTGCAGGAAAGAAGGTCGTCGAGATACGAAGCTGGCTTCCACCGGAGATCCCATTTCTTGATCTCGTGCTTGTCGAGAACGAAATTTACTTGACTGAAGAAGGGCAGGAAGACCCAAATGGGCTGGCACGTGCTATCGTCGACATTACAGGCGTTCACGAATGGACACCTGAAGAAGCAGAATCGCAAGGGATAGAGTGGATTCCTAACTATCTCTGTTGGGAACTTTCAAACGTGCGGCGCATGGAACCACCTATCCCATGCGTCGCACGCCGGAAAATCTATAGAATCAATATTAGTGGTCTGTCCACCTTTAAATTGTCGGTGTATTCGTTTGTAGTAGGGCGGTTCATCGCCCGTCATAATGTCAGATGATTGATCAACACCAAACAAGCCCCAATTTTAGACTGAACAGAACATTAGTGCTTGCCTACCTGTTGATCGTTAACATCGACCTGATGTCGAAATACCAATCGGGACTCAAGAGGAGAGGTGCCAATATGATGCGATTCACTGATACACTTGTTGAGGTGTACGAAAAGTACGCACATGAGAGGGCATCTCACTCTCCTGACGAATTCAAGGTACAAGAACGATCGGAATTTCTAAAATTTCTGAAGAGTGAAGGACGAGAGACCCTCCTTGAAATTGGATGTGGTCCCGGTCAAGATGCCCAATTTTTTCAAGCACAAGGGTTCAAAGTGTTGGCAGTGGATAACACATCAATGATGGTGAAACTCACCGCAGAGAAAGGTGTCCCTGCGCAAGTCTTGGATTGCTACGATCTCGACGAAATTACCGAACGTTTTGATGCAGTCTATACCATGAATTGCCTCCTACACATACCGAAACAAGATTTTGATCAGGTTTTGCGTTTAATTTCAGGGCGACTCAACGAAAACGGCTTAATGTATCTCGGCATTTGGGGAGACCAAAACTTTGAGGGTATCTGGGAACAAGATAAATATAAGCCGAAGCGGTTTTTCTCTTTCTGGAAGACAGAGGCACTTCTTGAAGTCCTACAACGATCGTTCAGATTGGAGTACTACCGGCGATTAGAGCCTCATGAAGGTAGGATATTCAATTCTTTTATTGTCCGTAAACGATGACTTGAATGTTCAAACGTTTCTTTGGGCGTTCGAGCTGACATCTTGATGTGGAGGTTTGGAATGAGACAGATAGTTTTCTATATTCTGAGCGCGACATTCATTTTCATATTTCCCTTTGTGAGCGGGGCGATTGAGGACGACGCAATGGTCCTTTATTTTTCATTCGATGAGGGAAAGGGAAAGGATGTTGAAGACTTGAGCGGCAAGGAGAACCATGGCACCCTCGAAGGCGATGCCAAATGGGAGAAAAACGGAAAGATCAATTCGGGTGTGTTTTTTAATGAACAGATTCAGAAAGGCGTCGTTGCTGTTGAAGCATCTGATAGTCTAACGATTACCAAGAGTTTGACGATAGAGGTATGGGTATACCCAGAGAGTGTCGGCGATTATCGCAATGTGCGCGGACAGGCGGGCCCTCACACCTATTATCTGAGCATTCATCAAGGCAGGCCCTCAGTGTGGCTTGGATGTGGCGGCGTCGGTTGCAAAACATGGAACAGCGCAAAGAGCGATATTCCAACCGATAAATGGACACATGTCGCCGTCGTTTACGAGTTTGATAAGGAACTACGGCATTATATAAATGGTAAACTCGATGAAACCTATAAAGTGGGAGGCGAAATTACGACTTCTCAAGCAGATCACTGGTTCGGCAATCGCTTAGATGGTCCGTGGCCCTATGGCGGCAGGCTGGATGAATTCGTCATCTATAACCGGGTCCTAACTGAAGATGAGATTCAGCAAGATATGGAACAGGTCTTAAGCGTATCGCCATTGGACAAAGCTGCAACGACTTGGGGGCTGCTCAAAAAGGTTAAGAGATAGGCACCATGATTCCCTGATAGAAATATTGAGTGAAGAAGCAGGTATGTCGGACATTAGATCGGCGCGTCCAGACGACGCGCAAGCAGTGCACCTAATATTACAGCAAACATGGGGAGATTCGCTGCTCTTCGACGTTTTCAACGACCACATTTCGTTGCCTGAGCATCAAGTCTTTGTGGCAGTGGATGGTGGCGAAATTGCAGGTGTTCTTTCCGCTTTTCTGGTACCCAGCCCAATGCCTCGATGGGAAATAGATCTGATTATTGTTCGTTCTGCAAGTCAAGGAAAAGGTATAGGGACTTCTCTCATTGAGAAAGCGTTGACCTACGGTTCTAATCTGGGAGTGCATTGCGCTGCGGCATCCATCCGCATTGACAATTATCCAAGCCAACGCGCATTTTCCAAGACTGGTTTTACAACGCACGCGCAAGTGCGTAACCTCTTCCTTTGGGATCCTCTGGTTTGTGAATCCGTCACTGATGTGCCTGAATCTGTCCATTTCATACCTGTTAATACATTACTCTATCGTGGGTTGTGGATTGAAGGGTTTATTGAGTCTCAGTTATCCCTAAACGAACAGCATAATGTGATGCATGCGGCTCGAAATCGTATCTTTCATGAAAACCGTTTAAATACAGGGCTGTTTATTCCAGACAGTTTTAAACACACGCTCGCACCCGACTTATTAACCGCTGCCACCGATTTCGGTCAATATCACAGGTGGAAGTATCCATTTAAGTAGCGTTCAATTTAATGTGGATTGGATAACAAAACGTGGCATGTTTTTCGTAGGTTGGGTAGAGCGGTAAATACGAATATCTCTCCAGTTTATAGGAAGAGTTCTGCTTTTCGATGAACTCTTCGGGCAAATACATGTAGCGAAACCCAACAACCCAAACGCTATTTGCTATGGGCATACGTACTTAGGTCAAACTCATGTAATTTATGGTGAATTATAAAAATAAATTTACATTCGTGAACGCATTGTACCACACGCCAAATGCCACACGCGCATTTGGCGTTGATTCCTGTTAGTTTGTGCTGCTGGCGAGGTTTCTAACCTCGCCCACTCACAATGTATAGGTAATTCTAAAATTTACCATAGTTAAGAAATCGTTAATATGACAGACAAATATTATAATATCCAGTCTCGCGTAAGGGAGATGAATTTTAGACTTTCGATAAAATTAAAGTGAAAAAATGTCCAGGAGGGGCCGCAATGAACGAAGACATCTGTTTCAGTCCAGAGGATCAGCAGTTCCTTGATCGAGCTATAAATTTTTGCCAACAAATGGGTGAACGTGCCGTTCTCGTGTTGGCTGGGAGCCGTTCCACCAGTTTTGCCGATGAATGGTCAGATCTTGACCTGTGGATCATTGGTGATAAGCATTACCTTTCCGATAAAGATCGGAGGGTTTATGAACAAAAGCGAGAACTCTTCGTTGATCGCGGTGATTTTGAAGCCCACTGGTCGTTTTATGATGAAGAGGATCTGCGCGCGTGGTTGGAGACGTACTCAGATGAGCCGATGTGGATTGTTGCCAATTCGAGAATTCTCTACGGTTGTTCAAGTACCGCTGAAGAATTGAAACACTACTGTCAATATCCACCACCGGTTGCAGAGCGCAAATTAAAGTGGATGTTCGGCAAATATTATTTCGCCCAGGGCGGTCCTTTGGCTATGGCAGCGCGACATAACGTGGAAACAGCAATTGTCGCTGTTGGGAATGTTATCGAGTACCTCTGCAAAATATGCTGTGTCGCTGACAAACAACCGTTTCCCTACGAAAAATGGGTGGTTGAAGCCGCTAAACAGACCCGACTGGGGGGCATGGTGTATCCATCGATTCAACGAGCGGTGAGTGGCATAGGGGACTTTCTCGATCCGCCTGCCAACCGGAATTGGCGGGACTGGACACCGGTGAAAGAATTACGGGGAACATTGCCGATTGTTCAAAACGGGCTGAAAGAACTGGGTTGGGTTGGCAATTGGATTGACGATCCGAATTCAGCTTACTTCGATGAAACGATAAGACGACCTGCCCCCTAAACGTCAGCAAAAAATAGAATTTATATCAATAATACAGAAAAACCAATTCCACAATAAACAACACAAAAGGGCTTATTATGACCGAATCGTCACTTCCAGTTGGAAATATCGTAACACCTATTGCTCATGCTGACGTGCCTCAAAAAACAGATTACACAGGTAAATTCATTGATGAGCCTTCGGCGCGTTCCTTTAACAGCAAATGAGAAAAGTCAGTTTTTATCGTACGACATCAGGACATTGTCCGGTTGAAGAATTTTTAGATTCCCTTAATGCAAGGCAGAGCACTAAAGTCACTTGGATATTACGATTGATTGAGGATTTGGAGTTTGTCCCAAAACAATACTTTAAAAAGTTAGTTAATACGGATGATATATGGGAAGTTCGTGTTAATGTTGGTAGGGATACTTTCAGATTGTTATCCTCTTTCGACGATCCAAACTTGATAGTTCTTAATCACGCTTTTGCAAAGCAAACACGGAAGATTCCACGGTCCGACATTCGTTTAGCGGAACAGAGGAAGCGAGATTATTTTAGGAGGAAAAAGTGATGAGCGACTTAAAACAGTATGTCGAAAAACGTAAAGATAGTGATCCTGAATTTGCCGAGAATTATGAGAGCGGTTACTTGGAATTCAAGATCGGTATCCTCCTGCGGCAAGCCCGAGAAGAAGCTGGTTTAACACAAGAAGAGGTTGCACAAAAATTGAATACTAAAAGATCAGCGATTTCACGAATAGAAAACCATGCTGAAGATGTTAAGTTATCTACTTTAGGGAAGTACGCAAAGGCACTTGGAAAGAAATTGCTTTTTTCAGTGGGATAATTAAGGAGTATACTCATGAGCAAATTCAGACTCGCCTGTCACCTCATCCAGTTTGGAGGCGAACAACGGGATAATCCAGAAAAAGTATTGCGTGAAGTTGCCGACGCAGGTTGGGACGGTGTCGAAGGGTTGGGAATTGAGAGTCCCGATGAACTCGTTGAGATGGCGACGCTTGCCCGCAGTCTCGGGCTCCATATCGTTAATGCCGGTGGGGCAGGACTTGACAGAGTTAAGTTTAACATTGCTCTCGGCAATGATGCTGCCGAAGTGCCGTCGTTGAGACGTACAGAATGGGGTGGACCCGATCCAAGCGATGCCGATTTTGAAAATGCCGCACGAACGTTGGACGATGTTTTGGCGTTCTGTGATGCACATCACATCAAAGGCTTCCACCACGCTCATCTCGGTACGTTGCTTGAAACAGTTGATGATGCAGAACGCCTTTTGACAGCCGCACCGAGTCTCTGGCTGCTATTTGATACTGGGCACATGCTCGCCGCTGGTAGCGACCCGATGCAAGTTTTTGAAAGCGAGAATTTGCGGAATCGGATTGGACATGTCCATCTCAAAGATTGCCACGCCGACAATCCAGAAACTTGGGATTATAGAACGCAACGTTTTGGCGAACAGGCGCGTTTCGCCGAACTCGGTGCCGGTAATCTGGGACTTGATGTCAAAGCAGCACTTGAAGGACTCGAAGCAGTCGGTTACGATGGATGGGTCTCTGTCGAACTTGACCGTCCCTATCCGCCACGTCCACCCGCCGAAGCCGCCGTGGTAAATCGAGAATACTTGCGGAGTCTCGGATATTGAGCGGAGGTGTGCTACTATGCTGAAGCGAATCAAAGTTCAGGGCTACAAATCACTCGTGGATCTTGAACTAAATCTCAAACCTCTTTCTGTGCTTATTGGTTCTAACGCATCGGGAAAGAGCAATTTCCTTGATGCCCTGCAACTTCTCTCTCGGATGGCAACCTGTCAAACCTTAGAAGAAGCATTTGACCCTCCATACCGGGGGCATCCGCTGGAATCATTCACCTTCGGGGATGAAGGTATCAAGAGCCTCATGGAACAAGAAAGTGTGTCCTTTAGTATAGAGGTAGACGTACAACTTTCCACTACTGTTGTTGAAAGTGTCAATCGACGCATTCAGGAAATAAGGGAAACAACAGCAAAAAGCACACAAAGTATAGATAAACCTGTTTCAGACCGACGGGTACTTGTGCGCGAGAAAAGTTTGCGGTACAGGATTGAAGTTGAAATGCTCCCCGGATTCGGTATTTTGCGAGTAGCAGATGAATATCTCGCAGCATTAACCGACGAAGGGCAGCCAAAACAGAACAGAAAACCTTTCTTAGAGCAAATCAGGAATCGGTTGCATCTGCGCATGGAGGGACAAGCGCATCCACTCTACTATGAACGCTACCTTGACTACAGTATCCTTTCGAGATCGCACTATCCACCTCACTATCCTCATTTAACTGCAATGCAGCAGGAGTTAGCAAACTGGCTTACTTTCTACCTTGAACCGAGAGAACAGATGCGGCTCCCAAATCCAGTCAAAGCAGTTCATGATATTGGACCAATGGGAGAGGATCTCGCAGCCTTTCTCAATACCTTGAAAGTTGGTAATAAGCGACAATTTGAATCCGTCGAGAAATCGCTCCATACCATGATTCCATCTATAACAGGAATTGATGTCAGTGTTAATGAGTTAGGTGAAGTTGAATTGGATCTGCGTGAAGGTAAAAAGCGTATTTCCGCAAGAGTTTTATCAGAAGGTACACTTCGGATTTTAGGACTTTTAGCACTGGTTGGGGCAGAAGATCCTCCGGCATTGATAGGATTTGAAGAGCCGGAAAATGGCATCCACCCTCGTAGGATTCAGCGCATTGCCCGATTTTTGGAAACTCGCATGATTCTTCAAGATATCCAGTTCATTGTAACAACACATTCGTCGCTTTTGCCTGACCTTATTCCTCCTGAGTCATTATATGTTTGTCGCAAGGTCAACGGGAACACAGAAATTGAGCCTTTCAATATGATGCATCTTGGACCGCTATGGAGGAAATCAGATATTGAGATCGCATTGGACGACGAAGGTACGTTGTCTCCTTCTGAACGCATCTTGAGGGGAGACTTTGATGCGTAATATCAATCTATTTGTTGAAGATGTAGCTCATGAGGATTTTCTCATTGCACTAATTCAGCGTTTTGCTTATGATTACAGCGTTTCAATCAATATGAAAGCGTCCAGTGTTCGCGGTGGGCATGGGAAAGTGATCGCTGAGTTAGAACAGTATGTACGAGATTTGCAACGCAATCAGGAGGATTTACCTGATTTAATTATCGTTGGAACAGATAGTAATTGCAAGGGACTTTCGGAACGGGAAACGGAAATCAATCAAGTAATCTCCAATTTAGCGGATTTAGTCGTTAACATGATCCCAGAACCACATATTGAACGATGGCTACTTCTTGATTCGGAAGCATTCAAAACCGTATTTGGCAAAGGCTGTCCACCTCCCGATCAGAAATGTGAGCGAGGTCGATACAAAAATATGTTGCTAAATGCTATCTACGAGGCAACTATGGTTTCACCTTTAGATGGCATTGAACGGGTGGAAGACCTCGTCAACGCTATGCATCTCCAACGCCTAGAGCAAAATGATAGATCTGCCCGCAGGTTTTTAAGGGCGTTGCAACGTAGGTTTAGAATTTGGCAACAAACAGATAGTTGAAAAAGCGATTCCAGTGTTCGTTGTATTTTTCTCTAACAATGGTTCAGTTTTCACTACAATCCCGCTGCGTGACGCCCCGCACCTGGATCTCCAGCCGCATAGAACGTCCCGTCATTTTTGTTGATATAAATCATGACCGGTGCGGCAATAGCACCGCCCTGTACCCTGAGTTGATGCCCGCGACTCCCAAGCTCTTCCCTGACGTTTTCGCTCACACTGTCATTGATAGTCAATGAACCCGCCTGTCCAAAAGTCTGTGCACGGTTGGGATTCGGATCAAACGAATCTTCATGATGCGCCGTGGCAAAACGCGATGCTATCACAGCGTCTTCCGGTAGCATGTCAAACTCGACGAAATCGAGCAACAAATTCATCGTCGCTTGGTCTTGTAAATCTCCACCGGCAACACTAATTGCTAAAATTGGGGATCCATCTTTAAGAACCAGTGTAGGCGTAAGCGTAATCCTCGGACGCTTTCCGGGCTGGATACAATTCGGATGCCCTGGTGTTGTGTTCAGACTCCGTAAACGGTTGCCATAACTGACACCTGTCGGACCGAGCATACCGCCTGCGTGATAAACATTCGCACTTGGTGTTGCAGCAACAACATTCCCCCATCGATCAGTAACTGCGCACGTTGTTGTGCCACCAACCCCAGGGCTGAACACACCATCCGCTTTTAATGGCCGCATGTTGTCTACATCACCCGGTCGTGCTTCAAGCGATGCCGTCTTCATATCAATGAGCGGTCGACGGATCTCCGTGTAGGCATCGGAGAGCAGGGCAGATAATGGGACGTCCACAAATTCTGGGTCACCGTAATAGGCATCACGGTCAGCCATCGCCAATTTGAGTGCTTCCGTAACTGCGTGCACGTAGTCTGCTGAGGCGTTACCCATTGCCTTAAGATCGAAGCCTTCCAATAAACGCAACGCCTGACAGAGGTAAGGACCTTGTGTCCAAGTACCACACTTGTACACCGTATACCCTCGATATTCTACCGATACAGGGTCTTCAACGAGCGTAGCATGGGCAGTGAGGTCTGTCTTACGGAGAAATCCGCCCTTGTCAATGTAAAAACTTTCTAAGGCATCGGCAATATCGGTATTAGCACCGTTCCGTCCGTAAAAGCGATCGCTGGCAGCTTGGATTTTCTCCTCGCGGCTCCCCGAGGTCTTCTGCTCGGATTCAACCATCCGACGCAGCGTAACCGCCAAATCAGAGTGCCAGTCCGCTTCACCGGTATCAAGCAGTGCCAGTGTCGGGGCGACGATTTCCTCAAAGGTCATGGTTCCGTACTGTTTGAGTGTGGTCGTGCAGAGATCCACAACCGACGGTACCGGTGCCATTTTAATATCACCGTTCGGTATACCGTTTTCCATATACCAATCGATAGCATCTTGTGAAAGCGGTGCACGTCCTTGTCCAGAGAGTGATTTCACTTCCTGTTTTTCCGCGTCAAAGATAAGGAGTGGCACCTCACCCCCGATGGAACATGCCCCATGGTCTGTAATGTTAAGCGCAAGAATTGTACCCGCCGCTGCGTCCGCTGCATTTCCACCCGCTTCCAGAATTTCAATCCCCGCTGCGACAGCCTTAGCACCACCAGCAGCAACAGTACCCGTTTTACTAACTGCGTTCCAACCAATTTCTTGAGTATTTGGCATCGATCTTTCCTTCGTTTCATCGTTAGAAACTGATTTAATTTTCCGATTTCCTTCTTTACATTAGAGCATAGCATAAAATCTCATCTTAGGCAACTTCTAAAGTTATCCCGTAGGTTGGGTAGAGCGGAGCGAAACCCAACTGCATATCACAAACATTGGACCCACAAGAGATTCCAAAATCTCGTCATCTGTGTAATCTGCGATTCAGACAGCCTACCAACCGCTGAGTTTGGATTTTTATACGTTGAATAATGGGAGGAGTTCGGTTAAAATATTATTCAAGCAGCGAATCAGGGGCATAATAGTACTCGCACAGTTAGCCCTTTCGGAAATGCCAGCAATAAACCCAAAAAAGGATTTGAATCCCTGAGATTTGTCGATTTTTCGGTATCATCATACGAATGTATGTAGAGCCTCAAGCCCCTCATCATCGTCCTCATTTTCACGCTTATTACCAAGAGGACGTTGGTGTATATGCCATTGACGAGGTTGAGTTGATCGCTGGTCAACTTCCCAGACGACAGCACCGCCTGGTTAAGGCTTGGGCAGAGTTACATCAGAGCGAATTACAGGCGGATTGGGAACAATTACAATCCGGTCGAATGCCATTTAAAATTGATCCGCTTCAATAAAGGAGATTGGCATGAGTCATCCAATATATCGCGTGGTTTTTTTTCAAATACAGGCACCCTACACACTTCGCGTCTGTTTTGATGACGACACGGAACAAGTTATAGACTTTCAACCCACATTAGAGGGCGAATTATTCGGCCCACTCCGCGATAGTGATTTGTTCAACCAAGTTCGGATTGATCCAGAAGTCCATACGTTGGTATGGCCGAATGGGGCTGATTTTGATCCAGCAACCTTACATGATTGGCCTAAGCATTTGCCTGAACTTAAAAGAATGGCCAAGTACTGGTCTCTTGCCAGGGCAAAGGAGATCAAAACATCGTGATTAAAATAATATCTCACGACCAGGCAAGTGAACTTATTTCACTTTCAGGTCCCTATCTGGAACAAAAAGAGAGTGAAAACAATCTGCCTCTCGGTTTAGTCTATAGGCTCGCTGAAGATCCATACTATTACGGTCCCGAGTTACCGCTGCTGTTGAGTATCTTGGAACAGGGGAAAGTGGTTGGTGTCGCAATGATGACACCCCCGAAGAGGATCATCTTAAGTAGAATGGTAGCATAAACTGTTAGTTTGTGCTGTATTGCGCCATATCTCATAAAATCGGTAATGCAACACGAATTTTTAGAAATGGTATTAGCACTAGCACTAATAAAGGAAAAATATGGCTGAATACAAGATTGCGGTAATTCGAGGAGACGGAATTGGGATTGAAGTAATGGAGGAAGGACTCAAAGTCCTCAACGCTATCGCCGATGGGTATAATATCAAATGGGACTTTGTGGAGTTTCCTTGGGGCTCAGATTACTATTTCAAGCATGGACACATGATGCCAGCAGATGCGCTTGATACGCTTACTGAGTTCGACCAAATTTATCTTGGCGCAGTAGGGCACCCCGACATCCAAGACCACCTTACGCTCAATGGGCTTTTGCTCCCTATCCGACGCAGATTCGATCAGTACGTCTGTGAGCGACCAAGCGTGCTCTATCCCGGTATTGACACACCGCTCAAGGACAAAGAGGCTTGGGATATTGATCTGGTCGTAATAAGAGAGAACACAGAAGGCGAGTATGCCAACGTCGGTGGGTTTCAGTACCAAGGATTTCCCGAAGAAGTCGGTGTGCAGGTTGGCATATTTACGCGCCACGGCTGCGAGCGCATTATCACTTATGCTTTCGAGCAAGCGCAGGGACGGGATAAGAAGCGCAAAGTCACTTCGATCACCAAGTCGAATGCCCAAGGCTACGGCATGATTGTATGGGATACAGCGTTCGAACGAGTAGCCGCAAAGTATCCCAACATAGAGACAGAATCGTTGCTTGTGGACGCAGCGTGTATGGATTTCGTGCGGAGACCAGAGGACTTTGATGTCGTAGTCGCCAGCAACCTATTTGGGGATATCCTCACAGACATCGGGGCAATTATCACCGGAAGCATGGGATTGGCGCCGAGCGGCAATATCGACCCACAACGTCGGTTCCCGTCGATGTTCGAGCCGGTTCACGGAAGTGCTCCAGACATCATGGGGATGGGCATCGCGAATCCGTTGGCGGCAATTATCTCTGGTTCGATGATGTTGCGTTTCATCGGTGAGGTGGCAGCGGCGCAAACGATAGATGCAGCTGTGCTAAACGTCGTCGAGAGCGGCAAAACCCTCCCACCCGATCTGGGCGGTCAAGCCACAACCTCACAGGTCGGCAACGCTGTAGTGGATGCGATCGGCTAATACGTTTTATCGTGGATTTCGCAGTTAGTTGGCTTGAGGCACACAGAGCATATCTAAGAGGGGCTGATGAAGAAACAAGACGCTTCGCAATTCAATCCTGAAAACTATGAGTTACCACTGAATGGGCACGTATACTGTAAAATTTTATTTAATGAAGTCTTTCTACCCGTCTTAAAAGAGCGCTTTCCGGATGTCCTTCCCCATCTCAGTGCTGGAGTCATCGGACTCGGATCCGACGTTCTTGGTGCCGATGACGAACTGTCACGTGATCATGACTGGGGACCGAGTAAGTGCCAACTACTGTTGTCGGAACAGGATATTGCAAAATATGGCTCTTCTATTTCTCAGGTGCTGGAGACAGTTATTCCAGATGAGTTGTTAGGAGTCGACACCGCCAAATTGGGCCCTAAAACAATACGGATAAATACCATCGACGAAGTCTATCGTAATTTTCACGAATCTGCCTATCCGCCGGTGACGATCGAGGAGTGGGCTACCGTTGATGACAACGACCTCTACTACGCGTCGTCAGGTTTTGTTCTCTACGACCCTTCTAATGCCCTTAGCGAACGTATATCCGCTTTTCGAAAGGCATATTATCCGGCAGACATCTGGAAGTGGAAGATCGCGAGTGATCTATGGGGAATTTGGCACAATGGCGACTACAATTCGAGCTATCGTCTGGCTAAACGCGGTGACGGTATAGGTTTGCTCATCGGCCAAGGTGCTTTTGTCGAAGGTACTTTAAGACTTCTATGTCTGTTCAATAAGCGCTTTCCTGTATACTGGAAATGGCTGCACTGGCAGGCACAAAGTCTCCCGAAATGGACAAACATTATAGAACCGTTTCTCACGAAACTCGAATCAGCAGACAACCATCAAACGCGCGGTGAGATCATCCACACTATATGTCAATCAATTCGGGAAATCCTTTACAAAATGAATTTACTTCCCGATACAAAATGGCGGAATTTCATGGGCAGCCAAGAGATTGTCCACCAAGTCAAATCGACGCAGGTGAAGGAGTTGATTCGAGAAAAAGAACCTCATCTGTATTAACCTAACACATGGAGAATAGATATGAAACTTGGTTCAATACTGAGTCTGAAGTCGTCTCTAACATGTTTTAACTTCTCATTACTTTAAACATTGGGCGACATAAATACCTAAGGAAGCGGAAGAATGACAATTGAAATAATATCTCACAGCCATGCCAGCGAACTTATTTCACTTTCAGGTCCGTATCTGGAACAGAATGAATGTGAAAACAATTTGCCTATCGGTTTAGCTTATAGGCTTGCTGAAGATCCATACTATTATGGGTCTGAGTTGCCGCTTCTCTTGAGTATTTTGGAGCAGGGGAGAGTCGTTGGGGTGGTAGTAATGACCCCGCCTAAGAGAATCGTTTTGAGCAGAATTGACACGGATATCCAAGTCACTGTCATTCATCTTGTGCGGCACCTGCGCCGAATTGATGTCCAAATACCAGGTGCTGTTGGACCGGCAGTAGAAGCCCAAACTTTTGCTGATTGTTGGGTTGAAGGCGTGCCCGGTGTATCAACCGGCATAAGCAGGCGTATGCGTGTATTTGAAGCAAGAGGCACCGCGAATCTTCCGCTTTCACCGGGGAAGTTGCGTTTAGCTGATATGGATGACCACCCGCTCATGACGAAGTGGATCGCCACCTTTTCGGAGATAATAGGTGAACCTCTCAATCTTGAGGATGCCAGAAGCCATGTCGAAAAACGCATCAAGGATCAGAGCTTACACATTTGGGATCATGACGGTCCGGTGTCTATTGCTGGCGTGTCCCGTCCGATGAGAAATGGCACAACAATCGGTCCCGTATACACGCCACCTGAACACCGCGGTAAAGGATATGCGACTTCATGCGTTATGTTGCTAACGAAGAAACTCCTCGCGGATGGATATTCATTTTGCAGCCTATATACCGATTTATTAAATCCAACTTCCAACAGCATATACATGAAAATAGGTTATATCCCTATAGGTGATGCGTTGGAATTAGACTTTTTGCCCATGTAAAAAATATGAAAACCACAAGACCACGACAATACTGGGACGATTACGCATCCCGATTCAAGAATCGGAGTTTGGCGGAGACTTATGAATTACGACCTCCCTATCCAAATGAAACGTATGAGGTGCTGCTAAGTTTGCGCGGAGATGAGCGAGGGAGAGTTTTAGATGTCGGGTGCGGTACCGGAAAGATAGCACGGACGCTCGTCAATCACGTAGACGGTGTTGATGCAGTTGACTTCTCACAGGAGATGATCCGGGTGGGAAAATCTCTTGCTAATGGTGATCACCCAAATCTCAAGTGGATTGATGGACCTGTCGAGGAAGTGCAGTTGTATCCACCCTACGCTATGATAACGGCTGGGGCAAGTATTCACTGGATGGAATGGAGCGTAGTTTTTCCAAGATTCAAGGAAGTGCTGACAACAGATGGCTATCTCGTAATCATTGATGGAGATCGTCCTCTTGAATCACCTTGGCAGGACATGGAACTTTCACTAATCCGCAAGTATTCTACTAACAGACACCATGAGCCAATTGATCTGATTCAAGAACTCGTGAGTAGAGGACATCTGGACGTGTTTGGAGATAAACTAACAACACCGGTGAGTTTCTCGCAGTCGCTTACAGATTATGTTCAGTCTTTTCATTCCAGGGAAAGCATGTCCAAGGAACACATGGGCGCGGAAAACGTCGAGGCATTTGACACTGAACTATCGCAAGTCTTATCTGAATTCGTTGATGATAAAGGGTTCCTCAGTTTCCAATTAGAAGCAAGGATTACTTGGGGGCGACCACTAACATAAAACTACACATTCCACTGAATCATCATTCCTCGGTTTCACCAGAAAGACGAAAGTTCGGTCCACCATCTGTCGATCGAATCGTAAAACCGCTCCAAACCCATCTTTGGTATCTGCTTTTTACATGGGTATATATCACTTGTGTTAAACGTTCATCCGTAATCGTGATATTGTAACGCCTGTCGGTCGTCTCATTTCCAACGGGAATCTGCAATCGCTGAATCTGCTTCTCACCATTCGCAATAAGGTTTACTTCTAACGGTTCAGCTCTATCCTCTTCACCTACTATATTTGCGCTGAAATAGCATATCACTTCGTATGTTCCATTAGGAAGTGCGACTCGGAAAACCGCATCTTCTTTCCCCAAAATGCTATCTGTATAAGGTTGTGCAACCCCCAATTTGTTCTGGGACTCTTCACGCGCTGACACAGTTAACCAGCCGTATTTTCCATCGGTGTAAGTTGTATCCACGTACACAGGAATATGTCCCGGTGCTGTCTGACCTTCTTCGGGCTGCATGTCAAAGGAAACAACGGTTCTGCCACCCCACATCTCTGGATCGGGTGGCGTACGCTTGCGGCGATAGAGTCGATTATAGTCGTTAGAATCGATGAGATCATATTCCTCTTCCAAACCACCAACATCACCGTATTCTGTCCGCCAGATAATAGTAAAATCGGCAAGGTATTTCTCTTCCCTATCCTCTTTTTCCTTATACCGTAGCGGAAAGTGGTCTGTTCCCGCCTCATAGTTGTCGAGGTAAGCACTCCCTTTATGCACCGCCAGCAGACACTCAAGATGACCGAAAGGTTCAACGTATTTGGGTTCAAAACCAAGCGAATCTGAAAGACCGCTCCATTCCCCGGGTTCACTGGTAAGGATCGTATCCTTTTCGTCCATACCCTCCAATGAGATCGCCTTGGCGATGTCTCGGTTCAATAGACGATAAGTGTGAACATGGTAACCCAGATGCCATAAGGATAGGACGATGATAATTCCTGCCACGGCGTAGTTTATGTATCGATGCAAGTTGACGGCAAAAAATGGAATCAAGATAAGGAATATGTACAGATGAAACCGATCATTTATCCAACCGCCACTATAACCAGACCAAGGGGCTATGTAAAACATCGCAGTAATAACGGCTGACATGATCAGAAACCCATCCATTTGTGTCACAGCACGCGTCCAGAACCGATCGCCAGTCTCTTTCCATTCCTCTGATGCACGGAATTGATACCACTGTCGGATTCTATTGATAATTGTAAGTACGAAGACGATGGCAAAAAAGATCAGCAGCACACGTCCGATAAGCATTTGATCATCATGGAAGGAAACCAAGGATTTCATGCCAAAGAAGTAATCATTTAACCATTCAAAGCCCTTATGATTGCTATTACCCCCATGGTTGTTAGTAAGGTAGAAGTAGTAGGAGAAGAGAATAAAGTAAGCAGGTATGAGGCAACCTATGAAAGTCAGTGTAGGTTTGTGCGTCCTTATACCCTCCTTAAGTCGGTGTATGAGTGGCTCTGATGTCTCCTTATTACCCCATGCCCGCTGTAACACATCATAAGCTGATAGGAAGAGAGGGAAGAACGTCAATGACATGATAAGCAACGCATAAGAGTGATAATGGGTGAGGTAGGTCACCAACGACAATACGTATATGACAATGATGTTTGTCAGTCGGAGTTTATCTTTGACTTTCCACCAGTAGCCCATTGTAAAGAAAAATAGGGACATACTGAGGACAAAATTATAGAAACCCATGTGAAGCAAATAGTTATAAGCAAAAATAAACCCAAGCAGTCCAAACACTATATTCTTTTTTTCGACCCGGTTGAGAAAATAGAAGAGGGAGAGCGGTAAGAGACTGATACAGAGGGTCAGCACTATTTTTTCACAGACGAGCGGGGGAAAGACGTACAACAGTAATAGTAGGAGCGCATGAGAGGTCCAGTTGGGGAAGACAGTCGCGTTCAATTCATAGACTTCGCGTAGCCGATAGTTTTCGTGATTATGGTATTCCTTCACGACATAAGAGTTGTAGATATGACTCGCCCCATCCTGCGTCGGGAAATACTTGAAACCCCAGACAGGCAGGAGGTGTAGTACCATCAACACAATAACGATAACATATCCAATAGACAATCGACCTACTTTCATTAGCCCTTCGACCTCATCAATGTGTGTTTATCTTTCCAATCTTGCCTGAACCTTATTCTAATAGATTTCCATTTTTGTTTCAACACACAAAATGTTAACAACAGCTGACAACCGACCAACTGAAAACTATTAAAACTTGCTATCTATCCCAGATTGTGATAGACTACTCTCAAGATTAATACGTCTGGTATTGAAAAATGACTATCCGCCACGGCTTAAGTATTACCCGCGCCAAAAAGTTTATATTCGCACAGTGCTAACACACGACGAATATAATAAAAGCAGATGGAGAAAATGAACCATGCTAACGGAAGTACAAACTGCTCAAAATGTATGGCCAATGCTAACAGAGGTTGTATTTGTTCCTCATGCCCAGAGCGAATACCAGAGACTTACAGAGGTGATGGACAATTTAATCGATGTCGTAGGTGAGGATGAAGACCATCCCCTGGCTTCATTGATGGAAGTCATCGGTGTTTTGATAGAAAAATACGAAGACGAACATGTCCCAGAGTTGACAGAAATATAGAGTATCGGTTGGGTCAATGAGAATCCCGAACATCCTCATCATCGGCGATGACTCGCAAGCCGGAACATACATCTTGCGGATTCATCTAAAACAAGACACTACACTACGATTCGGACGCTTTAGGAAAGGAAAACTTATCTCACTCCCCGCAGGTGATTATGTTTACGTTGGATCCGCACTTTCGAAGAAAGGTGCCGCTTCACTATCACGACGGCTCGTCCGACATGCAACCCGAACAGGTAATAAACCACCGCACGCCATTCGAGAAAAAATGATAAATCGGTTCGTCGAATGTGGTTTGGGACCTCGCGACCTACTACCGAAGCGCGGTAAAACCTTACACTGGAACGTCGATTTTCTCTTGGATCTACAGTCAGCGGAAATTATAAATATCTTTGCTATCCGTTCCTCTGAACGATTGGAAAGTAGAATTGCTAGGCAGCTTGAGAGCGATCCACACACAGAAATTATCGAACCCGGTTTAGGCGCAAACGATGCACCCCGCAATACCCATCTGCTACGCCTCAATGCAGATGAAACGGGGTGGGTATCGTTCACCGAGGATATACAGACTTGTAGGTTGGGTTGAGCGGGACGGAAAAATCATCCGATTAGTCCATCAATCTTGTTTAAATGCCTTGAAACTACTAAAAAATCAGTGAAACCCAACATCTTAGTTTTTGACTGAGTCCTGAATTTTTAAATAAGTTTTTCATGTTTAACAACAATTTTTGAGGTAAATATGCACGATCCACGACTTGATAAACTCGCAGACGTTCTCACCAACCATTCCACAACAGTCCAACCCGGCGAATTTGTCCTCATTGAGGGTATTGATATTCCACAGGACATGGTTATCGCACTCATCCGATCGGTTCGGAAAGCTGGTGGGATTCCGCTCGTTGAACTCAAACAAAACCGTATCCAACGTGAAATCATTCTTGGCGGAGACGATGCCGGAATAAAACTGATTGGCGAGTATGAAACCTTTCGGATGAAAAAGGTACAGGCTTACATCGGCATCCGCGGCAGCCACAACATCACAGAGCTGTCTGATGTGCCGTCGGAAGCAATGCAGCGCTATCAAAAGTATTGGATACGACCACTCAATGATTATCGGGTCCCACACACGAAGTGGGTTGTCCTACGGTGGCCCTACCCAGCGATGGCACAGCAGGCGCAGATGAGCACAGAGGCGTTTGAGAACTACTATTTCGATGTTTGCACACTCGATTACAGTCGAATGGAACGCGCCATGGTGCCCCTCAAATCTCTGATGGAAGAAACGGATGAGGTTCACATCCTCGGTGAGGACACCGATCTGCGGTTCAGTATCAAGGACATTCCAGTTATTCCTTGTGCCGGTGAGAAGAATATACCCGACGGCGAGTGCTTCACTGCACCCGTGCGCGACTCGGTCAATGGGACTATCCGTTTCAATACCCCTACAATCTATCAAGGGACGACATTTACTGACATCCGGCTCCGCTTTGAAAATGGCAAAATCGTCGCGGCATCGTCGAATAATAGCGAAAGATTAAACGCCATCCTTGATACAGACGAGGGAGCACGCTATATCGGCGAGTTTTCGATTGCGTTCAACCCATATATAACAAACCCGATGCTCGATATCCTGTTCGATGAGAAAATCGCTGGGTCTTTTCACTTTACACCCGGTCAAGCTTACGAAGAGGCAGATAACAGTAATCGATCTGCTGTTCATTGGGATATGGTAATGATTCAAACGCCAGAGCATGGTGGCGGAGAAATGTCCTTCGACGGGAACCTTATTCGGAAGGACGGACGGTTCGTCCACCCAGCATTGGAGGCGTTAAATCCGGAGAACTTGAAATGAGTAGAAAACAACACCCAGTATACGGCGATCCGCAGCGATTTGAGGTCGTCGCGGATTTCATTGCCGAGCGATACACCCATGCAGTCCACTCTATTGCTGATGTTGCCGGTGGAAAGGGAATATTGACCCGACTTCTCGAAAAAAAGAAAAATTTCGCATGCGAACTCATTGACCCGCGCCGCACTGTACTCAAAGGCATTGAGCATCGACCTGAACAATTTGATCCCGATATGGCGGACTATTATGACCTGCTGGTTGGACTCCATCCAGATGGCGCACTTCGTGAACTCGGAGAGGCGGCACTCGTTCGACCCGCCGTAATAATTCCCTGCTGCAACTTCTGGGATGAACAGCGTCGCGGACAGTATGAGTTATTGACGGCAATTGAAGATTACTATCGACAACATTCCGTCCGATTTGAGCGAATTGAACTCGACTTCAAGGGACCGAAGAATATCGCTATCGTATCCGAACCTTTTTAACTATGGCCCCTTCCCTGTAGGTTGGGTTGAACGGCAAAACACAAGGACACTTCTATTTCCTAAACGTCTCTGAAACACCAGACACGCTGAGAACACTAAGTGTGAGTGAAACCCAACGCTTTGTTGCTGAGCGTCGGTGCGTGTGTTCTGGATGTATGAGAGGTGGGTTGGTATTGATGTGTCTTTGGAAAACTGCTGAGTATTTACCCCTCGCTGCTCAACCCAATCTACGAAAATTGTCCAAATTTTAGTATAACTTCAGTATTACCGAGTTAAAAAATTAATCTTCATAAAGGAATAACTAAAAAATGGCACAATCCCCTAATATCCTCTTTCTCCTCACCGACCAACAACGTTTCGATTCCCTCGGCTGCAACGGTGCGCCAATTTGCAGAACACCTGCCATTGACGAAATCGCCGAAACAGGCATGCGATTTACGAACGCCTATACCCCTATCGCACTCTGTTCACCTGCGCGCGGTTCGCTGCTCACCGGACTCTATCCGCACAATCACGGGCAGCTTTCAAATATGGGGAATTTTAACGGCGTGTTTGCAAACCAGATCCTTGACAAACCCGCGTATCCGAAACTCTTGCGGGAAGCAGGCTATCGGGTGAGTTGTATCGGTAAGTGGCATCTCGCCAAAGAGGGGGACACAGAATTTTGGGGCTACGACAAGTGGCATCCGTATCGCGAGTGGCATCAGTGGCTTCGCGACGACGGAGTTGACTTCCGAATTGATAGAGACGCTGTTCAACCGTATGAGTGGGGCGGCGAGGCTCCTTTCTATGGGAGACACCCGCTTCCTGCTGAACGGACAATGGAAGCCTGGACGGCAGATAAAACCATTGAATTAATCAACGGTTATTCAGGTTCTGAACAACCGTTTATGATTGCCGCAAATTTCTTCGGACCGCATTTCCCTTATGCCGTGCCAACTCCTTACGACACGATGTACGACCCCGATACTGTTGAGCGGTGGGGGAACTTTGATGAACAATTCATTAACAAACCCCTCATCCAACAGAAGGAAATGCTCCGATGGAATGCCAGTCACCTAACATGGCCCGATTGGCAAAAGGTTATCGCTGCCTACTGGGGATTCTGCACCTTCATTGATGACCAAGTCAGACGAATTCTCGACTGCCTTGAGGCAAACGGTTTGGCGGAAAATACTGTTATTATCTATTCAACTGACCACGGTGATATGCTCGGCAGCCATCGGCTCTTCAATAAGGGGTTCCACATGTACGAGGAGACGCACCACATTCCTCTTGTGATCCGATGGCCACGGACAACGTCCTCCGGAACGACGTGTGATGAATTTGTAAATCTTGTAGACCTCATGCCGACTTTTTTGGAACTCGGCAACGCAGCGAAGCCTGAGAATATTGACGGCAGATCAATTATACCGCTGTTGCGAGGGGAAAATGTAGAGGATTGGCCAGATGACGTGTTCGCTGAATTTCACGGGTACGAGCCGACGCTCGCTTCTGTTAGGATGGTCCGGACGGATTCGTGGAAATACGTCTATAATCCGTACAGCGAGGACGAGCTCTACGACATGAAGAGCGACCCGTGTGAGCTCCATAACGTAGCCAACCACCTCGGTTACAAGCATGTCCTCCGTCGGATGAAAGCGCGGATGGTAGATCGCCTGCGTGAAACGGGAGATAACATCGTCATGGATGGCGGTTGGCAGAGCAATTCCTTTGACTTACTCATTTCAGGACGCGAGCGGTAGCCTAAACAGGATCATTTGGTACGGGCGAGGTCTCCTCGCCCGTAGGAGTTAGGAGACCTAACCCCTACGATAATCTTCACGTATTCTTAGCATTTGCTATGTATCAAACTCACGTCACAATAGCAGTGATCTCCCGATCGCGATTTTAACCAGAAACCCCACAAAAACCTGCTCCAATTGTAAATCATTGCCCGACAAAATATTTTTTTACGCGATGTAACCTTTCGCGAAAAAAATGTGTCTTTAATAGCAAGGTTTGCGCAAAATCCGTTTTTTACCACCATTTTGCATCTATGCTGAATTCTAATATCTTTTTTCAAACTGGCGTCATGTAAGGTGTTTTAATTTGATGGTATAATCTTCAGCAGGCATTTCATAGAAAAAGCGACGTTGTGCGAGATGTCAAGGCAGCGAATCTGTTTATGAGGAGGGTACGCTATGGAGAGAGAAAACGATGCTCAATTGGTTCATGCTGTGTTATCAGGCGACAACTCAGCATTTGACAGTTTGGTTGGAAAATACCAAAAAAGTATTTACACGCTCGTGAGGCAGCAAATCGGTGATTTCCAACATGCAGAAGACCTTACACAAGAGACCTTCATACGCGCCTATCAGAAACTTTCAACGTTGAAAAATCCGAGCCGGTTTTCTAATTGGTTGTATACGATTGCGAAGAATGGTTGTAAGAATTGGCTGCGTCAACAAGAACGTGAGAATCACTTGCAGTCATTAGAAGACACACCTATGGCAGAAGTGGATAAATCTAATTATGATCGTTACGTATCGGAACAACGGGAAGCAGAAGTGACTGAACGTCGTCGTGAGACCGTCAAAACGCTTTTGGGAAAATTGCCGGAGGATCAGCGGTTAGTGATGACGTTCTTTTATCTCGACGAAATGACAGTGACGGAGCTTGGCGAATTCTTGGGAATATCGGTAGAGGCGGTAAAGACTCGACTGCATCGCGCCCGTAAATCCTTAAAAGAAGAAGAGGAACTCTTGGTCGAAAAAGTTCTGGGGGGCGTGCAGATACCCTCACGTCTCAAGCAGAACATCATGCAAAAAATTGCTGACACGAAACCGACACTTCCTCCAAAAATGAAACCCTTCTTGCCGTGGCTGGCTATTGGAACTGTCTCAGTTGTCGCAATTCTATTGATTCTCGGTGTCAGCAACTTCGACACCCTATACCTGGCACGTTTTCAAAAACTTTACAGTATCTACTTTGCTGGCACGGCTACAGACACAAAAGGTGCCAAGGAGTTCACTGCTGATTTTACCCTAACACTCGGAACCCATGGAAGTGGTGATGCTCTTTTAGGCGCACTACTCGAAGAAAAAATCAGGGTCAGTATCTGGTCTACGCAAGTCCTTGAAAATCCGGATTTTCCGATGGCGGCAGCGGAAACAACGGTTGATATCGTTGTTGTTTCTATGCTGGAGTTGGGGTTTGCTGAGGGTGAACTCGCGACCCTTGATACCATTTATGCGCGCGCGCAACAGATGGGACTTGAGACGTGCCCGGTTGCGACTGCCCCGCAGCTGCGCCTACAATTTCTCGACCAGCCTGACTGGAGTACCAAGGCTCGGTTGGGAGAGTTTTTCGTCGCGAGTGAACCGTTTTTTCTCACGCCTGATGGCTTCCCGAAGATTTTTAGTGTCGTGCGGGATGATGACTTCCCGCACCCTGAAACCGGTATCGGTCTATGGCTGATTGCAAATGGCACTTTTGATCCCGGCAATATGGAACATCCTAATCGACTGTTTAATGCATCTGATCCTGAGGCGCGTGACCACGGCGGTCGTTTTGCCTTCGTACTTCCGAAATAGCGTAGATTTTGAAATTATCTATACAGGCTGCACCGGTGAGGTTCGGAAACCTTGCCTACCATGGAACAGAAAGGAGAACCCTATTTCGTGAGACGCCATTCAATGTTTTATGTTCTTACATTTTTGACAGTATCACTCATTTTCAGCGCGCCTTTGATGCGTTGGCTCAATCCCAAACTGAAACAATACTACAACTCTCTGTGAGAGATCAAGTGATACAAGACGCACATAAAGACGCTGAAACAGATGTAAATAGACCGATAGGGTCTTAGAAAGGAAGTTGAAACTATGAAAAGGTTTTGTACATTTTTTGTTATTTCTCTTGCACTGAGTTGTTGGATTAACGGCGCAGATGCCCAAACCGTGCGAATGCCAGATACGAATTTAGCGGCTGTCGTGCAAGATGCACTGGGTTTAGCAGCTAACGCACCCATTACACGACAAGCCCTACAAACATTAACCTTTCTTGATGCTCAGTCTTATAGAATTGAAAAAATTACAGGTCAGTACGGCACGATAAAAGACCTTACTGGGTTGGAACACGCAACGCAGCTAACGCAATTGCAGCTTCATAACAATCAAATCAGTGATATTCGACCCCTTGCAGGACTGACGCAGCTACGGGACTTAGGTATCTGGAACAACCAGATCAGCGATATCACGCCCCTCGCAAGATTGACCCGACTACACACGTTAGAAATCGCTGACAATCCAATCAATAACTTCCGTCCCCTCGCTGGACTAAAGCAACTACGGGATTTAAATATTAGCGTAAGGCGAATCAATGACATTCGCCACCATGTAGATTTAACGCAATTAGAGTCGTTGGCGATTTGGGGAGATTGGGAATTGAGAAGCCCAATTAGTGATCTCGACCTTCTCGGAAATTTGACGCAATTAACAAGATTAGAAGTCAGTTATGCTTCAGTTAGCGATCTCAGTTTTCTGAGAGGTTTAACGCAGCTGGAGAGTTTAAGTCTTGAGGGTAATCAGATTAGTGACCTGAGACCGATCACAGGATTGACTCAGCTAAAGTGGTTATATCTTTGGGGTAATCAGATTAGTGACCTGAGACCGATCGCAGGATTGACCCAACTAATGGGCTTAGGTCTCTCAAATAATCAGATACGCGATGTGTCTCCGCTTGCGGGATTGACAAATCTTAGGGACTTATATCTCAGCAATAATCCAATTTCGGATGCTTCTCCGCTTGCGAACCTCCCAAACCTGAACTATGTGGATATTCCTATCCCGCCTCAGATTTCTATAAGGAACGAGATACCTGATGAACTACCGGAAGTCGGGAAAAATCTGAGATACCGTGTTCTCATACGAAATGCGAAAAATGTTACAGGATTTAAATTAAGTTACACCGTTCCTCACAAACTGACTTCTGTCAAATCTGTAAAGTGGTTTGATCGCGTTGAGCATAGCTCAAGAAACGGTATCAACGGCACCCTCACGGCTTCGAGATTAGAGACTGGACAGGATATACACAATATACGCGATGTTGCTATTTTGACGCTAAATGCAACTACTGCTGGCAAAGGTGAACTACGAGTGCGAGGGCAGCTCACGACGACTCAAAGGCAGTTCAACGTAGATATTCAGTATCCGCTAACGATCTTTCCCCCTGACGAGCCTCAACCGTCCGATAACTCAAGAGAAATGATGGATGAGCCAACCATGGATGAGCCAACTACGGATATTTTAAGTATCGCCTTCAGTCCGGATGGAAACCGACTCACGACAGGCAGTTCGGATGGGACCGTATCGCTCTGGGATGCCCATACCGGTGAACACATCCGTGAATGGAAGAAGAGTACTTACGGTTGGGATTTTGGACATGTTGAGCGCGTCGCGTTTAGTCCCGATGGAAAGCAACTCGCTATAGCCACTTCCAATACGGGGGTCCAACTCTATAATGCCCATACCGGTAAACACATCCGCGAGTTGAATACAGGCAGCGCTGACAGCGTCGCGTTTAGTCCCGATGGAAAGCAACTCGCGACAGGCAATTTGGGTGGAACCGCGCGGCTCTGGGATGTCAATACGGGTCAGAAGATACGCGAGTTTGATAAGGGCAGTGCCGACCGCATAGTGTTTAGTCCGAATGGAAAGCAAATCGCCACGGCCGATCGCCTTCCGCACAGTGATGGCATTCGTGTTCGGTATTTCCGAAATGGGACCACCGGTGGTCAGAAGATACGTGAGTTGTATATAAACGCTTCAGTTGTTGCCTTTAGTCCAAATTGGGAACAGCTCGCCACAAACAGTGCGGGGCCGACCGTTCAGCTCTGGAATGCCAACATGGGTAAGAAGATACACGAGTTTAAGACGGGCATTGTTCACAGCGTCGCGTTTAGTCCGAATGGAAAGCAACTCGCCACAATCATGATAAATGGGACGGTATCGCTCTATAATGCCAACACGGGGGAACTCATACGGACTTTTAAAGGAGATTCAATCGCTACGACAAGCATGAGCTTCAGCCCGGATGGAAAACGACTCGCTCTAGGCAGAGTAGGTGGGAGTTTCCGTATATGGGAACTTGAAGAACCAAAAGTCGTGCATTTTCCCGACCAGAACTTAGCGAAAGCCGTGCGAACAGCCTTGAAACTCGGTCCGAACGCCCGCATCACAGACACAGCCCTGGAAACGTTAACCCGTCTGGTTGCAAGGAATAAAAAAATCAAGAACCTTACCGGACTCGAACACGCCAAAGCGTTGAAGGAGTTAGACCTCGATCAGAACGAGATTACCAACGTCGGTCCACTGAGAGGGTTAAAGCAATTAGAATGGTTATTGATTGGAGGTGGAGGCAACAAGATTGGTAATACCGGTGTCCGACACCTTTCCGACTTAATACGATTAAGAGGGTTATCTCTCTGGGAATCAGATATCGGGAACATCACCCCCCTGGCAAAATTAACGAAACTCGAATCTTTATGGCTGGATTATAATGAGATACGCGACATCTCGGCACTTTCGAAGTTAGTCAATCTCCGGACCCTACATCTCCGAGATAATAAAATACGCGATGTCTCTCCACTCGCAAAGTTGACGAAATTAGAATCCTTACGGCTTTCCGGAAACCCAATTCAAAATTATGCACCGCTTCGGAAACTTCTTAAAGAGAACCCCGATATGGATTTGGATATTGTTTTTGTGGGTGTCGGGGCAGCTCCGACAGCGGTGGCGCAGAGACCTACCGAAACCGCAGTTCTTGCGAACTATCCAAATCCTTTCAACCCCGAAACGTGGATACCCTATGAGTTGGCGAGGGATACGGATGTGAAGATCACGATCTACAACACGCAAGGCGTTGTCGTTCGGACGTTGGCATTTGGACATCAGTCAGCAGGGTACTACACGGGTCGCGGGCGTGCGGCGTATTGGGACGGTAGAAACGCACTTGGCGAGTCTGTGGCGAGCGGTGTGTATTTCTATACGTTCACTGCTGGAGAATTCACGGCTACGCGGCGGATGCTCATAGTGAAGTAGCCTGAGGGCTATAAGCAAAACTTTACACATCCGCGCCAAGGTCAAGAAGTCTATCTGATTGGCTTCAAGGAGAAATTTATGAAAATAACAAAAACATGTGCCATCATCACACTATTAATGATTTTTACACTGATCGCTTCACCCAATAGTTTCGCACAAGAGAGGAACGTACCGGATCAAATGCCTATCAAAGGACATACTGCCTCTATTTCGAGTATCACATTCAGTCCGGATGGGAAGCAACTCGCGACAGGCAGTTCGGATAGAACCGCACGCTTTTTCCAGGATTTAGCTGACGCGCTGGGTCTTCCTATTGAGGTCGCGATAGGCAGTTATGATGGGACCGCATCGCTCTGGGATGCCCATACCGGTGAACATATATACGAATGGAAAAGTGCTTACGGTTGGGATTTTGGACATGTTGAGAGTGTCGCTTTTAGTCCAAATGGAGAGAAAATTGCTGTAGCTACTCATTATGCGGGGTCCCAACTCTTAGATGCCAATACCGGTGAACATATACGCGAGTTGAATACGGGCAGTGCTGATAGTGTAGTATTTAGTCGAAATGGAAAGCAACTCGCTACAGGGGGTTATACCACGCGGATCTGGAATGTCGATACGGGTAAGAGGATACGCGAGTTTCATGCGGACAGTGCTGACAGCGCAGCGTTTAGTCCCAATGGAGAGCAAATCGCTACAATCAAGGTCGTGCGCAGTCCTTTCGGTCCCCCTGGTGTTAGGGTTCGGTATTTCCGAAATTTACCTCGCGGTGCGAGGATACGCGAGTTGCATATAGGAGATGCTTCAGATATTGCTTTTAGTCCAAATTGGAAGCAGCTCGTCACAAACAGTAATTCAGGTGGGTCCGTGCGGCTCTGGAATGCCAACACGGGTAAGAAGATACGCGAGTTTAAGACAGGGATTCCTACTATCAGCGTATCATTTAGCCCGAATGGAAAGCAAATTGCCACAATCTTGATAGATGGTTCTGTTAGGCTCTATAATACCAACACGGGTAAACGCATACGGACTTTTAGAGGAGATACGATGATCAGTAGTATGGCCTTCAGTCCGGATGGAAAGCAACTCGCGACAGGCAGTGTGGATGGAAGTTTCCGCTTGTGGAAACTTAACTTAAACCCATTAGCAATAACAGCTCCCAGAGAAGTGAAAATACCGGATAAGAATTTAGCAGCAAGCCTCCGAGAAACACTCGATTTGGCACCAAATGCTCCTATCACACAACGGGATATGCTTAGGCTGAAAAGCTTGACCGCTGTGGAGCGTCAGATAACAAACCTGACAGGGCTTCAGCATGCAACTTCCCTGAGGAAAGTAAATCTGTTATATAATCAAGTCGAAGACATAACCCCGCTCTTGAAGTCCCCTTTGTCGGAGTTAAGTATTGCTGGCAATCAAATTCGCGACCTAAGACCTCTCAAAGCGTTGACATCCTTGAGACACTTAAGTATAGGTGAGAACCCCATCAGCGACATCACAGTACTACGATCGTTAAAACACTTAAGGCAGTTATCTCTTCATAATAATCCGATCAACGATATAAGCCCTGTTTGGGAACTTACGCAATTGCAGAACTTAAGTATCCGGTTTATGAAAATTCATGATTTGTCGCCGATTGCAAAGTTAACAGGATTAATACTGTTACAACTTGACGATAATGGAGTTAGTGATATTAGCCCACTCGCTGCCCTGAAAAATCTTCAATATTTATTTTTAGACAGGAATCCAATTAGCGATATTAGCCCGCTCACTGCCCTGAAAAATCTTCAAGAATTAGGTCTGCGAGATACTCTAATTAAGAAAAGAAAACACAGAAAACCACTCAGTGCATTGCTGCGAAAGAATCCGGACATCAAAATCTATCTCGCGTGGGACGGTGAACCGCTTTCACCAGGAGCACCTTCATATCAACTGGATCCACCGCCTGAATCAACACAAGTGCTCGCTAACTACCCCAACCCATTCAACCCGGAGACATGGATCCCGTATGAGTTGGCGAGAGATACGGATGTGAAGATCACGATCTACAACACGCAAGGCGTTGTCATTCGGACGTTGGCATTTGGACATCAGTCAGCAGGGTACTACACGGGTCGCGGGCGTGCGGCGTATTGGGACGGTAGAAACGCACTCGGGGAGCCTGTGGCGAGCGGTGTGTATTTCTATACGTTCACTGCTGGAGAATTCACGGCTACGCGAAAAATGCTGATACGGAAGTAAGCATGCCTCTTTAACCCCTAAAATCCCCATTATACACTCGCTCAGATTTAATCTTGGCTTTTGACTTTACCCCAAGTTGTTGTGAGCAAGTGGGGTTGGAGTGAGACAGGCAATGCGAACGCCGGATCAAACCATCCACCTAAATGGTGTCCCAAACCAATATGCGTCAGTTGCATCGGTTCACCACCCTCCACTCCAATTTTGAATATCTGGAAATTAATGGGACGCGCCGCATCGACATCGTCCGCTTGGATGTAAAGGAATTCGTTTCCTTGTGGTGACCAAACCGGTGAAGTAACTTTAGGACCTGCTTCGGGGATAATCTGTTGGAGTCCTGTACCATCTCGATTCACGGTATAAACTGTCTCCGTATTAATGAAATCCTTCAGTGGTACCTTATGAAGCCAAGAAAAGGCAAGTTTCTTTCCTGATGGAGACCAAGCAACACCTCCACCCATCCACGAAGGTCTCACTGGTTTAGGAAAGAGCACTTTCTGTTTACCTGTGCTAACATTAAGGATACTGATTTGCACACGTTTGGGGAATCCAGTGAGAAAAGCGATCTCATTCCCATCGGGCGACCAGTCTGGACCACTACCAATGACCATACGCTCCTCTTTTTCGCTCTCTATTGTCGCGATATAGATGAACCGCTTACCCTGTTCATGCCGCTGGTAGGCAATTTGTTTTCCATCAGGCGACCACGTTGGATCTGCTCTATATGCAGATTTCCCAAACATTTTCCTGACATTCCCTCCATCTGGATCCATGAGATACAAGTCCAGAATGCCGTCCCGGTTAGAACTAAACGCGATTGACTCACCTGTCGGAGACCAAGCAGGTGTAACATCGTCAGCTTTATTCCGTGTGATGTTTATCTGTTCACTTCCATCTGGATTCATCAGATAAATTTCACGATTGCCGGTCCTATTTGCCGCAAAGACAATTTTGGCAGTTTCCGGTGCCTTTGCCAGAACGGGAGAAGTGTTCATAACTATCATCGTAAAACGAATAAAGAGGACGGGAAACAGAAATAGACGTTTCATACAAGATTTCTCCAAAGCGAGTTAACCGTATTGTGGTACCAAATTAAATTCAGTCTTTACTTTTGACTTTACCCCAGGTTGTTGTTAGCAAGTGGGGTTGGAGCGAGACCGGCAAGGCGTATGCTGGGTCAAACCAATCTCCCGGACTATTTGCTTGAAAAAATTTTCCAAATACCTGTGGTATAAAAGTATTTGTAAGCTGTTCAGAAACATCGCTGCCCAACGTTATTTTAAAGATTTGTAAGCGATTATCCCCATCAGTCTTATCATAAAGAAGCGTATCCCCTTGAGGCGACCAAACCGGCGAAGTTTCTCGTGGTGCAGCGTCGCTTGTAATTTGTTCAAGACCAGTGCCATCGCTGTTTACAGTATAGAGTGCCTCAAGGTCAATGTCTTTCCTAAGCGGCTCCCGATTCCAGGAAAAAGCAATTTTATCCGCTGTTGGAGACCAATCTAAGTCTCCGCTTATCCACGATGAATCTACATTTCGTGGGAAGATGACCTTCTGTTTTTTACTGCGAACATTAAGTATATTAATTTGTACGAGACCACTTCCATAACCAGACGTAAAGGCTATCTCAGTACTGTCAGGGGACCACGCAGGGGCAGCTCCAATTGCCACGCGTTCCTCTTTTTTCCCGTCTATTGTACCGATGTAAATATACGATACGTCCCGTTCCCGTCTTCTGTAAGCAATTTGTTTTCCATCCGGTGACCAAGCCGCGCCAGACCTATCCTTCGACTTGCTGAACACCCGCCGCACATTTCTGCCATCAGTCTCCATTAAATATAGGTCTCGACTGAGTGGAAACCGATCACGATCGGAGGCAAAAAGAATTTGTTCACCTGTCGGTGACCAAGTAGGCATGGCGTCATCAGCACGGTTGTGGGTAAGTCTCACCTGGCCGCTTCCGTCCGGGTTCATGATATAAATTTCGCGGTTGTCATCGCGCGCCGAGGTAAATACGATTTTCGCAGTGACAGGTGCTTTAGCAGAGACAAGAGAAATGCTCGCACACAGTAAAATTATGCTTACTATAAGAAGTGAGAAGCGGCTTTTATATTTCATGAAAAGTCTCCTTGAAAGTGAGGCGATGGTATAAGGTCCATGGGGGTGCTTGTGATTTGCGAATCCCTGTTTTTATTAAGTTCCGATTTTTTCACGTCTTTCATGCTGAGGCGATTAACTTTACACTTATTAATGACACAATTTGGAGACAGAAAGGGTGCATAATTTTAAAGGCGTCTAAGAATTGGAGAAAATGTTTGGGGATCCGTGCAGCTTACCTTTTATACTTCCTCAGATCCCACCAATCTCATTGAGTATACACGAGTTGCAGAGATAATTAAACATCTTTCCAGAATTAAAAGATTCTGAATTCTCTTTTTTTCCAAAAAAATATGGAGATGTGATAAAATGTTTATAAAATTTCTGATCCTACAAGGAGGGCGTTAATGATTATCAGAGTTGACGAAAGCTATCGTCATAAGAGGGATCACATCGAACAACAGCTCTTTGAAGTCGTTGAGCGAAATACACCGGATTCTGTCAAGACACCCCTTTTTCCACAAGACGAGTCGGCGGCATTTACGTTCCATCTTGATAAGGAACTAATCGAGCGTTTGGACCTCTGGGAATGGTTTCGGAACTACGCTAAGGAAGCACAGGTCTCGACCGCCGGTATCCGTGGTGCACAGAATATTTTATATCCATGGGATACACGCTTTCCGATTAATCAGATCGGGATTATCTTGGCGACACTCGGAAAGAGCCTTGTCGCGAATGAAACCGCAGATGGAAAGCCGGTTGAGAAAATCGCCGGGTGCGAAGTCCGTTACAACTCGCAGAAATATGTCGAGTACATCGCTCGGATTCAAGCTTCTCAAGGAATTCGGACGTACGTGCCCAGAGGCTTTGGGACGCTGCCTATCTGGATGGCATCCTTCCTGATTTTCATGCTGGACTTAGACGGTGGCGAGCATGTCACATCAAGCCACTCCGTCAGCACCAAAAACGCTACCAAAGACCTCAATAACCAGGGCAGTCAATACCTGCCCGAGGAATCTATGCGGTTCGTTAGTAAGATAGAAGAAATTCTCAAAACTGCTGAAACAGAAGGCTATCCAATTCAGTTCAGTTCAGCGACCGATGCGCACATCGATTTTGAGAGGTTGGATGAACTCCACGACGGCGTGCAGCTTTATGTCGGTTACCTCAAAGGCGGAGTCGCCGCAGATGCAAACCTCAACCTCATCCGAAGGGTGAAACCTCCGATTGTCGTCGATTGTGTCGGCGGCTGTATGTATCGTCCGATGCGTGCCATCTTCGAGCGGTTAGGTATCGCTAACTCTGTTCGTTGGCTCCACGTTGAGGCGGATCCGCTCTATCACAACATCGGAAAACTTGACCGGAATCCAAAAACTGGCGAGGCTGAATTTTATGACCTCGGATGCGATTTCAGTATTCTTGATGTCGTCAGATCCACGGATTATACAGCCAAACTCAAAGCACAACCTATTGGCACTGTTATTGAAGCAACCGATCCCGACGGTGATCGACTTGTCGTCTGTGAAATAGAGGATGCCGCGCGGGCAAAGACATTAGAGCATCTCGGCATCGATTTCCTTGATCTCGGTGATAACCGGCTATTGACCATTTACACACCGAATCAGGCGTTTCTCATGTTAATGGACTTCTACGCCAAGCAACTCAAAACTGCTGGCCGCTGGGAAAATCATCCGCGGTTCATGATTAAAACGACACCTTCTGCTTTAGCTTGGGACCAGTGGGGTGCTGCAAACAACGTCAATGTTATTAACGTGCCCGTCGGTTTCAAGGAGATTGCAGCGATTATGAAGAAAATTGAACGGCAGATCGCTGATGCACCAGAGGCTCCAGTCGTTATTCAAGACGTCTACGGCGAAACGATTTCACTCGGTGTGCAACCGAGGTTAATTTTCGCTGGTGAGGAGAGCGGTGGGATGATTACCGGTCCTGAAGAACTCATCCAGAGCCAAGGCGGTCGCACTGCTATTGCGATGCGTGAGAAGTCGGCAGGCGAATCTATGGTCCTCGTCACCGCACTCGCTGCACACTGTAAACAGGCAAATATACCCCTCTCTGATTACCTTGACGCTGTTTTTGAAGAGAGTCAAATCACTGCAACGTGCGATGTCAGAGAGGACATCACCTATTACAATGAATCTGAACCAAATCCCGAAAAACTTCGAGCAGCAAAGTTAGCAGGTGAAGCAAAACGCGACAAAAATGACCTGTTTTTCCTCGGTATCGCCATTGCGCTACGCGAAGAGAAAATAGACATAGAGCAGGCGCGCACTATCCTTGCAGATGCTTTGCCGAGTCTTGACTTCACAGCGCTTGAGGATGTCCGGTTTGTCGGCGATGGAAGTTTTCTCAAATTTCGTGACAAGTGCGTTGAAGTCCGAAAATCCGGCACAGATGCGAAGACCAAAGCCTATGCCTCTGGTAGTGATAAGGAGGAGTGTCGGAAATTTGCCAAAGTCTTCGGCGAGACGAGTGGAGATTTAACCGAACTTTACACCCAACAAATAGGTCAAAATTACTTAAGGGATGTTGAAAACAGAGCACGGCAGATTTATGACGCATTTCAGTCAGAATAGTTGTCAGTTACCAGTTAACAGTTTTCAGTTAAGAGCCTTCCGTAACAAATAACGCCATCTTTGCAGCCTTTAGGAAGCGGAGCATTGTTATAGAAAGTCTCTTGTCTGATAACCGACAACTGAAAACTGAGAACTACTAAAAAAGGAGATTATCATGATCAGAACAATTATCAGCCTTTTCGGAATCGCGCTCCTTTTCTCGTTCGCGACGGTTGCTGATGCAGAATGGACCGTCCTGCGCGAAGACGATATCCTTCGCGGCGACGGCATTGAAGGCATGTTACACGATGTCTATTTCACGGATAACCAAAACGGTTTGGTCGTTGGAGATAACGGTTTAATATTGGTGACGACGGACGGTGGCACAACGTGGGGGAGAATTGATACGACTATGCGTCCCCCGGGTGCCGGGCAAAGAGCAGGTGGACGTCCGGGTGCTGGCGGTGGTGGACGTCCAGGCGCTGGCGGCGGTCCTCCGGGTGCCGGTGGCGGTCCCCCTGGTGCTGGTGGTGGTCCCCCAGCTGGTATGTTCGGTGGTGGTGCTCCCGCGCCACTCTATCATATCTACTTTATAAATGAGAGCGTCGGCTATATCATCGGCGGTAGAGCCACGATCCTGAAAACCGAAGACGGGGGCAAAACTTGGGATCGAAAGAGGGCAGTGAGTGATACCCCTGGACGTGATGGAAGACCGGGTCGCATGCGCGCCAATTTGATGGGCATCCAGATGATTAGCGAAACAATAGGTTTCATTGCCGGATCGGAAAACACGATTCTCAAAACAACCGATGGCGGCGAAACTTGGGTAGGCAGCTCGGAGCGCGCACGCGTCGGTGAAACCCGAAACAATCTTGAGGGTATTTGGTTTGTTTCACCTACAACGGGGTGGGTTATTGGCTCATTCGGAACGCTCATGCAGACGACTGACGGCGGTGAAACGTGGGAGAAACTTAATCCTGGCTTTGATAATAACCTCTTCGGTATTCACTTCCTTGACGAAAACACCGGTTGGATTTGTGGGCAAGAGGGCTTAATCCTGCACACTACTGATGGGGGTGCTACGTGGAATCAGCAGAAAACCGAATCCTACGATGATCTCCACGATATTACCTTCGTTGATAATATGGTCGGTTGGGCAGTTGGCGGTTTCAATTCGGTTTTGCACACCACCGATGGCGGTAAGACATGGACTGTATCGAATATACCCGGCGCCGCAAATCTCAAGGGTGTTCATGCAACCGATCAGAACAACTGTTGGACAATTAACGATTGGGGTGTAATCGCAGGGTACAAAGCACAATAGTTGTCAGTTGTTGGTTGTCGGTTAAGGTGGTGTCCAGTTATCGGTTGCTGGCTAAGGTCTTACTCTGTAACAATCCTCCTATACCAGTCATACCCTATGTAGGGTACGCCAGGGAGAGGTTATCAGTTAACCCCCCTTTATCCCCCCTTATCAGGGGGGTAGGGAGACTTTAAGAGGCAGTGAATGCCACACGACATTCATACCGTTGATTGCGTAAGTTCTAACAAATCTACCTCTTAACTAACAACTGACAACTGATAACCGACAACCATTCAAGGAGAAGCAATGTCAGAACTGAAGAGCCATAAGGTCACGATGCTCGGTACTGGACTCATCGGAATGTTCTACACGATGACGCTCCACAATCAGCGCGGCACAGACCGCGTCCATAGTGTTTACTCTCGACGCGAAGAACGCGCAACTGCATTCGCTGAAGAGTGGAACATCCCTCACGCAACAACTGATTTAGCAGAAGCCATCAATCACCCAGAAACGGATACTGTCGTCATCGGGTTACCTAACAACTTGCACCTAAAAACGGTCGAGCTCGCTGCGGCAGCCGGCAAAAGCATTCTCTGCACGAAACCGCTTGGACGTACCGCTGAAGAGGCAAAAGCGATGCTCGACATCGTTGAAAATGCTGGTGTGTTTGGTGGGTATCTTGAGGACCTTGTCTATCCTCCTAAAACCCTCAAAGCGTTGGAGTCTGTACAGAACGGCGCACTCGGTAAGATCCTGTGGGTGCGTTCCCGTGAAACACATCCTGGTCCCCACAGCGATTGGTTCTGGGACTTGGAGCAAGCAGGCGGTGGTGCCATCGTCGATATGGGATGCCACTGTATCGAAATTATCCGAAACTTCGTCGGGAAAAGCAACAGACCGCTTGAGGTGATGTGCTGGGCAGATACGCTCGTTCATCCGATTGACGCGGAGGATCACGGCATCGCACTCATCCGATTTGAAAGTGGTGCCATGGGACAGTTTGAAGTTGGATGGGCATTCCGAGGTGGTATGGATTTACGCGATGAGGTCTCCGGTAGCGAAGGGACTATCTGGCTCAACCACTGGCTCCGCACAGGCTATGAGATGTTCACTGCCGTTGGGCAGGGCGGTTATGTTGCTGAAAAAGCGGAAAGCGACACCGGTTGGCTTTTCCCGGTCGGCGATGAGGTTGCCGAACTCGGCTATCGGGATATGTTCCTTGATATGTTCAACGCAATTGACGAGGGACGGGAACCCTTGGAAACCTTCTATGATGGCTACGTCGTTAACGCTATCATTGATGCCTGCTATAAATCCGCGAAATCCAAACAGTGGGAAGCCGTCGAAATTCAGGATTGGCGAGGTATGGCAGAGACCACCGATGCACAAGCCACACAATCCGATGCTGATGAGCGGTATGCCCACCTCAAGGATGAACGTATGCCAGATGGCAGAATGAAACGCATCTTCAGAGATCGAGAAACCGGACAAATTATAGAAAGAGTGGAGAATTAAATAACGTCAGTTTAACTTGAAGATCTACAGAGATCCTATACAATAACGTCTGTGGTAAATTTGGTGCCCGATGAACTCCAATACTCCAGCGGAGTGTTATGTCTGTAGAAAATGATTTCTACAAGTCCCGCCCTCCAGTGGAGTGCTATATAAGGAGACGTTCCAAATGTGTCGAATGCTAACAGTCTTTACACTCTTACTCTATCTTGGAGTGAGTAGTTTCGCTGCCTTTGAAGAGGAAACAGTGTTATTATACCTCTTTGATGAAGAGACAGCCGATGAAGCGACAGACCTATCCGAACTTGAGAACCATGGCGAAATTACCGATGCTGAATGGACAGCGGATGGGAAAAATGGTGGGGCATTGGTCTTTGATGGCGCAAGCAGTCTTATTGAAGTGCCACATCACGACAGTCTCAGTCCTGGAGGCGCTGCGTTGACAATCGAAGCGTGGTTCAAACCTACTTCATTTCCGGCTGGACATCCACCGATAGCAAGAAAAGGCTCCGTTGCTGAAAGTGGTTGGGGATTTGATACACCCGGTGGAAAAATTCGTGGATTCGTCTATACCGCTCCCGGTTCCGCCGCTGTTGCACAAGGAACGACAACGATGAAACTGGACACATGGCATCATGTCGCTATGGTCTATGATGGCGAAGAAGTTCGCATCTATCTCGATGGTGAACTCGACGGTGAAGTCGCGCGGAAAGGAGACATCAACGAAAATGATGCCTCAGTCTGGATAGGCAAGAAAGCGAATGAGAACATCTGGCTTGATGGAGCACTTGATGAACTCCGTATTCTCAACATCGCAATCACCGAAGAACAGATCCAGGAGGATATGGAGGGCATCGTGTTTGCTGTTGAAGTCACAGGAAAACTCACAACAACATGGGGACGGATTAAAACTGACATCCACCGTTAGCAAATGGAGAAAATAACAATGGATACAAGTTGGCTTGAATACTGTGCTACGGAAGAACAACTCAAAGCGTTCAACGACACCGGTTATCTCATTGTTGAGGACGCTATAAGTCCTGAGATGGTAGACGCGTTAGAGGAAGTCGCAGATCGGATTGATGCCGAAGAACGCACCAAAACGGGATTGGCACCCCACGAATTGTTAAACAAATTCCGCACCGTCATTGAAGACGATGTCCTGCTGGAACTCCTCGATAACAAGAAAGTCTTCCCGTTGCTCTGGGACATTTTGGGGTGGAACATCCAACTTTACATTTCACACCTCATCATGTATCCCCCAGAACCGCCCGATAAGCCACGGGTCCGTAAAGGAGCACACTGGCATCAAGATGGCGGCAGACCTGTACCGGAGATGGAGCGACCACACCCGCGGCTCTCATTGAAGGTAAGTTATTGGCTAAGCGATGTGACCGACCGTGACAACGGTGCGATGCGTATTGTCCCTTGTAGCCATAAACTCGACACCCGACCCCCAAACAGGGATAACGACCCTGATGGTGATCCAGAGGGAGCGATAGACCTGCTCGTCAAACGCGGCACAGCTGTCCTTTTCGATAGACGGATGTGGCATTCACGCGGTTGGAATTTCTCCGATGCAACGCGTAAAGTCATATTTATGGGATACAGTTACCGTTGGTTGCGCGGCTTGGATTACAACCTCATGCCACCCGAAGTCCTTGAGAAGTGCGACCCGATTCGGCGGCAACTCCTGGGTGATGGTGTGGACATTAAAGGGTGGTGGCAGCCCACAGATGCAGACGTTCCGCTGAAAACGTGGATTGCGGAGCACCGCGGGGAAGAATATTTACGGTAGCAACTTATAGGTCATCGTATTCGGTTATGGATCTGGCATTTCTCCTTGATTTTTCGCGCCGAATATCGGATAATTAGGAGAGACGTTTAAACACGGTTCGGAAGGCTAAAATTGGGGGTGCCCGAAAATGGATAGAGAAGAATTGATTCTTGAGAAGTTGTCCGAACTTTCAGAGGATATAAAAGACCTACGGAGAAATGTAGGCGGTTTACAGAAGGATATAACTGATATAAAGCTACAACAGGTTGACGATCGCCGCCGCTCGGAAACCGCGGATGTAAAGTTAGCTGGGGATTTACAACGCTTAGAAGCCAAAATGGATGGGGATTTACAACGCTTAGAAGCCAAAATGGATGGGGACTTTCAACGCCTAGAAGCCAAAATCGACGGGGTTATCACCAACATAGGAGAGGGCAAGACTGACACTAATGAGCGGTGGAAAATCGGTGGTATTATTGTCTCTACTGCTATAGCAGTTTTGGCATTCATCAAGTCGTTTTTCTTTTCCTAAGATTTTTATATGAATTTATAGGAATTACGTCTCAGTTTCTGTTTTGGCGAGCAGTCTGTTCTTATCGTAGTCAGGATTCTTCTTCCGCCATTCCCGCATATACGCTGCCCTACGTTGCTTGTAATCGGGGTTATCTGCCTTCCATTTGACCCACCGTTCATACTGACGCTCGCGATATTCGGAGTCGTTGGCATACTTTTCACGTCTCGCCGCTTTCCTTTTCTTTTGATATTCAGGGTCATTGGCGTATCGTTTACGTTCGTAATCAGGGTTCCGCTCCCGCCACCGCTTGTGAGATGCACTCTGACGCTCACGATATTCTGGGTCGTTCTGGCGGCGTTTACGAGCGTATTCGCGATTGTATGCTTTTTGTTGTTCGGTGGGTTTCTTGCCGCGTTTGGCACTACGAGGATTCAATGCTTTGCGTTTTTCAGCATGCCTGCGTTGATACTCGCGTTCTTTCTCGCGATGTTCCGGATAGTTTTGAAAGGCATCTTTGAAGGCGTCAAGACTCGGTGGGTTCGGCAGACACCCATTTCCCAACCACGCCCACACAGCATCGTCGATATGAACCCAAGCCCGTCTGGAATGTACCCGTTCAAAACGCTTCAGGAGTGCCTTATACGATGCCTGCGCCGCAGCGCGTGTATCATACAACTCGATACCCAGGAGTTCGATCTCCTGCCACGTCGCTGCCTTTGCGGCTTTAATACGCGCATAAAACTCTACGGTCGTGCTAACACCGAACTTGCAAACCGTATCGTTTTTGTAACGCCACGCATATACAAAAGGTTGTTTGTTTCCTAATATCATCGCAAGTTGCTATCTAACAAGTTTTAGGTTGTGTTCACGTTAGCAAAAACCCTACTGGGGCAGAGACGCAGAGAAGTTGGGCGAGGTTAAGGGAAACACCCCCGCAAAAACACCGCGCCTACCTAATCGCTAATTGCTAATTGCTAATTGCTACTTCAAGATGACCATTTTTCGCAGCGGTGAAAGCTCGTCGGTTTGCAACTGGTAGAAATAGATACCAGACGCAACACGTTCACCTAAGGCGTTCTTGCCGTCCCAATACGCCGCACGACTCCGACTTGTGTAGTAACCCGCTGTCTGATGCCCTAACGTCAAGATACGAATCAGCCTACCCCGCGCGTTATAGATATGAATCTCGACATCCCTGCTTTCGGATAACTGATACGGAATCCACGTCTCCGGGTTAAAAGGATTCGGATAATTGGCGTGGAGCTGCGTTGACACGGGACGTTCAATAGGCATCAATAGAGGCTCTAAGAATGCCCTGACACGTTCGATTTCTGACGCATCCGCTGATAACGTCTCAATCTTATCGTAAAGCGCGGAAACCGCAGCACCCGTTTCTCCGGTTACCCGCTGTTTTGACGCGCCAGCAGCGGTTGTTGTTTTCAC
>JAJDUH010000025.1 GCA_022826805.1 Candidatus Poribacteria bacterium
TTTTTGGTTTGGACTCATCTCATGCGTAGTGCCTATCAAAAAGGTCAAACGCTTTATCAAGTCAAGCATGGATTGATTTCTGAATATCTATGTCAACAACTCAAATCTCCTGCTATAAAAACCGATTTTGCGTAAGTCCTATTGGTATTAAATTACAGGGCACATTGAATGCCCATAAAAAAAGGAAACCGCTTGGAATGAAGCAGATAAAGATTCCCGGAGTCGACAAAGATATTTCGCAACTGATTCTGGGCACTATGATGTTTTCACCCTTGAAATTCGACTACAGCACCGAAATGCTCGACGCGTTTATTGAAGCAGGCGGAAATGCACTTGACACAGCGCACGGCTACGGTGGCGGTGATAGCGAAATGCTCATCGGACTCTGGATGCGGCAACGCAACAACCGGGATGACGTGTTTCTCATTGATAAAGGTGGACATCCACAAGGCAGAGTACCACGTCCACGTCTCTCTCCTGAAGAATTAAAAGCCGATCTTGATGAGAGTATCGCACGCCTCCGTACGGATTATATAGACCTTTATATGCTCCATCGTGATGACCCTGTGATTCCGGTGAGTACAATTATCGACTATTTGAACGAAGAAATAGGTGCCGGACGTCTCCGTGCTATTGCTGCCTCTAATTGGCAACCAGAACGCATTATTGAGGCAAACACCTACGCCTCTGAAAACGGGCTTACAGGATTTGTTTCTTGCAGCAATAACATTAGTCTCGCCGTTCCAATGGAGCCGATGTGGGGAGGATGTGTTTGTGTGGACGATGCAGCACGCGAATGGCATATAGAGAGCCAATTTCCGTTGATGCCTTGGTCATCGCAGGCACGCGGTTTCTTCAGTGGCGCATTTACACCAGAGAACCGGGAAAACCGAGATATGGTGCGTGTCTATTACAATGACGACAACTTTGCAAGACTCGAACGCGCAAAAAAATTCGCAGCGAACGCTGACTATTCCCCTATTCAAATATCCCTTGCCTATTGCCTCAATCTCTCTTTTCCGGTTTTGCCGGTCGTTGGACCCTTAACCTTAGGAGAGATGGATTCCTCAATTGGCGCAGCGGCTCTTGAACTCTCCGGTGCTGAAATGCAGTGGCTCAACTTGGAAACGGATGACGATCCCCTATGAAAACTCGGATTCTTTTACTCCTCCTTTGCTTTCAATTCATCCTTCTTCCACTCGGCTTTGTACAAGATAGCTGAGGGGCGTGAAGCAACCCCGCGATCCCTCGTGGAGGGATCAGGTTAAGTGAAGTCAGTTTGACTTCAGAAGAGATGAAACGCTTTCAAGGCACCGTCAGTATGGTGCGTTGGTTCGACGCGCAGGGCGGACACTTGGAAGCAAAAGGGGTTTCCCCGAGTGGAAAAGTGATAGATGTCCCTTTACATCGACACAACGTCACCTTGAACATTTTTCGTGTTGATTTCGGATTAAAATATCAACTGAGTCCTCAGTGGGTACTGGAAGCCAATGTTCCATACGCGACCAAGACGCAAGAATCAACTATTGATGAAATCGAACCGGTATCACCCGCAGAAATCGAAGCAATCGTTCGCAATCGAGATAACCATCACCGAAACGAGACTTATGTGGGGCTCGCTGACATGGATCTTTTGATCGGATATGGTAGACCAGGGTTGTTTATTGAGAACGATTATCTCTCAGGACGTATCGGAACGACAGTTCCCGTCGGTAAAACCGAAGAAGACCCGTGGAAATTAGCGGATGCTGGACTTGAACACCTCCATATCCAATTCGGGACTGGAACCTTTAATCCGGTCGCAGATCTGCATTACAGTCTTCCGCTCTACAAAGGATTGAATGTGAACGCCGGTCTCCGTGGGAAGTTTCCGTTCTATGAAAACAGCAAGACTTATCGCGGATCCAGAGAATTGACTTACACGGCTGGACTAAATTATCATCTCAATGACTGGATTTCATTCCAGACGAGTTATTTCGGATCCTATCAATCTTTCGCGTATTGGGCGGGAGAACAAGACATCAATACAGGACTCCGTTTCAGCATGGCATCTGTAGGTACATCGGTTATAACGCCTTACAACTTTCCGTTATCTTTAACGCTGATGTTTCCCTTACACCAAGAGACACTTTATGATGACAGCGATGCTTTTTTAGATGGCACATACGAGGAAAGCGACGCTTTTAAATTCGGTCCTTTAGTATCCCTAACCCTCCTATATGCGTTTTAGCGCACACATTGTGAGATGGGTTGCTTAGCTGATGGATTAAACGGAATACACTTTGCAAGTAGAGGATAACGAAATTGTTGAAACACCATTACACAGCACGGAATATCAACTTTCAGGGATTACTTTCAAGCCGATGTTGCATAATCATAACGTTGTCTACTTTCTTTCTCAGCTGTGGGGTTCCAAATAATCCGTATCCAAAATCTGAGCAGAGCGAGGCAATCTATTATAGCACGTTCAGGGCAGAGCCGAAGCATTTCGATCCAGCTGTGTCATACAGTTCCGACGAATACAGATTCATCCAGCAGATTTACGAACCCCCGCTACAGTATCACTACCTAAAGCGTCCTTATGAGCTGATTCCGCTAACCGCGGAGACTATCCCAGAACCTCGTTACTTCAATGCTGATGGGGAACGCTTGCCATCAGATGCGCCTGCAGCGTCTATCGCGCGCGCTGTGTACGAGGTAAAAATTCGTCCCGGCATTATGTATCAACCGCATCCCTGTTTCGCAAAAACCGATAATGGAGACTGGCGTTACCATAATTTGACAGCAGCAGACGTGAAGGGTTTTACCGAGATTAAAGACTTTAAGATAACAGGAACGCGTGAACTTATCGCTGCCGACTATGTCTACCAGATCAAACGGATGGCAGATCCCCAAGTTTCTTGTCCTATTGCGAGTACGTTGGAAGATTACATCCTCGGTATGGAAGCGTATTCAGATGCCCTTGTTGATGGACAGAAGGAACCACCTTTTCCCGGTGTAGAGGTCGTGGATCGTTACACCTACAGAGTTATCCTCAAGGCAAAATATCCACAATTTATCTATTGGTTAACGATGCCCTTCTTTTCACCGATGCCTCAAGAGGCGATTGATTTCTACAAACAACCCGTTATGGCAGAGCGGAACATCACAATTGATAGATTTCCTGTTGGTACGGGTGCTTATCGGATGGAGTCACTTATCTCACACAAGGAAATTGTTCTCGTCAAGAACGAAAACTTTCGGGTCGATCGCTACCCATCAATCGGAGAATCCAACGACAGGGAAGCCGGACTTTTGGACGACGCGTCGGAAATTCTTCCTTTTATATCAAAAGCTGTTTACAAATTAGAAAAGGAATCTATTCCACGTTGGAATAAATTTTTACAAGGTTATTATGATAACTCCGGTATCCCGTCGGATACGTTTGATAGGGTGGTCGCCTTCGACAATACGGGCGATCCGGCGGCAAGTGAAGTCCTGAAATCAAAACATATAATTCTGCGGACCAATGTGGCGCCAACGACCCGTTATTTCGCCTTCAATATGTTTGGCGACACCGTGGGTGGGTATACACCAGAAAAACAAAAACTTCGTCAAGCGATCTCAATAGCACTCGATTATGAGGAGTATATTGAGATTTTTCTCAACGGACGCGGTGTTCTGGCACATAATCCGCTCCCACCCGCTATATTCGGTTACGAGGAAGGCGAAAACGGTATCAATCCTTATCTATATGACTGGGACGCACTTACGAACCGGGCGACGCGTAAACCTATTGAGGAAGCACGGAAGCTGCTCGCTGAAGCAGGTTACCCAGGTGGACAAGATAGTAAGGGTAATCCGCTTATCATCGCTTATGACAACACATTAAATACAGCAGGTGGTACAACAGTTTTAACGTGGATGCGAAAAAAATTAGAACAAATTGGTATCACTATGGAAAGTCGCACCACCGATTACAACCGTTTTCGCGACAAAGTAAAGAAGGCTAACTTTCAGATGATCTCTTGGGGATGGCATGCCGATTACCCCGACGCTGAAAATTTTATGTTCCTTCTCTACGGTCCGAATAGTAAGGCATTACAAGATGGCGAAAACGCTGCCAACTACGATAATCCGGAGTTTAACCGACTTTTCGAGGAAATGAAAAATATGGAAAATTCTCCGGAACGCTTAGCAATTATTCGCAAAATGAATCGTCTGTTACAACAAGATGCGCCTTGGATATTCACCTATCATCCTGTTACTTTCGGCTTGTCGCATCGGTGGTTGAAAAATTATAAGCCCAGTTCTGTAGGATACAATACACTCAAGTATCGTCGCATTGATGCGGAGTTACGGGCAGAAAACCGTCAAGAGTGGAATCAACCCGTCCTCTGGCCCCTGTGGGTGTGTCTCGGATTCCTCGTTATGGGAACAATTCCAGCTGCCATTACAATTTGGAGGCGGGAACGCGGAACTTAATAATCTGTTCATAACTATGGATAAACGCAGACAACATCTGACAAATTAGGAAAAAATGCTTAGTTATATTATCCGTCGATCCCTTTATGCTATTCCAATTTTAATCGGTGTGAATGTCATTATCTTTTTTTTATTTTTTGTTGTGAACTCACCAGACCAAATGGCACGAAAGATTCTCGGCGAGAAGAATATAACGCAAGAAGATGTCGATAATTGGAAGAAACAGAACGGTTATCACCTACCGCTTTGGTTCAATATGGAGGCATCTGGAAGTGAGCGTTTTACGGAGACTATTTTCTTTCAAAAATCGATCAAACTCTTCCTCTTCGATTTTGGCACCTCTGACACGAACAACATTGATATTTCATCACAAATTTTGCAGCGGATGTGGGCAAGTCTTGCTATTACAGTACCAGCATTCCTACTTGGTCTCCTCGTAAATATTACCGTTGCAATGACCGTGGCTTACTACCGAGCAACCTACGTCGATTTCTGGGGAACAATCGTTGCGGTTATCATCATGTCTATTTCATCACTCTTCTATATTATTGGAGGACAGTGGATTTTTGGCAAGATACTCCGCCTATTTCCGATTTCTGGTTATGATACTGGACTAAATATGTTCAAATTTGTAGCACTGCCGGTGGTGATTGGTGTTATTAGTGGGATTGGGATGGGTGTCCGTTTCTATCGGACAATATTTCTTGAGGAAGTTAATCGGGACTACGTACGGACGGCACGAGCAAAAGGGTTGAGTGAAGCGGTAATCCTCTTTAAGCACGCACTTAAAAATGCTATGATCCCGATTTTAACGAATGTTGTGACAGCGATTCCCTTCTTATTTGTAGGCGGGTTGGTAATGGAGGCGTTTTTCGCAATTCCAGGATTAGGAAGTTTCACAATAGAAGCCATCCAAGCGCAAGATTTCGCAATCGTGCGGAGTATGGTTTATCTCGGATCAGTATTATACATCGCCAGTCTACTCCTGACTGATATTAGCTACACCTTAGTTGATCCGCGTGTTCGGTTTGAATAAGCAGGTGGAAAAATGATTTCACAAAACAGAAGTTATCAGATTTTGCAAGGTGTGATGAGCTTACTGCTTGGAAGCATCAGTATCTGTTTACTGATAGCACTCCGACACTCCGGATATCCGGTCACGATACTCTTCACCTTTCTGATTGTGGGACTCACCCTGATTTTCTCTGGTGATTACCTTCTTAACCCATTTAAATTATCGGTTACCCCTCACAAACAGGCACTGGCAAGCGATATTGGTCTCATCGCTTACGGTGTGCTCTACTTCAGCATCGCTATGTCGAAACTTTTAGAGCCGCGCTGGATAGTAATTAATCTACCGGTCTTTTTGCAGCCGATTTGGGTGCGGCGCGGATTAGCCGGTGTCGGAATTGTCTTGATTGCTGCAGGCGTCTACGGCATCTATCATCTGTATTTCGCGCAATTAACAGAAGACACTTCAGAATAAGAGAACACCTGCAAAGCGTACTGAAAAGTCGTGTTTTGTATCATCTGTCACTTAGCAATAATTACAGCATAGCGGAGTGGGGCCTTGCCGACATTGCGGATCCCGTGTAAGACTTGGCAGTCAACGTGAACGGCTTCATTGTCCGTGACATGGTGGGTCTCCTCACCAAACAAAACCTCACCTTCCCCAGAAAACACATAGAAAATTTCTTGTCCGTCATGTGTGTGCGGTGGATGTGCGCGTTGTCCGGGTCCGACTTCAGAGATATGGAGGTGGAGTTGTTCTCTATCCGCACCAGCCTCAAAAATGAATCGATTAATCCCTTTGATGTCGCTTCTAATTTCTTTTTCCATGAGAATTTCCCTTTTCGGCTTAGTTTGCCAAACAGAATTTGCTCAAAAAATTTGAAATTATAGTGGATCCGAAAAATAAATGGACATTTTCGTTCCTCTGTAGGTGCGGTGTTTTTGCTGGGGTGTTTCCCCCTAACCGCACTGGTGCTGAATGTCCAATTCATTCTAAGGTTTACCATAGTTGTGGATTTTACTATAATGTAGCATGTGCACCAAGAATTGTCAATTTGCAAATCAAATCACAAGAGTGTGTAAATATTTTGTCAAAAGTTGAAATTAAAATAATTATTAAGAATCGTTATTTGTATTTTTCCACTTTTTTGTCTGAATAGCGGACTGCACAGAAGGATTTGCAAATTACCGACTTCGGTAAGATAAGATTCAATTTCAAATTCAAAATGGAGTTTCATGAATACGAAAAATTTAGTCGCCGAATTTATTGGCACTTTCGCGCTAATCTTTATTGGGGCAGGCACCTTGGCAATTGGTGAAGGCGGTTTATTAGAGGTTGCACTCGCTCACAGCTTAGTCGTTGTGGGGTTTATTTATGCGTATGGTCACATCTCTGGCACACATATCAATCCAGCCGTGACGCTTGGTCTCCTAATAGCCGGAGAAATCCAATTCATCACAGCCATCGGTTACTGGATTGTCCAATTCCTTGGTGGGATTTTGGGAGCAGTTGCACTTAACGCCTTACTGCCGAATCCAGGCGATCTTGGTGTGACAATTTTAAGTGAAAATGTCAGTGTGGGTCAAGGGCTCGTCATCGAAATTATACTCACCTTCTTCCTCGTTAATACAATTTTTAATACTGCCGTGAGCGGAAAAGCCGGAAACTTCGCCGGACTCGCTATCGGACTCACACTCATGTTTTGCATCTTGATGGGTGGTCCCTTGACGCGAGCATCTCTCAATCCAGCGCGGACACTCGGACCAGCCATTGTTAGTGGTAATTATGCCGACATCTGGCTCTATTTTGTGGGACCGTGCGTAGGCGCAATCCTCGCGGCGCTTCTCTATATCGGTGTTTTGAAAGATAAAAGAGAGGCATAGAATACATATTATAGACAAAAAGAGAAGGCTGGCACTTAGTCACCAGCCTTTTTCTTTGGTTTGGACAGAAAGTTTAAGACGTTGTCGTGACCGGGATTTCGGTCGGCTTTGCTGCTTCAGGTTTCGGAATGGAGAGCGTTAACACACCATCATTGTATTCGGCTTTGATGTTGTTTGTTTCCACTTCCCGTGGGAGCGCGAATTTCCTTTGGAAACTGCCGTAACGCCGTTCGACGCGGCGATAGTTATGCGTATCGTCCTCTTTCCCCTGCCGTTTTTCGCCGCTGAGCGTCAAGAGGTTATCTTTGACAGAAACGTGGAGATCGTCCTTTGCGACGCCGGGAAGTTCAGCGCGAACTTCAAAGCCTACTTCTGTTTCAGAAACATCGACCGAAGGTGTCCATTTGTATGCGTCTACATCGGTGCTCGTGTGCCGTGGTGCCAAGAAAGGGCTGTAAAATCTGAACAAGTTTCCTGCCGGTCTGTGTAAAGTCAAATAAGTCATTCTTTAATTCTCCTTTAGTGTAAAGTGTGTTCCTTGTATTTTGGGGCAACCTCGCGTGTTGCTCAACAAACGAGGCATGCCCGGATAATTGAATTAAGAGTTTACCGTGATCGGGATTTCAGTCGGCTTTGCCGCCTCTGCCTTCGGAATTTCGAGGGTCAAAACACCATCTTTGAATTCTGCTTTAATGTCAGGCGTCTCAACGTGTCTCGGTAGTGTGAAACTTCTTTGGAAGCTGCCATAACGTCTTTCCATACGATGGTAGTTTTTGCCTTCCTTTTCTATTTCCTGCCGTTTTTCGCCTTTGACAGTAAGGACATTATCGGTTACCGAGACGTTGACATCATTTTCTGAAACACCTGGGAGTTCAGCGCGAATTTCAAAACCTGTCTCTGTTTCAGAAATATCTACGGTGGGCATCCAAGAGGTATGACCCATATCCGTTTCGTCTTCGTGAGAGCCGAAGAGATCGCTGAAAACATTCTGTAGATTGAATGGATTTCTCATCGGTCTGCGTGTCGTTAGATAATTCATTTTTTTCTCCTTTTGAATTTTGTTTATGTATGTAATTGTTAGATGCAAATTCCGTGCCAATCTTTTGTGAGGCAATCCGAAGATGTTTGCCTTTCTATTTGTATATGAGCAAATTCCGTGCCAAAGTTGGTTTTTACCTTTGGGCAAACACATCAACCTGCTGTGTACGGGTATGCTTCGGGTCTATCCGTCAAGGAAGGACATTTATAAGGCATTCACGGAGAGGTAGGTGGACCATTTAGGTTTGCCATTTTGACACCACCCTTGCCACTGTGGCATTGCGTGATGTCAATTTGGCTTTAATGAATAGAGTGCATAGATGAGGTGTGTTTTTTACATCGATGGGCTGTATTACGATGCGGGGATATTTTCTTGGATTCGCCTCTGGATGCCTGCGACAAGCGTGTGCAAGGCAACAGGATTGTCGTCTTGGAATGGGATAACTAAGTCAGCGTACTGTTTGCAAGGTTCAGTATAGACAGGAAAATTGGGCAAAACATCGCGTCGGTACCAATTGATACACCATTCCAAGTCGCCTCCGCGTTGCGCGACATCGCGGAGCATCCGGCGTAGAACACGCTCGTGGGGATCTACGTCGAGGAACAGTTTGATGTCCATCAAGTCTCGCAAATCTTCACTCCAGTAAATAAGATGTCCCTCCACAATAACGACGTCACTGGATTGGACACTCTCTTTCTCAGCATTGCGTTGTGCAGCACGGGTACCAGGGGTAGGTTTTTCAATAGCATCACGATTTCGGAGTTTTTTGATGTCTGCGACGAGGGCATCCCATAGAACAGCGTCTGGATGATTAGCAGTGATCACACGTTCCCGTTCTACTTCTGAGTATTCCGACCAATCGCGAAAATACGAATCTTGATTCAGCACAACAGGTGCGTATTCCATGAGTTCTGCCGCCAAAGCACTGGCAAACGTCGTTTTTCCGGAAGCAGATCCGCCCATAATACCGATGGTGATCGGCGTGAAACGTTCTTCTTTTTGCATAGTCTTCTCCTTTTCGTATATTAGCACACATTCTGTTAAGGGTCAACGTTATTTTTTTTCCTACCCCTATCCTTGATGCCTACAATCAAACGTAGGTTGGGTTGAAACCTAATAGCATCCCTATCAAAAGAAATTTGACTTGCATTAAAAAGTGTGTTATTATATAATAAAGCGATCATTTCAACAGGAATTGCAGCGTACATCTCGCAAAATGAGGCACCTTACGAAAAAATATAAACGTTTTCTCGTAAATAGCGTCTTAAATTACAAGAACTTAATAGCATGTTTGCTTTTTGATATTGGTGTAAATATCTTATCCCCGAATTTGATAGGAACTTGATGATGCGAACGCTTCAGGTTAATACCACTACAGCACAAATACCCGGGCTACAGATTGCTTTGACATCTTTATGGATCAACTCTCTCTACGCTTGGACTACTTTTACATCTTTTGTGTTGTTAAATGCCGCACTCGGCTTGTACTTGTACCTATACCTTTATTTGTACAGCTACGCCAGGTGGTGAAGCTTCGTAAGCGATGCTATTTTTGACCGATTCCATTATCACCACCCAGCGTTGAATAAAAATTCGATGTTGGGTAATTTTTTTTAACCAAATTTAATTTGCGACAGAAAATTTGCTATTGAAAAGACGGAGGTAGTTTAAAAGCATGGTTATCGTGACCAAGACCGATGCGACACAAGCAGATATTGATGCTGTCGTTAAACGGATCGAAAGTGTTGGGTTGAAAGCGCAAGTCTCAACCGGCGAACGTCACACAGTTATCGGTGTGATAGGAGATAAAACGTTGCTTGGTGATATTCCAATAGAATCAATGTCCGGTGTTGACAGGACGATGCCAATCACGGCACCGTTCAAGTTGGCGAGCCGCGAGTTCCGGGAGGAACCAACGGTTGTGGCAGTCAATGGCACAAAGATTGGTGGTCGGCAGGTGCCTGTTATTGCTGGACCTTGCGCCGTGGAAAGCACTGAACAGATAGTGACCATCGCTCAGATGGTTCACAAAGCAGGGGCGAGTTTCATCAGGGGCGGTGCCTTTAAGCCAAGAACCGGACCTTACAGTTTCCAAGGCTACGGTGAAAAAGCACTCAAGATGTTAAAAGATGCAAAAGACGAAACAGGTCTTGGCATCGTCACCGAAGTCATGACGCCACATGAAGTAGAACTCGTCGGGGAATATACAGACATGTTCCAACTCGGCACGCGGAACATGACGAATTTCTACCTACTGCGTGAAGTCGGACAGGCAGGGAAGCCCGTTATTCTCAAGCGTGGGATGTCCGCGACGATTGAAGAGTGGCTGCTCGCCGCTGAATATATCTTGGCTGAAGGGAATCCCGACGTCATTCTATGTGAGCGTGGGATCCGCACTTTTGAGACACACACCCGCAACACGCTTGATTTGAACGCAGTTCCTGTCATTCACGAATTGAGCCATCTGCCTATTATTGTCGATCCCAGCCACGGCACAGGGATCCGGAGTTTGGTCTGTGATATGACGAAAGCATCCGTAGCTGCGGGCGCAGATGGACTCTTACTTGAGGTACATCACGATCCAGATCATTCGCTGACAGGAGATGGTGCGCAGTCTCTGTTCCCAGATCAATTTGAGGCACTGATGCAGGAACTGAAACCGATTGCTGTTGCCGTCGGTCGCGAAATGTAAGGAATGGTTATTAGTTATCGGTTATCAGTTTTCAGTTAAGAGTCACGTTGTGGCAGGTACAACAAAAGCAACCGCCACAAGCGGGTAACTGACAACTGAAAGGTTTTTCGCAGAAAAACCGCACTGACGACTGATAACTAATATTGGAGGAAAAGAGCCTTGGACGATGAAAAAAATAACCAGCAAAAAGTTTATATTTTTGATACAACGCTCCGCGATGCAGAACAAACGCCAGGCGCTGCGCTCGGCATCGAGGAAAAGCTGCAGATTGCCAAACACCTCGCCAGATTAAATGTTGATATTATTGAAGCCGGATTCCCGATTTCGTCACCGGGTGATTTCGACGCTGTCAACAGGATAGCCAACGAAGTAGAAGGACCGGAAATTTGTGCACTCTCTCGTGTCGTGGAGAAAGACATTACTGCGGCATGGAAAGCCATTGAGGATGCCCCACGCGCCCGTATCCACACTTTCGTCGGAACATCACCAATTCACATGGGACGTATCACACGCACTACACCCGCCGATACACTACGGATGGCAACCGAAGCAGTCGCATACGCAAAAAGTTTATGTGAAAACCACCCAGATGCGAATGTCGAGTTCTCACCTATGGACGCAGGACGGACGGAATTACCGTTCCTTTATGAAGTCGTTGAAGCGACTATCGCTGCGGGCGCAACTGTCGTCAATATCCCTGAGACCGTTGGATGGACAGTCCCAACCGAGTTTGGCGAATTGATTAAAGGCATCATGGAGAATGTACCAAACGTTGGCGATGCTATTATTAGCGTACACTGCCACAACGACCTCGGATTAGCCGTCGCAAATAGCCTTATAGCGGTTGAGCAGGGCGCACGGCAGATAGAGTGCACAATCAACGGACTTGGGGAACGCGCAGGGAATACCTCGCTTGAAGAGGTCGTCATGGCAATCCGAACACGGCGTGATTACTTCAAAGAATATTACACAGAGATTAACGCTAAGGAAATTGTCCCGATTAGCAGGCGTGTCAGCCGGACGATGGGCATTTCGGTGCAGCCGAACAAAGCGATCGTTGGCGCAAACGCTTTCGCACACAGTTCCGGTATCCATCAAGATGGCATCATTAAATCGCGCGTAACTTTTGAAATCATCGATCCGAAAGAGATTGGATGGAAAGAGAGTCAACTCATTCTGAGCCCCCGTTCTGGACGCAACGCACTCAGACACCGTCTCAGCGAACTCGGTTATGAGGTAAAACCAGAAGAGTTGGACAAAGTTTATGAACGGTTCCTCCGCGTTGCTGATAAGAAAAAGTCAGTGCAGGATGCCGACCTTGAAGCGATTATGAGTGATGAGATTCGTGCAATCCCCGCTGTCTATGAACTTGACTATATTCAGGTCGTGAGTGGAACAAAAATCTCGCCAACAACAACGATCGGGATTCGGACGGAAGGTGAAGTCGTTGAAATGGCGTCAACCGGAGATGGACCTGTTGATGCAGCGTTTAAAGCAATTGGTAAAATCGTTGACATTCAACTGAATCTTATTGACTACCAGATCCGTTCCGTAACCGAAGGTGAAGACGCTATTGGTGAAGTCTCGTTGAAGGTCCAGGACAACGGAAACATCATCACAGGCCACGGTGCCAGCACAGATATTATTGAAGCCAGCGCACGCGCCTACATCCATGCAGTTAACAAACTCATTCAGATTCGATCTGAAGGGTAATTAATAGTTATCAGTTGTCAGTTATTAGTTGTCAGTTAAAGAGGTTTTTGACTGAATCAGACTGTCTCTTTAACCGACGACCGAAAGGAAATCTGCGTAGCAGATTTCCGTACTGACAACCGACAACCATTAAACTACCAATCCTCAACCAACTGTACCAGCAACCGCACACCGTAACCTGATGCCCCTTCTGTGATATACGTAGAGCCTTTCATACCCCAAGCAGTACCAGCAATGTCGAGGTGAACCCACGGATAGCCTTCGGCGAATTTCTTCAAGAACGCACCGCCTGCAATCGTGCCAGACGTCCCATCACCGATATTTTGTACATCGGCAACCTTACTTTTGACACCTTCGTCATAATCGTCCCAGAGCGGCAATTCCCAAACGCGCTCGTGCGTTTTTATGGCAGCCGACTTCACCTTTGCCATCAATTCTGGATCCGTAGTCATGGCACCAGCGGCGATATGTCCCAAACAAGTAATCACAGCACCCGTGAGTGTGGCTAAATCGATAACGCCTTTCGGATTATACTGCGCTGACCAACCGAGGGCATCCGCCAACACCAATCGTCCCTCTGCGTCTGTGTTAAGAATCTCAATAGTTTTCCCACCGTAGGAAGTGACGACATCGCCGGGCTTAATAGCTGTTCCACTGGGCATATTTTCAGTTGCAGCAATCACACCGATGACACGCACATTCGGTTTAAGCTGACCAATGACCTGCATTGCGCCTATAACGGCAGCGGCACCCGACATATCGTGTTTCATCTCGTGCATACCGCCCCCAGATTTGAGGGAGATGCCGCCTGTATCAAAAGTGATCCCTTTTCCGGCAAGCACAATTGTATCTTGCCCTTCACCATCTGGAACATATTCAAGAATAATAAACCGAGGCTCTTCAACACTCCCCTGTGCAACGGCGAGAAGGGTTCGGAAACCTTTCGCTTCCAGCGTTGCCTTATCAAAAATTTCACAACCGAGTCCTGTCGCTGCTGCTACCGCTTCTGCCTTATCAGCAAGCTGTGTCGGTGTGAGATAGTTTCCCGGCTGATTGCTCAGATCACGGGCGAGAAGTGTACCATTGGCTATCACTTCCCCACGCTGGACAGCGTCTTCTATAGATGGTCGGCTATGCTCGTTTTCAACTAAAAACGTGATGGATTCAATCTGTTTCTTTTCGTTTTCATCACCGGTATCGGTTTTATGTTCGTTGAACTGATAGAGCGAAAGTAGACACGCCTCCGTAGCCCCTTGAATCATCTCAGGTGTGGCTTCTACAGGAATTGGGATCGTAGCGGTTCTTAAGCCCATATCCCGGATCGTCCGCGCAGCATGCCCTGCAGCCTGACGCACTTTCTCGACCGTGAGGTCGTGATATTCACCCAAACCCACCAATAGCACACGCGGTGAGCTTATGGCACCATTTGTATACAACCAACTCGTAGTTTTATGTTTCCCCGTGAAATCACCCAAGTTTATAAGTTCGCGAATGCGTCCACCGAGTGCTTGTTCTATATTTTGGAGAGGGGCACTGTAGAAATCAGGGTTTTCTAACACACCGATGGCAATGACGTCGCTCTGCTCTTGGGCAAAACCACCGGTCTTGACAGTAATATTCATAATTCCTCCATTTTAGTTATGTGTTTTGCGCATATAATACAATTTTAAGTTCGTCGCATTCCTGTCAGAACAACCAAAGGTTCCTTGCTCGTAACGGTAAGTGAATGGTAGGTATTCGCAGGAACATCTATCCGATCCCCAGCTTCGATAGTCCCTTCTGCATCGGCAACTTTAACATTCGCTGTGCCAGACACTACACAGACCACTTCATCTTGGGTGTGAATATAATCAAGATATGCACCACCCGGACGACCACTCCATTCATAAGCATTGAATCCTTCAGACTGTAATTGCTGCTTTAAAGCGTCTGTATCCGCATGCTGTTCGGACCAACGCGATTTCCAATCCATGGTATGTCTCCTTGATTTGGTTTAGTTATCAGTAACAAACCTCTGTGGATATTACATTATGTTTTTAGTCCCCACACCACTTTTAACCGACAACTGATAACTGAAAACTGACAACCAACTAAAGCGGTTCCAATCGCACCGGACACACTTTCAGTTCAGCAGTGTGAGTAACCGGATCATAGCCAGAACCGGTCAATACGTTGACTGGAACATCGGCGAAACTGAAACTGGCGAAAACAGTGCCGCGCGGCGAACGATTCGTTGCTTTTACTTTGATAGTAATACTACCACGTGCGCTGCTCATTTTACACCATTCTCCGTCAGCTAATTTCCATTTCTCAATGTCAACAGGATTGACCTCCAAAGATTCCTCCGGTAAGAGGTAGTCAATTCCTTCTGCTCTGCCTGTTTGCGTTCGAGTGTGATAGGATTGCAAACGTCTACCTGTTGTGAGCCATACCGGGAACTTTTCGTCAATCGTTTCAGCAGGATCTCGGTAATGTACATTTGAAAAAATACCGCGTCCGTTCACAAACGTTTCTTCATGAAGTCGCGGTGTGCCGGGGTGTTCCTTGTGCGGTACGGGCCACTGATACTCACTATGCTCAATACGATCCCAATCCAATCCTGCGTAGATAGGCGAAACCCGACAAAGTTCGTTGAAAATCGGTTTTGGGGTGTCAAAGTCAAAGCCTTTAAATCCGAGACGCTGCGCAATTTGACAAATAATCCACCAGTCCGATTTTGCTTCACCGAGTGGCGGCACTGCAGCGCGCAACCGTTGGACACGACGTTCTGTATTCGTACACACCCCATCTGTCTCACCCCATGCCGTTGCTGGCAGGACAACATCGGCAAGTTCCGCAGTCTCGGTCAGAAATATGTCGATGACGACAAGGTGCTCCAATGAAAGGAGCGCATGCTCACAATGCTCCCGATCCGGGTCGGAGAGTAGGGTATTTTCACCATCGATGAGCATTGCATGAAGACTGTCGCCACAAAGTTCTAAGGCAGTCACTTTAGTGATACCCTTCTCTAAATCGACTTCTGTGCCGTATTCAGCTTTGAACTTCGCTTGATGTTCTGGATCCGTAACACTTTGGAAACCCGGATAGTTATTCGGCAATGCACCGCTATCCCCCGCCCCCTGGATATTATTCTGCCCACGCATCGGGTTAATACCCGTTCCCTCACGTCCGATATTTCCGGTCATCAAGGCAAGATTGCAGAGACTCTGAACATTCTCAACACCACATATGTGTTCGGTAATCCCTAAGGTGTAGTAGATAGCACTTTTATCGGCACTGCCGTACCACATCGCCGCCGTTTCAATATCCTTGGCAGGCACACCCGTGATTGTTTCTGCCCATTCTGGTGTCCATTGAGTGATATGCTCAAAGAACGTATCAAACCCTGTGGTGCGGTCTTTGATGAACGCATCATCAATCAAGCCTTCACGGGCGATGACGTGTGCCATTCCGAGAAGGAGTGCTGTATCCGATCCAACTCGGAGCGGCAAGTAGAGATGAGATATCTCCGCTAATCCAATGCGCCTCGGATCCGCGACGATGAGTTTCGCACCGCGGGCAACAGCCCTTTTAAGCCCTGTCGCCGCGACCGGGTGACACTCCGTCATGTTCGTACCAATACAGAAGATCACATCCGGTTTCTGCATATCAACGAGCGGGTTAGACATCGCGCCACGCCCGATTGTCGCTGCCAGACCGGCAACGGTTGGGGCGTGTCAGGCACGGCTGCAATTGTCGATGTAGTTAGTCCCAAATCCCACACGGATAAACTTCTGCATGAGATACGCAGCTTCACTCGGTGCTCGTCCAGAAGCAACACCATAAATACTGTGCCTACCGTGCTTAGCGTTGACCTTCCGAAAACCCTCAGCGGCTTTGTCGAGTGCATCATCCCATGAGGCTTCGTGAAGTTCACCATCCTCGCCGCGAATAAGCGGTGTTTTCAAGCGATCCGGGTGTTGGACGAAGTCGTAAGCGAACTGTCCTTTAACACAAAGTGCTCCCTGATTTGCTGGTCCGTCCATCGCTGGATGGATACCAACAATCTTCTCATTTTTTGTCAGAACATCAATGGAACACCCGACACCGCAATACGGACAGATTGTTCGCGTTTTTTCAATATCGGGTTCGGTAGGAAGGATTTGTAATCCCGACTCAGCATGCCGTAGCGCCTTCTTGTCGCCGAGTGCTCCGGTTGGACAGGTCTGAATACACTGTCCGCAGAATGTACAGGCGGAGTCCTTGAGAAGTCCATCGAATTCTGTGGTAATCTGTGTATGGAAGCCACGATTCATGACGTTAATGGCGTGGTCGCCTTCTTGTTCAGCACAGACACGGACGCATCGATAGCAAGAAATACAGAGTTCATAATCCCTGAGAATAAACGGATTGTCGTCGGTTTTGCTGGTCCCAGATTTCGCACCTGCTATACCTGTGCTGCTAATGTTGTACGTGTCGCGGAGGTCAGCAAGTTCACCAGAAGCGTAGCCTCGCAACGGCGACACATCAACTTCGCGATTCTCACCGACAACCATCTCAAGCAGCGTTTTCCGGTACGCCTCTATTGTATCCGTTGAGGTACGGACAACCATCCCCGGTGTGACTTCCGTTGTACAGGATGCTACCGGATTTCGCGCCCCTTCTAATTCAACGATACAAAGGCGACATCCCCCAAAAGGCTCAAGCCTTGGATCATAGCAGAGCGTTGGAATCTCTTTTTCATGGCGTTGCGCGACTTCAAGGACAGTTTCACCCTCGGAAAAAGTAACTTCAACACCATCAAGCTCCATTTTATGTTTTTTCATACTGTTACCTCTGGACCGTTTGCTGACTTGGCAAATCGCTATTTCATTTCATGCTTTTAGATGCTATATGCGCTATTATTTTCACACACAAAGTGGCATCTTCCAGTGTTTCAATGACCAATACCGATATTTTTTATGATGCAATTTACAGCAGTGTCATCTGCTGGTGCTTCAAGGCCAATGGTAGGCAGATTGAGAACAATTAGGTCGATGTAAGGCAAAGGACTTTCAAGAACAAATGAATAGTGTCTATCTCCAAGTTTGATGAAATCCTTGATAACATCGATCCAGGTTTCGCCATCGCCAACCCAAATCTCAAATGGTCTCAGGTTGGGGTATTGATAAACTTCAACTTGCCACCCGGTGGGAATTCGCCCTGCTTTAAGCACAAGCGCTTTATTCTGGATTATTTCAATACACCACGTATCATTTTCCAATATTTCAAGATGAACGGTAGACAAGGTGGAAACAGTCAATTCCATATAAGTCAGAGGACTTTCAAGAACAAATGAATAGTGCCCGTCTCCAAGTTTGATGAAATCCTTGATAACATTGATTGGGGTTTCGCCATTGGTAACCACAACGTGATGTAATTCCAAGTTAGGTTGGTTATAAACTGAGACTTGCCATCCTGTGTAAGTCCGCTCAGCTGCGAGAACAAGTTCCTCCCGCTCAGTCACGACACACGGACCCGGAAACCCTCCACTACCACAGCCAGGATCAACCAGATAATGAACAAGGTATACGCGTTTTGGGACAAATGCCGTATCTTTTGGATTATGTTTTAAAATATCAGGAACCCTTTCAGCACAGCCGTTGAGAAAACCTGATACCGAAATCACAATAGCAAATAGGCACAAAAGGTGAACGTGTTTACAGGTCATACGTTTTACTAAACCTCCCTCACTCTTCTAATAATACTTGTTATTTCATAGAAAGTTTCTCAATTTTTAAAGATAAACTATTCATCTTCAGTCAAATAGGTTTGTGCCACTTTCAATTCGCCAGCAATGATTTTGGCTTTTACATCCGCAACGATTTTTTGCGCCGTCTCTGGCACTTTATCCTTCAACGTAGGATTGTAGAAGAAAGTCAGTGCTTCATCTTCTGCCATTGTGAAGTGATAGGGTTGCGGTTCAAAGGTCCCTTCCATCACAACATAGGCATATTATAAACAACATAGCAGCAAATGAAATGGTTATAGTTAGCCTGCCTTGCCAGTTCTTTATCTGTTCATGGCGCGCTTTATCAACGCTCCAACAGGATATTGCTTAGGGAAACAACTTAATCTTAGTCGCCTTCCTTTTTACTGAAATCGATTTGTGGCACCTGCAACTCGCCTGCGAGGATCTTAGCTTTCGCATCTTCAACAGCTTTTTGCACATCTTCTGGCACCTTATCCTTCAATGTGGGATTGTAGGTTAAAGTGATCGCTTCGTCCGTTAGCATGTTAAAGGTATAAATCTGTGGCTTAAACTTACCTTCCTTAATAACTTTAGCAATTTTCACAAATGCGTTGGGTGTAATCACAGCATTAGCAATCACAGTCGTTGGCGAAATATCACTCTTGTCGCGATTCGCACCAAAGGCGTATACAGTTTTTCCCTCCTTTTGTGCCAGTTCAGCCGCCTCATAAGCACCGAGTCCTGCTGCATCTGCGTTCGGAAAAAGAAAGTCAACTCCTTCGTTGATCTGAGCGAGTGAGAGTTCCTTACCTTTACCGATGTCCTCCCAGTTTCCGACGTATACCCAAGATACCTCTACATCAGGATTCACACTTTTCGCACCACCCTCAAATGCCATAAACGTGCTATTAACAGACGGGATATTCTGACCGCCCATGACACCAAGTTTATTCGTCTGGGTCATCATACCGGCAATTATCCCTAAAAGATAAGCAGGCTGCTCAACACGAAAGTTGGTTGGTGAGATATTATCGGTGATCGTACCCCCCGAGGAAGTAATGAAAATCGTCTCTGGAAAATCCGGAGCAACCGCTTTCGCAGGGTCTTGGAACTCATACCCGTGTCCAAAGACCATATTGTAACCATCAAGCGCATACGCACGAAATTGTTCTTCCTGATCTGTTGGTGTTCGAGCCTCAGCGTGACTGATTTCCGCACCGAGTTGTTTCTCAATCTCCTTAAGTCCTTCATAAGCCAAAGCGTTCCAACCTGCGTCACTGATTGAACCGGGAAGCAGCATGGCAACCTTAAATTTTTCATGCCCTTTTGCGTCAAGACTCGTGTTGGCAATTAACATGAATCCGACCGTAAAAAGGCATAGGCATAAAGCGTAGACTGTGGGGTTATTTCGGAACTTATAAAATATTTGTATCACGTCAAAATTTCTCCTTACTTCATAGGTATATTTGGATAATATAGCATGTTTATACCAAAAATGTAAAGTGTTAATCAAAATTGATTGGGCCATTCAGTTTTGGATTGATGGGCAATGAAATAATTTCACAGTTCTCATAGTAAACCGTAAAAAGCGATGCATTTAGCAATAAGTTATGAACACAGGTGGCGACTGAGTTTTCGGCGACTTTAGCGGAAGTTAGTTTCATAGTTACTATGAAAATTTTATAGTTGTCGATGGATTGTCTGAATCAAGATTTACAAGAGATTTCCTATTGACACACTCTTATATATAACTTATACTTTTCACGATACTTGGCATGAAGGCAGACATCGTAGGTTGGGTTGAGCGGCAGATATAAAAACATACGTCCGGGACGCTGGAAACTTCGCATTTCTAAGATACTTAAATATTTCATAAACTCAGTGAAACCCAACGTTATTTGACATCCGTGCAATATACCTGAGCATAGGTTTCCACACGCAATATTATGAGGAGCTATGAAGAACATTTTTGAAGTTAAGGTTAATGCAAAAACACATTTAGTCGTTCAAAGCAATACCGGACGTTGTTTGGGAGGCGTCGGTGCCAACTTTTACCGTCCGTTCGTCTTTCCATTCTATACCCCAGCAGGGCATACCGTTGTTCAGGAGTTTGCCTTTGATCACCCGTTCCACAACGGCGTTTTCGTCGGACAGGGACCCGTACAGGTCGGCGAAAGGGAGGCAGGTTTCTGGGCATCACCACCGCGTCGCTCCTTTACAGACAAAGTCTTTGAGAAACTGGGACGCATGGATACACAGAAAGACATTGACATTACACCGCATGAGAGAGGTGTCCAATTCGTCCAAAATGTCATCTGGCGAGACGAAAACGAAGAACCGCTGATTGACGAAATTCGTACTGTCAATCTTTACGCGCTGGATGATGCCACGGTCTGCGATATGACGAGTGAAAAGATCGCATCTCACGGGACCGTTACATATCCACAGACAAAATTCGGGAGTATCGGCATCCGTGTAGAACCGAGACTCTTACCTCTCATGGGAGGTATTGTGCTGGGCGATAACGATCGCGAAGGAGGTGTCGAGGTCGTTCACGAAGGTGAATCGGATTACGTCGCTTACCAGAACACGCTAACTGGACACGGACCCTTTGGGGTCTTTATGTCGATTCTCAATGAAGGCGTTCGCGGACCGTGGTTCATTCGGGATTACGGTATGGCACTCTACAACCCAACGTGGACAGGTCCGGTATCAACACCGACAGATGAAACATGGAAAATCTCGCTTCGCGTTATCGCTTACGATGGAGATTTAACATCGGCGAGAGCAGAAAAATGGTGTCGGCTGTAAATGAAAAAAGAAAGTATTCTTGAACTTCGGAACGTAACAAAAACCTTTGGTGACTTCGCTGCGGTTGATAGCGTTGATTTTGAGTTGGAAGCCGGTGAGATCCACGCGATTTTAGGGGAAAACGGGGCAGGTAAATCCACGTTGATGAACCTTATCTATGGGCTTTACCAACCATCAGACGGGCGCATCTATGTTACCGATCGTGAGAACTGGCGCTATAGGTTACGCGCAAAGTCCCCACGTGATGCGATTGCCAGCGGTATAGGCATGGTGCATCAACACTTTATGCTGATAGAAAATCTGACTGTTGCAGAGAATATCGCTTTGAGTATTGGGCAATTGCGTCCAGGTGTCGCAAAAAGCGTCTCCGAAAACGGTGCTTACAGGGAGTGGTTGAGAAAATTTCTTTTCAACAAAGAAGATGCTATCCATATCACTGAAGCACTCTCGGAACGGTTTGGTCTGGCAGTTGATCCAAGTGCGTTGGTGCGAAGCCTATCAGTAGGTTTAAAACAACGCGTGGAAATCCTAAAAGCACTTGCCGTTGACGCCCGAATTCTGATTCTTGACGAACCTACAGCCGTCCTAAGTCCACAAGAGGTAGAAGGCTTCTTCACAATCCTCCGTAAACTCCAAGCCGATGGTCGCGCAATTATCTTCATCAGCCACAAAATGAAAGAGGTTTTAGAGATTAGCGATAGAATCACCGTCTTAAGACGCGGCAAGAAAGTCTACCTCGGTAAAACCGGTGAACTGACTGCACGTGAACTCGCAAGAGAAATGATTGGAGAAGACATCAACGAGGTAGAACGTTCAACCAGTGCTGACGTTGAAAGCAAGACCTCAGACAGCGTGCTCCAACTCTCAAAACTAACGGTCCTCGGCGATCGGAATGAAATTGCAGTTTCAGACGTCTCTATGGATACTTACCGCGGTGAAATTGTCGGTATCGCTGGTGTTGATGGCAATGGACAGCGCGAACTTGCTGAAGCGATTATGGGATTACGACGCGCGCCATCTGGGGCGGTTAGCATTTTGGGTGCTCATCCGAAAGGCATAAAAGCAGTTCGAGAACGCGGCGTCGGCTACATCCCTGAAGATAGACAGACAACAGGTGTTATCGCAGCGTTTTCAATTACAGAAAACCTCCTGCTGAATGTGACGCACTTAGAAAACCTCACACAGTGGAATGTCCTCAATCAAAAGAAGAAACGAGAAACCGCAGCGCAGCTTATCGCTGACTACGACATCCGGCCACCCGTCGCCGATAGTCCTGCATCATCGCTCTCTGGCGGCAACCAACAGAAAATTGTCATCGCCCGGGAAATCTCACTCCAACCCGACCTGCTTATCGCCGTTAACCCGACACGCGGTTTAGATGTCAACGCCGCTCGCTATGTACATGAGAACTTGTTGGCACAACGCAACGACAAGAAATCCGTTCTCCTAATTTCAACAGAGTTAGACGAGGTTTTACTGTTAAGCGATCGACTCTATGTCATGTCGAGAGGTAAACTCATTGAAGCAACCGCACAACGCAACGACATCGAAGCATTGGGACTACTCATGACAGGGGAAAGGGTATGAGTTATAAGTTTTCAGTTAAAGAGGTCCCTTGTAGTAATTCAACGCGTCTTGGAATATTTCAGAGCAAGGTTAATTGTTACCAAACGCCTCTTAACCAACAACTTATAACTAACAACTGACAACTCTTAAAACATGATACGAAAAAGAATCAACATTCATTGGATAGCGACCCCTGTTATAATTCTCGCGAGTGCTTTTGTCACAAACGCCATTGTAATGCTGCTATGTCACTATAATCCACTGGAAGCTTACCAAGCTGCAATAAATGGAGCGTTTGGTAACGGTAGAAAGTTGGGAGAAATGCTGGTAAAAAGCACACCATTCCTGATAACGGGACTCTCAGTTGCGATGGCGTTTCGGTGCGGGATTTGGAACATTGGCGCTGAAGGGCAATTTTTAGTTGGTGCACTGACAGCAACTTGGTTTGGGACAAAGCTCGCCCCATTTTTTCCCCAAACCCCTTGGATCGCCGTTCCAATTTGCCTCTGCTTTGCCATATTCGCAGGCGGAATATGGGGACTTATTCCCGCTATTCTCAAAGTCACACGCGGTGTCAACGAAGTCATTAGTACAATTATGTTGAACTACGTCGCGCTCCATCTGGTGAGTATGATGATAGATGGGGGGCCATTACAAGAGACAACACAAACCGGCCCGCAGAGCGATCGGATCGTCGAATGGGTGTTCCTACCTCGCATCCTCCCACCGCACCGGGTTCATCTCGGTATCGTTATCGCCGTGGTTCTGGCGATTATCCTCACATTCATTCTTTTTAGAACAGCGTTTGGGTATCAACTCCGCGCAGTAGGAGAAGGTGAGGCTGCAGCGGAAGCGGCAGGAATTTCGATTGTGCAGAACACGCTTCGGGTCTTTTTCATCAGTGGGGCAATCGCAGGACTCGGTGGTGCAATCGAATTGACGGCTTTAACCCGTCGGCTATTCCTTAACTTTTCCCCCGGATACGGCTACACAGCGATTGCTGTCGCCCTATTGGCAAAACTGAATCCGGTGGTGACGGTCGCTGCGGCACTCCTGTTTGGTGCATTGACAACGGGTTCGTATAGTATGCAACGGGAAGTCGGTATTTCTGATAAAGTAACATTGGTAATGCAAGCGACAATCTTGCTTTTCGTTATTGGATATAGTTCTATCCAACTTTTCCGTAAGCGTGCATCTACACCTACCGAGTAGGAAAGATTTAAAATATTACCTTATTCACAGGCGATTTCACAGCAATGTAGAAAATGTCGATCAAGAAGTAATGGTTCCCAGTTCTCAGTTAACCGTTTAGGAATTTAGCCAAGGGCGGCAGCACTGCAACAACGGCGCAGTGCGGATTTTATCCGGGAGTGTGCCTTGCTAACACATGCTGACAACTCCCGTTAGGGCAAAATAAAAATGTTTGAAGATATTCTTTCAGCAACGATTCGTGGGGCAACCCCACTTTTACTCGCCGCTTTAGGTGAAGTTATCTCACAGCGTGCTGGTGTGCTTAACATCGGTATCGAAGGGATGATGCTCTTCGGCGCATTTTTCGGGATGGTAGGTTCGTTCTACACGGCAGAGTTCGCAATGATTGCACCGTGGTGTGGGCTCTTCATAGCAGGATTTGGTGGACTTGTTGCCGCAGCACTCTTTGCACTCTGCGCGATAAGACTCCGTGGCGATCAGGTCATCATCGGCACAGCAATGACACTCTTGGCATTAGGCTTGACAGAGGTCATCTATCAGCGGCTTTTTGGCGTAACAGGGATTGCAAAAGGGGTGCCAGCATTTCAGCAAATCGACATCCCACTGCTATCACAGATACCAATCTTCGGGCGTGCACTGTTTTCACATAATATTCTCGTTTATATTGCTTTTCTACTGGTGCCGAGTGTCTATTTCTTTCTTTATCACACACAGATGGGCCTCAGAGTCCGTGCCTGTGGTGAACACCCAAGGGCGATTGCTTCCGCTGGTGCTAACGTTCTCCGTCTGAGAACAATATGTCTATTATTCGCCGGGGCAATGGCAGGTATTGCTGGCGGTTATCTCTCCCTCGCGGATGTCCCGTATTTCACACCCGGAATGACAGTTGGGCGTGGGTTTATTGCTTTAGCGATTGTTATCTTTGGAAAATGGCACCCCGTGAAAGCGTGTAGTGCTGCTCTCCTTTTCGGCCTTGGTACAGCACTCGACGCACGGTTCCAGGCACTCGGTTGGGATATCCCCTATCAAGTATTTTTGATGTTGCCCTACGTACTCTGTTTAGCAGTATTAGCAGGCTTTGTCGGACGTGCCGAGGCACCTCTCGCTTTAGGGAAACCCTACGGAGAAGCAGAATAGCCACCGCCCTAACAACTGACAGCTCATCAAAATGTCCCACCGAGTCGCAGGTGGACTCGGCTCGTATCCGCAGTCGGAACAGACACAAGTGGGATAGCATAATCAACGCCAGCAGTAAGTGCCCCCAAATCCAAATAAATCCCAGCACCGACAGATGACGGCAGAGGTGCTGATGTATCGATATCCTCCAGTGAACCCCAGACATTGCCGGTATCAAAAAAGAGGGCACCGCGAAGCAACCCGTAGATCGGAAAACGCAATTCTGTGTTAAAAATAAATTGCACATCACCACGATGGATTCCCGTCCTATCCTCTGGACCGAGAGAACGTTCCGCGTAGCCTCGAATCGTTGTTCCGCCACCCGCCCAAAACCGTTCAAAAGAGATGAGTTCAGCGCGGCGATTTGAATGCAACCCCGTCGTGACACCAAGCCGGAGTGCCGTCGCCAATACCAGTCCAGTATCCCCACCCGTTACTGGTAAGAGACCGACAAGTTTTCGGTAGTACCGTGTGTCCGCCGTCATTTTAATGAAGCTGGTTTCGCCTTGCAAGAAACCACCGGCGTATTCAAGCGTAAGCGCGTTCAACATACCGCCTGTAGGATTCAGATACCGCACGCGGCTGTCGTAAGTCCAAGAAAACTGTAAACTGCTCACGGTTGTATGAAACGGATCCCCTTCTTCAAGCAGAGGAAACGTTGTTAACACGTCTCGCACGGACGGTGGAACGGGTTGGTTCAAATCTCGATAACTATATCGCAAATCAACGTGGTTGGATTCAGACAGTCGTCTGCTGAGGATGAAACTCCCTTGCAGTGCGCGAACATAATCGTCGATCTCTAACTTTCTGCCAGATAACTGCAGACTGCCCCGTGTTCGTCCAATTAGCCACGGTTTGGTGAGCGTGGCATTAACGAGGTAGCCCAACTCATCTCGCCATCCCACACCAGCGCGCAAACGTCCTCGGATGTTTCGTTTAAAGAGAAAGTTACTATCCGTCAATTCCCCTGTTAAGCGCGGTCCCTCTGCGAAACTATAGCCACCACCAATACTATATGTCCCTGACTTCTGTTTTTCCACTTTTATTAAAACAGGGTCGGTTTTTAAAGATAGATTGTCTCCACTCGTTGCAGTCGAAGGAAGATCTTCCGTTGTCCCTCTCATTATCGCATTTTCACCGGTCAACTGCTTAGGTCTGATACGCTCGACTTGGACACCGTGAAAAATCCCTAAACTGTATAGGCTTTGCTGAGCACGGCTTAACTTTTCTGATGTCCAAAGCGTCCCTTCAAGATGACGGACCTCCCGTTCAAGCACATGTTGTTTTACCACATCCGTATCGCCTTCAAAATAGAATTTTCCAAATGCCACCGGATCCCCTTCTGTAACCACAGTCAGATTAAGAACACCATGTTCAAATACCTCAAGATGTGTTTTCTGTTGTATGAGTGTATAGCGCGGATTGCCCTCAAAATCTTGAAGGCTCCAACGGTTACCGATATTAGTGGCTATGACGACGCCTTCAAGCGCAAGATTATGCTTTTTAAACGTATTTCGGATCGACAAGGGGAATTTTCCTTCCGTGAGAGACGCCGAAAAATCGCCTACCACGTGGAAAACCGGTGCTTCCGTTTCTGCTATGTATGTATTATTAACGACTGCGTCAATGTATCCAGACTCACGATAGGCTTTCAGAATCTCATCTTGGTAGACATTCCGCTTTAGCGATGTATTCGGTTGTGGGAGTGGGAGTTCATTTTGCAAGCGTTTAAGGAGGATATTAGTATCTAAGGCCTGATTTCCACTGATGTCGCACCGGTGAATTATCTCCTTTTGTTCCTCAACAATCAGAATATGTATTCCCACTTCACCGATGGTCTGACTGTTCGGATTCTGTTTATCAAGTGTCGCCCTGATAGACGCCTTTGGATAACCCGCCTTCCCATATAAAAGACTGAGACGGTGTACATCCGTGTCAAGCTCCTGTTCATAAAAAAAACGTCTCTGTTCTCGTCGGAATAATCGCTGTAGAATGCTAATCGTATTCCGTAGAAATCCGCCAATCGGCTTTATCGTCATTTCTCGTAGTAGTTCAGCATCCGAAAACGCCCGATTGCCCATGAAATCGACGTTACTGACAATATACCGTATCCCAGGATTAATCGTCAGTTGGATTTCGGAGGTATCCACTACTCTCTCATCAACAGTAGTGTCGTGGTAACCTGAGGCTTTAAAATAGGATCTTATTCTGCGTTCCCACACAGCAGTAGTGGAAGTGTTTATTAGGGAGATTATATCCTCTTTGAACGCATCTTGAAGCGATAAGGGTACTTCCCCAACATCCGAAACAAACCTAAACTGAACTTGTTTGCCCTCACTAATTTGAAATTGCAACACACCCGTTTCACGAAAAAAGGTCGGCACGATAGTAACATTAGGGTAGCCACTTTCTCGATAAAGTGCCTGCATCGATGCCACATCGGTATCCACAGCAGATCTGTTGTAAATCGGATGCTGTTGACTAAAGCTGCAGGCTTCCTTCAGTCGGCGCGTTAGGATAGCAGCATTATCTCGAATTTGCAATTCCTTAATTGTTGATGCCGCTCCCAAGTTAATCTGATACATTAATATGATACTTGGCGAGTGCTGCTTTTCTGATTGTTGGTTCTCTACTTCCGGGATCGCATCGGCAATTGCGATATGGGCATCAAAATAGCCGTAATCTTGGCAAACGTTCTTGATACGGCTAATATCGGTCTCAACAATTTTTGGAACGTACGTTCCATCTGGTCTGGATCTCAGGACTTGGCTGATAGCGACCCTGAATTCACTATCTGGAACGCCAGCGATAACGATTTCTTTAATACGAGCGTAAGGAATCAGCCGATAAGTTAGCGCAAGACCCTCAGGAATTTCCTTGACATAGACTTGGACTTGGGAATATTGCTGTGTTGCATAGAGTGCTTTAACGCTCTGTTGAATAGCATACCGAGAAAATCTATCACCAACACGCACTGCTGTTTGGTTTCTAAGAATGTTGAGTTGTTCTGAGGTTGATGTTACAAACTCTGTATTAATCCGATACGCTATCTCCGCGACACGTTCTACACTGGAATCCAGCGGCTCACTCGTCGCCACAGATTTCCCGGGAAAACAGCAGAGCATCAGCATGAGACAAATCGCACTATCTATTAAGGTCCTGTAATTTACACAGTCCATAAGCATTCTTTACTGGTTATCGGTTAACAGTTCGCTCACTGCCTGACAACCAACAACCATTAAAACCGTCCCTTAATTTCAAAATCGATCCCGTGTTCCCCTTGATCATTGGTCTCAATTTTAATGGACATATTCTCGCTCAGCGGATACTCACCATAATAACGGGCATCTTCTTCTAAGGGACGCTGCACACTAAACGTAAATCCGCCAAACGCTCTTGAAATCGAAGTGTTACGGATAAGGAATTCTATAATATCCTCGTGTGTGAGTACCTCGGCTGTCGTCGCAGTCGGGGCACTCAGTGTGAAATTCGGATTGTTTAAGGCGCCGGTGAGCGCAGCATGCACTTGGAGGTCTACTATACTCTCATCTCTCGGCAACACTCCACGAATACGTTGTGGGGTCCGAAGTCTAATGTTCAGATCTGGATTAAAATTGAAGGTATCCCGATTACTAATTGTGGAACCTTCAATGATTTCAAAAGGCTGTAAAATGAGTCCTACTCTTCCACTCCGCAGCGAAACGTCCCCACTGAAAACAGGTTGATTGATTGGACCGAGAAGCTTACCTAAGCAGGCAATTTCAATGTCTGTCGGACCAGTAATCGATGAGAGCACACGAAAATTAGCAGGAATATTGATATCCACATCCAGATATAAATCGCGCAGAATTGGGTAATCCAACGCAACATCCGCTTCTTTTATCGAAACGCCCGTGAGCCAATCTCTTACACTCTCCCAATTTTGCTGGTAGTAGCCGCTGTCTATATTCAGATTGCCCGTTAGGGACGGACGCAGCAAATTCCCGTGCAGACGTAATTCGGCAGAATTAAGATTCGCCTGATACGCCTCCAGTTGTTCAAAAACCACATCTGTGATACTGGTCGATAGATCCAACGTCGGCGATGTTTGCCATATCCGTCTATCTGGTGGTGCTGTAATACTACCTCTGATCGAAAAAGTTCCACCGTTCAACTTCCCATTAAACTTTGTAACATTCGCTCCTTTTTCTGATAACCGAATTTCACCCACCGTCTCTTTAACATGAATACCTGTATCTGGGAATTCAAGTCCCACATCCTTGAAAGACATGCTCCCTATTGCGCGTGGCGTTTCAATCGTGCCTGTCAGTTCAACATGAACATTGCCCGTCCCTGTTGCGGATCCAAGTTCGCCTACCACAAGCGGTAACATGTCGAGATCTTTTACGATAATATCCAAAATACCGTCCATCGGCGTCCGTTGAAATTCCTGCCAAACTTTCTCCGGCGACTTTTGCAATCTCTTCAAAAACGGTATTAACTCAAGTTGATAGGGCATTGTCCATGAGAAGGTCAGTAAGTTTTCACCGAACGTAACTTCAACATAGCGTTTCTTTGAAATTTCCCACTTCCCGTTTTGATACCGAATCCGCCATCGCAGATCAATCGGCACATCGTGCAGATAAAGTTCAGCAGGATCCCGCGTATGCCGCCGTAGCGTTATTTTCGGATCCTTGCTTGTCCCGCTTAACTGTAGACTTCCCGATAGGGCACCATTCATCCTGTAGGATAGAGGCCAGGCATCTGTTATAGCAGAAACATCGAAATTCGCAATGCGCAGCGCCACATTAAATTCACCATTTGTCCGCCAACTGCTTCCGGCATCAATACTAAGCGTTGTCCTACCTTCAATCGTCCGATCGTCTCCCAGTAACCCTTCCGGTTTTGCGTCCTCGCTGCTAAAGGTCTGTTTAATCGAGAACGTCTCCTGATTTTCGAGACTGAATGTCTTGGCTAAAGTCACAGTTCCACCACTCAAAACCATCGGCACGGGTTGGGGATTTTGGAAATCGTAATACCGATCTAAAGCCCTGAAAGCCAGACGAACACTATCAACTGACACATTCGCAGTTGAAACAGCCATAAAATCTACAAGTGAAGGTATCTGATGAATCTGTGGCAGGGGTATAGCTGCTTCACTTGTAAAAAAACTGTTGAAAGGTACTATTAGGGACTCAAGTCTGGCTGTTAGGTGACCTTCAACATCCTCAATTATGTCTTGTCCTGCCCCATTAACGGATGAAGCCCCAGACAACATTTCCTGTACTGTTGAACCAAGTGGGAACCGTTCAAACCGCATTGATGTTAATCTGAGTGCTTTAGGCACTAATCCATTCAGTGCCAATTGTCCCTCTCGAAGCACACAGGACCCCGCCCCCATGTCAAATTGGAAATCCCTGATATCAACCATATCCTCGCTGACACTTAACTGCAACTTCATATTCCGAATCGGTTCGTGAAAATTATGTAAATCAAGTTGCAATGCCTCAAGGAACACATTCCCCATCATATAAGGCGTACGGGTTGTGCCTTGTAGTGCCAAGTCTATATCAATAGTTCCGTCTGTCTCCGAAAACAGCATATCAACACCGGGAAAAAAATCAATTGGTAGTTCACTGCCCTGAAGATGCAGGTTAATCGGTTCTCCAAGATGCCGTTCCGAGATGTCCATTGCTGCGAATGCCAAATTAAAGGGAATAACACCTGTGAGCGTTAACGTATTGGTGCCATCTTTTAACGCTATTTTAGTGAGCCTTATCTGTTCATCACTATATTCGATTTTTCCTTTCCACTCTTTTTGATTGAAGGCACCATCCCATTCTGCTGTGATAGTGGGAGCATCGAGCGTGCCATCTACAGTAATATTCATCTCAGTATCCATTGTGGGAGACGTAATTTGTAGGGGAATCCTCACAACGAGGCGTTCCTCTCGAGATCTCGGATCAGATTTGAATTGGAGCGGTGCGCTGTTAATGAGACGGAAATCGTAATCATCAAGTTCCAGTTCATTTATTTCGCCAATCACTGTAATCTGGTCTAATGTTAAGCTTGTACCACTAAGCTTAACATATCCCGAAACGACACCATAATCTCCAATTTCCACTTGTGATGCAGACACCTCAATCGCAAACTGCATTGTGTCTGTATCCTTGCGCGAAAATAGTGCCTCTCCATGTGCACTGTAAGGACCGTCCCCCATCAGTCCGTTCGCCTCAACTGTTTGAATATGTACAGATTCTGAATTGACGTAAATATCTACACGAAGTCTCTCTAAGGTGATGGAGGGAACATAGGATGTGAAGTTGATCGGTTGCTGTGCTGGTGTTTCAGCGTATAATATGGCATGCGGTTTGTCAAGCGTGCCCCCTATCTCTACTGAAGCTTCTAACATTCCAGTTATTTCGTCACCAGCGTTTGGTAAGGTTGTGAGATCCAAGGCGGTTGTATCAACACGGAGGTGTAACGCCGAACTGTTGACCTCCTCAGGTTGAACGTCAATATACCCATCCACACTTACGTCGTTACCGAAGAGTTTGAAGGCACAATCCTCAAAATGCAAAGACTCCTCCTGATAGACGATCCCACCACCCGCATCACTGATATGGATATCCCCTACTTCCGTTTCCAACGTTAAGGTCGGGACCGACCAGTCTAAGGCGACAATTGGGAGTGTAGGCGTTCCAGTTATATGCATAGCGTAACGACCAGTGCCGGTCCGCAATGCATTAGGTGGAAGCCCCAATGCCGGACCAAAAGGTACCAGCGCGAAGCCATCAGACCCGCCCCTGAGATTCATCTCCTCAGTTTTAGCATCAAAGCCTCCTGCCAACTCGAGAAAGGGGGACGCATCTTCCAATGTTCTTAAAGAAAGTTTTTCAATCGTCCACTTGTCGTCTCTGAGATGTAAGCGAATCGGTTCCACATTCGTAAACAGCGTCTCTTGCCCTGTCAAGTTGCTATAGCGAAGTTGGCTCGTAGCAATGGAAATATCAACATCATAAGGATATACCGTCTCTTTACGAGGCTCAGCGGAAAACTCTGCCGGTGCCAAGTCTGCTATCGTTCCACTTATTGAAACGCTCCCATCAGCAGTTCCTGTAACCGCCTCAAGCGTCGGATGTAAGATACTCAGAAACGGAGAGACCTCAATTCCATCGCTCGCCACTATGAAACGATAGGGGTTGTCTACCGCCATACTAACGATGCCACGAATCCGACTCGTTCCATCAAAACCTTCCCCCAGAAAATCGTAAATATCAGGGGCTCCAGTAGTGTGTTTTCGCTCCACGAGTTTACCCAGCAGATAGGCATCACCGAGAAGATACTTAGCACCTCGATCCATGTGTAAATAGGTTATATCCGAGAAAACCAGTTCAACCCGCAAATCGAGGCGCTCAGGCTTTTTCAAAGTCCCAACAACTCGCACATCGAATTCACCTTCAAATGGAAAATCGCGGATGTTTGCTGCCTTGGCAATCTCTTCAAAGCGGACAGGTGCCTCGTTTTCAAGGAGGAGATCAAAGTCGCCGTTGGAGGCTACCGCTGCATTTAGCGTAACCCGCTGTTCGCGGGTGGTTATCTTGAAGTTCGGAACACTGAGATTATAATCCTCAATTTCCAGACGGAGCATTAGTGGGTCTAAATGGATACCCCACGCCACCCCCGCGGTGACGCTAAAATTCGCGTCACCATCAAGATGTATGAGAGTTCCATACAACTTCAGTTCGCCTCTAATCTCGCCATCTACCGGATATTCGGCGCCCAACAACAGTCTTGGATAGTGTTGGACATAGACGGGTTCCACAACAATGCTGAACGCTGCCGGAAAATCACCTTTAACATTAACAGTCCCGTTAATTGTTGCCCGGCTCTCATATTGTGTTATTTCGCGTATCGCTGTTTGCTGTTCGCTGTTCGCGATTTGCGATTTGCTATCCGCGATTTGCGATGAGCGATTGATTGTGTTTTTCGTTAGCAGGCCGTTCTTAATAAATACCCTACCGTCTTGATAGCGAAAGTCGCCTGTTAAAACGCCAATTGGAATGTCGTTGAACGTGGCATCCGGCACCTCCAGGAATCCTTTCAGCCTGCCATCCGATGATAATTGAGCAGATGATGTGCCTATGCCTCCGAAATCCGAACTGTTGGCAATCTTCATTATTTTCTCGAAATTGATACCCGACGCCTGAATGTCCAAAGTGTCCTGTTCTCCCAACGGGAAAGGGGCTGTTATATCAATCAAAGTCCCATCAAAGTTTCCATTCGCCCTCAATACACCCCCCTCAATTCTGCAATTGAGGGTTGAATCTTCAAGCACGACTTCGTCAAGAACAGTCCCTGTCAAAGTTATCTCGCTATCGAGATCGAAACTTGAGATGTCGGCATTTTTTCCACTGACCTTCGCTGTGCCTGAGAGGAGTCCTACGCCATCGGAGAGGTTTTCGGGAAGTTCGGCAAACATTGATAGAAACGGTATGAGTTGTATCTCTGTAGCATGCCACTGCCCTACGTAGTTAAATGTATGCTGTGTCAGTTGTCGGAGTTGTGTGTGTAAATTCCGGTCTGGAGCATTTTCGAGAGTAACGTTTCCTTCACCAGTTAAGGTGCCATCGGCAATTTGTGCACTGAAGGTCGTTAGGGAGAAAACTGGGGTAGGTGAATACTTGAAATTCGCCCCAACATCTAATTCCGCCAACGTAATCTCTCTACCATCGTCTGCTCTTAAGACAGAAAACGTCGGCATATTCGCAGAGAGCGTCTTAATGTTTAAAGTGGAATCTGTGCCTTCCGCCACTAGTTTCGCTGTCATTACGCCTTTAAGGGCGACCGATTCACCGAAAAATTGATCGACATCTGAGACATCCAGTTTCAGGTCAAGCGTCCCATCCCAAGAGGTGGCATTCGCGCCGCGAGTAAATCCACCTTTGACCTCTAAATCCGAGTTACCAAATTTGAGCTGAAGGGTATTTAATCTACTGCCGTTCGCTAATAGGACAAAATCGGCGTTAAAATTGTCAATTGGCATTTCGGCACCGTCGAACGTGAGACTACCAGTACCGATCCTAAACCATCCTTTATGATCCCACGTGTTGAGTTCGCCATCCACACCAACAGAAATGCCATCAATCGCAATACGAAGATCCTGCTGTGTATCAAGATAAACGATTCTGCCCCTATTTAATTCGACCCGTCCAGCGGCAAAGTCGAATTGTGATGAATCCTGTTGTGATAGACCCTGCGTTGAAGGCTGCTTAAAAATTTGTGCGAGATTAAGGACGCCGTCGGCATTACGCACGGCGTGAATCTGTGCGTCAGAGACCACCAGAGTTTTTACCGAAAACCTTCGAGTTAGAAGCCCAAACAGATTGTATTTGAGCATAACTTTGCCTGTGGAAATTACGGGCGCGTCCGGTGCCTCTTTCTCAGAAATCGCAAGGCGACTGAGTGTAACACTCCCTAAGATATTCCCTTTAATTTCCCCAACGTCTACCGTATAATCTTCTGTTATCCGATTTTTGAGTTCAGTCTCAAGCCGCCCCTCTACCCAATTTAGGAAAGTATCCGAACGGATAAAGAAAAACACACCACAGACACATACTATGCCCAGAAAAAGAAATATTTTGATGAGGTTGGCAGTTCTCCAAAACCGCTTAATCTTGCTATCAGATTTTTCCATTTTCTACTTTGCTTTTCGCTCTTCGTAAAGAGCAGGTGGACTTCATCTTGCTGTCTGCTATCTGCTAATTGCTAATTGCGATTCTCGGGTGTCTATTCTTACCGACTGCCTTTCCGCCGATATGCAGCTTCTACAACTTCCACTGTCGCCTGTTCGGACGGCATGCAGTGCTTAAACGCCTCAAATTTAGAACGCTTGTCAATTTTGAGCCAAAGTAAGTACTCGATATTGGCGATGTCCGTGTGAATCGGTGAATAGGTCAGCCCCATCACTGCTGCTCCAAGTTTCTGTCTAACGAAAGCACATAGGTTGTTGATCGTCTGGATATGTACCTGCTTATCAGACACAACCCCACCCTTTTTAACGTGGGATTTTCCGGCTTCAAACTGTGGCTTGAGCAGCGCAATAATATCGTAGTCGGTTTTCACGTCTCTCTCCTGCTGGGTCAAAAGCGCAATAACACTCGGCAGCACTGTCCTCAGGGAAATGAAAGAGACGTCAACCACAACAATAGAGACAAAATTCTCGCTATCACGCAACGACGCTGTTTTTAAGTGGGATTGTGTTAAATACCGGACGTTCGTTCTCTCAATGGGTAGGACCTGTGGATGGGTGCGTAGTTTCCAAGCAAACTGTCCATAGCCGACATCAACAGCATAGACAAATCGCACACCGTGTTGGAGAAGACAATCTGTAAATCCTCCCGTCGATGCACCGACATCCAGGGCAACCCGATCTCGTACATCCACGTCGAAAGTGGATAACGCCTTTTCCAGTTTGAAACCACCACGACTCACGTATTTCTGTTGTTCCTGCACAACGACCTTCGCGTCGGACGGAACACGCTGACTCGGCTTGATGTTGGAATTGCCGTTGACGGTCACTGCGCCTGCAAGGATGAGACGCTTCGCTTGTTCCCGACTCTCTACGAATTGATGTTCTACCAAAAAGGTATCTATCCGTTGCATCTTCTACGTTCGCTTTTCGCTATTAGGTCACTTCGCTTTTCGCAATTCGTAAAGAGCGGGTGAACTTCATCTTGCTATCTGCTAATTGCTAATTGCGATTATCTAAACATCATTTTCGCAGCACGAGCGATTGCAGTCGCATCACACTGACACAACGCGTAGAGATGCTGGGCATCACCGTGCTCAATAAACTCATCAGGGATACCGAGATTCGTAACTTGGACATCTGTAATATCTGCTGCAGCCAGTGCCTCCAAGACCGCACTCCCGAAACCACCCATCACGACACCATCTTCAACCGTAATTACCCTGCCAATGCGCTCAGCAAGTGGGACTATAGTCTCAGTATCCAACGGCTTCACAAATCGGGCATTAAGAACCGTCGCCGAAATTCCAGAATCCGCCAACGTCTGTGCTGCTTCCAATGCCGGATAAACGCGGTTGCCAATAGCGATAACCAGCACGTCCTCTCCCTCTCTGACAATCTCGCTTTTCCCAATCGGTAGTGGCTGTAGTTCCGTTGACATCTTTACACCTATGCCAGTACCACGCGGATAACGGAACGCAATGGGACCGCCTTCATAAACAAGCGCAGTCTTCACCATTGACTGTAATTCGTTCTCATCTTTCGGTGCCATCACGACCATGTTTGGAATAGAACGGAGATACGCCAAATCGAAAACACCGTGATGCGTCGGACCGTCTGCACCAACAAGTCCACTTCTATCCAACGCAAAAATCACGGGCAGGTTTTGAATACACACATCGTGTAACACTTGGTCATAACTCCGTTGGAGGAAAGTGGAATAAATCGCAGCAACTGGACGCATCCCTTGCGCTGCAAGTCCACCCGCAAATGTGACAGCACTCTGTTCCGCCAATCCGATGTCAAAACACCGACTTGGGAACACTTCGGCAAATTTATCAAGTCCCGTTCCGCCCGGCATCGCTGCCGTTACACCAACAATACGTGTATCGCGTTTCGCTAACTCAATCAGCGTCTGACTGAAGACTTCTGTATAGGTAAGTGTTGCCGGCTTAGGTTTGGTCGTCTTTCCTGTTTTAAGGTTAAAAGGACCACTAACACTATAGAATCCGACGGGATCCTCTACCGCAGGCGCGTAACCCCGTCCTTTTTCAGTTACGACATGAAGCAAAATAGGACCTGTAAGTCTACGGATGCCTTTCAACACCGGTATCAACGCCTCTAAGTCGTTTCCGTCAAGCGGACCGAAGTAGCGAAACCCAAACTCCTCAAAGAGTGTTCCCGGTTTCAACGATGCCTCGATTTTACGGGCTATCTCTCCGGCATCCGCCGAAATCATATTCATTAATCCTTTCGCACTCGAGCGAAGGAAATTGTATTGCGGTGAACTCGTAACTTTGTGAAAGTGTTTTGAAAATGCACCGACAGTCGCCGAGATAGACATGTTGTTGTCGTTAAGGATCACAAGCATGTCATTTCTGAAATCACCTGCAGCGTTGAGTGCTTCAAACGCCATACCGCCTGTTAAACCGCCATCACCGATGATAGCGACAACTTTGTAAGTCTCATTGATGAGATCGCGGGCAGTGGCGATTCCTAATGCTGCGGCGATAGAGGTACTGGAGTGTCCTGCACCAAAAACGTCATATTCACTCTCGGCTCTACTGAGAAATCCACTGATGCCCCCGCTTTGACGCAGCGTTGGGAACTCCTCTCTTCTACCGGTCAGCAACTTATGTGGATAGGCTTGATGCCCAATATCCCATATCAATTTATCGCGCGGTGTATCGAAGATAGTATGGAGTGCTATCGCCAATTCGATAGTCCCGAAGTTCGGAGCAAAATGCCCCGGATGTTCAGAGAGAACTGTCAATAGATAGGCACGCATCTCCTCGGCAAGGGTTTTCAGTTCATCAAGTTCAAGTGTTTTAAGATCCGCGGGACTGTTAATTTTTTCTAAAAGCATATTATGATTCCTATTTTTAAGAGTTATCTATTTCGAGAACATTGACGACCCGCTGCTCGGCGTTTTCGAGCATCTGCCTGCACGATGCGACTAAGCCGATACCCTCTTCAAAGAGTTTAAGAGAGTTCTCAAGTGGTAGATCGTTGCCTTCCTCTAACTGTTCAACGATCTGTGAAAGTTTCGAGAGCTTCTCCTCAAAAGTCATATATCACCTCCATAAGCATGATGTAACTATGATGAAGTATAAAAATAATTATGCATTTTATTTAAAAGTCCCAAAAGCACTTATCGCCGCTGGAGGGGGTTACTAACCTCATTGATGATTCGTAGGTTGGGTTGAGAGAAGCGAAACCCAACACCTTCCTGATTGCTGCTAACTGATTGCTGACAACCCTTCAATCACTCTCCCGGAGTGCTTCAACGCGACACGCAAGATGTCCATCTGCCAATTGCACTTCAATTCTGTCGTCCACTGATACCTGTTTAGTCGTAGTCAACACCTCACCATCCATTTTCCGACTGACACTATACCCGCGTTTCAACGTAGCCAACGGACTCAATGCATTCAGACGTTGAGCAAGCGCGTAGAGATCGCGTTCGACATTACCAAGCCGATGCCCCATACTCGTACGGCACGCAGTTTCCAAATCATCGACTCTTTGAGCAAGTTGATTGATTGCGTCCCTCCGACGCCCTGGAGAGAGACCTGTCTCGAATTGCTCCAGACGCGTTTTGTGTGTCTGTATCTGCTCTGACATCACCCGATGCAGCCACGCTTCAGTCCCATCTAATTTTGAGAAGAGTTCATCCTGATCCGGCACTATATGCTCAATTGCTGCAGAAGGGGTCGGTGCCCGATGATCTGCGACCATATCGGAAATTGTATAATCTGTTTCATGTCCAACAGCGGACACAACTGGAATCTTAGACGCAAAAATCGCACGCGCCACTATCTCTTCGTTAAATGCCCAGAGATCTTCAATCGAACCACCACCGCGTCCCACGATTAACACATCTATATCATCCCGTTCATTCATCACCTCAATCGCGTTGGCAATCCCCTCTGGTGCCTCCTCACCTTGAACCAAAGTCGGATGCAGCAAGACCTCGGCTAAAGGATACCGCTTATATAACTGTTGGCAGATGTCTTGAAACGCTGCACCTGTCGCTGACGTGACAACACCGATTTTCCTTGGCAATTCCGGTAACGGCTTTTTATGCACCGGATTAAACAAATCTTCCTGAGTGAGTTGCTGTTTCAATTCTTCAAAGGCTCTCTGCAGGGCACCAATTCCCAGAGGTTCCAGTGTACTCACTGTAACCTGATATTTTCCTTGGGGACCATAGACCCCAATTTTCCCGCCTGCCAGTACCTCTTCACCGTCGCGTGGCAGAAACCGAAGGCGAGCTGCATTGCTTCGCCAAATCACACAACTAATTTGGTTTCTCTCATCCTTAAGCGTGAGGTAAAGATGACCAGAACCTGGACGACTCAGATTCGATACCTGTCCTCGAACCCACAGATTTTGAAATAACGGTTGTTTCTCCAGCAGGCGTTTTATGAGATCTGTTATTTGACTGACACTATGGACGGTCTTTGCCGATCCGAACATATCCATCTGCATATCTCTCTAACGCCACCTTTCAATATCTGTTTACGGACTGTATTTAATATTTATGTTGAACCGGAGTGATGCTCACCGCCATTCCCGTTCCTTCCTCCAACTCTATCTCTACAGCACAAAGTATGATGTTATCTTTAGCCACAGAGAAACGGGTAGGCATCATCGTCAAAAAACCGTTGAGCACATCTTTTGTTCGCATCCCAATAACTGAATCGTAAGGTCCGGTCATGCCGACATCCGTGATGTAAGCCGTGCCTTGCGGGAGGACACGCGCATCTGCTGTCTGTACATGTGTGTGGGTCCCAATCACCGCACTGACCTTACCATCGGAATGCCACCCCATAGCGATCTTCTCCGATGTCGCCTCTGCATGGAAGTCGAGAAGAATATACGGCGTGATCGCTTGCACTTTATCTAAAATTTCATTAAGGGCATGAAACGGGTTGGTGTACCTGTTCATGAAAATCTGTCCAGCGAGGTTGATGACACCGAGTTGGGTCTGTCCGTCGTTTGACGTAGCAATCATCATACCGCGTCCAGGAACCGCTGTCGGGTAGTTTGCTGGACGTATAAGTTGTGGCGTTGTGTCTACAAAGTCAAAAATCTCTTTCTTATCCCAGACGTGGTTCCCCGTCGTAATAACAGAGACACCTAACGCCAAGAGTTGATCCACGATTTCAAACGTCAATCCTTTACCGCCAGCTGCGTTCTCTCCGTTCGCAACAATAAAATCATATTCGTGCCGGTGTTCATTCAGAAATTGCGTTGTCGCCGTTCTACCCGGATTGCCAACAATATCTCCGATAAACAGTATTTTCATATTTCCCCTGCTACTTTCTGCTTGTAAGCACTATCCAGAAATCACGACTCTTAACGCCATCCACTAATCCTCAATCGCCACTGCAGCAATTCTTCAATCGCCAACCACTTCCAATGCCTCAAGCGTGAAAACAGACGCGAACGAACAACCAAGCGCACTGATTTTCTCTCCACCTCCCGCCTGTCGATCAATAACCGCCACAACATGTTCCACCGTGTACCCCGCAGCGCGAATCTGTTCAATAGATGTGCAAACCTGTCCCGCGGTCGTAATCACATCTTCTATCACGACGAGGTTCCTGCCCGTCTCAGCACCCCCTTCTATAAGGTTGCAGGTGCCGTAGGCCTTCGCCTCCTTACGCACATAAAAGCAGGGCATACCCGTCTGAAGCGAGATCGCAGTCGCCAGCGGAATACCGCCTAACTCCAAACCTGCCAGACCGTCATAACCTGACGGAAGCAGTTTTACCATCTCCTTAGCAATTGCAGTCAACAACGCAGGATTGCTTTCAAATCGGTATTTATCCCAGTAGAAGTTACTAATATTTCCAGAGCGGAGTTTGAATTCGCCCGTGAGATACGAAACGGCACGAATCTGTTTTGCAAGTTCTGTCTTTGTCATTTTTTATAGTTATCGATTATCAGTACGCAATGACCACGTCATTGCTTTCGGTGGTCAGAGCACTGCTGATCAGTCTTCAGTTATCAGTTGTTAGTTAAGAAACAGCTCCAGTCAATTTAAACCCCTTTAACCAATAACTGACAACTGAAAGGCGGGGAAGTCCACACGGACTTCATACCCCGGTAAAGCCTGTATAGGCTTTATACCGTTGATTCTGATTCGGAGCAAACTGTACCAACAACCATTAAAACACCTCAATATGCGCGGTGTGTCCTTCTAAGACTTCTCCGATAACAGCAGCTTCCGGGCAATCAGCAGCATGAAGCTCCGCCAATGCGGCATCTGCATTCTCAGCAGGTAATGAGAACAGCAAACCACCAGACGTTTCCGCCTCCATTAAGATATGACGCATCGCCTCACTGTCCGTATGGAACGTGACCTTATCCGCAAGGAACGCCATATTCGCAAGATAGGCTTGGGTGTAGGTGTCTCGTGCAACAAGTTCAGGGGCATCTGCAAAGTAAGGAACAGCACTGCTGTTAATCTTTAGGAGGGCATCATTACCCGCTGCCATCTCCGAGGCGTGCCCCAACAAACCGTAGCCTGTAACGTCTGTGCAGGCACTCGCACCGTACTTCAGCATCACCGCTGATGCCGAGGCGTTGAGTCGGGTCATCGATTCAACGAGCTGCGGTAAGACAGCATCACTAATCTTATCAAATTTCAGTCCTGTGGTGAGAATACCGATGCCGAGATTTTTGGTTAAAATGAGCACATCTCCCGGACGTGCTCCATAGTTTTTAACGAACTTCTCAGGGTGCACAATACCGGTTACAGATAGTCCGTACATCAGTTCCGGTGCATCTACAGTGTGTCCACCGACAAGCGCAGCACCCGCTTCGACCGCCTTTTCAGTGCCACCCTTGACAATCTCACCGAGGATCGATAAGTCCAAATCAGCCTTGGGCCAGCAAGTAATATTCAACGCTGTTTTGGGAACGCCACCCATGCTATAAACATCGCTCAATGAGTTCGTCGCGGCAATCGCACCAAATGTATACGGGTCATCTACAATAGGGGTGAAGTAGTCCACGGTGTTGACAAGGGCAAGTTCATCGGAAATACGGTAAATCCCGGCATCATCGGAGTTTTCTGTGCCGACAAGGAGGTTCGGATCCGTGGACTTGGGGATATTATCTAAAATGTGTGCAAGCTCCCCTGGAGCCAGCTTTGATGCTCATCCAGCACATTTCACGGTCGCAGTGAGTCGAATCTTCTGTTTCGTCATAATTTCAGCATTTGGTAGGTGCGGTTTTCAACCGCACCCATCCTATCAAGGCGATATCTATTCTGTCATACCTACTTCAAATCTTCCAAGACAGATTTTACGTACGCTACGCTCCGACCATCTTGAAGGAACTGGTCGCCGTAGCGAACCCCTTCGATCGCACAATAGCCGCTGTAGTTAACCTCCACTAATGCCGAAATCGCAAAACGATAATCAATTTCACCATCCGGCAGTGGAGCCTGGACGTAGATAGCCGTTTCCAAGTCGGGTATATGTACCCGATAGAGACTCTTGCAGTGCCAATAGTTGACATGCGGTGCAAGCGCAGCAATCGCGTCTTCACACGATTCTTCTGGAATGTCGTAAGTCCAGTAAATATTGCCCAAATCCGGGTTTATGCCGACGTTCGGGGCATCAATCAACTCAAGCAGGTGCAGCGCCGACCAACTATTATCAGCGATCGAGTTCTGATGGATTTCAATGGAGATCTCTACACCGAGATCCGCTGCAACACCGGCGACTTCACTTACAGCACTCGCCGTCCGCTCATAGTCGGCGTTAGTCGCCAGACGACTGGAACCTTGGGAAACAGGTTCACCACGATATGTCCCTTTCCCGTTTGGATCGCGGGGTGGTGTAGTGACCGTAGAATTGACAACACCCGCACCAACTTTAGAAGCAAAGTGGACGGCGTTTTTCATGCTTTGCTTATTCGCAGCAGCAACACGAGGATGCGCCGCACCACCACCACCACGTATCGCGACACACGGCACGCCTGCATCTTCTAATTCCGAGCGAAGATTTGCAACTTCAGGATCAGGTAGGTTCATTGCCGGAAGCTCAATCCCCTCAAACCCAACCTCTTTGACTTTATTCAAAAACTGTTTTCGATTTGCGGCGTCAGTAGGGAATTCGGCGCCGTTGTAAGGGTACAATGCACATCGTCTAAAAGCGTACGCAATCTTCATGAGGCTACTCCTTCAAATAGGTAGGCTACAGCTTGCTGAAATTGTTGAAAAAGCTGAGGATTCACAGTATCTACTGCTTGGGACGGCTCCTGAGTGTTATCACTGTCAGAAGCCTCTTGTTCAGGCATGGTGTCTTTCACATCAGATTGGGCGTCCACACCACTATCACGTTTAGATAGTGTAACACACTCCGCGTTTTTTTGTAAAGACGCATCCCGTTCAGAGATCGCACCGAGAATGCTGCGATAATACCATGCTTGGTCTTCGACCTCGCCGTGAAACCGCTCCCATATCGCGTCACCGATAACGTCATACTCCGATATGATAGTCCTTAGGTTATGAAGCTTGTCGGCACATGTTACCGTACAGATTTCAGGACTCGCACTTCTTAATGCCTCGATCCGTTCTGTCTTACGGGCTCGCCACCTTAACGCTTTATTCTCCGAGCATCCGTCAACGATGTTCGCAACGTATGCACCAAAATGTTCTTGAATAAATTCCAACGTCAGATCGGTATCCTCAACCGTGTCGTGTAAGATACCAGCAACAATCATGGCTTCTGGGCATCCTGCTTCCATTAAGATGAGTCCGACAGCATAAGGGTGTGTAATATAAGGCGTACGGGTCCCTTTCCGATATTGACCCTGATGGGCTTCAGCGGCGACTTCTATCGCTTCCTCGATCCGGTTTTTTCCAGTCCCGTTCTGCGTCATGCGTCCTATCCCGACTCCACGTCATACCTATGAACAAATATCGACTTTACTATAAACATGGTTAAATGATACACTATCTCCAGCATCCCCGTCAACACATTTTTTTGGACACACGTAGGAGGGATCTCCGAATCCCGACCTCTTTTTAACTGTCAATTGCCATATCGCCACTGTATCGATGCTGTTACATTTAACCAATGCTCGCTCGCAGTAGGGTAATTCATTGCCTGTTAACCAGCATAGGATTCATCATCCTGAAAATTCTGATTCTGACAATTGACCACTGGTAACTGATAACTGACTACTGAAAACTATTAAGGAACACATCATGACAACAATCGCTATCGGCGGTATCATGCACGAATCGAATACATTTTGTGAGACACCCACCGATTACGCCGCCTTTTCTCAAACCATCAGCAGATATCTACTTGATGCTTGGGCAGACACCCATCACGAAATGACAGGGTTTATACAAGGCGCCTCGCAATACAACTATACGGTTTACCCGACTATCATGGCTTCCGCAACGCCCGCAGGCCCCGTGACAGATGATGCCTTCAACCGACTCACTGAAATATTAATCCAACACCTCAAAGCTGCCCCGAAACATGAAGGCCTCCTCCTCGCACTCCACGGCGCAATGGTCACGGAAAGCTACCCCGATGGAGATGGTGAAGTCCTACGGCGACTCCGCGATGCCTTCGGTCGAGATCTACCCATTGTTGTTACGCTCGACCAGCACGTCAACGTTTCTGAACAGATGGTCGCTGAATCAACAGCAATCGTCATCTATAAAACAACGCCACATATCGATCAGCGGCAACGTGGATTGCAAGCTGCGCAGTTAATAATGCGGATACTCGAGGACGGTATCACTCCAACGCAAGCACTCGGCAAACCTCCGATGATTCTCAATATCCTGTATCACGTCACGAGTGCTGATCCGATGCGCTCTATTCTAAACGCCGCAAAAACGTTAGAACAAGACCCCAATGTCCTCGCCGCCAGCGTTGGCTTGGGGTATCCGTACGCAGATGTCCACGAAGTAGGTCCCTCTGCCGTCGTCGTCACTGATAACAACCCGCAACTCGCGCAAGAAGAAGCCGACCGATTATCCGATATGCTGTGGGGAATCCACGATCAACTCACGCTTGATTTACCAAACGCAGCACAAGCCGTGAATCAAGCTATCAGCAGCGAAAAACATCCGGTTATTCTCGTTGAAATGGGGGACAACATCGGGGGAGGTTCACCCGGAGATAGCACCTTCATTTTAGCGGAATTGATAAAGCAAGACGCATCAGGATTCGTTGTTGTTGTCTACGATCCCGAAGCCGTGGAAAGCTGCATTCAAGCAGGCGTCGGCGGAGATGTTTCACTACAAGTCGGAGGAAAAATGGACAACATGCACGGCGACCCAGTTGCAATCAGAGGCAAGGTTCGTCTTATCCACGACGGTCAGTATATCGAGACGGAACCCCGACACGGTGGACAGAGATACCACAACCAAGGGCTAACTGCCGTCGTTACGTTGGGTGATTCGTTAGTTGTGCTAACAAGCAGACGGCAAACGCCATTTAGTCTGCAGCAGTTGTACAGTCTCGGCATCGACCCGAAATCAATGCGGATGATTGTTGTCAAAGCCGCAGTCGCCTACCGCGCCGCCTACGAACCCATTGCTGGCGAGATTATCGAGGTCGATACACCCGGATTGACCGCCGTGAATCCATTACATTTTGAATACCACAACGTCCGCCGCCCCCTATTCCCGTTAGATTAAAGAGGCGTTTAGAATAAGGTAGGCGAGGTTTTCCAACCTCGCCGTTTTCTCTTCCCTGGGTAGGTGTGGTTTGCAACCGCACCGATTTTTCCTATTACACGAGCCACTGACAACTTATAACTGATAACTATTGCCTGTCTCTATCTGTTCGGATCCGGCGTTGCAAAGTCATACCATTCGAGAATACGCCATCCCGCACCTTCTCGAAGCTCCAAAATAAAAAACATACGTCCTGATGGATAGGATACCCCATGCGCGGGAGAGACAAGTTTGAGTCCGTAATCATAGTCAGCCATCGCAACCGTCTCACTCAAGAACTCAATATCTCCGTTTCTATAGAGACTCAACTCAATATCATCAAATGTACCGAACATGTTCAATGCCCCCGCGCGCTCCTCCTGCCCGCCCCGGAATATGATATCATCATCCATATTATCGGGTGTGCCCAGATCGCTGACATAGAAGAAGTCATCTTCCCATATCGCCGACATATACCCTTCAATATCAAAAGTTTCCAGGCTATTTTTCCACTGTTCTTCAATCACGGATTTTATTACGGACCTCTCTAAATCGTAATCGATCCCATCATCTTCTACATTGACATCCGTCCGTTCTCCTGCCTCAAGTGCATCTTCTTCGGAAAGGATCGATGAAACCCATTCTTGAAATTCCTTGATTTCATCATCTGTGCTCTGTGCCGTAGGGACGGTTTCTGGAAGAGGTGTCGTTTCTATCTCAGGAGACCCAGTGTTTATCGCTTCCTGTTGTGTCTCTGTTACTGTATCAGAAGTGTGATCAACAAACGGAGACGTCGTGATTCTCTGTCCCTCTGACATCGTTACGGGTTTTATTATCTTTACGTCAGGCGATTCAACCTTCAGTACCCGAAACCCAATGAATCCGACAACGAGAATGACAACAACACCGATAATTATTTTAATCTTCCTTCCCACTTTCACTTCAGTGATACCTCCTGAAATCAATCCTGTTGATGCATGGCTTCTGCTACACGTAAAGGCATTTACACCTTTTTTGAGGTATCAGACTTAGACTTTCTTCACAATATAAATTCTCCAGTCACCCTGATAAGGGCGGGGAATGCCACCAGGCATTCATACCGTTGATTCTGATTTATTAGGGGGTTGGATAAACGACAATATATACACAAGTTGACTCTTTTTCCATATCAGACTATAATCATGCCATACATAAGAAACGGACAGGAGGGAAACGGATGATACTCACCAAAGTTATTAATTTCAAACACATACGCCATTTCACTGTCTTTTTGGCAACAGTATGTTTCCTTTTTGGACAGTCCATTGATGCAACAGGCGGATTGGTAGCGCACTGGCAGCTTAATGAAGGCGCAGGCAACACCATCAAAGACAGTTCCGGCAAAGGTCACGACGGTGAATTCGGCAAAGGTGATCCACAGTGGGTAGCGGGTATTTCAGGCAGTGCCCTGGAATTTGATGGCGACGACTTCGTGGCTATCGACGCTTGGATTACAGAAACGGGTGCTGCAGACTTTTCAATTACGGCTTGGATAAAAACCAGCACAACCAGCGTTAGTTTCATCACCAAGAACAACGGTGATCGGCAACTCGACTTTCATGAAAAACTCTTTTACGTGGGCGATGCAGCAACTTCGGAAGGCGGAAAGACCGGAGCCGTCGAATGGGTTGGTCATAGTTGTGACTGGATTAGGGGCGACACAGATGTCGCAGACGGCAAATGGCATCACGTCGCTGTGACGTGGGAGTTGAAAGGGCTTGGAGGGCATATCTACGTTGATGGTGTCGAGGGCGTCCATCACATGGGCTATAACGGCGGGGCAGACATTAAAGGGAACACTTGGCAGATTGGCTTCACGAGCGGCTGGCCCGGTGGTGTCGATTACGAGGGTGTCATCGATGACATCCGCATCTACGACGCAACACTCACCGCAGACGAAGTTGTAGAAGCAATGGAAGAAGGATTGACAGTTGACCCAACCGGTCTGCTCACGCTCAGTTGGGGATCAATCAAGACACGATAGATTTACTCGGATACTTTTCAGTGGAGGAAGCGATTGTGAAAGCGGCACAATTTTACGGCGGAAAAGATATAAGAGTCGAAACGGTACCAGATCCAACCCCTGAAAAAGGACAAGTCTTGGTACAGGTAGAAGCGGCTGGAATCTGTGGCAGTGATCTACACGGATACCACCATCAACCGGAGAAACCCTTATCCCCGCGTATTGGCGGGCATGAGTTGATGGGCGAAATTATTGATATAGGCAGGGACGTTACAGGCTATGGGAAAGGTGACCGCGTGGCGGTTGAACCAATTACGCCGTGTAACGACTGTCCGGAGTGCTATAACGGATACTATAATATTTGCGTGAACCTCCGACACGGTGGCGGCGGTTTTGCGGAGTTTATGGCGGCTAAGATACCAAATGTCTATTCCCTTCCAGATAGCGTCTCTGCTGAGGGAGGCGCGCTGGCGGAAGTCTATGCCGTGGCGGTTCATGCGATCAACAGGGCGATGGTATCTCCAGGCGATCGCGTCGCCATTATTGGCAGTGGTCCGGTCGGATTGACGATTGCACAGGTAGCAGATGTTGCAGGAGCGACCTCTATTGCTATGCTTGGAAAACCGGATGGTCCCATACAGATTGCCCACGAAGCGGTGGGAGCTGTCCCTATTAATGTGGATAAAACGGATGCTGTTGAGGCTATTATGGAATGGAGCGATGGCAGAGGTGCGGATGTTGTCTTTGAAGCGGTCGGTGGTACGGCGAATACACTGGGGCAGGCGACGGAGATCGCAGCGAAGCGCGGTACCGTTTGTATGGTAGGTGGACATCGTACGCCGCTGAGTTTTTCAGAACGGTTCGCACGGAGTCGAGAGCTTACGGTAGTCTGGTCGTTCTGTTACGGCAGACGCGGGGGAAAAACGGAGTTCCAAATCGCTATTGATCTGCTCGCTGCAGGTAAACTTGACCCAAATCCATTGGTTACACACAAATTCGATTTAGACCATGTCCCCGAGGCATTTGCTGTTGCCGCAGGACGTGATGAGCACGGGTCTGTTAAAGTTCTCGTGTTGCCCAACGATTAGTTGTCAGTTATTAGTTGTCAGTTGTCAGTTAAAGAGAATTGTCTTTAAACCATAGGGCATTTAGTTTTTGATTTCAGGGTTCGTTTTGGTTTACTTATGTGAAGCAAAAACTGGTAAAACGTCCGAGTTACACCTGTTACGGCACACGGCGTGTGCCTACCACTTTTAAAACTAAATAGCCCTATTTAAACCAAGGTTCGTCTTATATTGAAAATTGATAATTGGTAACCTAAGCCCCTGCCCTAATGATAATCAATAATAGGAAAAAGATAAAGATGGAAACACTTAAAGTGCTTATATTTGTCGGAACGGAAGGTATCTACCACGATCACGCCGGTAACGGACAGATCCTGACATCAATGGTTAACGATACCGGTGAGATTGAAGCGGACTTCTCGCAAGACTACGATGTACTTGCTGACGGACTTGGTGGATATGACACCGTGCTTTTCTATACAGATGTTGGGGACCTTTCACCAGCACAGGAAGAAGGTTTGCTCAGCTATATCCGAGCGGGTGGTGGATTTTTTGGATTGCACACAGCGGCTGCTTCGTTTAGAGAATCCGAAGGCTACCACGGTATGCTCAATGGATTCTTTGATGGACATAGCCCGTATATGGATTTCAAAGTTAACGTGAGCGATAATGAGCATCCCATCACTGAAGGATTAGCCGATTTTGAGGTCACGGATGAACTTTACTACCTAAAGCACAACCCGACCACATCACATCATTTGATGTCCGCTTATGATCACACAAAAGATGAGACGCATGTTATGGCGTTCCACCACACGTATGGCGAGGGTAGGGTTTTCTATTTCGCCCTGGGACACGACCTGGCAGTGCTTGAGAATCCGAGCTTTCAGACAGTTATCTGTCGAGGGGCACTGTGGGCTGGGAAACGGTTGTAGGCAGCCCACACTATTGCTGTTCGGACGGGCCCCGTGCCCGTCCGCCTTACACCATCTCACGTGCAGGATAGTGTTTATCACCCGGTGATATATCCGTTGGATCATTTGACACAGCAGTATCCGGTGGTTCCATAATCTGGTTTTCACTCACTGGATCGTCTGTCTCAGCACGCCACTGTTCCAAAAGCTCCCGCATCTCGGCTAAAACGTCCGCATAGTCCGAATTCTCAGCGAGGTTGTGCGCCTCCGATGGGTCAAACACGACATCATACAACCGTTCTGATTCAACGGGTTGGTCCCCCCAACCGTGTTCCATCATTAACGTTTTACTAATACTGTCGTCGCAATTGGGGAGTGCCCATCTCTCGGCGTTGTCATAGCGTCTGATATATTTCCACCGTTTGGTTCGGATGGCACGTTGTGGCTCGTAACAGCAGTGATAGTTGACTTCAGCAAAGATAGCGTCTCGAACGTCTTCTGCCTCGCCGTTCACTAAGGGAAGAAGCGAATTACCTTGCAGCCACGCCGGTGCTTCAATGTCTGCCAATGCGCAGATTGTCGGGAAGAGATCAACCTGACTGACTAACCCATCTACAACTTGCCCTCCACTAAAACCGCCGGGACCGCGAACAATTAACATCACACCGATACCGTGGTCAGTGAGGTGGCATTTCATATTAGGGAATGCAAGCCCGTGATCGGTCGTACAAATTACAAGTGTATTCTCGGCGATACCATTTTCTTCCAAAGCGTCAAACACGACCCCCATTTTCCTATCCAGTGTCCGGGCTGCGTCTATGTATTCCGCCATATCTTGCCGTGTTACAGGTGTATCGGGGAATGGGGCGGGTGGTTTTACATAGCGCGGGTCGGTTTTCGGTTCTCCATCCGGGGGAGGGTCAAATCCTTTTCCTCTGCGATGTGTTTCACCGAACCCGACATCCAAAAAGAAAGGAACATCGTGGTTCTCAGCGATGAAGTTTCGTGCCCGTTCTTCTGCGCCTGCCCTCACTCTGCCTTCGGATAGAAGATGTTGGTATCCAGTCTCCTTGAGGTCTCGGACGACGTGCTGGAATCCAGCCAAAGCGGTGGTGTAGCCAGCTTGATTCAAAGTATAGGTTATGAGATGTTCTGGAACCGGAAGACTCCATCCGCGGTTTGCCAAGCCGCCCATGCCGCAGCTATGCGCGTATTGTCCAGTGAGCAGTGCAGCGCGGGATGGCGAACAGGTTGGGTTGGCACAAAAAGAGTTTCGGAACACAACCCCCTCTTCGGCGAGTTTTTGTATGTTGGGCGTTGGAATTGCATGTCCATAGGGTTGAACATATCGACCTGTGTCGTGTGAATGGATATAGACTATGTTTGGTTTACTCATATAATATAACCCTTGATATAACGAAGCAGAAAAACATCGCAAATTTGGTTAACTTTGTATAACTTTAGTATGGATTAAACGAAAAAAAGTGTCAAGAGATATTTTGTATCTAATTTGCTGTTGACAGCAAATTGGGGCTATCGTATCATGTCAGAAAATGTGTCGGAATAATTTCTTAAAAATTAGTATCAAAAACGCAGCACGCAACGACGGCGCGGGCGGACTTTATGAAAGAACCGTTAAATCTCTAATTGCGTCGTTCTTCCCTAAGGTATAATTAAAAACTCCCAACACAAAGGAGAACACCAATGCCACAACGAGAAGCACTACCTTTCGTGGAGTCGACTGGCAGTTTCGCGAACGGAAGATACCGCGGCACCCGAATGCCACCACCCGAATGGGTTGAAGATCTCGACGAACGGAAAAGTATGTATGTAAGGGAGTCAATCAAGGTTTACAACGGTCGTTTGTTGCAGCCGCCTCCAAACCTTGAAGCAAATGGCTTTCAATTGGTAGACACGGGCACACAAGTGAAAAATCTGCACAATCAGGATACCGTGACAACAGACTTCTACAAGGAGTGTTCTGACCTTATTACGGCACTTACAGGTTGCAGTGAAACGCGGCTGCTGCAACACCAGTATCGAAATGGGTTCGGTGGACTCCCTGAAGGTCACCCTCGCGGCAACAAACCGACCGCAAACGGCAGTGAAGGAACTTATGGTGGTATCCATGCGGATGTTAGCCCCTACTCTGAAGATGGGTTTGAAAAGATTGCCGATGGAAGGCATTTTCAGATGTATAATGTGTGGCGTAGCACCAATCTGGAGCAGGATATTTTTGTCATGCCGCTCGCCATTTGTGATATGGCTACGGTTTCGACAGAGGATATAATTGCCGCCGATGCTTGGTCTCAGACTGAAACACCGAGACGGCTTGTCAGCTTACGACTCGTACATAGTCCGAACCAACGCTGGTATTACTTCCCGCGAATGACACCGCAAGAGACACTGATTTTCAAACAGTACGACACGCGTCAAGAAAAGTCAAACATGCGGACAGCGTTCCACGGTGCAATAAACGATCCGACGACCCCAGAGGATGCCCCGTTGCGTGAGACTATTGAAGTGCGTCTACTTGCTTTATTCGATGAGGACACCGACCGCGAGGCAAGGAAAGCGAGGTTCAAAGCCGAGGTGCCTGAGACTCATGCCGACGGAAAGGCATCTGCTTGGTTAGAGAAGTAAGCAGCACGCTTGACAACTGGTAAACCGGGGTCTGATACCCTACAATTCGCGTGATATTTGCCTTGCTTTGTTGATTTCCGTCAAGACGTTCATTGCGTGCAGTGATTCCTGCTTGTCGTATTGTGGACATTGACGTAAACCGGCAGCAAGACATCGGTGGACTGCTTCGGCTTGGTAGAGAAAACCGTGCTGGTTAGGAGACGATCTCCCCATTGCTACAGATCCGGGTAGAGGGTACTCGAAGTAGTGCAGCGGGGCAGGTGCATTTCTTGTCCTGTACTGCGAAGGCACACCGTTTGGCGGTGGAATCCGAATAGAGATGCGCGTCGGACAGTGTCCTGGTCGTTCAAGCGTGATGCGTCCCTCTGTTCCGACAAGCTCTGTCACTTCAGCGAACTCAGAGCTACGTGGTGGAAATGTAAACACGGCATACTTGTCGCTGCCATAATCCACGATTGCGCCACCAGTACGCTCTCCTATGGCGGTAACCCCCTTCGGTACTGCTGACGCACCGAAGGCAAGTGGTGCTGCTTGGATGGTATAGATCGGGTCGATGAAGTCTGACTGCGTTAGGACGACCTCACCGATGGTGCCTGCCTCAATTGCGGTGCGGGCATGCTCTACCGCTGGAAAAAAACGGGTCCACATACCGTCTTGCATCATTACGTCTTTCTCTTCGGCTGCGGTGTACATCTCTTGGGCATCGGAAAGATTTATAGTGAGTGGTTTCTCGCAGAGTACATGTTTGCCTGCTTCAATTGCGAGAAGGGTGTGCTCCTTATGCAGTGGGTTAATCGTCCCAATGTATACAATATCTACATCGTCAGCTGCGACCATTTCCCTGTAGTCTCCATACGCAGTGCCAACCCCGTACTGCCTTGCGAATTCTTTTGCTCGGTCAAGGTCTCGTGCTGCCACAGCACTCACAGTTGCCCCTTCGCAGGCGTGTAAAGCCCATACCCACTGTGCCGAAATATTACCAGCACCGAGGATACCCCAACGCAACGGAAAAGAGACATCACCTGCGCTTGTAAGACCCCGGCGGATGTCGAGCGGTGTTGAGAGAGGCATATTTTCTGTATTAGAATTCATAGGATCTCCCTTTGTTAAAGCAAGCCTGCTTAATTTTCACACCCACGGATCAAGAACAACTTTTCCACAATTATTCGTACACTGCAACGCCCACGCCTCCTGAATGCTGCTCATAGGGAAGGTGTGCGTGATGAATGTATCCAGCTGCTCCTTCACTTGTGTAATCATCCGTATCATAGCAGGTGTATCTGCGAGGTTGTAATGCCGGGTACCATGTAAGGTCAAGCCTTTATTGATAATATCGCCCGCTTGAATTGTCACTTCACGAATTCCACCAATCAGTGAAATATGTCCCTTCGCGCGTGTTGCATCAATCAATAATTGGACGGCTGCGGAAGCCCCTGAGCATTCCACGCCTTTATCAACACCTCTACCGTCCGTCAGGTCCCGAATCTGATCGGTGGCATCTGCATCTTGTGGGTTGACGACTGCTGCGGCACCGAGTTTTTTCGCGAGGGCTGCGCGATACGGGTGGCTTTCAACAACGATGACATGAGCGTCTCTATACACGGCATTAATCACACCGCCAAGCCCAACAGGTCCCATTCCTGTGATTAAGACAGTATCAAAGGCATTGACGTCCATCAATCGCATGGCATTAGACGTCGATCCAAGTCCACAACATGCCATTCCAGCGTGATGATAGGAGACGCCTTCTGGAATCGGGATCAGTTGCCAGTCATATTTAAGGATGTACTGCGCATAAGTCGCCGTCATACCCGGCTGTTCAGGCACATTTGGGGGTTGATTGTCGTTCTGACAGTGTGCATATTCGCCTGTTAAGCAGAGATGACACTTTCCACACGGGTAGTGTGGCATCACAACAACGCGATCGCCTACTTTGACAGTGCCCTCTTGTGCGATTTCTACGACTTCACCAGCGGCTTCATGTCCGAAGCTGTCGCTCTCACCTTCATTTTTGAAGCTTTTGTATTCTGTGCACATGGGTGCTGAATGAATTTTGACGACGACGAACTCACCCTTAGCAACCGGGTCTGGTTTGTCAATTAATCCCGCACTTTCGGGTCCGAATTTGGCTACAACTTTCATCCGAATCTCCATCTCTTAATGCGTAAAATGTGTGTAAGCAATCAAACCTGCTTTAGCGATGGTGTCTGTCAACCTTTTTAATCACTCCCCATGTCTTGAGAAGTTTATCGACTGGATTAACACCTTGGCGTTCTTCTGTGTTGTAGACCTCAACAGTTGTAAATGGAACATCATTATGGCTTGCGTCGCTAAAAATGTAGATATCCCCATTTATAACCTCAGCCTTATGGCCGATCCTGGCTACAGACATGTCAGATTTCTGTGTCCAACGACGGGTTCGAGGGTGGTAGATTTCTATTGTTTTAAAATCTGTCGTCCGCTGCCCCCGATTCCAAAAATAACCACCTATTACATAAATTTTTCCGTTGATGACACTTGCGGTATGCCCCGATTTTGCGGTAGGCATATCTCCTATTTCGCGCCAATGCTTTCTTTTCGAGTCATAGACTTCAATACTGGAAAGAAAAGGACCCGGATGATTTATAATCAGGGGCAATCCCGTGCCACCCATGACGTAAATCTTTCCGTCAACAACGTTGACTGCGGCACCAGCACGCGCATGGTTCATGTTTTTCCCTTTTGCCCACGTGTCAGTCCCTGGATCATACACCTCCACAGTGTCTAAACGAAACGATTTTATCTTGTCTGATGTCCCACCGATTGCGAATATTTTCCCGTCCACGACACACGTGCTGGTGTTTCTGGGTGTAGGCATATCGGCTCTCGGTGTCCATGTGTCAGTATCCGGGTCATACATTTCGACGGTTGGCAGGTCTTCAGGCTTCCACCTTCGGAGCCTTATCACCTCATTATTTGGCAGAAGGACATCAACCTCAAATCGATTCAGCGCTGTTCCACCAATCGCGTAGATTTTTCCATCTACAACCGAGGTCGCCGCGTCAGTGCGAGGTGTTGGCATATCAGCCTTTCGTTCCCACGTATCGGTTTTCGGGTCGTACACTTCGACGGTTGGGAGGGACAAGTCTCCGAGTCCGTCAACATAGCCCCCGATTGCGAATATTTTCCCGTTGACGACACACGTGGTAAATCCTGATCGGGGCGTTGGCATGTTTGCTTTCTGTTGCCAAGTTCCATCTGCTGCGAGATTGACGACCTTGATTACTGATAGTGCCGTTAACATCAGGATGCCTAAAGCCAAACGCATTTTCATGATGTGCCTCTATTCTTTCCCGGCGTGTGAATATAGAAAAAATACTCAATCTCGCCATATTATATAGCTTTTAGGAGTTTAAAGCAACTCTTCTGTGGATATGGAAATGGACAACTGAAAAGGTGGGGAAGGCAGGCGAGGCACCCAATCAACGGTATGAATGCCTTATGGCATTCCCCGCCTCGCCCAACACTATTTGTGAGCGTACGGTTTAAGAGGGTATTATTTCTGTTTTAATTGACCCCATGTCGTCGTTAGCAAGTCTGCCTGAGGTTGGACAGGTAACGTCGCAGGATCAAACCAATCCGCGGCGTAATTAATACCGCGTCGGGTGAGTTTTTGGCTGATACCCGTATGTAGATTAATTTTAAAGAGTTGGGTATGATCGCCATCGAGTCGTTGATACAGGAGTTCCGTTCCATCTGGAGACCATACAGGCATGGACGCTCTCGAACGCCCAACGGGAACAACCTGACGGAGTTCTTTACCAAAGCGATCCATCATATAGATTGTCCCTTTATGAACATCTTTTCGGAGGATTGGTATATGGGCAAAAGCGATTTTCTCTCCGTCCGGGGACCATGCCGCATCAAGCATGCGTAGCCAGGCTTCAGGATGGATTGTTTTCTGGGCTCTGGTCCTTAGGTTAACAAGTTGGAATTGGTAGCTTCCTGGATGTATGGCTTGTGTCAAGGTAAAAAGGATGTGTGTTCCGTCCGGAGACCACGCCGGACTTCCTCCAAGCCAACCTGTTTGGGCGATTTGCTGGACATCGTCTCCATCAATGGAGGCGACATAGATAGCCCAAGGCTGCGTATAAGCAATCGATTCCCCATCGGGCGACCAGACGGGGTATTCTCTATAGGCAGATTTTCTGAAAACCTTCCGTACATTCTTCCCGTTGGCGTCCATAATGTAAATGTCCCGCTCGCCGTCGCGATCGGAGTTAAAAACAATATGCTCGCCTGTGGGTGACCAGATAGGATTATGATCTCGTGCAGGATCACGGGTTAAGTTCACCAGATCACTCCCATCAGGGTTCATAATATAAATTTCTGAGTTACCGTCACGTGTAGATGAAAATGCGATCTTGGGAGTTGTCGGTGCTTTTGCAAAGACCGAATTAATGTTTGGATTCGTTAAATCGGCACTGAAAAGGCAAAAGAGAAAGAGGATTGTCCGTTTCATAGGTTGATTCTCCTTAGCGTTTCTGCTGAAAGTGTATAGGTATGAACTGCACATCTTGTGTCATCTTGCTTTTTCACTTTTTCCCTTTTGAAGGAAGGATACTCGGGTTCAGTAGGAGACTTCACTCACTCACCCACTCATATTTCGTGAGATTTAACCCCGTGGGTGGATCGGCATCACTTACCCAATTCCCCTTAATCCACAACTGATGCAAGATTTTCAGTCCCTCAAGCGGATGGGTGTCCTTGATATGGCTGTTTACAACATATAAAAAATTAGGTTTCTTCGGCTCCACAAGCCGACGGATATTAAAAACACTGGTCGCCTCCTGAGGCGCCATTTCTAAGTTGATGAGATTTGTCGATGGGTGCCAGTCATAATTTGTAGAATTTACGCGGACGTGCCAGAAATGTAGATCTTCCACTTGTGTCAAATTCGCCAGCGGATGTGAGTCTACTGTTGGATTGTTCCCAAAGTGGCGTGTGCTAAGACTCGTCGTTAACTCTGGGTTACTAATGCTATTGCTGTCTTTGTGATCCTCATTTTGTCGCTCTAAACCTGGTCCATTCTTCTTCATAGAGGAAACGCCGGATAGTAGTCCGAGATCCCCTCGCACCGTTGTCCGCGACACAGCGTCGGACATCCGTGCCTCAGTGGCGTGTGTTTGTTCTGTTGGTTCCAGAGCAACATCGTATTTAACATCTGTAAGATTCAATCCTAAGAGCGGACTTAAATTTCTTATCGGATTTTCCTTGATCCACAGCGTTCGCAAGTTCATCAGTCCGGAAAGTGGATCGATGTCTTCGATGCGATTGTGTGTGAGGATCAGCTGGTTTAGGTTCTTCAAACCTGACAACGGCACAACGCTTTCAACTTTGTTATCAAAAAGGTCTAAGGTTTCTAAGCTTATCAGATTTGCAAGCGGTCTTAAATCGCTTACGTGATTGTTCGCTAAATTCAGATGGATAAGGGAAGTCAATGAACGGAGTGGAGATACGTCGGTTATCTGATTACCACTTACATTGAGATACATCAGAGTGGTGAGCGAAGCGAGCGGCGTCAAGTCGGTGATATAATTGCCCCCGTTGCCAAAACTTAAGGACACTATCTTATGAGCGAATTCCAGCCCCTTTATATCAGTAATACCTGTTCCACCCGTTCTTAGGCGTCGCAGCCCTTGCAGCATATCCTTTGTCAACGGAGCAGTTGCAGGAAGTGCAAGTTCCTTCCGAACTGCGGCGCGCAATGCTGAATCGGGCATCCATGTTTCAACATTAGCAGTCTCTGAAGACACCAGTGCATCCGATGTTGTGATCGTTTCAGAGACCTGTAAGCCTGTACTGCTGCTTTTACTGGTGCCAGCAACACGACCAACTTGATTTCGCACCGCTGGTTTTACGTCAGCCTCAAAAAGGATAGGTGCGTCAACTATTTCGATAGTAGGTTCAGACTGCGCCTCAAAACTATAGGGTTCCTGAAACCGTGTCAGGTATTGATCGCTTGTACCGAACAGTAAGGCGATTAGAAGCATACTCGTGCCGAAAGCGAGCCATGGGATGAAAGGTTTCGGCATCGGTTGCGGTGTGATTTTTATATCGGCGACTTGTCGTATAATGTTCTCAGTAAGACTCGCTGGGATTGGCATGCCGCCGAGAACTTCTTGAATTAGGAGTTCCTGAGCGTCTTGTAATCGCTTTCTCGCCCGATGCAGTCGACTCCTAATCGTGTTCACCGACACACCGAGGAATTTGCCAATCTCCATCGCTGTCATTTCACCGAGATAGTAGAGTGTCATCACCGTCCGCTCGCTCTCGGGCAATTTTTCCAGAAGTTTTTTGACGATCTCATAGCGATGTTCATCCATTTCTGCCTCACGCGCTTCCAAGACATAATTTGTGTAAGCTGATTGCTCTAACTCCATCACAGAGGTATTTTCCAACGACTGTATCGCAGGTTTCTGTTTTCGTATCCAATTTAGGCAAAGCCGATTCGCAATAACATAGAGCCATCCAGAAAATTGGTTTGGATTTTTAAGCGTAGAAAGCTTTTTATACGCTCGAAGGAAGGTGTCTTGGGTAATCTCTTCAGCGTAATGAAAATCGCCAATCTTCCGCCAAGCGAGCGCATGAACACTTTTTTGGTATTTCTGGACCAAGGTGTTAAATGCTATGTCGTTCCCTGACAAAGTATCGTGAATCAACTGAACATCGTTTTCTCTTTCCATGAAGCTTCCTCCTGATGAACAAATCGGACCGTATTTGCATCCCCAAAGCGTTCTAATGAAATCTAAGTCTTGGACTTTGTGCAATACCACAGGATATATAATCACATCATTTTAATCTTAAAGACACTTTTTTTCGACAAAAAGTTGCATAAAGTGAAAAAATAAAAGATATATAGGATTTTTTCACTATTGTAACCTAAGTTGCCACTTTGTAGCATAGGAAACTGTTAGCCTGTGCAAATTCATGCCGAAAATGACACAAAATGCTATGAATTTTTCGCAATACCTAACGATTCTTGATGAAAAACGGCCGCCGTCATTCTAAACTCATATAGGTAGCAAGTTGAGTTATTGTAAGGGGATTGGAGGGGCAATTCCGTGCGTTTTATCGGTGGGTCGGCACTATATGGAAATTGAGATTATCGCTTTCCGTCTTTGAATCTTGCGATAGTGCCACGGCGGCTAACTCGGCTTTTGCGTAGTATGCTGGCATTTGAGAAGATTTCCAGCGTCCTGCAATTGCATATCGACGACGGTTACGCTGGCTTGCGTCCATTTTTGTTTTTTCATGTGAATTCTGCTATAATAACAGGAAGGACATTTTGAGTTTTCAAAAAACGTGGATAAAGGGAGCAGGCAGTGAAGAACGAATTTATCTCAATTATGACAGAGCGAATTGTACAAGACTTTGACCCCTTGCAAATTATTCTCTTCGGCTCACAGGCACGTGGGGCGCAGATCAGCAGAGCGACATAGATATGCTCGTCGTTTTTGCTGAACTTAGGGATAAACGGAAAACATCTCTTGATATTATGCGCGCCCTATCCGACTTACCTGCGGCAAAGGATATCTTGGTCTCAACGCCTGAAGAGCTCGAACGTCACCGTACGCGGATTGGATCGGTACTTCGTTATGCTCAACGCGAGGGGAAAATCCTTTATGCAAGCGACTGATCGACTTGCAGACGCTGCCCGCTGGCTGCGCTATGCCAAAGAAGATTTGATAACAGCTGAAACTCTTCTAAGGCAACCCGATGTGCCGCCTCGCCAAGCAAGCGAGTCTGCACGGTAAGTTCGTTTTTCATCGCTTGCCATTAATCCCGACCGCTCCAGTCATTCACAAACTATTTGACGGGTATCCTCGCAAAGATATAGGTATTCACCTTCACCCTCTTGGTCTGTCTTGGAGAACCGAAGCTGTAGTATGTTATCCTTGAGATCATCTATGCGAATTCAACGTCTATTCATTCCTATTCAATATCGTCACTCGGTTTGTTTCATAGGTGGTTGGTGCTGGATTTCAGAGGTTCGGTTCTCCGGTGCACCTTGGACGCTATGAACTCCAGAAAATTTTGTTTGACGTTACACGATGCTTATGCTAAATTAGTTTTGCCTGTTCAGTACAGGCAAACGGAAAAATGTGTTCAGCTAATTCAGACAAATCCTACACAGGAGACTTGTAAAGATGATAAAGAATTGGATAATGCTACTTGTACTAACGGTGCTGGGGGCTGTGTTAATCCCGCTTCACAGTTTCGCAGCGGTTGACAGCGCAACGGCTATCGGTGTTTGGCTTTTCGATGACGGCGATGTTAGCGATTCCAGTGGCAACGGAAACGACGGCGAACTTATGAACGGCGCAGAGGTCACCGATGGCGGCAAATGGGGAATGGCTCTCAGCCTTGATGGTGACGATGACTACGTCAATGTCGCCAGTTCTGATACTTTAGAAAGCACCGCTGCAGAATACACCGGTGTTGCGTGGGTGAAACTGCAAAGAAAAGGCGACCCGCACGGTGGGTGTTGTAATGACGACCAAATGGTGATTGCCTTTACGACCAATTGGAATAATATTTTGAACGTCTTTGGTCCGGGTAGAGGTGGGAACCAAGGGAAAGTCGAAGTGGGTAGCCGTGAGCTGAATCCGCGTTGGCTCTTTGGACCTACCGCTGTTAATGACGATGCGTGGCATCACCTTGCCTTCACCTATGATGGCACAAAGAAAATTCTCTATATTGACGGTGAGGTTGACATTGATCAGGATACGACTAATGATTTCGGTGTTACAGGTGCTGATGTTCATTTAGGTGGAACACCCGGTAATAGAATCGCATTAGGGTTAATGGACGAGATGGCGATTTTTAATGTCCCGCTTGAACAAGCCGATATCCAAAACATAATGAATGATGGACTCGGTTCTGTACTCGGTTTAACACCCGTCACCCCCCTGGACCGTCTCACAACAACGTGGGCAAACATTAAGTCCCAATAATTACGCTGTCTCTAACAGTAGTGGGCGGAGTTCAACTTCGCCCTTCCACACATCATTTTCCTAAGCCCATGATACCCTTCAAATGCCGTCTCTTGCTTCTCATATTTTTTCAAACTTCGCTAATATTTGCGGCACCCAGATACAACCCCGAAGCAGTGCGATTATATGATGTAGGTTTACGTGCCCTTACGCATGGAGAACAGGAACAGGCACAAGCCGCTTTAGAAGAAGCGGTTGCTTTGGACGCTTCGTTGTCGGATGCACATTGTGTCTTGGGACTGATTTATAAAGGATTCGAGAAATTTCACGACGCAGCCGAGGCATTTCAGCGCGCCACGTTGGCTGATGAAACTTATATTGAGGCATACTGTGAACTCGGTGATGTCTTGCTAATTCAGTTAGGTGAATTAGCAAAGGCAAAAGTTGTGCTACAGAAAGCACTAACAATGGATGCAGACCATGCACGTGCCCGTACTTTGTTAGGTATCGTATATTTTCGTGAAAATCTAATTGACGCTGCAATCCGTGAACTTCAACACGCTGTTAATCTGGATCCTAACGCAGAAACAGCACTTCATACACTTGGTACTGCGTTCCTTCAAAAGGAGGCATGGATATCCGCCATTGACACACTAAAGAAACTCATTGAAATGGATCCTTTTCATGCCAAAGCATATTTTAGTTTAGGAACTGCCTATCGGCGTATTGGAGAAATAGAAGCTGCACACGAAAATTTACAGCGGTTTGAAATCCTCTCCGTTGAAGAAGAACAGTTGACACATCTCAGACGATTTGTGCGCCAAGCACCTACGAATGCAGAGGCGTGGTATCGACTCGGTAGGCTCCAACTGAAGCGGCAGCTATGGGGTGAAGCAACGGAATCACTAGAACGTTACGTTGCGCTTGCACCACAAGAAACTCAAGGATACGAAACACTCGGGTATGTTCACTTTCAACAACAGCACTACAAGCGCGCCGTGGCAATGTACCAGAAAGCAACTCAGCAGAAACCGAACGTCGCAACGTATCGCAACAGTTTAGCGGGTGCTTATTTGATGTTAGAACAGTATCCCGAAGCGATTCAACAGTATCAGACCGCTATCCGTTTAAAGCCTTCGGAACCGCGTTTTTATTTCAACTTATCTAAAGCTTATGAACTTTCCGGTGCACAGACAGAAGCCGAGAAAATCTATCGAGAATATGAACGACTTGTATCAGAATCGAAGTAAACGGACTTTACCTGCATTATGCTTGCTGCTTTACGTCATGTTTGGGAACACCCCTGGCGTATTAGCGGCATCTGATCTCTGTCTGATTCCTGCTGGCATCTTCACTATGGGAAGCGATGAAGAGCTGCCTAACGAGGCACCTGCACATACAATCTATCTGGATGCCTATTATATCGGTAAGACGGAAGTAACCAACGCCGAATATTATCCATTTTGGGTTGAAAATGGTGGGGCAAGTAGCGAGCATACACCTATCAGTTATGGTGATGCGTTCGGCACGTGGCCCGATCTTGCAAAATCAAAGCCAGATTACCCAGTCATCGGTGTTTCATGGCATTCTGCTGCCGCTTATGCAGCGTGGCGAGGTATGCGGCTCCCGACTGAAGCAGAATGGGAGAAAGCAGCACGCGGAACGAACGGTCGGCAGTGGCCCTGGGGGAATACCTTTAGACGGCGTATCAAAGGTAAAACGACTCACGCCAACATTTGGAATCAATCAGGTGGGCGTCTGCAACCGGTTGCATCTTATCCGACAGGAGCAAGCCCGTACGGTCCCCAGGATATGGCAGGTAATGTCTGGGAGTGGGTAGCCGATTGGTACTCCGAAACATTCTACCACCACAGCCCGGATCGCAATCCGAAAGGACCTGTGGTTGGCAGTCGGCGTGTTGTGAAAGGTGGTTCATGGCTGAACGGTGAGATGCTGGCGAGATGTTCAACCCGAATCGGTCAATACCCAGAAATCGGGACCAGTTTTATCGGATTCCGCCTCGCCAAAGATGCTGCACCTTTACATGAAAAATAAGAATATATCTATCTTCATAATACTCCTCTCATGTGCCATACCGTTGGCGGCATCCGCAGCGGTTCAATTCGTTGATGTGACTTCGGAAGCGGGGATTAATTTTCGACATATCAACGGTGCTGAAGGTGCGTATCATCTGCCTGAAACACTCGGGGCTGGTGGTGCGTTTTTCGATGCGGATAACGATGGCTACCTCGACATCTATCTCGTCAACAGTGGGTATTGGGACAAATCGTCTTCGGTGAAAAAGGCACTCAGTGTGCTCTACCGGAACAATGGTGATGGTACATTCACTGACATCACAACAACGGCGGGGGTTGGGAACCGAGGCAACTATGGACAGGGTGCGGCGTGTGCCGATTACAACAACGATGGCAAGGTTGACCTATATGTAACCAATTTCGGAGAGAACGTTCTTTACCGTAACAATGACGACGGCACGTTTACGGATGTCACACGCGTTGCAGGGGTAGGGGATCCGGGTTGGAGTAGCAGCGCGACTTTTCTCGATTACAACCGCGATGGACATCTTGATCTGTTTGTTGTCAACTACCTTGTATATTCGATTGATGTTCCCTATCTGCCATGCGGCGAAGGCGAAACGGAGACCTATTGCCATCCCTCCCTCTTTGAAGGCGCACCCGATAGGCTCTATCGTAATAACGGTGATGGAACGTTTACAGATGTCAGTCAAGAAGCCGGTGTAGGTGGTATTGGTGGCATGTTTCACGGAAAAGGATTGGGTGTCGTCTCAGCGGATTTCAACAATGATGGTGCCCCGGATCTTTACGTTGCAAATGATGACACTCGAAACGATTTTTTCTATAATAACGGTGATGGAACGTTCAGCGAAATTTCGCTGCTTGCGGGATGTGCCTACAGTTTCGACGGTATTGCCCAAGCCGGTATGGGCGTTGCCGCTGACGATTACAACAGGGACGGATGGATAGATATTTTCGTCACGAACCTTTCCTATGAAACCAATGCACTCTATCGTAACAATGGGGACGGGACGTTTACCGATGTTATTTATGAATCGCATCTCGGTAAAGAGAGTTTTCACTTTGTCGGATTCGGTACTGGTTTTTTGGATGCTGATAATGACGGCTGGCGCGACATCTTCATTGCGAACGGACATATTATTGACAATATTGAAGACACGCACGATGTTCTGACTTACCGCCAACCGAATCAGCTTTTCCGTAATAGAGGCGATAACACTTTCCAAGAGATCTCCGAGGATGCGGGTGACCATTTTCAACGTGCTGCGGTGAGCCGAGGCGCACTCTTCGGCGATTATGATAACGATGGAGATGTCGATTTGCTTGTTACGCAATCGAACGGTCCTGCAACTTTATTGCGGAACGAAAGCACGACCCAACACAATTGGATACGTATTAAAACGGTGGGTGTTATAAGCAATCGAGACGGCATTGGGACACGCGTGATTTTAACAGCGGGTGAACACACACAGATACAAGAGGTTAATCCCGCAGCGAGTTATCTGTCCAGCCGTGACGCCCGACTCCACTTTGGATTAGGGACACACGCTACCGTTGATAGACTTGAGGTTCGGTGGCAGAGCGGTGTTGTGCAGGTTTTTGAAAATTTAATCGTAAATCAGGAACATGTTATTGCTGAGTTTTCGGATACACCCGAAGGCACACTTTTCAGAGGCGTGTGGACAGACGATATTGCAACGCTCCGTAACTCGAACATAGATGTGAATATCAAAGATGGACGTGGGAGAACTCCGTTACACATCGCTGTTGAGAATGGATACGAAGATGTAACGATGTTTTTGGTTGAAAATGGCGCGGAAGTAAATATAGCAGATGCCAACGGCAATACACCCCTAATCTTAATTATCCACCAAACTGGGAATCTCGAGCTAACCAGGCAATTGCTTGAAAAAGGTGCAAGAATAAACACTCAAAATCGTACGGGTGAAACAGCGTTGATGTATGCTGCGTGGCGAGGGCATTCGGAGATTGTTCAACTGCTCCTTGAAAATCGTGCCGATGTCGCCCTAAAAAATAGGCAAGGCGACACAGCATTGGGACTTGCAGAATCGAAGGGACATTTGGAGATTGTACAGATGCTCCAATTAGCAACTGAATAGACAGACAACATATAGAGGAAACTACCGGAGAACGAAATGCCTACTGCTTTAACCCGTGGTGTTACCCTAAAGTCGGTTATAATATCGCTCATCCTTATTCCGGTCAACTGTTATTGGATTATGTATACGGAAATGGTCTGGTGGGGACTTTTTCCGACGACAATGTCCCTGTTCTTCAATGCCGTTTTCTTTCTCTTCGTGATTACTCTCCTCAACCTAATCGTCCGGCGTATAAATCTGGGGTGGGCACTAACGCATGGCGAATTGCTTGTCATCTATGTGATGCTTTGTATGGCGAGCGCTATCGCCTCACACGACCATACACAAGTGTTGATCCCGATGATTGGACATGTTTTCTGGTACGATACGCCTGAAAACGAATGGCGAGAACTTCTTCACCGATATATGCCAACGTGGGGCACTGTTCAAGATAAGGGTATATTGGAAGGATTTTACGAAGGACAAACAACACTTTATCGTGCGGAGGTACTACAAGCGTGGCTCGGTCCAACGCTGTGGTGGACAAGCTTCATTTTAGTGCTCGTGTTCGTGATGTTGTGCATTAACGTTGTGTTGCGCAAGCAGTGGACTGAACGTGAAAAACTTGCCTATCCAATCATCCAACTGCCGTTAGAAATGACACGAGATAGCGGTGCGAACTTCTACCGGGGTCGGGTATTTTGGACCGCCTTCATTCTTGTATCCCTCCTTAATCTTTTCAATGGTTTCAGTTACCTCTTTCCGACGATTCCGATTATTGGCGTACGGTTTCGGAATATTAGCCACTTTTTCACTGATAAACCGTGGAATGCTATCGGCTGGACGCCGTTTTCTATCTATCCTTTCGTTATTGGACTCGGGTTCTTTATGCCGCTGGATTTGTCTTTTTCCTGCTGGTTTTTCTATCTGTTCCGCAAGATGCAACGGGTTGCTGGTGCAATTATTGGGGTTCGAGGGTTACCCGGTTTTCCGTATGACCGGCAGCAGTCATTAGGAGCCTATCTTGGACTGGCGATTTTCGCGATATGGGCGAGTCGAAAATATCTCGCAGAGGTTTTCAGGCAGATAGTGACAGGACGCTCAAGCCTTGATGAATCGGTTGAACCGATGCGATACCGGACTGCTATTGCAGGTATTGTGTTAGGGTGCGTCTATCTTATCGCATTTTCTGTGAAGATAGGCATTAGCATTTCGCTCGGTATTGCCTTTTTTGCGATGTATTTTGCGCTGTCAACGGGTATTACACGGATGCGCGTGGAATCCGGTGCGCCAGCACACGATCTCCATTTTATGGGACCTGACTATGCCTTACCGACGATTCTTGGCTCACGTGGCATGGGTGGTTCCAATCTTACGGCATTGTCCTTCCTATTTTTCTTTAATCGTGCACACCGTAGCCATCCGATGCCGCATCAGTTGGAAGGATTCCAACTCGCCTCACGGGCACGGTTTAACCCTAAACCGTTAGTGTGGGTGATGCTCTTGGCGGTAGTCGTAGGTTCAATCGGCGCTTTCTGGGCATATTTGCACGATGTGTATCACTTTGGAGCAGCGGGAGGGTTTGCCCGACATCCCTTTGAGAGGCTACAAAAACAGCTCAATTTCCCGATGGGACCGAATATCCCAGAAGTAACGTCTATGGGTATCGGTATGGGATTCACATTCCTTCTGATGTTTTTACGGATGCGTTTCTTTTGGTGGCCCTTCCACGCTGTCGGTTATGCCGTTTCTGGCGCAGCGGATTGGTGTATGAATTGGCTCTGGATATCGCTTGTGATTAGTACTGTCGCAAAATGGATGATTATAAAACAGGGTGGGTTGCAGTTGCATCGGAAAGCCGTACCCTTCTTCCTCGGATTAATTCTCGGTGAGTTTGTGGCGGGGAGTCTGTGGAGTTTTTACGGAATGGCGACAGAGACCCGGATATTTCCCTTTAAGGACTGGTAGTTCGCTGGTATCGGATGTGAAACGATTCAAGTAGCATTTAAACTGATAATGAAACCCATTATCTTAAAAATTACTGATAATGAAACTCATTATCTTATATTTCTTTTCCTAAGTAATGATAAAATTGCTATGAAGCCACGTGGTGACTGGGTTCATGGGATTAAACTTGCGTAATTCCGACATCATTTTGAAATTATATTGCAATCCGTAGGTTGGGTTGAGCGATAAAGACCGTTTCTACTAATTCTCACCGCGAATTTTGTTGTTCTATGCCTTATTCGTAAGAGAGGGACAGCGAAACCCAACATTCCAGAAGTTGTCTGATCGTAAAACGTTGGGTTTCATCTGTTCTATTCGTTCAACCCAACCTACGTGGTTCAGGGCTATTTAGTTTTAAGAAACAGGCTTACCTATGTGAAGGATTCCTGTCTCTGGATGCCCGGATTTGGTCTGGGAATAGACTGGATTTAGTCTGGGAATAGACCAAATCCATTCCTTGTATTATATTCTTATTCGGGTTGGACACTTTTCCCGAACAAGTTCGGGCATCCCAGGGAAATTGCAGGAAAACTAAACGCCCCTATACGCGGTTTAGGGTCATTTAGTTTTAAGATTTGATTTGTAGAGTTATGATTTTATATGGGCATGTATTGCGTGAGTTTTCACGCAATACATGCTATACTTCACCCTAAAAATCCACAACGACTTTGAGGTGAAGACGATGACGAGA
>JAJDUH010000076.1 GCA_022826805.1 Candidatus Poribacteria bacterium
AGTTTATATATTTACTTTATATATATGGATGTTTTTCGTGTTTTTTTACCCTTCCAACTCGGTAAGCGAGATTTCCTAACCTCGCTGGCTTGAAAAAAAGGGTGTAAAACCCGATAATTTCTTAAAACTAAATGACCCTAAGCGGAACCCAAACCGTCTTGACTTTTCACTCTATTTCTGGTATTATAATCTAAAATATATCAATCCATTTTTTCAAGGAAAATTATGTTGCATCAGACGCTGAAAAAAAATACACGAACAAAAAAACAGAAGATGTACCGTCTATTTGCACTGATAACAGTTGTCGTTCTGTTCGTCTGTCAGTCCCCAGTTTATAGTGAACAGTACGTCGTTGTTGACACAGAAAACGGCGATAGATTAACCGGCACTTGGCGCGGTGCCACTGAAACCCATTTTGAAATTGAGTATCAGGGACAGATTTTACGGCTCCCCTTGGCGGGACATAGTATTAGTTTCACATCAAGCCTTTCACATGTTGCCGATCGAACCGCCGCAAAGTACTATCGAAACGGACTTATGTTGCTGGAGTTAGGATTTCCAGAAAAGGCAAAAACCCGCTTTGAAGCCGCCATTGAGGAACTTCCGAAATATCCGGCTGCCCATTATCAACTTGGATTGCTTCATAAAGCGGACGGGGACAACGCGAACGCGTTTGAACGCTTCCGGTCTGTGGCAATCCTTGATGCCGCCAATTATGATTTGGTGCCGTTCTTTCAGGAGCTTGGGGATGCTGCATTCGCCAGTGGTGATTATGCCGTAGCGGTGGATAACTATCAACTGATTCTAACCTATTATCCAGAACACTCGGTTATTCCTACGTTGAGTTATCTCACTGGATTCCTTCTTGTCGAACGATTGGAGAATGTGATTGCAGGATTGCCGATCCTTGCATCGGCGGTCAGACAGTATCCCGACAGATCTGAACATGAACGCGCATTTTACCTAATAGGAAAACTACAGGCAGAGACCGATCAATTAGAAGAGGCGATCTACACTTTGCAGGGATTTGTTGTGCGTTACCCGGTGAGTGAGTGGGTTTATGAGGCGCGCCTCATTCGTGCTGAAGTCAATTTGAAACTCGGTAAAGTCATAGAGGCTGCAAGTGAAGCAGGACTCATCTACGAGTCGAGTATAGATGAGACTGTGCAGGAACGCGCAAAGCAGATTCTGGATCAGACCCGGTGGATAGTCTACACAGAGGCAGATGGACTTCCAGACAACCAGATTCAAACTATTGCCAACGATGGCACAAGATTGTGGATAGGTACACCGAAAGGTATTATGTTGTTTGAGACTGCGTACGATAAATGGTTACCTATCGAAGATGAGCCGCAACTCATTAATACTGCCGTAGAAACGATTCCAGATGTCAGAACCATTTCGGTAGACTCGCAAGAGGTGTGGGTAGGCACTCGCTCCCAAGGTGTAATCCATTATAATAAGCTAACAAGTGAAATTCAGACGTATTCACCTATTGATGGATTTCCCGGTTGGGTGAGAGACATCAGTGCCGACGCAATGGAAATCTGGTTCGCAACGGATATTGGAATGATACGCCAGATTCGGGGTAGCGTTGATCCGCCACTTGTCTACAACACACAGAACAGTCATCTTCCGGCGAACGATATTGAAACGTTGGTCCTCACACCTACCAGGGTTTGGTGTATCTCGGTGGAAGGAATTGTGGGGACGTTTAACCGGGAGATTGAGGAGTGGTACACCTATCATTCGACGGGACTTCGAGAAGGTATGACAATCGTTGGGGTTGATGTTGCGGCAGATCAACTGCTTTTTACGTGGTTCAATGCCGATGAAAAATCCAACGGTTATTTTCGAGCGGATTTGGATGGCGGAAGTGGCAGACCGACAACACTCCATACCGGTGTAGACGATGAAAGCAAGTTAAGGAACATTTATATTAGAGGGGATCTCGATACTTCGCCTATCCCTATCATTGAAGAGGAGCCTATGATCGAGGGGGAGATTGAAGAAGGGATTGAGGAGGGTATGGCAGAAGAGATCGTCGAAGAGATTGAGGTGCTGCCGGAAGAAGAAGTAGAAACGGAAGATTTTTCGGAGTCCGAATTCTTTCCTGAAATGGAAGTGGTAGAAGAGGAACCGCTGCCTCCTATACCGGAAGTCCCTTTGGTGTTGTGGATAGCGACGAACGATATGTTTTATACGCACCAGACCCGTTCTGCTGATGCGTGGACGTATACAACCACACCTCGGATAGTCGCCGGTGGGTTGATGGCAATACAGTCTTTCGTTGTGGCGAATAACAGAGCATGGATAGCCACTGCCAACGGTTTGGTAACTATAAATGTCCAATAAGTCTCGTTCTCGAATGTGTGCGGATCTAAGAAACCATGCAACCGACATCCACAAAACTTATTACGCGTTGGGCGTATACTGAACCTACCCAAGTTGAAGACGAGTTGGTTGTCGAAGAACCGCTTGAAGTCCGGGTAGGTCAGGAGAGCTTGATCGTTGTCATGCGAACGCCCGGACACGATTTTGAATTGGCGGCGGGTTTTCTCTATACAGAAAGCCTCATAACTTCCTGCGATGACATTGAGATTATCGCATACTGTGATGAAGCGGTTTCTGAAACGGAGTCCACCGATTTCTCGTCGCTGGAAAACATCGTCAATGTCCGACTCACAGAAAAACTGGATCTTGAGACACAATCGGGGTGGCAACGGAATTTCCACGCAAATGCGAGTTGCGGACTCTGTGGCAAGATGACGATTGAATCTGTTAAGCATCAAGTGCCGCCCCTGAATTCCGGGTTGCACGTGAACCAAGCCGTCTTTTATCAGCTCAACGATCGGTTAAGAACAGCACAATCCGTTTTTGAGAGGACGGGTGGGCTTCACGCCGCCGGACTCTTTGATGAGACGGGTGAACTCCTGATTGTCAGAGAGGACATAGGCAGACACAACGCTGTTGATAAGGTGATAGGACATGCACTACTGGCGGATCTGCTACCGCTTGATCGACATATTTTGATGGTGAGCGGGCGAGCGAGTTTTGAAATTGTCCAAAAGGCACTCTTTGCGCGTATCCCTATCGTTGTTGCTGTTTCCGCTGCATCCACACTCGCCGTTGATCTCGCCCAAGAAGGCAACCTCACGTTAGTCGGTTTCATGCGAGGGAAGAGTATGGCGGTCTACAGCTGTCCAGAGCGAGTTTGCAGTAACTCCATATAGTACAAAGTATTTGAATTATAGACATATCAAGATGCTTCGGCGCACAAGTTTTTTCTATCTTTTTTGGATGGTGCGTCTCTACAATAGCAAGTAAAACTTAAAGGGAGTAAAATTCTCATGTTAAGCATTTTGAACAGCATTCAAGGGCTTGTTAATTTTCTGTTTCTGGTAGCTATTGTGGGGACTGTAGGTGTTTCGTGGTTATATGCACATCGATTGAAGAAACAGTACAACGCCGATTTTCCGTGGGGCAAGACGGTATCTATTGTCGGAATCGAGGTCCTACTTTGGATAGGGTTCAACTTTTTCTGGGAAATCTTTGAAGCATTCTGGCTGCCAATTCTTGTTGTTGCTATTATTGCGATTGTCGTCGTTCTCTCGCGAAACAGGCGAAAATATATCTGAATGAGAGCGAAAGTGGGGTACCAGTAGGTTCACCTGTCGGGACCCTAAATTTATGTGAGGGAGGAAATATATGAATCGAACAGGCAGAGCCGTGGTTGCACACGGTCAAGACTTTGAAATTCGTGAATACCCAGTCCCCGATCCGGAGCCTAACACGCTCCTGCTCCGTCAGGAGTTAGCAGGTATCTGTGGGACTGACTTGCATAACTGGCAGAACGGTTTCCAGCAGGAAGTGCTGTTGGGACATGAAAACGTCGGTATCATTGAGGCGCTCGGTGAAGGTATTGAGACGGATTATGTCGGAAAACCGATTAAAGAGGGCGACAGGATTATCTTCGCACCTGGGACGAACTATGGTGCTTATGGATTCCAGTGGAATCCGGACGAGGCACCGCATTTTCGCGGTGGGTTCGCCGATTATATGTACCTTGTCCATCCAAATACCTGCTTTATGAAAACCGATGCCTCACCTGAAGTCGCCGTGCTCACAGAGCCTTTTACTATCGGTGTTCATGCTGCGATGCGGGGTCAAATAAAACTGGGCGATACTGTCGTTGTGCAAGGTTCTGGAGCTATCGGGCTTGTGACGCTCGCGTGTGCGAAACTGAGCGGTGCCGCAACGGTAATTGTAGTAGGTGGTCCTGCCGGACGACTGGAACTCGCCAAACGGCTCGGTGCTGATGTAACGATTAACATTGAGGAGGTCCCTTCTGTCGAAGAACGAACGGAACTTGTGATGGCGGAAACGCCGCGCAAAGAGGGTGCCGATGTTGTCTTTGAGTGTGCCGGTTTCCTCCCGGCAACGCCAGAAGGTTTAGGATATACCCGACGTAGCGGTACCTTTGTTGAGGTTGGTCACTTCGTGGATATGGGTTCAATCGACTTCAACATTAACCAATTGCTGATGCGCAAAAATCTTCGCGTTGAAGCGATCTGGGGAAGCAGTTATGAGCATTTCGTCCGCGGCTTGCCGCTCCTTGAACAGAGTGGACTTCCCTTTGCGGACATGATTAGCCATCAGCTTCCGCTCTCGCAGGTCGGAGACGGCTTTCACGCACTCAATGGCGACTACCGTATTAAGGGTGAAACAGCAATTAAAATTGCGATTCGGGCTGAGGAGTAAACAAATTCAAAGGCGTCGCAAACTTATAGCGGCGCGTTCCGAGCGCGCACACATTGCGTGCTGATATAGCGCGCCTATAGGAGGCAATTAATGTCAAAAACATATCGCGTTGGCTTCGCGTCCCTCGTACATGACCATGTATGGGGTGAACTTCGTCATTGGAAGGCACATCCGAACGTTGAAATCGTCGCGGCGGGCGATGTCAATGCGGAACTGCGCACACAATTTACCGCGGAAACTGGTGTTGAGAAGGTCTACGATTCTTGGCAAGAGATGTTGGCGAATGAAGAATTGGACATTGTCCAAGCGGCATCAGAGAACAACGTCGGTGCGGACATTGTTGAAGCTGCAGCTGCGAAAGGTTGTCATGTCGTATCTGAGAAACCAATGGCGGCGCGGCTCTCGCAAGCGGATCGGATGCTTGCCGCGGCGGAGAATGCCGGGACCCAACTCATGGTGAATTGGCCCACGGCGTGGAGTCCCGCACTCAATACCGCAATGAATCTCATCAAAGACGGAGCCATCGGAGACATTTTCTATTTCAAATGGCGTTCTGCACACAACGGACCGATGGAGATCGGATGTTCCCGCTACTTCTACGAGTGGCTCTACGATGAAGAGAAAAATGGGGCAGGTGCTTTGATGGATTACTGCTGTTATTGTGCTGATATGTGTGCGTACCTCCTCGGTTTGCCACAACAGGTGACAGCGTTCCGTGGCACCTTCGTCAAGGACTACCCAATTCCCGACGATAATGCTGTCATTGTCATGAAATACGGGAGTGCCTTCGGCATCACGGAAGCGTCTTGGACCCAAAAGGTTGGCTATATTACGCCGAATCCGGTGGTTTATGGTACTGAAGGGGCATTGATGGTAGACGGCAACGAAGTCCACCTCCATCCAGCAGGTGATGATGTCAAAGTTGTAACCCCTGAGCCACTTCCAGAGGGTAGACGCAACGCGGCTGAATATATCATTCACTGCTTAGAGACGGGCGAACCGATCGAAGGGCTGTGCAATGCCAAAGTGAGTCGGGATGCACAAGCGATCCTCGAAGCCGGTTTGGTGTCGGCAGATAGCGGACAAGTCGTGAACTTGCCGATGTCATAGAAGATGATAGGCACAATTTGAAATCGTGCCTACGGAACTTTAGGAGGATTTATGAGCGATAGAATCCCGATTGCATTACAACTGTATTCCGTCAGAGACGATTGCGCTGGCGACTTATCTTTAACGCTTCAAGCCGTCGCGCAGATGGGCTATGAAGGCGTTGAGTTTGCCGGTTACTATGACCGAACTGCCCAAGAATTACGCGATATGTGTGATGATCTCGGACTAAAAGTCGCCGGTACACATACTGGAATGGACACACTTCTCGGCGACGAGCTCGCCAAAACAGTCGAGTTCAACCAGATTCTTGGCAATCCCTATCTAATTGTACCGGGATTATCTGAAGAATACCGAGGTTCTCAGCAGGCGTGGCGCGACACAGCGAAACTTTTCAACGACATCGCTGAAAAAATCACTGATCAAGGGATGTTTACTGGGTACCACAACCACACCGGTGAATTTGAACCATTGGAAGGTGGATTGCCGTGGGATACGTTCGGTGGTAACACCCGCGACGATGTTGTAATGCAGATTGACATCGGTCATGCACTTCGCGCCGGTGCCGACCCTGTATCGTATATTGAGCGCTATCCTGGCAGATCGAAACTTGTGCATATTAAGGAGTATTCCGCCACGAATGATAAGGCAAACGTCGGTGAAGGCGATGTCCCGTGGGATGCCGTGTTCCATGCCTGTGAGACCGTTGGTGGTACTGAATGGTACATCGTTGAGCAGGAGACTTATGCCTATCCGCCGATTGAATGTGCTGAACGCTGCATCGATAGTCTACGAAAAATGGGGAAAATTTCTTAATTTCTTTGCGGTTTGTTGAGGCGGGTGAGGGATTGGAAGTGCCTTCCCGTAGACCCGCTTTCCACTTCGTTTCAAGCTGCGCGCTTTTTATGCTAAAATCGAAAAATATGTTGACACTTAAAGGACAGCGACTTGCCAGTCGTTCCGATAGTGTTGAAACAGATCTTTTACTCTGGTGGGAAGATTTCTATCTTCCCATTTTCGAGTACATCCTGCCGAAGATGGGGGAATTAAAAGGGAAAAAGGTTCTTGAACTCGGTACTGGTACAGGAGGCACCGCGACGCTGCTGGCGAAACGCGGTGCAGCTGTCGTCGGCATAGATTTACTCCCCTTTCGACTCGCTGAAGCGAAGGAACGAGCGGCGGAATATGACGTCGCCGAGTCGGTCAAATTCGCGCTTATGGATGCGATGCACCTCGCCTTTCCAGACAATACCTTCGATTTCATTATCTCGAAATCTGTGTTGGTGTTTACTGAGCACACACAAACCGCGAAAGAGTGTTATCGCGTTCTCAAGCCGGGCGGGAAAGCGATTTTCATTGAGAATATGAAACACCATCCGGCGGTGTGGCTCTACCGCAAAGCGTTTTTGAAATACTCCGGCAAGCTACACTACTTTTCGCTCCGAGATGTTGAAGCAGTCGGTGCTGAGTTTGAAGGATTAGAACATCGTGAGTTTCATCTCTCTTCAGTAAGTGCACTGTTCTGGCAGAAATGCATTTCTATCCCACTGTTTTATAGGTGGACCTTCCGTATCCTCAAAGCGATTGATACGTCTCTCCTCAAATGTCTTCCATTCCTCAAGCGATTCTGCTGGATCACAGCGATGGTTTGTCATAAGAATTAGAGCTATAAGAGTTCTCGTAGTATTCTATCCCGTTTGAATTTAAGAGTTAGTTTGTAGTAGTGCGATTTATCGCGCGTCCAAAGGTCAGTAACGGGCAATAAATTTCCCTACTACGAACGAAGTTTACCCTTAATTTAAAAGCGGACAAAGCGGTGTAAAAGTCGCGAGCATGAAGAAACACCCCGCTGACTCTCACTGCGAGGGCGGTGAATGCCATACGGTATTCATACCGTTGATTCACGTGCATTCAGCGTTGATTCGCAAAAACACTCGCTCCTACAAGAAGATGAGAACGCAGCGGGGATCCGGCCTGCCAAGTAGGCTATCCATATTTCAGCCAGTTATCAAAAAGCGGTTTGAGTCTCGGTGGGAGATTGTCCAAAAACGCCGATTCGTTAAGCCACGCTTGGCTCGTGGGACTTTCTGGATTGGCGGGTTCGTCTGTCGGTGGCGCAACCATAACAGCATAGTGGAGTGTCTGTCGTTTTGCGTCATTGGGGTTGTAGCCTTTGTGGAGCAGGCTTGAATTGTAAAAAACAATATCGCCTGCTTCGAGTTTCACTACGAGTTGGTTAGGCATCGCTGCCTTTGGTGTTTGCTGTATGACAGCGCGTTCGGCGTCCGCGAGTTCGCGTCGGTGACTGCCCGGTACGATGTAAAGCGTTTCATCGTCATAGAGGGCACCGTTGAGTTGTACGTGACTTCTGAGCCGACCGAGGAGCGTTTCAAGCGGCACTTCTCCATCAGGCGCGGAATCTCGATGCCAGTTGATATGATACGGTTTGCGATCGGAGTTAACAAGAAGGGTACAGAGGTGATACCTTAATCTTTCCCCAATAAGTGCTTCGATAACATCCAGTATCTGTGGGTGTGCGAGCGCGTCCACGAGAGATTGTTCACGGATGCTTGGGTGAAAGATGTTATTGACACCCCAGATGTCATCACGCTCTCCATCTATGTAGCGTAGGTGATCGGCGTGTAGACTTTCAACGCGGCACTTGTGGAGTATACGGTCAATGGCGCTTCGATAAGTTTGGATGTCGGTTTCGGAGAGGGCGCCCTTACGAATGATATAGCCATTTTCAACAAAGGCGTCGGTTTCCGCATGGGTCAACATTTTCGGTTCCTCCACTAGTGCTGTGTCACTGACTATCAGACGGATATAATTTTTTGAGTTTAATGCGTGCGTCTTGTGTGGTAAACCTCCAGTTGACCGTGGCACGCTGCTGATTTCTTCGATCCTGCCACGCCTGAACCTCGCGCTTGAGTG
>JAJDUH010000023.1:0-50000 GCA_022826805.1 Candidatus Poribacteria bacterium
CTCAGCGCGATTGGAAACCGCGCGTAGAGTGTAAAGGCAGAAGGGAGCTTAACTGCGAGACGGACACGTCGAGCAGATGCGAAAGCAGGGCTTAGTGATCTTACGGTGCTGTGTGGAAAGGCCGTGACTCAATGGATAAAAGGTACTCCGGGGATAACAGGCTAGTCGCATCCGAGCGCTCACAGCGACGATGCGGTTCGGCACCTCGATGTCGGCTCGTCACATCCTGGGGCTGCAGCAGGTCCCAAGGGTTCGGCTGTCCGCCGATTAAAGTGGCACGCGAGCTGGGTTTAGAACGTCGTAAGACAGTTCGGTCCCTATCTGGTATGGGCGTAGGATATTTGAGAGACGCTGCCCCTAGTATGAGAAGACCGGGGTGGATGTACCTCTAGTGCACCAGTTGTCACGCCAGTGGCACCGCTGGGTAGCTATGTGCAGAGTGGAGAAACGCTGAAAGCATCTAAGCGTGAAACCATCCTCAAGATAAGATATCCCACAACGTTAAGTTGGTAAGGCTCCTTTGAGATAAGAAGGTTGATAGGCCAGATGTGTACACCGTGTGAGCGGTTCAGCTAACTGGTACTAATAAGCCGAGGGCTTGATAACTTCTTTATTCTTCTACCGACCCCTCAATACATATACAATTGTCAAATATTCTTGGAGCGGCTCAGATACACCACAACACTGAGCCCGACAAAAAATTTTCCGGTGGCTATAGCGGAGGGGACCCACCCGTACCCATCCCGAACACGGTAGTTAAGCCCTTCAGCGCTGATGATACTTCGGGGGCAACCCCGTGGGAAAGTAGGTCGCTGCCGGGAATCTTCTCAAAGGGCAGGTACCAAACCTGCCCTTTTCTGTTGACATTTTTCCTCTTTTAATACCACCGGGAGGGAGAAAATGAACACAACTAACCGAATTCCAATATACATCTGTTGTTTGCTTATTTCAATAGGACTGATCGGGTTCGCGACACTCGCATACACCGCGAAACCACCTGAAAATATCCTCAAAAATGGCGATTTCGATCTCAACCTTGAGGGATGGCACCACTGGACGCACGATACCGCCGCCGCACTCTTCCAAACCGAAGGCAAAAAAGCCGAACCCGTCGTCGGCAAAAAGGTCGCTTACGTCAAAATCAGCAAAGCAGGCAACGCTGTATGGCATGTCCAACTCTATCAGCAACCCTTCACATTAGAGAAAGGCACGACCTATACCTACAGTTTATGGGCGAAGAGCGAAGTACCGAGAACTGCCGTAATGCGTATTCTTCATCAAGGGGCACCGTGGAATGAATATGCTAGACAGACAATTAATCTCTCCGAGGCTTGGAAGGAATTCTTTGTCACCTTCAAAATGCCCGCAGACGATGTCAGTTCGCGTGCTGGCATCATTATGGGTGCCCAGAAGGTTGATGTCTGGTTCGACCATATCCGTCTCTACGAAGGCGAATTCGTCAGTGACATCGAGGGCGCTGAGCCACAATCCATTGAACCCACAGATAAACTCACAACCACATGGGCATCCCTCAAAGAATTGTAAAAACAACCTCCGAATCATCAACCCTTCATCTTATATCCCAACCTGCTCCGTCTCTACTGGCGAGGTTTGAAATTGTGCTATAAAAGTACAATTTGTCTTAGCTTTACATTCCTCGCCGGTCCACACCTCCAACTAAGCCTATCCTGCAAATCCGCTAATCCTGAAAGTCCTGATTCAGACAATAGACACTGACTACTGATAACTGACAACTAACAACTGATGTTTCCCTTGCATATACACCCAAAACGATATATAATATACATCAGGGTCAAGTAATAGTAGTGACCATTTTTGTTGCTACCGGAAGAATGCGCTGCACACCGTATAAAATCCAGGAGGTGAACCGATGAAATTCAGGCTATTCCTTATACTCGCCTGCGCGGCACTCATAAGCTTCGCGTCGGCTTATACGCAAATAACGCACGCGCAATCCATTGAAGATGGATTGGGAGGGCATTGGACTTTTGATAAGAGCGATACCGATGCAAAGGTCGCTAAGGATGCCCTTGCTGAGAACGATGGGGAGATCAAAGGTGCCCCCCAAAGTGTAGAAGGCATTGTCGGAGAAGCGCTCAGTTTCAACGGCAAAGAGGATTATATCGTCATGGGTGCCGCTACCACAGGACAGGATCTTACCTACGCAATGTGGATTAAAGTCGCAGCCCTCCCCGGCGGTCCAAAAGTCATCATTTGGGACGATGACCCACAGGGTGGTGGCGACTCGTGGTTGGAACTCTTGGCGGACGGAACAGTGCAAACCCAAAGAGCTGGTGATGGATTCGGCGTCTTCAAAACCGCGACCGCCGTCAAACCGGACGAATGGACGCACATCACATTTGTCACCAATGCCGATGACGAGAAAAAATTCCTCTACATCAATGGTGAACTCGATGCCGAGGCAGACGGGGTCATAAATAGTCGAGACACACGCAGCCACGTCGTTGTCGCAGTCGGACATGACCGGAATGCCTTTATCAAACCCTTCTATTTTGAGGGTGAAATTGATGATGTTGCTGTTTATCATCGTGCTTTAGATGACAAAGAGGTTAAAGAAAATTACCAGATCGCCTTTGATGTTGAACCCGCGGGAAAACTCGCTGTCACATGGGGTGCGATCAAAGCGCGCTAAATTGTTCAGGCGGCCGAATCCTATCCGGTCGCCTTCCCAAACGGAGAAATCTAATACCATGGCAAAGTTGTACACCGAAATTCCGCAAAAACTACAGCAATTCATCGAAGACCAAAAAATCTTCTTTGTCGCAACCGCAACAGCCGATAGTAGAATCAACCTATCTCCGAAGGGCATGGACTCCTTACGTGTCTTGGGTCCAAACCGCGTCGCCTGGTTAAATGTAACGGGCAGCGGAAACGAAACCGCCGCACACGTTCAAGAAAACCCTCGCATGACGCTTATGTTTACCGCATTTGAAAATGACCCCGTAATCCTCCGACTCTACGGCACCGCAAAGGCTATCCACAAAGACGATGCCGAATGGCAACGACTCTTCCCACTGTTCACGCCACTGCCAGGAGCACGACAAATCTTTGACCTCAACGTCAATCTTGTGCAAACCTCTTGTGGAATGGCTGTTCCACTTTATGATTATGTCGGTGAAAGAGAGCATCTAAATACATGGGCAGAAAAGAAGGGTGAAGACGGGGTAGAGACATATTGGAAAGAAACCAACCATACCAGTCTCGACGGAAAACCCACCCACTTCGCTTAGCAGCTTATGCGGCTCCCTAACCGAGGTGGTATGGTTTCTAACCAGTTTCCCAACTATGGTAGGTGCGGTTTTGCAGCGTACACGCTCCGGGGAATGCCATTAAGGCATTCATACCCGGTTCATGCCTATAAGGCATGAATACCGTTGATTCTGATTTATGCGATGTGCATTCTAACCGCACAGCTTAGAAAGGTAAAAGCTTCAAATATCATTGCGCTGCCTTCACTGACGAGGTTTCTTAACCTCGCCTGTTTACGGTATATCACTAACTCTAAAATTTACCATATTTTAATCAGAAACCGGCTTGCGACAACGACAGCAAGCCGAGCAAAAACCCAATAGTTAAAAAAATGAAATTATCGCTTATTGTCATCACACTCTTTATAATGTGTCTATCTATTGGACACACCCTTCCACCCGATCCTGAACTCCAAAGCGCAATCCAGACCGCACGCAAATTCAAAAACCTTAAACCGAGGTACAACGTCAACGAAATAACAGAATGCGCAACCGATAGTTTCGTTACACTCGCTAAGAATTGGCACAACTTACCCGCAATATATCGACAGGAACTCAAACCAATTTTCTTACGTCCCGGACTCCCGGGCAGCTTCTTCGGTGAGGTCGAGTTGCCAGAACACTTCACCACACCCCACTTCAGATTCCACTATACGCGCGTCGGACCGAACGCACCGCCCCTTGAGGATTTCCACCCACGCAACGGCGTTCCAGATTACGTCGATCTCTGTGCCGATGCGATGGAACGTGCCTATCATGTCCAAATTGACCTGATGGGATTCAAGGTCCCCTACATCGACTTTTGGGCAGCGCAGAACGGTGGTGATCATAAATATGATGTCTATATCTTTGTCTTCCCCGCACTCGGTATCACAACCGCCGATTGGTTTGAAGGTAGGGTTTTGTCCACAGCGCTGACCGTTGCACCCTATTTTATGATTAACTCCCGTATCTACGATTACGTCGGAAAAATGGAGGGAATTCGCTATCTGGAGACAACTTGCACCCACGAATTCCTCCACGGCGTCCAGTTCGGATACAACGCCTATATGCCAACATGGTTCATGGAAGCATCTGCAACGTGGATCGAAGTGATAACTTACGATGGCGGAGAAATTGATGATGGTGATACCCTCCCCGATCCAGATGAACCCAACGAAACTAATGCCTATAACTACTACATCCATCAGCTCCGCCGTTGGCTCCAAATCCCAGATATCTCACTTGAAAGCCGCATCGGCGACCACGAATACGGATCCGTTATCTGGACATTGTATATGACTGAACGGTTCGGATACGATATCGTCCGACAATTTTACGGAGATACTACCGATGGTAGTTATCGAGAGATGGGAAATTTTTACGATGTCTTTATCAATAACGGCACAACCCTTGCCGAGGCGTTCAAGACATTCACCGTATGGAATTATTTCACCCATACCCGCGCCAATACGACGACCGAAATACGTGGGTACAAGAATGCACACCGTTTCCCACCAGTCGCCATTCATCCGACCGATGTTCACGCCAGTTATCCGGTCCGCACGGATTTCGATTCCGAATCAATGCCTGAACACTTCTCAGCACGTTATGCTGTTTTCCGTCCCGCAGGTATTATGCCAGAATTCTCGATCAAAATTGACGGTGCGGATATCGCACCAGTAGACCTCCGCCGTCTGCTCCCTGAAGATCAGGATAGCATTCAGGGAGAACTGCAACGACTCAACAATACAGGTTTGCGTGGATGGGCTGCCAAATTTATCGTCAAGAAACGAGATGGCACTACCGAAATCAAAGAGGCATTCACCTATCAACGTTCCCAAGAGGCGCAGATGACATTCAAAGATTTCGGCGGGGATATTCAAGAAATCGCTCTCGTTCTGATTAATATGCACCCAGATGTTGAGCGCGTCATAATTCCGGGTGGAAGTTTCGGTGGCAATGTCAGTTATATGGCGGGCGCACCGCCAGCAGGAAGGCTCTCGAACGCACAAGTCTCCCAAGGCTCCAACGGACCGCTTGTGACGTGGAATATTGACGATCCAACCGGTATTCGAGAAGTCGCAGTCGTCCGAAAACGCTACACAATACAAAATGAGACGGATGTGCCACAACCCTTTCAAAACCCTGGTGAAGTCCTTGCTGCCGCTGATCGAGACGACAACGGCATTCCTGATGACGATATAACTGTTGTCGGACGTGTAGATGTCGCCCAAACACGATTTGAAGACACAACTGTCTTTGAAAGTATTGATGTCAGCAGTGAGTTGTTTGATCCCAACAACCTACACTATTACTACGCTGTTGTGCCTGTTGACGCAATGGGGCTTATGGGCACGCCTAATATTGTGCCAAACAGCATCACACCGCGCCTGGACGCAGTGAGTGGAGCACCCGCTTTTTTCATTCATACACAACCTCACGGCACAGGTGAGTGGAATGTTGAAGTACAAAGCACACAACCCCTACAGAGTCCGCCACACCTAACGGTAGAAAGTCCTACCAGAGACGGATATACCATCTTTCTAACGCAGCAAACCGAAACACGGTGGCTCGGAAAACTCCAGACGAACGGATTTCCGCCGACAGGTATCTATCTCTATAAAATTCGTGGACAAACTTCCGCTGGTGTGACCGGCACCCAAATTTGGCAAGGGCAAACCTTCAGTTATGTTGCAAGTCGCACGAATCAAGGTGTCACAGTCGCACCGAATCCACTTCGCGCCGGACAGGGGAACCATTTAACCTTTTACCCGAAGGGATTAACCGTTGAAATCTACGATACTATAGGAAATTTAATTAAAGTGCTAAACAATGCAGCACAATGGGATTGCACAAATGCACGCGGCGAAATGGTCTGCACCGGACTCTACTTTTTCCGGGCAACTGACGGAAACGGTTTCCAAAGCACCGGCAAATTCTGTGTGGTGAAATAGTGAGAAGTTATCAGTATTCCATTATCATACTTTTTTTACTGTTCCTCGTAAGTTGTGGGGATGAGGGATTAGTGGATCCACACGGTGAAACTACGCTCCCCGCGCCTGATACAACAAAAGGTCTCCATGCTATCGACTTCCCGACAGGTCCAGGCTCTTCATGGACCTATCTCAACGTTGACACCGATCAGGAATTCACACTCCGAATCGGAGGTACACGCGATATCAGCGGAACAACGCATCGGCAGATGACTGTCAGCGACATTAGTCCCGTCGAACCCGACCAATTCAACTATGAGGCTATTGATCACCTATCAGCGAACGCGTATTACTTTCGAGTAAACACGGAATTTTATGACGCATTCCCTTTTCCAGTTTTAGCGACCTACTTTTACAAGACCTCTCAGGCGTTGATAGAATCTGCCTTTGACATTTATCTCCCTATTGAAAATCCGATATTTCACGCAAAACATTTTCCGCCGCGGACACTCTGGGATTTTCCATTAGAAATTGGAAAGCAGTGGGTCGTTTTTGAGAAAACCGTCGGCGCCCCGGTCACAGTCACACGCTATGTAGTGGAGAAAGATGTACAAATTACCGTTCCCGCAGGCACCTTCACAACTTATGTCGTTCAGGAAGAAGTCGTTTACGGAGATAGCGAAGATCCATCGATCTTTTTAATTAGTCCGCCCGCAATTTATTGGATCGCACCCTCGATTGGGGTCGTCCAATATCGGTACAACCGTTATCGCGCCACTGATGCATTCTCCGCACAAACCTTCGCACTCAAGAGCGCACATTTGACGATACCGAGTATCGATTAAACACAAAACGGAAAAGATTAAAATAAAACACGCAATAGGAGAAGTCTTCTAATCTTACACCTCTAAAAGATGTTTGGCGAGGATGGCTTCGGCTTTGTGCCTCGCTCCTCAAAGTGTTCATGTATTTTTGCGTTTCCCTATGACAGGAACTTCTGATCCAGATGAGCATCTCCTCTAATGCCGACAGCCGACAGCCGACAGCTGACAGCCATTTAGCCCACCGCAACATCCCCATTACCATCATCGGTGGCGGAATACACGGCGTATCTATCGCGATGCGGCTCCTTCGCGAAGCACCGACAGCGGCGAGACATCTCGCTATTGTCGATCGGCACCCACAACCTCTTACCCAATGGCGGGATAAAACAGAGCGCCAAGGCATGATGTTTCTCCGTTCGACTGCTGTCCATCATGTCTCCTCTGACGCACTCGGTATTGTTGAATACGCCGAACGCCACAACCGAACAGGAGAATTGGCACCACCCTATTCGCAACCCTCTACACAACTCTTTTGGGATTACTGTAACGGTCCGCTTACTGAGCTTGCGCAACACCAGGTCTATTATCAGTTTGAGGTCGCTAAATTGCGATGGGACAAAGGCGCAGGTAAGTTTCCATTCCGTCTGATCTCGAAAGACAATGTCGGGTTTCGGAGTCGTTGTGTCGTTCTTGCCATCGGTGTTGACGATTGTGCTTACGTACCCGAGGAGTTTGTCCAATGGCGGTGCCAGTATCCCAACAGGATTTTGCACGCCTCCGAATTTAATGTAGATTATCAGGATGAAAAAGGCAGTGAAGAGTCTTTTGTTATCGTCGGGGGCGGGTTAACAGCAGGAACGCTCGCAAAGAGTCTCAGCGAACGTGGACATAAGGTAGCATTGATTGCTCGAAAACAGTTAAAAACAGAGCAGTTTGATTTTCCACCGGTGTGGTTGGGTCCCAAGGCACTCGCCGAATTCGCAAGCGAGACCGATTTTCAGAGGCGTTATGAGATTATTCAGCAAAACAGGGGTGAAGGGAGCATTACGCCCAATATTATGAAAGCGTTGACAGATGCCTCAAACATTAATGTTTATTCTCAGACTCGTATCCAGAATATCGTCTCGGCGGGAGATAGCGGTCCAACACAGAGGCTAAACGTTACAACAAACCGCGGGAACATTATGGATGTCTCACGTATTGTCCTCGCAACTGGGTATCAATTCAATCTGTGTCACTATGGGTTTTTGAAGGAGTTAATCGCGCAGCACCGGATCCCACTCGTCCGTGGACTGCCACGCCTTGATGCCGATTTGCAACTCTATCCAGTCCAAAATCTATTCGGCTCTGGCACTATTGCGCAGCTTCAGATAGGTCCCGCCTCAGGCAACATCGCCGGTGCAAATCTCGCTTATGAACGACTCCGAAAAAAACTCCTTGCCCATCTGTAGAAGTGATCTCCCGGTCCCTACCTTACCGCGTCAACGCATACGCCACAACATTCATTCCCTGTTTAAATGCCCATGTCCGTTGCTCTTCGCCCCCAGGTTCACAAGGTCTACCTTCCCAGGCACAGTTCAGATCGCTCGGACAAAAGTAGATAATCACACGATCGTCATCCATAATCGCTTCGTCATGGTCAGATATGTTTTTAATGCGTTTATCGCCACCGAGGTATTCATCATGCTGGTAGAGCGTATGATAAATCGGATGGCTCATCTCTAACCGTTCAAACTGTTTTTCTGGATACACCTGCCGAACCATCTCATAGATATACGGACGCAAACCGCCACGATAATTGTGGAGCCGAGCATCACAATCTTCGACGTGGAGGAAACCGCCGCGCTCAAAGTAATCCCTTAGCTTTCGTACTTGTTCCGGCAAAAGTCGAATCCCGCTGTGTCCCGTCATATATAGAAACGGATAGGCAAACAGCCCTTCATCGTCGATATCAACATATTGCGGATGTTCACGCACCTCAACATCAATTGTCGTATTTTCAGAAAGAATTTCCGTGAACTTCAAATCCGATGGCCACCGATAGTAATTAACAATATTTGTGTACCAATCGCCACCCGGGTACTTGAGTCGCACAAACGTGAATTTTTCACCCGTCGGATTCATCTCAGGATAGTGATGTTCAATTCTCCCGTATCGTGTGCCGTAGTGAAAATCCTCTGCCGCGTTATAAGGGATGTATTCTCGGAAACCCCACTGTGCGTCTGCAGGCAGAATTAATCCACCCGCCGCCAGCGCAGAGGCAGCAAGCCCAACAGATCCCTTCAAAAAGGAACGTCGGGACAGTCTTTTTGTTTCTTCCGATTCTACACTGGGTATAAACGCATGTTTATCGTTCGGTTCTTTCTTAACTTCAGGGTATCTGCCGTTACGTAACATCGCTTATTTCTCCTCCTACGCATATCTGTCAGTTTCAGTAACGCGTTGTGGCGGTTGCAAACGTTCTCGCCTGCCACAAGAGACTCTTAACCGGCAACTGATAACCGATAGCCGATAACCATATTATAACCTAAAACCGCGAAAAAATCAAGATAGCGTCCGCAATAGCGCGTCCCTGCTGCTTCGGCAGCGGACGAATTCGGCGATTACCACGAGCAGTCCTCCGATTCCGCTCTGTCCCGACTTTCTTCTGTTCTGCTTTATCATCCGACTTCGCACGTGTATGATCTTTCTGCTTAACACTCACAATTTCGTCTCGGATGACTAACATTGATGAATTGCCACCGTCAAGATTAAGCGCGTCTGTCGCACCCCATTCCAGAAAGAGTTCCGCAAGCCGTGCTAACTTAACGCCGCGTCTAACACCTGCCGCTGCTGCTGTTATCGTCACAAAAAGAAGGGTGCCATCTGCCTTTTTACCGATTGCCGTACGCGGATGCCAAAAACTGTGGAATGCTTGATTAAATCCTTCGCGTTCGTATGCTTGCGTAGGCAGTGCCGTACTATCTTGCAATAACAACGGACCGCCGCCGATAATATGCGCAAAACTTGCCCATAAATTGCTATCCCCGACGCGTTCAGGGATGACCATTTCATGGATCTGCACCGCATTACCTTCTGCGATATGTGTCAATAAATCCGTGCGTTTTTTACCACTCGCCGATAAAATATAACCGTCAGCCGGAATGCGCGAACTCCCTTCTCTATCACGAATACCCGTCACCTCACCGTTTCTCACAACGACTTCCACGCCATCGGGCATCGTTAGTGTCACCGTGTGAAAGTCCGGACGGTAAATTACTAACTCATTTCTACCGCGGCTCCGATTCATACCGTCAATCGGCAGCGTCTTTCCGCTCGGCAACACCAGTTTCTGTCGTAGAATAATCCGGTCGATGTACGCTTCGATGTTTCCATTAACAGTTCGGAGTCCGATCACTGCTCTGCCCTGTTCAGGTTCACTTATCCATTCGCCGTCAATCTTCAACGCACCGACGGACTCTCCACGAAACGTACCCACCATCTCAAAAAAGCCACCATTTATCGCAGCGAGTGCCTTGTGACGCCGCGCAAGCGAGACCAGCGATTCCATACCAATCCCTGCGCTCAACGCCCGATATGGACGAATATCAACGGCATCTGGCGAGACTGCAAGGATGTTCGTCAGCACACCATTATCTAATATCTGCCGGTGCATGATCCCCCGCGCAACCGATTTTGTCGTATCGCTCCGTTCGGAGGGAAGATAGGAACGAACATAATTGGCGACTGTACTGCCACGAAGCCAAGGCAGACTGTTCCTACCCAACCAAATGCCGATGCAAAAAACTAACAGAAGACCAACCACTATTGATGTGCGCGGATAGCGTCTGATAAAACGAAAGCACCGCTGTCCTAAATAGGTAATATCAAACATTGTTTAATTAGCCAGAACTTACGCATTTCCTCTTAAAGTCCCCCTGATAAGGGGGATTTAGGGGGTTTAAAGGATGAAAATTATCGCTTTTTCCGTTTCAACATCCGATATTTGCTCAATTTGCGTAAGTCCTATTAGCGTAAATCTGTAGTCCTGCTGACCGCTGACCCCTAACCCCTAACTGCCAATCGCGGCAAGCGAGGTGTTTTTGCTGGGGTGTTTCCCCCTAACCTCGCCGAAATCTACCACTAAACGTCAACACGCAGATGTAGGTTGGGTTGAGCAGTAAAAAAACAATATTCTCCAATTCATATAGATCAATATAGCGAAACCCAACATTCCCAACTAAACGTCAACACGCAGAACCGAAACGTCATAAGGTTGGTGAGCAATTCTCGCTGAATAAGTATCAGGAACATCACCTTATCACCGCTGTTTAGTTTTCAAAGCCTCAAATCACAAGATGCTGTAAATAGAGATCGGTCTTCCTTCGGTTAAAGAGCTGTTTGTGGAATTCACGCAACACGCAACTGCCTCAAGTCTTAACCGACAACCAAAGACTAACAACCGACAACTATTTCAGAAATCCGTTTCTCCCATTCATCACACGTTGCGTACGTGCGCCGAACCGCGGCACCGATATAATTCGTCGGATCTTGGAGTGCTTCGCGCTGCAGTTCCGTCAACTTGTCAAGGAACGGGCGAAACGTCTCGTCCTCCCACAACAACGTCGTCAGACTTTTGCCAGTCTGGTGAACCTGTCCGATCAACTTTCGGGTATGGTCGTAGGCATCGGGAAACCCATAATAAGCCATCAACAAATAGATAGGTTCCGCAATCGTATCCTCAGCACTCAGCGCAAGATTGCGCCGCATATTATCCGCCTTCACATCCATCTCGTCCAACGCACGCCGAAGCCGATAGATCGCATAATCAAACGCTGTAAACAGTTCCGTCAAAAAACGGCTTGATGCCGAATTCGTTAGGTCGCGTTGATGTTCAAGGATGCTATCCATGAAAACCGTCTGCATACGCGGCACAAACGCCTTCCATAAACTCTTGATATTCTCATAAGTCTCCGGATTCACTTTGTGCGGCATTGTTGAGGAACCCACCAATTGCGGGTTATATTTCCTTCCAACCTCAGCGATCTCAGTCCGATAGAGGTGTCGCATATCGTCTGCGAAGTTCGCCAGCACCGTGTACGCCGCCGTGACCTCGTATGCCAAGTCGGAGATGAATTCCGGTTCCACACACTGCGTTGAGGTGTGTGTGTCAGACGGCTTCAAACCGAGCAGTTCGAGAAAATCCCCTTCAATCCGTTCTGGATGTTCGTGAATCAGCGTAAGTCCGTTAAATGCCCCTACTGCTCCTGAGAATTGCCCGCGTAGATTTTGACCTGCCTCCTGAATCTTCTCAATCCGGGTCCCGAGACGACTCACATAGAGTGCCAGCGCATAACCGAACGTTGTCGGCTCCGCGTGTTGACCGTGTGTCCTACCGATTTGCACAGTTTCCGCGTGTTCACGCGCCAAGGCAATTAGTTGCTGTTCCAAAGCAACCAGATCGGGAACGATGACGTTTTCGGTCAGTGCTTTGAACCGCAAAGCGGTAGCGGTATCCAAGATGTCTGCGGAGGTTGCAAACAGATGGACGTAGGGACGGGCTTCAGGACTAATTTTCCGTCGGATTACATTGACAAGCGAACGGATATTATGCCGAATGCGGGATTGTTCCTCATAAACCTCTTCCGCTGTTACAAGATCGACAGCTGCTTCCACCTCATCAGCGATCGCTGACGAGCAGACACCGTAGTTTGCCAAAGTACGTACCAGTGCCGCTTCCACCTGTGCTTGATATGTAACATATCCTGCCTCCGAGACATAGGGCAGCAACCGTTTCATAAAATTGGAATCACCGCCATAATATCTAAAATCCAGAGGACTGACGGCTTCAAAAAGTTCCATAAAATATGTACTCCGTTTTTTAAGTTTAATTATACATGAAATTTAGAGGGAGTGTAAAGCGGTTTTAATTTCTCTTGTATTTTAACACGGGTTTTCACGGGGGTATTTTTGGAGTCCCAAATTCCAACCGTGTTCGTATCTGTCTGAATCAGGATTTGCAAGATTTCCGATTGTCTCTTAAAATAGGTAGGCGAGGTTTCCAACCTCGCCCGTCTTCCATCCAAAATCTCCTTCACCGTAGGAGCGATCTCCCGGTCGCGACTGACTACCAAAGCACAATAGACCTCGTTCCTATTAGAAACAGAGCATACCCGCACGCCAGATGAAGTTGAATGAAATATTTTGGTAATTCTATGTTTCCCCAGAACCGGTAGGTGCGGTTTCCTAACCGCACCGGGTTTCCTTATTAGGAAATTACCTGATTAATAAATTAATCTTCATGAGGGTGCTATGTCTAATAACCGAAGACCAATACCAATGCGAAATCTTGATTTTTCACCGAATTTGTGATATACTTTGAAGTATATGTTACGCAAAGTAGGCACAGACTACGTCCTTTATAACCCGTGGGATGTGCTTATAGGAGAGGCGGTAGGGGTGAGAAGAAGTCGAGTTCTCCAATCAATTCAACAGAAAGTCATTCAGAACTCCTATCAAGTAACTCAACATGCGTTAGATGAAATGCGAAAGGACATGCTATCAACGCCCGATGTGAAGCATGCAATTCGGAGAGGTAAAATAGTCCAGAGATTTACTCGCGATCGGAGAGGCCCCCGATATAGGCTCACAGGACCCGCGCGCGACGGGAGGGAAATCAATGTGATTTGTCGCATTCTGGATTCGGGAGTATTACGAATTATAACAGTGTATGCAACAGAGGAGATACAACAATGAATGCTTTTGAATGCGAATATTGTAGTGGCGAAATCCGCCCAAAAAAGGTTACCGTTAATCATTCGTATGAAGGCAAATTGGTAATTATTAAGGATGTACCAGTTGGTGTCTGCCAAGAGTGTGGACAGCGATATTACGCCGCAGCTACACTTGACCAGCTTGATATCTTGGCGCAGAACAGCGATACTGCACCAGAAAGAATATCTGTTCCAATCATGGTTATGAGTCCTTAGGTTATTAAAAATTGCAGATGCCTTGTGTGAGAGAATAGTCTACTAATCCTGTCGGAAGAGTTCTGGACCACAGAAGGTCTGGACTTCTATCCATACTCTAATCCCATAACCCGGTTCAGACAACTAACCGCCAACTGCCCAATTTGGGAGCGATCTCCCGGTCGCGACTGACTACCAAAGCACAATAAACCTCGTTCCTATTAGAAACAGAGCATACCCGCACGCCAGAGGCATGCTATGTCTGACAACTGAAAATAAAAATGCCGCGAGAGACTAGCGAAAATTTGAAAAATTTATCTTGTTTCTGCTATAATCACGTAAACTCTATAGAAAGAAAAATCACGCTTATATGAAGATCCCGACACTCATTGACAACGTAGATGGCAACACCCTCCTCAAAGCCCTTGAAAGCCTACTCATAAAAAGCGTCAGTTTAGATATAGCAACCGGAACATTTGAAATCGGTGCATTCCTATCGCTTGGCGAGACATGGCGACATTTAGATGGCATCCGTCTCTTGATGGGCGACGAGACCACACGCCGCACAAAAGACCATCTCATCAGCGCACTACAAAAAGTAACCAATGAGAATATTGAATCCGTAAAGGAAAAAGACGATACTCTCCATGGGCTTGCCGCTGTCCGTGAGGCAATTCGCCGCGGGAAAATTACAGTTCGCGTTTATGATAAAGCCAAATTTCATGCGAAACTCAACCTGATGCGCGCCCAAAATTCGAGCCTTGTTGACTTCGCTACTGTTGGCAGCTCCAATTTTACCAATCCAGGACTTACCCAGAACGTTGAGTTAAACTCTTTCATCACAGACCACACACATATTGAAAAACTTCGTGATTGGTACGATGCCCGCTGGGAGGAGGCTTCCGAAGTCAAAGCCGAGCTCCTTCGCACAATCGAACGCCACCTAAAAGAGTACCCACCGTTTACCGTCTACGCCAAAGCACTCCACGCTTACTTTAGGGGATGCGAAAAACCCGCCGATGAATGGGAAGAAAACGAGTCAGTAATTTACCGAACGCTTTCGCAGTACCAAAAAGACGGCTATCACGCTGCACTTCAAATAGCAGATACTTGGAATGGCGCACTTATCTGTGATGGGGTCGGTAGCGGTAAAACCTACATCGGTCTGATGCTACTTGAACGCTATCTGAGGGAAAACAAACGCGTTTTGTTAATCACCCCCAAATCAGTTGCAGAGAGCGTCTGGAACAGTCAGGTTAATCGTCAGTTTCGATCGAAATACGGTCGTCTCCTGCGCGAACACTACGACATTAAGCTGCATACCGACCTCGGTCGCCAAGGTGGGATAAGCGAAGACGATCTCGCCTACTTTCGAGACTACAAGGACGTTATTATTATAGATGAAGCACACCATTTTCGGAACCCGGGTTCTAATCGCGGTCGACTTCTGATGGAACTCGCCAGAAACAAGAAACTCTATCTCCTTACCGCCACGCCAATCAATAACAGCCTTGACGATATCTATCATCTAATTAACTATTTCGCACAGAATCAAAAATCCCACTTCGCTAAGATTGGTGTGCATGATTTCCGCAGACACTTCCGTAGCATTGAAAGACAGTTTGAGAATGAAAGCGTCGAAATTGCCGAACAGGTTGAAGAAGACGACTTTTTACGACAAGACCCACTGCTGAAACAGGTATTGATTCAACGCAGCCGCAAGTACATCAAAGATGCCGAAATGGCGTTTGGAACGCATATCCTTTTCCCTGAACGCATTATACATCCCACAGTTGAGTACTCACTTCGTCGTGTCTATCGAACACTCTATGACGAACTTCGAGATGCGTTTGACCGACACGATCCGTTTCTCAATCTGGCAGTTTACAACACCGTCAAGTATCACAAAAACCCAGAAAAACGGATTGAACAACGCGAAAAACAAGTAATCGGTCTTATCCGTACACTTGTACTCAAACGCTTAGAAAGCTCATGGCGAGCATTTGAAGCAACTGTTGAGAATTTGCTCCTCAAGATGGCAGACTGGTTGAAAAAACACGCTCCTGAACGGTTTGCGATGTGGGAAGGCACGAATCGGAGATGGTGGAGCGTTGTTCAGGAACACATTCTTGACCGACTCCAAGAGGACGGAATTCGCTCACAACATGTGCCAGAGGACCTACAACGTGCTGTGGTATCCAATTCGTCTGAAGAAGAAGACGATCTCGCTTCAGTCGAAGATGATGACGATTTTATTTCAGACGACCACGATGTGGATAGGTTGTTTGATGATGTCGTAGACGACATGAACTTTTTGACAGCACTCCTTAGCCGCATTTATAGACTCTTTTATGCCGATCAATTGGCAAGCGAACCAGCTACAGAGCAAGATGATAAACTTCAGCAGCTTCTCAAACTTCTAAAAAAACACGCTAACGAGAAAGTACTTATCTTTACTGAGTTTTGCGACACGGCTCGTTATCTTTATACTCAACTACAGCATGCGAGTTTTGAAGATATTGAGCAAATTGATAGCCGACGGAAGGTGGACCGAGAGGAAATTATCGAACGCTTCTCCCCGTGCTATAACGGGAAATCACCTGAAGATGTTGAACCAGTTCAAACCCTCATCACGACAGATGTCCTGGCTGAGGGTCTCAATCTGCAAGATGCTTCCATTATTATCAATTACGACCTGCATTGGAATCCCGTCCGTCTTATGCAGCGCATCGGTAGATTGGATCGGCGACTTGATCCAGACATTGAAGAGCAACTCAACCGAATAGAACCTACTGTTCATGTCTGGAATTTTCTACCCCCCACCGAACTTGATGACATCCTCAAACTCCGAAAACGGGTCGATGGCAAAATCCTCCGTATCAGTCGCACGCTCGGTATCGAAGGGAAATTCGTTTCACCAGATGATCCTGACGAGACAATCCGGCTCTTTAACGAACGTTATGAAGGCACGGAAAGCATTGAGGAATTAATGAACCTTGAGCGTCAACGTATCTCTGAATCTCACCCTGAATTGTGGGCACAACTGTCAAATCTCCCACTGCGTCTCTTTTCCGGAAAAGGGATTGATGACCAACCACCGCCTTTCCTCAATCGTGATGGCGAACCTATTCCACTCTACCGCGTCGGTGATACCGGAGTTTTCTGTTGTTATGAGATACCAAACGGTGAAATTAAATGGTACTTCTATAATGCCGATGAGGAGAAAGTCGTTGATAGCGTTGAAGAGATATGGCCCGAAATCCGGTGTGACGAGCACACAGAGCGTTGGACTGAAAGCGGACCCGGCGGACTCATGGATGCTCGCAAACAAATTGAACGCCACATACGTGCCTATCTCATGCGTATACAGGCACCGATGGGAGTAAAACCGAAACTCATCTCATGGATGGAGGTTTCTTGATACAGAAATTCAGTAGGCAAGATTTCTAACCTTGCCGGTTCACTGCATGTTAGTAATTGTAATATTTACTATGATAGAGATATGCAATGTAGGTTGGGTTGAACGTATGTGAAACCCAACAATCCATTCAACCGAAATTGAGGAACCGAATGCCTTACATAGTGCCTGACGACATTCATAACATCCATAATTTTGACACCCTCTTAGACTTTCTACGCCAGAAACTCAATTGGCACATCCCCGAAGACGTTGAACTTGAAGACATCGCCTTCCCTTGGTCCGCTGAAGAACTTGACCTTGATGAATCGACTGAGGAATTGGTCATTGACTGCCAGCAGCTCCCACCGTTCCCAACCAATCAATTAGGGTCTGAATTTTCAGACAGCGCGCAGCCGTGGGGCATCTTTTTTCTCCAGTTCGATAGTGAATCCGTCTATCGTACCGCCTTACGCCGCGTTCTCCGTGGGCTCGTTGAGCGGCGCGACCGAGACGCAAGTCTCCCAGCGTGGGAACACGACCATCTTCTCTTTATCTGCACCACAACCGACTTTCAACGTTTCGCCTTTGCCCACTTCGCATCCACAACGGACAACTGGCGACGCGCAGTGCTTTCCATCTTCTCTTGGGAACAAGGCGATACCCACATCCGCACGCTCTGTGAACATAACCTCCCTGCCCTCGCTTTTCCGACTGACGGTTTTTCAAACGAGCAGGAATGGCTTCAAGGGTGGCAAAATGCGTTTAGTGTAAAAGCAGTTACCAAAAAATTCTTCGCCGAGTATCAACACGTCTTTGCCCAGGTAAAAAACGCTGTTGAGGGCATCCCAGAAGGAGAAACGGAAACACGCCGACTCTATACCCAACGTCTCTTTAACCGATTGATGTTCCTCCGTTTTATCGAAAAGAAGGGATGGCTTACCTATAACGGTGACCGTAACTACCTACGCGCCCTCTTCAATGCAACCAACGATACCCCTGATAAGGGGGCAGGGGAGTTAGATCCTTCCGAAAACAATATCCCCCTGATAAACCGGACGGAGGGGTTAGATCCATCCGACAATACCGCCCTGATAAACCGGACAAAGGGGTTAGATCCTTCCGAAAACAATACCCCCTTGATAAGGGGGGCAGGGGGGTTAGATCCTTCCGAAAGTTTTCTCAACGACCGACTCTACTGGGCTTTCTTTCACGGACTCGGCAATGCAGGGGATTTACCTGAGGAGTCAGCTGCAGCTGTTGAGCGCCGAGGTGAAGTCCCATTTCTCAACGGCGGACTCTTTGAGATGCAGGAATATGATACCCGCAACGCGGTAAATATTCCTAATGACAAATTCGCCGAAATCCTGAATCTCTTTGAGCGATACAACTTCACCGTGACCGAATCCACCCCACTTGATATCGAGGTAGCAATTGATCCGGAGATGCTCGGAAAGGTGTTTGAAGAACTTGTAACTCGTAGGGAGGAAACCGGCAGCTACTACACACCACGTTCGGTGAGTTCTTTTATGTGTAAAGAAAGTCTAAAAATCTGCCTCCAGAACAAAACCGATGAGACATCGGAGTGCCTCCAATTGTTTGTTGATGACAGCGATGCAACGGATATCCGGGACCCAGAGAAGGTGTTGCAAGTCCTCCAAACGCTCCAGATATGCGATCCAGCGTGTGGAAGTGGTGCCTACCTGCTAAGTATGATGAGTGAGTTGCTCCGCTTGAGAGAGGCACTCTTCAAAAGTAAGAACGTTGATCCCAAAACAATCTATCAACGTAAACTCGACATTATTCAACAAAACCTCTACGGTGTTGATAAGGACGAATTCGCAGTTAATATTGCCATGCTCCGTTTATGGCTCAGCCTCGCCGTCGATTTTGAAGGTGATGCGCCAGAACCCTTACCCAATTTAGACTATAAGGTCGCGACTGGAGATAGTTTGACGGGTCCCGCACCGCAACCGCCAGACGAACAGGCGAGTCTTGAAGAACAGCTGATTCAGCAGATTCAGGAATGCCAAGCAGATTTCATGGTTACCTACGTTGACCCGGACAAGAATAGACTTCGAGATGAGATCGCTGAACTCAAAGGACAACTTCAGGGATGGCAAGCAGGCAAGGATGTGTTTGTTTGGCAAGTTGAATTTCCAGAAGTGTTCCAAGAGGGCGGATTTGATATCGTCATCGGTAATCCACCCTATGTACGCCAAGAAAAGATTATCCCGATTAAACCGGTTTTAGAGCAGCAGTTTCCGGAAGTTTATACGGGTACTGCTGATCTCTATGTCTATTTCTACAAGCGAGGTACAGAACTGCTACGCGCTGATGGTATCCTCACTTACATTTCCTCCAATACATTTTTGCGTGTAGGATTTGGTAAGAAACTCCGAAAGTTCCTTACAGATAAAGTGTGCCTTCATAGAGTACTCGATTTTGGAAGTGTTCCGGTTTTTAAGGCAAATGTGGATACTTGTATAGTTCTTTTTAAAAATGCTCCGTCATGTGAGGAAACTTTTCTCGCTGCTACTTTTTGTGATGAGGCAGACATTCCCCGCCTCTCCAATGCATTTCAAGAACGTTCTTTCACCATGGATGTTTGTAACTTACCACTAGATGGATGGGCCTTGGCATTGTTAGAGCCATTGCGATTGCTTGAAAAGTTGAGACGGACCGGAACGCCATTAGGAAAATGTAGAGATGAAAGTTTCTACCGTGGTGTGGTAACAGGATATGACAACGCATTTATCATAGATGAATCTGTTCGTCAACAGTTGATTGCTGCCGATGAGAGAAGTGGTGAGCTCATAAAACCAGTACTGAGAGGGCGTAACCTCAGAAAATGGAAGACAGAATGGACTGGATATTATCTGATTTTTACACGCCGGAGTATTGACATTGAACAATATCCAGCAATTAAACAGTATCTGAGTCAATACCGGACGGAACTTGAACCAAAGAAAAATCCGGAGCAGAAGTCTGGGAGAAAAAAGGGAAAATATAAGTGGTATGAAATTCAAGACGCTACTGCTTATTATAGGGAATTTGAAAAACCGAAGATTATCTATCCAGAGACGGCAAAATTTCTGTACGGTTGTTATGACACAACTAAGACTTTTGGATTAAAAACAACATACTTCATATCTACTTGTGATCTCTCCCTACTTGCTGTTCTAAATAGTAAACTTTTTGATTGGTACGCACGCCACAAATTTCAGAGTCTTAATGATCCATGGGCGGGCGGAAGGCTGCAATTCAAAAAGGCAAGCATGGAGGTTGTTCCGATAGCAGATCGAACTGCGGAGCAGAAAGCAGAGTTGTCGCGTCTCGTCAAGCGGATATTGGCAGATCCAGAAAGCGATGGTGTCCGTGACCTTGAGCGGGAGATAGACGCGTTGGTCTATCAGTTATATGGTTTAACCGACGCGGAGATTGAATTGATTAAGCGGACATATCGGGATGCGGGGATGGAGATGTGAGACAAAACATTTGAATTTATGCCTCAGTCCATTAGCCCCAGCGGGGCGATATGTCTATAGCTGTGCGAGGCCCTGAACCCTAAAGCCCCAGCGGGGCGATATGTCTATAGCCACGCAATATTCCCAACCCTTAACCCCGTCGAATGGCACGCGCCCATTCCGTGTTGATTCGCTTCCCTCCAATCTGCAAATCCTGATTCTGACGATTGACAAACAGTCTGCACACTCTTGAAAAACAGGAAATTACGTGATATACTATTTTTACATAAATTAAAATATACCAACATATATTTTCGTTATTTAGAAATCGGGAGGAAATCGAATTATGAGTATTGTGGCAGACCGGGAACGGTTATTACAAAAACATAATCTGGAGTGGATTCAGCGCGATTTGAAAGCAACTGAAATGGTAACCGTATGCCGGCCGAATCTGGGAAAAATTAGGTCGGGCTACTTTATTCTTGGGGGGTTGATTCCATACAATCTGGCTGAAGAAGTCCTTTCTGGAGAGCATATTTCTGATGTGATACAGAATGTGTGGCCAGAACCCACGGCTTACTCTCCACCCGGAGAAAGTGAGATAAATTATTTTCGTTGGGGTAGTAAGGAGGATATGTATGGATCCGAGCCGCTTGTTATTGATCGTCAGTTTAGTAAGATGAAAGAAGATTACCTTGAGATTTCCGAAGAGTTTCGTCTTTTCCATAGCCTCTATCACGATAAAGAAACAAATACATACATCAAAATTGATGACGCTGGAAATGAAACGACAATTGCTACTGTTAAGTCTGATGAGGTTCGGATAAGACTCAAGGAAATTCGTCAGTTTTTAGCTATCAAAGAGATGTGCTTATCAATGCTATTTGAATTCAATGAGTACTCGGAATATTCCCTTGAGGAACTTGGACTCAGCGAATTTGAACAAGGTGACTTCAAACGCAAAGGGACTATGTGCTGGACTTATAATCGTTGGGATATTCCAGTTCGAAATTTTCAGTCAATTAGCAGACTAAGAGGAAGAAAACTTATCAAACCTCTGTCTAAATCTAAAAGCAGTTTCGGAGATTTTGCTGAGAAACCGAAGTATGCCGAGTTCATCGTTGACGTTGACGATAACGGAGATGAGGTTTACCACACATGCGATCCGTATAAATTGAAAACAATTTCTGGTGAAAATCCGGATGCGCCATGGGACTTCACCCCTGTCCATTTTCGCAAACAGGTCTTAGATAAATACTATAATGAAACCAAATACACTGTTAAGGATTCAAGAGTAAGCTGTGGATTGTGGGGGATGAAGATTGACAACCATCACCTTGACAAAGTTTGCGTGTTTTTGAAAGAACTTGGATGTCTACCTTACACAGAACAATTGCATTGGCGGGCATATAACATTCCACCGGAAGGTGGCGTGAGTGAAACTTTTTATAGGCGTATGGTTAAGGGAGAGCGGGCGAGTTCAGATCAACCAGATCACTTGTTCAAGCAGAGTTATGAACAGTTGCAAAAGGCGTGCAATGAGTGCCTTGATTGGCAATTGTTGAAGCCACTGAGTTCTGAAGACGAGTACCGACTTCAACGCTTGAGAGTTCCAGTTAATAACGAACAATGTCATTTTGATGACTTAGTTCAGGATCTCCAAACGATATTAATTGAATCCATAAATGTGAAAGAACTAAAGGGGCTTTTACCTACAGCAGAGAGGGCGAATCTTAAAGGTAAACGGAGCATTGAAATTCTTGGCGAGGTCCTTAGTTTCTATTCTAATGAGGATGTGGATCGCCGAATTTCTTTTTTACAAAAACTTCAGGTATTGCGCTCCAAGGGTAGCGGCCATCGAAAAGGTAGCGACTATCAAAAGATTGCTAATTATTTTGGAGTTGATAGTCTGGGACAGCGAGAAGCATTTGTCGAGATTCTCAAACAGGCTTTGGATACTATTGATTTTCTCACCTTTGTCGTGTGTAGTGGCAAACTTAGCGATAAAAGCGATGAAGTTGAATAGCACGAACTGTTAGTGTGTGATCTCCTGATACACTCTACTGCTAAAATTAATTCTATAAATCCCATACTGCTCTTTCCTTATAGGGTTTCGATTAGAAAATGATGTCGGAACCCTCTTTCTTTACACAATAGTGTAAATCTGGCGAAGCGTGTATCCTCCGCGTTAATCCGTATAATCCGCGAAAATCCGTGATTCAGACAATCAACACCCATATTTTATCCCTAACGTGACCCAACATAAAAGCCATAAGGGAAACAACACAACCGTTGTTTCCCTTATAAGATGCTCTAAATCCCCGAGCCTTTCTCAAGACTCCTTTTCTTCAGCAAGTAAGATTTTATGCAAAGCCGTTGATAGCGATATCAGCGTCTTCGCTCGCTCATCGAAGTAAGCCTCCGGTGTTGACGCAGCAAAATCTTGTGCCCTCTCAACCGCCTCTGCTAAACCCGCAATCACAGCTTCCCGTGTACCCGAAGATTCCAACATCCGTGCCTGTGCATAAGCAGCTTTCGCATTACGCCACAACTCCCCATACTTCTGATGTGGCCAACGGCTATGCGTCGGACGCAGGTAGGAGAACGCACGCTTCCAAACCCGGAAAAGTGGGTAGAGGATTTCCTCAGGTTCCGGTACTTCTACCGAAACACCGTTAACCTCTTCTTTATTGAACCAAATGTGCTCACGGAGAAACATAAACTCTTCAAAATAGTTCACCATTTCAATCAGTGCCGCTTCCGTATCCAGTTGCCGTGCGTGACAAATCACAATGAACTCACGATGCGTATCTGTGATTGGTAACATCGCACACCGTGGAAATACATCAGTATAAACTTTGCGGTGGTGCTCCGCCTGATAATCTGCAATACATTCAGGAACGGTCATATTCCACCCGTTTTTATCGCCTTTATATTCGGTACCGTCCTCCGCTATCAAAATCCTTCTTACTATTTTAATTTCTCCGCTCTCATATCCTGCCACCCAGTCTCGACGAAAAGCCTCAGTCGCTGTCGCAGCATAGGGGGCATACAGTGCCGACAGCTCCTTGAAAAAGTCACAACCCGCAGGAAACTGCTTCGCCTGCTCTACAAAATCTGTGTTCTGCATAACCAAATCCGTGCCCATCTAAAATACTCCTTTTATAACGTGAGTTCGAAAATAAAAATGCCAATGTAAACGTAGGTGTTTTTGCTTGGGTGTTTCCCCAGGTTGAACAGTGAACCCAAAAACTGCCTTGTTGATACAGAGGGATATAGCAAAACCCAACATTCCAACTGACAATTAACAACCCATACGAATCGAGCCATGATTTTATGTGGAGGAAAGTATCAGTTATCGATGCTTATCAACCCACAAAAATACTATTTTAATAATACTATAAATATATAAATTATTCTATAAAAAGTCAAATTTTTAAACACCATCTTCTGATGCTCACTCATAGCGTTTCTCATTCTATCAGTATCTTGCTATATCGTTGGTTATAAATTTCACAATAAAGTATATTTTTATTTTAACGTAATAAAAATACAGATATACTTAAAGTTAATTTTCTTGTAAAGTTCTTCACCCGGCAAACATCCCAAATGCAGTTAAAAATTGCTTTTCACGGAGAACGCCCTTTTTTCATTTTGCGAAGTCAATGGCCACCTACCACGAGAAAAATCTCCGTGAAGCCTCCGTGAATCAGTCCGTTAAAACCTGTTAAAATACAATCCTAAATCCCGCTAATTGCTAACTGCTAATTGCTTTTCAGACATCAGTATGTTAAAATATTGCTTATCTATTAGAGATATATTAGGTGTAGGGTTTTCCCTACCACACCGCTATTTTACATAGAACGCATCGCGCTTTGTTTGAGAGGAAAAATATGAGTTTTAATAAACGATTTTATACTTTAGTTTTCTTGGTGATATTATCGGTATCTCTAACTGTCATTGCCGATGAGGAAACCGAAGATGTTGTTGTAATGGAAGAGATCGTGGTTACTGCCCGTAAGCGCGAGCAACGCTCTTTTGAAGTGCCACTCTCCGTATCGACAATCCGGGGCGAAAAATTCGATGCCTTACGTTCGTCGGGTATGGATGTGCGTTTTTTGTCAAACCGTACCCCCAGTTTACAGATGGAATCCTCGTTTGGACGTATCTTTCCACGCTTTTTTATCCGAGGCTTGGGCAATACAGACTTTGACCTCAACGCTTCACAGCCAGTATCAGTTCTCTATGATGGCGTTGTACTCGAAAATGCTTTGCTAAAAGGATTTCCCGCCTTTGACCTCGACCGGATTGAGGTGCTACGGGGACCGCAGGGTACACTGTTTGGACGCAACACACCCGCTGGCATCGTGAAATTTGAATCCGCACGTCCCACGCAAACATTAGAGGGATACGGACAACTCAGTTACGGGCGGTTCAATAGCAGTAATTTTGAGGGCGCGGTGTCAGGTCCACTCGTTCCGTCTGTGCTTTCCGCGAGACTTTCACTGCTTGCGCAGTGGCGAGACGATTGGGTGAATAACGAGCATACAGGCGAAGACAATATCCTCGGCGGACATCGAGATTTAGCCGGACGTTTCCAACTGCTCTGGACACCCATGCCTGAACTGCAAGCGTGGCTCAAGGTCCATGCCCGTGATCTTGACGGCACCGCACGCCTATTTCGCGCCAATATCTTGTCAAAAGGCAAAACAGGTCTAATTCAAGACTTTGCCCGCGATCGTATCGCACACGACGGACGCAATGAACAGACCTTGAGAACGCAAGGCTTAGTCGCTGAAGTCCGCTACAATATCGGAAATTTCCAACTAATTTCGCTCACAGGATTGGAGCGACTCACCAACTTTGCGCGCGGGGACATCGACGGCGGATACGGTGCTGTGTTCAGCCCGCCGAGCGGTCCCGGCGAAATCCCCTTCCCCTCTGAAACCGCATCCGGCATTCCCGCGCTGCGCCAGTTCAGCCAAGAGATCCGCTTAATGAGTCCAGAGGCGCGTCGACTCGCCTACCAGTTTGGCGTGTACTATTTTCATGAGTTTGTAGAGATGGAGGACTTCAACTACAATACTTTAGCTGGCGGGGCTTTGGATGGCAAAGTGCGCCAAGAGCAGACGGCTACAGCACAGGCGGCATTTGCTGCGATGACTTTCCAATGTCTTGAAGATCTCGAATTAGGTGCCGGTTTACGACTGTCTCACGGTGCGAAGGACTATACAGCGTGGCGTGACGAAGCACCTGCCGTTACAGGGGCGGGTAAACTCGGTCCTATCCACCGGAATCCTCAGGACACGGTGTGGAGTGGGGATCTGAGTCTCCGCTATAGTGTGACACCTACCGTACAAACCTATTTGCGCGCCGCCCGAGGGTTTCGCGCACCCAGCATTCAGGGACGCTTGCTGTTTGGCGACGCCGTCACAATGGCGAATACAGAGACCATTCTCTCCCTTGAAGGCGGCACGAAGTTACGCTTGTGGCAGCAACGATTACATCTAAATATGAGTGCTTTTCAATACTTTATGCAGGATCAGCAGCTCACCGCAGTCGGTGGAGAGGCGAATTTCAATCGGTTGGTAAACGCTGAAGGCACCATCGGACGGGGCATTGAAGCGGAGTTGAGTTTCGCGCCAACCACATCACTGGAGATCTCAGCAGGGCTCAGTTACAACCACACCCGTATTGACGATCCCAATTTAGCGATACAAGGTTGTGGTGCCCCCTGTACAATGCTGGATCCGCGCGCTTCTGCGCCAGGGACTTTTTCTATCAACGGCAACAGCCTGCCCCAAGCACCCAGTTGGATCGCAGACGTGACGCTCCACTACGTTCTTGCACTTTCGGGAGGAACCCGCCTCATTGCATCCACAGACTGGGCATATCGGAGTCGAGTCCGATTCTTTCTCTACGAGTCTACGGAATTCGCCGATGATTGGCTCTTGCAAGGCGGTGTCCGGCTTGCCTACCTATTGCCTTATGCGGATATAGAGATAGCACTCATCGGACGCAACATCCTCAACGATACATCGCCCACCGGCGGTATCGATTTCAACAATCTGACCGGCTATGTCAACGAACCTCGATTTTGGAGTTTGGAAATGCTTCGGCGTTTTTGAGTGATACCTATTCATTCCCTCTTCGGTAGGCGAGGTTTCCATTCAAGCACCGATCCTCAAAACCAGTGCCTAACATCTCTGAGATGCACTCTCTTCTGAGACTGGCTAAAAAAGATTTGACATCACACCATAGGATATGTTATCATAATATTAACAAGGTCAGTTTCTAAAATAAGTTTACAATAATATCACACATTGGTCAAACAAGACATGGACAAAAAATTGCTTACCACATTGACGTCGCAATATAAGGAACCTGTGCGCTACAATACCTTACATCAAGATAGCCTTCGTGCTGTCGCGGGTTCGCGCGCCATAACCATTATTATTGCTATCCGTCGTGCTGTGGTGGGCTAATCACAGGCAGATACGCAGTTTTTTTTAGGACGCCCATCACTGAGACGCACAATTTCGGTGGGGCGTTTTCTTTTTTAAGAGTCTTCAGTTATCGGTTGGGTTTTTCTGCGAAAAGCCTTTCAGTTAAAGAGATACACTGTGGTAGTAAAAAATGAAGCAAATGCCACGAGATATTAACTGAAAACTGATAACCGATAACTGACAACTATGGTGTAAGTTAAAATCGTGAGGGAATATCGCATGTTCAAAGAGGTATCACCCCAATTCACGTTTGCTGACAAGGAAAGACAGACCTTGGAGTTCTGGCGTGAAAATGACATTTTTCAGAAGAGTATGGAGGTGCGCAAAGACGCACCACCATTCGTCTTCTTAGAGGGACCCCCGTTTGCAAACGCGCCACCGGGTGTGCATCACGTCCTCGCACGCGTCATGAAGGATGCTGTTTGTCGCTACAAAACGATGACCGGACATTACGTTCACAGAAAAGCAGGCTGGGACACACACGGGCTCCCCGTTGAATATCAGGTCGAAAAACAGCTGAACATTACAAACAAGGCAGAGCTCGAGGCTTACGGCGTTCAGAACTTTATTGAAAAATGTAAGGAGAACGTGTTCCAATACGAACAGGATTGGCGAGAAATGACCGAACGCATCGGGTTCTGGGTCAACCTTGATGATGCCTATATCACGTTGTCAAATGACTACATCGAAAGCGTCTGGTGGGTCCTCCGACAAGCCTGGGATAAGGAACTGCTGTATCAAGGACACAAGGTACAACCGTATTGCTATCGGTGCGGCACAACCTTGGCGAGCCATGAGGTCGCTCTCGGTTACCAAGAGGTCGCTGATCCATCGATCTTTGTGCGGTTCCCGTTGAAAGACAGAGAGAATACTTATCTGCTCGTCTGGACAACGACCCCGTGGACATTGCCATCTAACGTTGCCGTCGCTGTCGGCGAGGATTACGATTATGTCGTTGTTGAGGATGACGGGCGACATCTCATTCTCGCCAAGGAGTGTATGTCCAGTCTATTTGGCGATGAATCTCCACAGATTGTCGAAAGCTATAAGGGCAGCGACCTATGCAACTGGGAATACGAGCCGTTGTTTGATAGCGGAGAGCATCCAGAAAAAGCGCACTACATCGTTACAGCGGATTTCGTGACAACGACAGAGGGTAGCGGGTTAGTCCACATCGCTCCCGCTTTCGGGCAAGATGACTACGAGATCGGGCAGAAACACAATATGCCACTCGTGCAGTTGGTCGGTGCCGATGGTAGATTTGTGCCGGAAGTTAAAGAGCCGTGGGCAGGTGAATACGTCAAAGATGCCGATCCACAAATCATCGAGAATTTAGATGGGCGCGGCTTGTTATTCAAGGCTGCCGAGTACACCCACCAATATCCGTTTTGTTGGCGGTGTGATAATCCGCTGCTCTACTATGCCCGCGAATCCTGGTTTATCCGCACGACTGCTATCCGCGATCAAATGCACCAGCACAACCAGGAAATCAACTGGTATCCGGAGCATATCAAAGATGGACGGTTCGGCAATTGGTTAGAAAATAATATCGATTGGGGCTTGAGTCGTGAACGTTATTGGGGGACACCGCTGCCAATCTGGGTCTGTGATGACTGTGGACATCAACACTGTGTGGGTAGTATTGCTGAACTGAAGGAACTCGGTACGGACGTTCCAGATGATATTGAACTCCACCGTCCATACGTGGACGATGTAGTCCTCTCCTGCGACAAGTGCAGCGGTACGATGCATCGTGTACAAGATGTGATTGACTGCTGGTTTGACTCCGGCTGCGCACACACGGCACAGTGGCATTATCCCTTTGAAAACAAGGAGATGCTGGAGCAGGCGTATCCCGCCGATTTTATCTCCGAAGCCATTGATCAGACCCGCGGTTGGTTTTATAGTCTCTTGGCGACTGGCACGCTCCTCTACGATAAACCGGCTTACAAGAACTGCCTCTGTCTTGAGCTGATTATGGGACCCGACGGTCAAAAAATGAGTAAGAGCCGAGGGAACACGGTGGATCCGTGGACAATCCTCAACAAGCAGGGCGCCGATGCGATGCGCTGGTATATGTTCACCGCAACCACGCCGTGGACACCGCGCGCTTTCAAATCGGAGGGCATTGACGAAGCGTTGAAAAGGTTCATGGGAACCCTTCACAACGTCTATAGCTTCTTCGTCATGTATGCCAACTTGGAGTACCGCGCAGGCGAAGTTTCCCAACCTCACTCTCTTTTACAAGACACACCGCCGGTTGCGGAACGTGCCGTCGTGGACAGATGGATCTTATCGCGTCTTCATACCGTCATCGATAGCGTGCGTGGCGATATGGAAAATTACCATCTCACGAATGCACCGCGCGCCATTGAGGCGTTTGTAGACGATCTCAGCAACTGGTACGTTCGTCGATCCCGCGACCGTTTCTGGGGTTCAGAAGCCGGACTCGACAAGCAAGCCGCTTATGCCACGCTTTATGAGGTACTCGTAACCGTTGCGAAACTCGCCGCACCGTTCATGCCATTTTTGGCGGACGAACTCTATCGAAACTTGGTATGTTCCCTCGATCCCGACGCACCGTCCAGTGTGCATCTTGCGGAATACCCGGTTGCAGATGCCTCGTTGAAAGATGCGCAACTTGAAACCGATATGGCTTTCACACGCGACGTAATCAGCATGGGGCATGCCGCACGGAACCGGTCGGGCATTAAAACGCGTCAACCACTTGCTGAACTTGTTCTTGGTGGGCTTTCTGATTCAGAAAAAAAGAGCGTTAACCGTCTGGTGGAACTCGTTCATGATGAACTCAATGTCAAGGCTGTCGTCTTTACAGAGAATCTGGACGCATTCGCAGAGGTAACGCTTAAGCCTAACTTCAGGGTCCTCGGACCGAAGTATGGCAAGGGCGTACAAGCCATCGCAAAAGCACTCGCTACCGCAGATGCAATGCAGATGAAGGCAGCGTTGGAAACTGCAGGCAGCTTACAGATGGAAGCGTCGGGAGAGACGTACACGCTTGAACAGTCAGACATCGACGTACAAACGCAGAATCGAGAGGGGTTCTTTGTAGAGATGGATTCGCAGAAATTCGCCGCGCTGTCAACAGAACTGACACACGACTTGACGCTTGAGGGATTGGCACGCGAACTCGTCAACAAAATCCAGAATATGCGGAAGGATGCTGACTTTAACGTCGCAGATCGAATTAAACTCAGTCTGGAGACGCCATCATCGCTTGTCGAAGAAGCGTTTCAGGTACACCGAGACTATATCCTGCGAGAGACACTGACAACAACTGTCGTCGAATCTCCGAGCGGAGATGCCTTCACGGTTGATCAAAAACTCAACGGTGAACCCGCAATCTTGAGTGTTGAGCAGATCTAAAGCATTCATCTTTGCTGGCGATGTTCCTTTAAAATTGGTAGGCGAGGTTAAGAAACCTCGCCTATTAAGAAAAGAATTCATCGTAGGTTGGGTTGAACGGATGGTACCAGAACGCGGCAACGCAAAGACAATTGGTGTTATTCGCATACACCTTCCAGTTAGGAATACCGAGTGAAACCCAACGCCTTTCCTCTGTGCAAGTAGGCTTGCATATAGTAGCACTATTCTTCTGGCTGCAGATGATACCTAAGAACCTCGTCCGCATCCGTAAAACGCAAATAAAGTCCCCAGCCCCAACCCTCCTGGCTAACTTTACACAAAACCTCGTTCCACCCGGCATTGAGATAACACAAAACCGCATCTTCGTCCGGTATTGCAGGACGGTTGACATCGTTTCGGTGGATTTCAGTGCCATTTAACCACACAGCGACACCATCATCACTACCGATCAATAACACAGATTCCGTCCCTTTCGGGGTGTACACATATACCAGGGCATATCCGGCAGCTGTCGGCTCAAAACCGAGATTTTTGCCCAAGTCGAGAAGACCGTTCGCCTCCGTAGCTGCCTCCCGCCACTGGATGGTTTTGCTATGCATATCTGTATAAGTTGTCTCTAAATTCAATCGGCTTTCAGGGGACAGTAATTTGTTAATCGTTTCAATGTCTTTAGGAAACGGACCCAATACCATATAGCGTTCAACGAACGGAGAGGCGTGCAGCACTTGATAGGAATCAATGCCGATTTTGTAGCCTGTCGCTTCAGCTGCTTTCCCAACGATCTCAAACGCGATGTCGTTTGCTCCGGCGTTTAACGAAATCGTCCCAAACGAAACCAATGTCCCGGCTATCACCTCATTAGCATAGCAATCGTAAATGCGCTCGATTCTACCGTTTTCTGTTGTGAGTTGAACCTGTCCGTATTCTGGTCCACGCGTTAAAACAGCGCTGATTTCATAAACGTCTTTATGAGGCACTTCAATGGGTCCGTATAAATGTCCAGCGGCTTGGGGGTCTTCTGGTATCGCCACGAGATGGCTTCCCCCGATATCTATACCTGCTGCCCGGTAAGTTTCCATATCCGCCTCTACGTTATATTCTCTCGCCTCCCAAAAGGCAATCGATTGTGTATCTTTTGGTGGCAACGCCAACTCTCTCTCATACCAGAATTGGGGCAAACGGTAAAGGTCGCGTGCCTCATTCGTTAGAACGAGATCGTAGCCGTCAAAGCAGACCGCTTCTCCACTAAAATTGTGAGGCAGGGACCACGGTGTGCCCTGAATCATCTGTGCTAAATTATCTCCTGTGCCCTGATACACCCAGAGCGCGTCGTAGGTACAGGCAGCAAGCCGCGTCCCATCTTCAGACAATCCCGCACCTGTCACCCATTTCGCTCCAGCGAACTCACCAACATGTTCTAAAACCTGCTTTGTATCAGGCTCTAATGTTGGAAACCGATAAAGCACAGCGCGTTCCCGCTCTTTAGAGACAATATAAGGAATGCCTTCCGCAATAAAGAGTCCTTCGGCGTCCACATTTTCGTTCGGATACTGATAAGGATAACTTGCAATGACTTCTGCCTCTGTTTCAGTGAAAGGATCCGGCTCTGCAACAACGACTACTTTCAAATCTTGCCGTAGCCTGCTATTATTGCCGATCTCACCAATCCAGAGTCGGTTTTGCGAGTCGATACCAAGTGCCTCCCAGTCGAAGTTGCCCGAACCGCGCACAGCAATCTCTTGGATTAATTCACCGTTGAGTTTTGTAGCGTAAAGTGTTGGGGAGTTGCCGGAGTCGTTGAGTGTCCAATAGACCCCTTCAAACTGCTGACTTGTAACGATACCGGAACTCTCTCGGATAGGAGGATGTGTGTATTCACCTATGGGTTGCCATGGCGGAGTGTCAGCGGTATCTGGGGGGACCGCCGCAGCGGTATAAACACCGATACCCATCAAAAAAATTAACAGAAGCGGTAACAGTTTCATTAAAGCATTTCCTTTTAATTGATGTAAGTTTTACTGTATATTTTAATATTTTTTTCACGGAGAAATCAATGCGATTTCAGCAGAAAACAGGATTATTCAGCTCGCTGGTAGGAGGGATCTCCAAATTTTGCCCACACGCGGCAAAATTTGTCTTAGCTTTACATTTCCCGATTGTTGACCATTGTCTATCATCCTGCAAATCCTTGAATCCTATAAATCCTGATTCTGACAGGAAAAACAGCACTTCTCAGATATGGATCACCCAGAACTGAAAACGGATAACCGAAAACTATTAAAAAGTAGACAAACCCGATATTTTGTGGTATCATTAAGTACACACATTCTAAAAGATATGCAACTCTTCGATTTTTGTGAGATTATCGAGAGGATAAGTTCTTAAAAGGAGTATAAGTTTTGCATCGACAATCTGCAAAGAAACATGCGCGTGCGGATGAAAAGAAGCGCATACGCAATCGACATCGCAAATCAACGCTGCGTACAGTGCTCAAACAGACGGAAATAGCACTTGATGAAGGCAATGTTGAAACGGCACAGGAGCTGTGCAAGAGCGTGGTAGGTCTCTTGGATAGAGCTGCCGGCAAAGGCGTTATCAAAAAAGGGACAGCAAATCGCCAAAAGTCCAGACTCATCCGCAAATTGCACGCACTGATGGCGGAAGCGGCGTAATTCTGGCATTGTACTAAATAACTTGCTGCTAAAAAATGGAGACTCGCGAGGCATCCGGACACTCAGTCAGGGAACCTCGCGTTATCGCGAGATATGAACGCCCGTAAAGTTGCCTTAGAGTGTCTGCTGACCCTCTCTCACACCAGTGCCTCCATAACTTCTGTTGTTGACAGTGCGTTCGGACGCTACGCGATTGATGGGCGCGAACGCCGATTGGTAAATGGGCTTGTCTACGGCGTTATTCGGTGGCAGGGACAGTTGGATTGGGTCCTAAATCAGTTTATTAACCCCCGATTCCAATTAGACGCTCGGCATCGTAATATCCTGCGGCTCGGTGCATTTCAACTATTGCATCTTGATGGAATACCCGCACACGCAGCGATTTATGAAGCCGTCCAACTCGCCACTTCTCACCCACGTAAATCTTCCAGTGGACGGAAAACTGCGGGGTTTATCAATGCCGTACTCCGTTCCGTTCAGCGTAAAAGCGCAACGTTAGCCTATCCACCACTTGATAAAAATCCGACTGAACATATCGCGGTTTCGTTGTCCTACCCCACATGGCTGATAAAGCAGTGGCTCCAGACACGCGGCGTTTCGTGGACTTTAGCGTTCTGCCGCGCAAGCAACCAGATTGCCCCACTCGCGCTCCGCGTAAATCCCCTCCTGACCCAACGCGAAGAAGTTTCCCAATCATTGAATGCGAGTGGTGTTCCCGCGACCGCTTCCAAAATCGCACCCGACGGGTTGGTACTGGAAAACCGCGCCATCACTGCCTTTGATGCGACTGGTGACAAGACCCTAAAGGATGTCCTTAGTCGAGAAGACATCTATGTCCAAGACGAAAGCGCAATGTTAGTGTCGCATCTTCTCTCCCCAGCGGACGCGCAGTGCGTCGTAGACCTCTGTGCCGCACCGGGTGGCAAGACAACACACCTGGCACATCTCATGCGGAATGCTGGGAAACTCATCGCCGTGGATGTGTCAGCAGAAAAAATAGGGTTGTTAGAAAAAAACTGTCGGCGTGTCGGCGCGTATAACGTTGAAACCCAAGTGCTTGATGCCACAAAAGCAGACCTTGGGTTTATTAAAACAGCAGATGCCGTGCTTATTGATGCACCTTGTTCAGGGTTCGGAACACTGCGGCGGCATCCCGATATCCGATGGAACAAAACGTTTAAACAGGTTCGCGCTCTCAGTGAAATACAATATAACTTGTTAAAGAACACCGCACAACACATCAAACCGGGAGGCATCCTCGTCTACAGCACCTGTAGCGTTGAGCCGATGGAAAACGAGGAGGTCGTACAACGATTTTTGACAAACTTCCCGATGTATACAGTGGAAAACGCCCAACGCTTTTTGCCAGATGTTCCGCAGAGTGTAATAACGCCACAAGGTTTTGTGCAGACATTCCCACATGAACATGGGGTTGATGGTGCGTTCGCGGCACGTCTCCGAAAAGGGGTTTAGAAGTGTGAGAAAATTAAAAAGTTAGAATTTTCCAACTTCGCAGCTTCCTAACTGATACAGGTAAAGTAAAAAATGGGTTTTCTTTAGAGCATCAGTCAAAGTCGTAATCCATAGTGAAATGGAGCGGTTTTGCTTGGGCATTTCTTCAGATATACGGAAAGGCATATCAGTATCTAAACCTGTTGTATCGAACCGCAAGGAAAATTAAAAAAAATTGATTTTAGATTGTACGCCATTACAGACAGACACCAATGCGCACCTACCCCGCTAACTCAAGTGATCTCCGAATTGCTGGATACAGGGGTTACCGCTATCCAATTGCGTGAGAAAGATCTGAGCAATGCTGAATTGCTGGACTTGGCACAACCGATTGTCGAATTGTGTCAAGACTACGACGCAAAACTTTTTATGAATACAGATACGCACATTGCACGCAATATCGGTGCCGCGGGGGTTCATCTTCCAGCAAACGCCGAATCTGTCGGCTCGGTGAGGAAACAAATAGGTGCCAATTTCTATATCGGGTGTTCGGTGCATTCCTGTGATGCAGCAGAAAAACGGGAAGCAGAAGGGGCTGATTTTGTGACGTATAGTCCAATCTATCCGACAGCGAGCAAACCCGGTTATGGTCCCGCAGTTGGCGTAGAGAGTCTCGCTGAGGTGACAGCGCGTGTTCGCTTACCTGTATTCGCTTTGGGAGGAATTACACCGGTGCGGGCTACTGAATGTTTGGCAGCAGGAGCCTTCGGGGTTGCTGTGATGTCAGGCGTTATGTCTCCTAAAAACGCAGGAAAACAGGCGAGACACTATCTTGAGGCTCTGGTTTAAAATGGTAGATTTTGGAATTAATACCAAAACATCTCTTAACCGACAACCGACAACTGACAACTATTAAAATATGAAACAGATTTTAACAATTGCAGGCTCAGATTCAGGCGGCGGTGCCGGCATACAGGCGGATATCAAAGCGATCTCGGCAAACGGCGGCTATGCCATGTCGGCGATTACCTCCGTTACTGCACAAAATACAGTCGCAGTGACCGATGCGTTTGATCTGCCTATCTCGCTGATTGAGGCACAACTGGACGCCGTCTTCACAGATTTCGACGTCGCTAGCGTCAAAACGGGAATGCTTTCTTCACCACCGATTGTCGAGACGGTAGCAGAGAAGTTGAGAGAGTATACGCCATCAACTATCGTTGTGGATCCAGTGATGATCTCCAAGAGCAAATTTCCACTTTTGAAAGAAGAGGCAATTGAGAGTCTAAAGACAGCGTTGATTCCACTTGCGACAGTGATTACGCCGAATATTTACGAGGCGGAATTGCTTGCACAGCGGGACATCCGAAATACAGATGATGCAAAGAGTGCTGCAGAAACCATTGCCGAACTTGGTTGTCACGCTGTTCTGGTTAAAGGTGGACATCTTACAGGAAACACAGCGACTGATGTGCTTTATTGTAATGGGGAGTGGAGCTTTTTTGAGGCGGAATGGGTTGAAACAGAAAATACACACGGTACGGGTTGCACCTATTCGGCAGCAATCGCGACACAACTCGCACACGGTAAAGATTTAGTTGACGCTATCGAGACAGCGAAGGTATATATTTCCGGTGCTATTCAGCACGCCTTGAATATCGGACACGGGCACGGACCGACACATCACTTTTTTAAAGCGATTGGTGGGTAGCGGTTAACCGGTGGCTACTGGCGTGTGGTAGTTGCGTATTACTTTCTACCCCAGGATTCTCTTACTAACCGCCGACTGCCAAAAGTGGAGCGATAGCGGAACGCCCTAACTGCGAATAGCCTATTACAACGGTTGTCGTCCCTCGAATCCGTCCTCAATTTCATGCCAGTAGCGGATTTTTGCTTCACCAACCCGCCAGCAAAGATAAACTTCCTTGCCGTCGCGGAGGTGTGGAAAATCGACTAATCCTGGATCAAGCCCTTTCAGATGACAGCCACGATTTGCGATCCGATCAAGAACCTTCTGAAAATTTGCTGTTGCTTTGAGCAGTGCGGGTGTCCATTTACTGCCACCGTTAGAGGAAACTACCTCCAAGAGCGGTGTAATCTTTGCATGATACATTGCGAGTTCGTTTCTTATTGCTCTTAATAGTGAGATCTCTTCAACTAATTCAGGAATGCATCGATTTGCTTCTTCGACCGTCCAATATCGTTTTTTCTGCATCTTTGGGTCTCCTTGTGTATAAAATTTATAGAGGCAACGCTCTAAAATTTACACTAAATTACAGCCGATGTCAAGAAGAAATTCCCCCTAACGTACGACTTAAAGTTTTTGACAATAATTTTCTCTAAGAATGGAAAACGAAACGAAATCCGTAGAGCAAAATAATCAGGGCGTCACTCGTGCCGCCGGAATCGTCAGTGTTGCTGTGATGGGGTCTCGGATATTGGGACTCGCACGTGAAGCGGTGATCGCATACTATTTTCGGTCGAATCTCAGTGGAGACGCTTTTTACTTGGCGTTTCGCATTCCAAACTTCCTGCGCGACCTGTTTGGCGAAGGCATCTTGAGTAAAGCGTTTATTACGACGTTCCTTGCCACAGAAACTGAAGATGGAGAGCAGGCAGCGTGGAATCTCGCAAATCGTATCTTTAATCTAACGTTCCTCATTTTAATGGGTATCACAGTTCTCGGTACTGCTTTCGCTCCGGCTATCATTGATGTATTAGCGCGCCAGGATTTCGACGAGACGTTAGATACCGTCGATCACTACGGGTTTGATACTAAAGTTGAATTAACAGTCTATCTCACCCAGTTGATGTTTCCGTACCTGCTCTTTGTTTCGCTGGCAGCGATTGCGATGGGACTGTTGAACAGCAAAGGGAGGTTCGGCATTCCGGCGTGCGCCTCCTCGTTCTTTAACGTGAGTTCGCTTGTTGTTGGTATAGGCGGTTACTATTTGTGTCCATTGGTGGGGATGCACCCGGTGACAGGCCTGGCTGTCGGTGTGTTCATGGGAGGTATCGCCCAATTTGTGATTCAGGTACCGTCTATGTATCGCGTCGGTTTTCGATATCGTCCGCTGCTAAGTCTACGCGATCCACGAGTGCTTCAAGTCATTCATCTGGTTGGACCTGCCGTGTTAGGGGTCGCGGCGGTACAGGTGAATCAATTTACGAATACATTCTTTATTACGTCAGGATCTGCGTGGTTAACGTGGATTAGCCGTGCGTACCGCGTTGTGCATCTTCCGATTGGTATATTCGGTGTGGCGATTTCAACAGTAGCGCTTCCTCAACTTGCCAAATTCGCGACAGCCAGAGATACGGAAAATTTCCGCAATGCCCTCTCTTACGCGATTCGTCTGATGCTTACCTTGACAATACCCGCGGCGGTTGGGTTGATGGTGTTATCAGCACCGATCTGCCGATTCCTGTATGAGCGCGGGGAGACTGGTGCGTTGGATACAATTGGAACTGCCGGGCTTTTGTTCGTTTATGCGTTCGGCTTGTGTGGATTTTCAACGCTCAAGATTGTTACAGACGGTTTTTACGCCTACAAGGATATTCGCGCACCCGTCATCGTCAGTATCTGTGCTGTTATACTCAACGTCTGTCTCAACTATCTGTTTATCTACCGAGAACTCTTTTTGGACCCGCGTGCTGTCGTATTTTCAACGGTTTTGACGGTAACGCTGAATTGTGGTGTGCTGCTTCTTCTCCTCCGGCGCAAGGTTGGGCAATTGGGAATGAGGCAAGTCGGTCAACTAACACTCAAAATTTTGGTCGCCTCAGCAGTGATGGGTGTTGTCTGCTGGTTGACAAATGGATTTATTGAAGGCGATTGGCTCGGCACGGAGGGTATAGTGCCGCGCGTAACAAGCGTGTTTGCACCAATTGGATTGGGTCTAATAACGCTCGCGGGAATGTATAAGCTTCTGAAAGTCTCTGAATTTGAAGATATTTTGAATGTATTTAAACGGCGACTTTTTTAAACTATTAAAACCTAACTTGCTACCAACGAATTCTACACGTTTGAAGAACCCTTTCCAGGGCATTCTTCACCCCCGGTGAATGCCACACGGCATTCATACCGTTGATTCAGGGGTCATATGTCTATAGAAAATGGCGTATTCAAGCCCTCGCACTCCAGCGGAGTGCTATGTCTATAAATAAGTGGCAATTTGAGTTATTAAATCTGGATAGCACGTCCGTTGTCCGTGCTCGTTTTCCGCTAAACTATCAAATACTTCGTTGTTCAGAATCATTTAAAAACCCTTCATAATCTAAAATAAGATTTTTAGCAATTTTAGATCGGCGTTAACAACGGAAACGCCGTCCAGGAGTCCATAATTAAGAGATGTTAACAAAACGGATAATTCCATGCTTAGATGTGCGCGCAGGAAAGGTCACGAAAGGAATCGCTTTTCAGGGCAATGTCGATGTTGGTGATCCAGTCGAGATGGCGCGATTTTACTATGAAGGTGGTGCCGATGAACTCGTCTTTTACGACATCACAGCGAGCAATGAACGCCGCGATATAATGATTGATGTTGTCTCTGCTGTCGCTGCTGAAATTTTTATTCCCTTTTCTGTCGGTGGTGGGTTGCGAACACTTGAGGATATGCGTCGCGTCTTACTCGCTGGTGCAGAGAAGGTGAGTATAGACTCCGGTGCCGTGCGGAATCCTGAGATTATAGCAGAAGGCGCACGCGCATTCGGCAGCCAATGTGTTGTGTTGAGTATGCAGGTGAAGCGAGTCCCGAAAAGCGAACAGATTCCGAGCGGCTATGAAATCTACATAGACGGTGGAAGAACACCGGTCGGTTGGGATGCACTCGAGTGGTCAGCACGCGGTGTTGACTTGGGAGCAGGCGAGATTGTCGTCAATAGCATCGATGCAGACGGTACAAAGGCAGGATATGAACTCGCTCTGACGGGTGCTATTGCGGATCTGGTGTCGGTGCCGGTCATCGCCTCTGGCGGTGCGGGGAACCCACAGCACTTGCGGGATGTCTTCGTCGAAAGTAACGCCGACGCCGCAATCGTCGCCTCTATCACACACTACGGCGAATTTACAATTGATAACATCAAAACCTACTTGGCAGATGAAGGTGTGAGCGTCCGAGATACATGGTAAAATAGTTGTCGGTCATCGGTTATCAGTTTCCAGAATTAGAGTCGTCAGTTATCAGTTATCAGTCGTCAGGTAACTACTCGTGGTGGTTGATTTTGTTGTACCTGCTACAACATCTCTCTTTAACTGAAAACTGATAGCGAAGCGGTCTGAGAGCTGAAAACTATTCCTCTGATAACTGAAAGCGAAACGAACTGACAACTGATAGTTATTAAAATGGAGAAAATATGGAACCTAAATTACCTGATGCAAGAAACGAAAACATTTTAATCCACGTCAACGGTGAACTACTGCCTCGCGAAGATGCGAAAATCTCCGTGTTCGATAGTCTTGTCCAAGGTGGCGACGGTGTATGGGAGGGATTGCGAGTCTATAACGGGAAAATTTTCGCGTTGGATGCACATCTCGACCGACTCATGGATTCAGCGCACGCTATGGCATTCGCAGATATTCCCACACGCGATGAAGTTAAAAAAGCAATCTTTGAGACGCTCGAAGCCAACGGTATGCGGGGCGGCGTCCATATCCGCCTTACGCTCAGCCGGGGGAAAAAGGTCACGTCCAGTATGGACGCACGCGTCAATCAGTACGGGACTACTTTAATTGTGATCGCCGAGTGGAAACCGCCTATCTATGCCAGCAGTGGTGTCCGTTTGATTACCTCGGCAATCCGACGGAACCCGCCACAGTGTGTTGACTCTAAAATCCACCACAATAATCTGATTAACAATATCCTCGCCAAGATTGAGGCGAACGTCGCGGGTGTGGACGATGCAATTATGCTCGATATCTACGGATATGTTTCAGAGACCAATGCAACAAATATGTTTCTCGTGAAACGTGGTGAGGTTCTAACACCGCACGCTGATAGCTGCCTCCCCGGAATTACGCGGGGTATGGTCATCCAAATCGCTCGCGACGCTGGTATCCCGCTAACAGAACGGAATGTCTCATTAACTGAAGTCTATACAGCGGACGAGGTCTTCACGACTGGTACTGTAGGTGAGCTGAGTCCGGTCTTGGAGGTTGACGGTAGGAAGATTGGGAGCGGAGACATTGGTCCAGTAACGACCCGACTGCAGGAACTTTATGCAGAACGGACTGCTAACGAAGGCGAACCTTTACCGTAGGCGTAGTTTGATAAGGGCATTGAGAAAGGAGTCGCCAGCGGAGCTTGCTTTTACTCCGTGCTTTGTCCTTCTTTTTATTCCATTTTGAGATTTCCCCACGTTGTGGCTAACCTACCATGTGGTCGGACATCTAAGTAGTCTCCGTGATAGGTTAAGTGATGCCCATTTCCAGACGCATCTCGAAAACGAGACCCCCCGCGCCGATGGTCAAAATTGAAATGCCAGAGTGCGACCGTGTGTTTATCCGCTTCAAGGGGCCCCTCTGGGACAACTATTATATCGCTCCACCCCCACTGATTTTCTATCTTTTCTTTCGGATAACGTACGATTTTTGAAATTCGTATCTCGTCAATGAATCCATCTACGAATGAGTTCCAACGAAGTTCGCCTTCAATCGGAGGCTCGGGACCTCCACCAATACGAAGTGGAAAATCGGTGTTCCCAAAGGCTGGGAAGTCATTGATTTCACCTTTCAAACGATCATCGATTACAACTTGAGTATACTGTTCTGAAATCATGAATGCTACGTAGAACCACTGATTCACCGGTATGTCAAAACCATCCCCTCTTTGGCTTGTTCCTCCTTCACCTACTTGCCGAAAGACGATGCCGGTAGCACGGAGGACAAATTCATAGCTCCCAGCTTTGTGAATCAGCGTCCATCTGTCAAATGGTTCTACTCTCACTAAAGGAGATTTCATGGGCCGTTTTAAATATGCCCACATCTCAACGGTGAAGCCGTTCCTTTGCAGATTGACATCAAAATTATCATGATCATTCACAAATACATGATCCCTGGGGGGCATAAATTTCTAAATATCCACCTCCGGCGGGTGAAACAGGAATGTCGCTCTGAGAGGGAACAACGTAGCATAAAAAGAACAATAATACTAAGGCAAAATATCGCATGCTTAACTCTTGGGACTTACGCAACCCTTGCTAACAAAGTTTGCAACCCGTTTCTTACACCTCAACGCGCACAAATGCAAGATACGCACCTGACAAAAGCACTACAGCAAACAGTCCCAACAACAATAACTCCATTGCTCTATTATTAAAATCCTTACTGAGACTCAGGGCATCTTCAAACTTCGGGACTGCTTCTGAGTTGACAGGCTTCTGCGACATGCCTTCACGAACACCTATGATATGAAGGCTTTCAGGGTCGCCTCTATCGGTATCGATGACAAACTCACGGAGTTGTCGGGCGTAACGTTGTGTATTTTCGACAAATTGCAAATGTCGCTCAAATCCGGTTCCAGCAAACGCTTCAATAAGGTGCTGCAGCAATGTAGCCGGTGAGATGCTGGTGATGGCACGGGCGCGGTGCACCTGAGAACTCCGGTACTTTAATTGTTCTTCCTGCCAGCGTTCCCGTCTTTCAGCGTTTTCGGTATAAAAACCGCTTTTTCCCCTTAACGTCCTGTCATCTAATTCACTCGACCAGAGCTGTTCGCGGTATTTATCCCATAAGTCCTCTTGAGCTGGGTTGCGTTGCTTCCAAAATTCATCAAAGGACTCGGCAGGTGAGAAACTGCTTGCAATTGAAGCGAGGGTACTGGGCATAAAAGCGACAAAGGTTACCCACGTCAAAAGCAGTATCATCAGACTCACCGCGCTCCGTTGCACGCGTGTAGAGACCAACAGCCCTAACGCCAGAAACAGACTCGTGTACAAAAGCGCGAGACAGAAAATGATACCTAAACGTCCCCATGCCTCTGTCGGCAGGTGAACGGTATTTGCAGTAGAAATTAACAAAAGGTTCACCAACACAGCCAGTGTAAACGGGATGCTAATACTGAGCAACGCCCCTAAGAACTTGCCGATAAGGACGGTGTGCCGCGGAATTGAATTTGCCAACATCAATCGGAGTGTGCCGTGCTCGCGTTCACCGGAGATGGCATCAAAAGTGAATAAGAGTGCCAGCAAACTTAAGACGTAACCGATGATGAATGTCCAATCCACTTGTGAAACGTCCGGTCCAACGCCCTTGTTCTGGAGATTGGCATCTGGATACGACAGGGTCCAGATACCTTGGAGTACCACCTTCTCTTCATTTGAATCGGGCACGAACATAGTCATGAACACATATGGTTCGTCCACTTCGATCGTATCTGGTAAAACGGGTTCACTTCCGTTTGCACAGAAGTGAAGCGGAGACGGCTTTTTGTAGAAGTTTCCCGGTCCGTATTGTGTCAGTTTATAGAGGCTTTCATCGGCATGAGCCGTTAAGCGATTCAAAGATTCGGTGGCAGCGTTCTGATACCTCTGTACCCGTTTTGGATGCTCTCGGAGATGCCTAACGGCATTGGTTACCATCAATGTCAGCAACAATACAGTTGTTAGGGCGAATCGGAGGCTATTCAGATTATCGTAGATTTCACGTTTCGTGATATGCCAAATCATTTTATTATAGTGAATTCCATAATTAATTGGACACTTCTTTTGTAGCGCAAACTTTTAGTTTGCGTCCCACCCCTACACGCAAACGAACAGGAATCCGTGCCAAATGTTCACATATTTTCGGGCTTTACTATAATTCTCAGTTCTCAGTACGCTCACTGCGTTCGCTTTCAGTTTTCAGTACTGCGGGGTTCTGGCATCAAAGACCAACGTAATCACCACGAGGTTTAACTGACAACTGACAACTGAAAAGGTTGCGGAGCAACCCGGACTTATAACTATCCTACACCTCACTCCTGACGAAAATCAGAAATATTATCGTAAATAAGGTTAGGTTAATCATCAGCAATAATGATAAATCCGGTAAGGCTCTTTTTGCATTTATGCCTATGTCACTTCTTTGAAAGGAAAACCGAGGGAGTGCATCCCAGTCGGCTGTGCCTTGATCGGCAGCAAACCATTGTCGCGATTCAAATATCCTTTCGTCATAGAAATAGTCAAGAACTGCGCGCCGGTAACGTTGAACCGCGCTGAAAAAGTCTTGAATACCCGCTAAGTCGGTGCCTGTCCAAGCTTCCGTTGCTGCATCATACAACCCGACGGGTGAAAACCTTAGCAACCTTCGACCGAGATTCGCAGGTTGGATGTAGATAGCCTCTAATGCCGGTTTCCGGACAAGCCATGTTTGTTGGACGGTATCAACGACCTCTCTATTATAGAAGCCGTAATAGTTCTGTACGTGTGGTACCTGTGGCTCAGATGCTGCTCCAATTTTTCCGGCGTAGAATCCGGTTTGGTAGAAATAGAGTAATATTGTGGGTTTGTCTTCAGTCGTTTCGAAGGTATATTCACCGCCTTCTAAGCTAAATCCATGACCTTCACCGCCACGCGATAGGGGACCTAAGACGGCATCATTGCGGAGAAAATGCTTATTTTCCCTATCCAATTTTTCCCACATCTGTTTGATGTGATTGTAGACAGATATTTTCGCGTCCGGTTTTGGCGTGACTTCAACAGCGGTAAGAATCAAATTTGGATACACAAGCACTAAGAATCCCCAGACGAACATGCAAAGCATGAGGGCAGTGCTGGTTCGACGCGTCATCGCAGAGATGCACATGCCGATGAGGTAGAACAGCGACACATAAAGCAGTGATGTCAGGACAATCCCACCGATGCGAAGAAATTCATCTGTGTTCAAGGAAATCACAGGAGATGTTGTCAGCAAAATTATAGACAGGAGAAGGCTTATCAGCAACGGCACCAGTAGGCACAGCATCGCGCTGATGTACTTGGCAAATAGAATGTCTCCGCGCCGGATTGGATGCGTCAGGACAAGGCGTAATGTGCCGCGCTCACGTTCGCCAGCGAGCGCATCGTACGCGAAAATCAGGGCGAGGAGACTCAGGATCCCCTGAAAAACAAGCGCGATATCAATTGAAGTGAAAAGATTGAGAAACGGATTATTCGTCCTGTGCTTCTCCGCATCCCAAATTGTTGGTACAAACCCGTGGTATACGTTAATTTTGTTCCCTACCTGCTTATCTAATCCCAGATTGAAAATACTCAACGGGTTGGGTGGGCGATGGACAACTAATTCTCCAGCGTAACGAGCATAGGTTTTTTCTTCGCGCAATCTCTGGTGACTTTCCTTGGTTGCCGTGTTATAAGCCGTGAGTCGTTGTTCATAGTCCTTGAGGAGCACAATAGTATTGGCGACCACAAGCAACAATGTAATGAAAACTGCTGCAGCAAATCGAAATGTCATCAGATTGTCGAGGAGTTCTCGGCGGATAAGTGTTATTAGCATCTGTCAAACCTCAACGCGTACGAACGCAAGATACGCCCCGGATAGAAGGACTATAACAAATAACGTTAGTAACAATAAATCTATCGCGGCTGTGTTGAAATCCTTATCGAGATTCAGTGTGTCTTCAAATTTGGGGATCGCCTCTGGGTTGACGGGCTTTTGTGACATGCCTTTGCGAACACCAAAGATGTGAAGGCTCTCCGGATCGGCATTATCAGTGTCAACGATGAATGTCCGAAATTGTCGGGTATAAGATTGAACGTTCTCTAAGAATTGTAGATGCCGCTCGAAACCTGTTCCAGCGAAGGATTCGAGGAGGTGTTGAGCAATCGAGACGGGTGAAATTCGGGTTATGGTGCGCGCTCGGTTCATCTGAGAGATCTGTTGCCGTAGGAATTCTTCGTGCAAACGTTCTTGCTGTTCTGCGTCTCTGGTGATAATCTCACTGCCCAATTGTATTTTTTTCATTAAATCCTCAGGTGTGTCATCCGGAGAGATGTAATATCTACTCAAGAGTTCGTTGATTGCGTCGTCAAGTTGCGAAGAGCGTTCCCGAAATTCATCGGAGGACATGGGCGATGAAAAACCACCAGCAATGGAAGCAAGCGTGTTCGGCATAAAAATAACAAAGGTGACCCAGACTAAGAGAAGTATCACAAGGCTCACGGCACTACGTTGCACACGCGCCGACACGAGTAAGCCTAACGCCAGAAAGAGACAGGTGTACAGAAGCGCGATAAAAAAGATAATGCCTAAACGACTCCATGTCTCAGGAACGAGATACACATCACTTGATGTGGAAATCACCAAAAGATTCATTAACACAGCAAGCGTAAACGGAATACTAATACTGATCAGCGCGCCTAAGAATTTACCAATCAGGACAGTGTGGCGTGGGATTGCATTCGCCAACATCAATCGTAGTGTGCCGCGTTCGCGTTCGCTGGAGACAGCATCAAAGGTGAAGAGAAGGGCAATAAGGCTAAGCACATAGCCGATGATAAAGCCCCAATCGACCTGGGGAACCTCTGTGCGGACATTTCGCGAGTTAGGCGTAACCGGTGGATGTGCCAGTATCCAGAAACTTTCTAAGTCTTCGGATCCCCAGCGGTGATAACCGGCTTGTACCCTATCTGGCAAAAAGCGTTCTCCGCCGTCTGCGCAGAAACGTAGGGGAGATGGCATTTTGTGAAGATATCCAGGACCTTGTTCGGCAAGCTTATATAAGCTATCAGCGGCATCAGATTTTAAGATGTTTTGTCCTTCAACAATATCATCGCGATATCCCTGTAGTTGCTTTGGGTGCTCTCGGAGATGGACAGCGGCGTTGGTTAACATCAAACCTATAAGCAGAACTGTTGTGAGTACGAATCGGAGGCTATTCAGATTATCGTAGAGTTCGCGTTTTGCGATATGCCAAATCATTTTGTAGTTTTCAGTTTTCAGTACGGCAACCCGTACTTATAACTATTTTATACCTCACTCTTGATGAAAATCGTAAATATTACGATAAAGAGGACTATATTAATCATCAACAGTAAGAACATATCTGGAAATGCTCGCTTGGCGTTTGTGTTAACATCTACCCTTTGAAAGGAAAACTGTGGTAGATTGTCCCAATCTGCAGCGCCTTTATCGCCAGAGAACCATTGTCGAGACTCAAAAATCCTTTTATCGTAAAAATAGTCAATCACTTTTGGTCTGTATTCTCTCGCTGTGTGAAAAAAATCTCGGATACCGTTTAGATCGGTACCTGCCCATGCTTGTGTTGAGGCATCATATAGACCTACTGGCGAGAGTTTCAACCAGATTCTCTCTACATTTGCAGGTTGAACGAAAATGTTCTCAAGAGCGGGCTTTCGGATGCCCCATGTTTTTTCTGCTGTATCGATGACTTGAGGAACGAGGAATCGGTAATAATTCTGGGCATGAGGTACTTGAGGTTCGTTTTCCTTTATAAGGTCTTCCATGTGTAAAATACTTCGATAGGTATACATGAGTATTGATGGACGTACATGAAAGTGGTGGGCATGCCATCCTGCTGTAAGCATGTTAAAACTGGGATTCTCTCCGGGCCAAGCGTCATTCTTAAGGAACTGTTTGCGTTCTCTATCGAATTCTTCCCACATCTGTTCCATTTGGCTGAAAGCAGATGCGGTGCGTGCTTGTGAAGCCTCGGTATCTGGAATTGCCGCAAGAATCATATTTGGGTAGACCAGCACCCAAAAGCCCCAGACAAACATTGACAGCATCAAGGCGGTGCTTGTTCGGCGGGTTGTCGCTGAAATCAACATGCCGATAAGGTAAAATATAGATAGATAGGCAACAGATGCTAAAAATATACCACCGATTCTCAGGCAATCATCGGTATTCAGAGAAATAGAAGTAGCAGTTATTAGCAAGATCACGGCGAGGATCAGACTCATCAGCAACGGCACGAGCAGGCAGAGCATTGCACTAATGTATTTGGCAAGTAGAATATATCCGCGACCAATAGGATGCGTCAAGACTAAACGTAATGTCCCTGCCTCGTATTCCCCGGCAAGGGTATCATAAGCGAAAATCAGCGCGAGTAGACTCAAAATAACCTGAAAAATAAATACGATATCCATTGAGGCGTACATGCGCATGAACGAATTAGTCGAACCGTGCATTGTAGCGTCCCACAACGATGGAACGAACCCATAAGATATTGAAACCTGATTTCCGAGTTGCTTATCGAACCCAATGTCGAAAATGCTTAGCGGGTTAGGGGGACGGTCAACTTGTAGTTTCCCAGCCGAGTAGGTTTTTCTCTCCAGCATTTGCTGCCGATGGGCTTTGAGCGCAGCATTATAGTCTGTCAATCGTCGCTCGTAGTCTTGAATAAGCACTGCGGTATTTGCGACCACAAGCAACAGCATAATGAAGACGGCTGCGGCGAAACGGAATGTCATTAGGTTGTCGAGGAGTTCTCGACGGATGAGTGTTAATAGCATTGTGTTTTCCCCTTTTTACAAATTTACCAGTTCTCCGCTTTTTCAGCAAATGTAAAACGCCTTTACTCAGAGTCATTCAATTCACGGTTTTCTATCTGTTTTGTGCTGGGGGCGTGATCAGGAAATCCTTCCCCACAAAAGAGAGAGTAGGGATTCGGAGATCCCTCTTACAGAAATTTCAAACCTTGTCCCTCCTCTACAATCTGTTTTATCACTATTCACCTTTGGATGAACTCTTGAGGATTTCATCCCAATCCCACAAGAGAATTGTGCCATCCATAGCTGTACTAACAAGCGTTTTACCATCAGATGAAAATGTTAACGTTTCTACGCTTTGTGTGTGCCCATCAAGAGCAACGATCCTATCTCCTGTTGTAACATCCCACAATTGAATTGCACCGCGGCCAAGTCCACTAACAAGAATTGCGCTATCTGGTGAAAATACCAACGATTGGGGATATCCCCCGTACGTCGTATTACCTCGTTTATACTCATCAGTGTTGACTGATAGAAGTGTACTACCAGTATCTACTTCCCATATACGGATCAGATTATATGTACTGGCAGCGAGCAAGGTGCCATCTGATGAAAAACATAGTGTTAAAATATTCTCAAGGTTCCCTTGTTCTGTCGGTTTCGCGAAGACTGTTAATGCTTTACCGGTTGCAACATTCCACGTTTGGATTCCGCCTTGATTGGTCCCACTAACAAGTGTTGTGCCCTCCGGTGAAAACCCCAAAGCAGTAACGCGTGGCATATTGTGAATATCGGCTTCCCAATCAATGAGAGGGATGTTCAGTTCATCACCGGTTTCTGTATTCCACAAATGAATGCTACCTTTAGAACGGAAAGCTACTATTTTCCCGTCTGGCGAAAAAGTCAGGTCTGAGGGGGTTTCAATATCCGTAAGGGTCGCCAATTCGCTCCCTGTACTAACATCCGTCAAACGAATCAAAGGAGCTGCCCTCCAAAGAGCGTCGTTGAAATCTGCCTTGAAGATTACGTTACCCCAAGCATTAACACTGGCGAGTTTCGTTCCATCCGGCGAAAATGCTAAAGTTGCTAACCAATCTCGATCTCCCGCCGTATGAACAGTGGACTTTTGTGGTGTGTTCAGATTCCAAAATGCGATTTCACCATTAAAGGCGACGCTTACAAGCGTGGAACTCTCTTTAAAAAAAGCCGCCGCTCTTACCGACGCTATATGTCCTGTGATATGGGGTAGTAGCAGTGCTCCAGTTCCGGTATGCCAGAACCGTATTGTGCCGTCGGCACTGGTACTGGCAAGCGTGGTGCCATCTGGTGAAAACGCTAACGCAGTAATACCGTTGACATGTCCAGTGAGTGTCGCGAGTGGCTCACCCGTGGTAATATCCCACAACTGCACTGTTTTATTGGTCCCCCCACTTGCGAGTATTTTACTATCGGGTGAAAACGTTATCACATTTGTCCATGGTGCTAGCCCATAACCGGTATGTTTTTTTCAAGGGTAATCCATTCGTCGTTATTGCTATCCCATAATCGGATTATATGATTCTTGCTTCCACTGGCGAGGCTCGTGCCATCTGGTGAAAATGCCAATGCTAAGACTTGCGGATCTTCCCACATATCCGCTGACTTCGCGTGTCCGTCTAGGGTCAATAACTCTTTACCAGTTTTTGCGTCCCGCACCTGTATTTTCCCATCAGCCCATC
>JAJDUH010000080.1 GCA_022826805.1 Candidatus Poribacteria bacterium
TCTCGTCATCGTCTTCACCTCAAAGTCGTTGTGGATTTTTAGGGTGAAGTATAGCATGTATTGCGTGAAAACTCACGCAATACATGCCCATATAAAATCATAACTCTACAAATCAAATCTTAAAACTAAATGACCCTAAACGGACACTAAATTCTATTGAGAAATTACAGCAAACCTGATAAAATGGATGCCAATTCTTTTTCGAGTATGGAGAAAACCTATGGTTTACGGACAAGGCACACATCAGTATACTGTTCAAGAAAATTGGTGGACACTCCCAGAGGGTTGGGAATTCGGCTGGGTTCCTGCTATTGCTGTCGATTCACAAGACCGCATTTACGTCTATAGTCGAAGCGAACACCCAATGGTCGTCTTTGACACAGATGGTAACTTTCTAACCTCCTGGGGTGATGATGTCCTCAAGGATGCCCACGGGATTTTTATCGACGCCGACGATAATATCTATTGTACGGAACGGGACACACACGTCGTGCGGAAGTTTACCTCTGAAGGCGAGTTGCTGATGACACTCGGCACACCGGATGAACCCGGCGCAGACGGAGAACCCTTCAATAAACCGACAGATTTGGCACTTGGACCTGACGGCGAAATGTATATTACCGACGGCTACGGCAATGCTCGCGTTCATAAATACTCGCCCGATGGTGAGCTGATTAAGTCGTGGGGACAGCCGGGCAGTGGACCTGGGGAGTTCAATCTTCCGCACTGCGTCAGAGTTGATCCACGCAATAGACTCATGGTCGCTGATAGAGAGAACAACCGGATCCAGTTCTTCACACTTGATGGAGAGTACATCGAAGAGTGGAGCGATCTGGCGCATCCAGACACCATCTATATCGACGACGAAGATTTCGTTTACATTGCTGAACTGGACCAACGCATCACCATCATGACATTGGATGGTGAAGTCGTCTCCCAATGGGGTAGCGAACGTGGCAGCACCGTTCCCGGCGAGTTTTTTGCCTGTCCGCACGGAATTTGGTTAGATTCCCACGGCGACATGTACGTCGGCGAAGTCCAAGAAGACGCTCGACTCCAGAAATTCATTCGACAGCGGTAGCATCGGTTTTTTAAGGCGAAGTGCTTCACACCTCGTCATTGTCAATCCAAATTATTGTAGGGCGAGGTCTGCGTATCTCGCCCATTCTTGCATTAGGTCAAGTTGCCATGGCAGAAAGTTTCTCATTCTTCCAGAAAGTGAATAGGGATTTTGACAAGGCTGCCCAATTCACTGAATACCCGCGTGGGCTTTTGGCACAGATAAAGATTTGTAACAGTTCCTGCCATTTCACCTTTCCGATAAAGCGGGACGATGGAACTATCCAAACCATTCACGGCTGGCGAGCGGAGCATAGCCACCATAAACTCCCGACGAAAGGTGGTATCCGTTATAGTACACTCGTCAACGAAGATGAGATAATAGCACTTGCGGCATTGATGACCTATAAATGTGCGCTCGTTGATGTCCCATTCGGTGGCGCCAAGGGTGGCATTCAATTAGACAGACGCGAATATTCAGAAAGTGAATTGGAGCGCATCACTCGCCGTTATACTTACGAGTTGATCCAGAAAAATTACATCGGACCTGGGGTAGACGTACCGGCACCTGATTTCGGAACCGGTGAGACTGAGATGGCATGGATTCTCGATACGTATTTCGCCATGGCACCTGATAAACTCAATGCCATCGCATGTGTGACGGGTAAACCCATTGAACAAAACGGGATTCATGGACGCAAAGGTGCCACTGGACGCGGCGTTGTTTTCGGTTTAGAAGAGGCATGCAGCTTCGCAGAGGATATGAAACCGCTTGGGCTATCTCCGGGTTTAGCGGGAAAAAGTGTTGTTGTCCAAGGCTTTGGAAATGTTGGCTACCATACTGCCAAGTATCTGATGGAGGCGGATGCACGCGTTATTGGGATTATTGAGCGAAACGGTGGTATCTATAATCCACAAGGGTTTGATATAGAAAAAGTCGCCATGCATCGTGAAGAAACCGGGATGATCCGCGGGTATCCGGGTGCTGAGTTTATTGAGAATTCGAATGATGGTTTGGAGTTAGCATGTGATATCCTCGTGCCAGCGGCACTCGAAAACCAACTCACGGCAGAAAACGCACCTCGAATCAAAGCCGCTATTATTGCTGAGGCTGCAAATGGACCCACCACGCCAGATGCCGACGAGATTCTCCAAAAACGCGGAATTCTGATTATACCCGACACCTTCCTCAATGCAGGTGGTGTCACCGTTTCCTATTTCGAATGGCTTCGGAACCTGTCGCATGTGCAATTTGGCAGACTTGGCAAACGTTTTGAGGATCAATCCCAACACGCCATGCGCCGTGCTGTGGAGAAAGCGACCGGCTATCAATTTTCAGAAGATGAACGTGAGTTAATACACGGTGCAGATGAGGAAGATCTGGTTAACTCTGGACTTCAGGATACAATGATAACTGCCTATCAAGAGATACGCGAAACCCGGATGCAATACAGAAACGACAAGAACGACGTAGATTACCGGACAGCAGCGTTTATCAACGCCATCCATAGAATCGCGCAGTCCTATATGCAACTGGGCATTTTCCCTTAAAAACACGATTAGGGAGAGTAGAAATGGCTTATAGCAATTTTACATTGGAGACAGTATTATCAACTTTTCAATTGGAAAAGATTGAATCTATTGGTCTCTTTTCTGAAATAGATCCAGTGGCACCGCGCCCACATTTCAAAGCAGAGTTAGCGGAAAAGGCAACCTTAGCCGCCACTATTGGAACAGAGAAAGCCCGTTCAGAACTGATCGTTGCCGATGTGCTATTTGAACTCCGCAAACACTTAAACCGTCGAATCAGTCTTTTTTCTGGAATTGATTTCAGCGTTGATGCTGAGAACGATTTGACAGGTATTTGTGATTTTTTGGTAAGCCTATCTCCCGGGCAACTGCTGGTCGATGCACCCGTCATCATCCTTGTTGAAGCAAAAAAAGAAGACTTGCTCGGAGGGATCGGACAATGCGCGGCTGAGATGCTCGCAGCCCAACGGTTTAATGAAAAAAAAGAAAATCATATTCCTTGCGTTTATGGAGCCGTCACTTCAGGGACAGACTGGCGATTTCTTAAATTGACAGAAAAGTACCTACACGTTGATTTGACAATCTACCAAATCACACAATGTGACAAAATCTTCGGCATCCTTACGAGCATGGTAGCCCAAAAAGCATGAAACATTTATACGACCCCTAATGGAGGGAAAATGATAGCATTAAGTGTAAACGTAAACAAAATCGCAACACTGCGAAACTCCCGCGGTGGCGATATTCCCGATGTGCTTACTGCTGTTGACACCTGTGTCGCTGCTGGGGCACAAGGCATCACCGTGCATCCGCGCGAAGATGAACGCCACATCACACCGGATGATGTCCAAGACATCGCTGAACGACTCATAGAAATCAACACCCAAAAATCACCCACCGTTGAATATAATATTGAAGGCGATCCGAGGCCTGATCTCATTGATATGGTCCTCCGCACAAAGCCGACGCAATGCACACTCGTCCCCGTCGTGACGGGCGAGATAACAAGCCACACCGTCTGGGACATCCGCAAAGATGGTGATATGTTGAAGCCAATTATCGCATCTTTGAAAGGTGCAGGCATCCGCGTGAGTTTGTTCAGCGGTACTGATGTTGATCAGATAGCGATGACGCGTGACATTGGAGCAGACAGAATTGAGCTTTATACCGCTCCTTACGCTATGGCACAAACCAAAGCTGAGATTGATCGCGAATTCGGATTGTTGGAAAATGCAGCGGTGAAGGCAATGGATTTAGGACTTGGGATTAATGCCGGTCACGACTTAAACCTCGACAACCTACCGCTGATGCAGGAATTACCGGGACTTCTTGAAGTCTCCATTGGTCATCATTTAATGGCAGATGCGCTCTACATCGGGATGGAAGCTGCCGTCAAAGCATATCGACAGGCACTGGGGCAGCAGGTAAAATGAAGGCATCTAAAACGTGTGCTATCTTCGATTTAGATGGTACGATTATCCGTCTCTCCTCAGAGCAGGTTTTTTTGCGTTATCTGTTAGATCAAGGTGAAATTCCTATATCAAATCTTCTGGCGTGGGCATCTAATTTTTTGAAGGTTAAGTCGCTTCCGGTGGCGAAATCTAATAAAATTCACCTTCGCGGTTTGGAACAGGAACATCTCCATGAGATTGCGCGGCGTTGTTTCGTTGAAACGCTTCGCCCAAGCATAGCACCACACATTTCTGAATTAATACACGTCCACCGCTCGGAAGGACGTCCGGTCATCCTGATGTCGGGTTCACTGTCGTTTCTCGTTCAACCGTTTCATGAACACTTCCAGACCGACTTAATGGTTTCACACCAACTGGAAGTGGTCAATGGAAGGTTCACGGGACAACGCGTTGGGTTACACCCTTTTGCGGAAAACAAAGCGAAACTCGCCCAACAACTTGCTACTGAACATGGGTTTGACCTCAGTGCTTCTTACGCTTACGGCAACCACCACACGGATGCGTATAAGCTGGAATTGTTTGGGCATCCAGTTGCAGTCAATCCCGATCGGAAGTTGCGTCAAATCGCAACAGAGAAGGGTTGGCAGATGGAAAAATGACCCACTCTACCGCAGTTATTGTCGAAACGGATCAACACGATGCGACTTGAAAAATATATTGCTACCTCAGGCATCGCCTCTCGGCGGTCAGTGAAAAAGAGTATCCTTGCTGGTGCGGTTACGGTTAACGGCGAACCTGTCCTGGTTCCAGGGCATCCAATTGATGTAGAGACGGATTCTGTTGCGTTTAAAGGGAAACCGGTTGAACCACTAACAGAACACATCTATCTGATGCTGAACAAACCGGCAGGGTGCATAACGACACGCAGCGATGAACGCGGTCGTCCAACGGTCATGGACCTCGTCGCAGACCTCCCCGATACAATCTATCCTGTCGGACGCTTAGATTTGGAAACCGAGGGTATTCTCCTTTTCACGAACGACGGGGATTTCGCCTATCGGCTTCTACATCCGAGCCATGAGATAGATAAGACCTATCTGGCGTGGGTGCAAGGGTCACTAAGCGACGGCGCGATTCAGAGGTTACGTCGAGGGGTCACTATTCCGAGTGGGACAACGGCACCGGCGAAGATCACGCGGTTAAAAACAAGCAAGAATGGCAAATCAACACAGCTTAAAGTAGCAATTCACGAAGGGAAAAAACGGCAGGTTCGGATGATGTTTAAAGCCGTGGGGCACCCGGTCATCCGTCTGAAGCGGATTCAGATTGGTACTTTGAAGTTAGGGCGTTTGGCATCAGGGGCGTATCGACTTCTGACCTCGGAAGAGGTCTCGGCACTATTGATGTTATAGGCGCGATCAGGAACCGCGCCTATCGGAGACTGTTAGTTGGTGTTAGCTAAATCCTTGACCCGTTCGAGCATCGCTTCAGCACTTTGTCTGATGTTTGCATCCTTAGCGTGATGCGTCAGTTTTTCCAGCACGGCGATGGCGTCTTCAAAATGCTCCCTAATGGCGTAGGTTACGCCGAGGTAATATTGTGCCGGTTCATAGACTTTACTTTTTGGATACTTGTCTATGACGATTTTGAAGTGAGAAACCGCCTTTTCGAAGTATGCCTCTGATTCATCAGCATCTGTGCTTTCGAGCAGGGCACCATAAGTGAGTCCCAACTGGTTATGTAAGTCTGGAATGAGTTTTGATCTGTTTCTCGGATCGCTTTCAAATACTTTCTCGCTTAAAGGGACTGCCTTTTCCAATTGCTTCCGTCCCAAGTAGATAAGTGCAACCTCAGCGTTGAGTTTCGCATCATCCGACTTCGCTTCCAATTTCTTTAGTTTCTTTTGGAAGTCGGTCTCTTTCTCCAAGGCATCTTCCATAACAGGGGCAAATTGATCCGGTGGGACGTATCCCGAGTGATATTTGATGAGACCGCCATCTGGACTGATAAACAGAACTGCCGGATAACCAGTGACACCGTATCGGCTTCGCGTCTCCTCATTGATGGGACGCTCCGTGTCTTCTGGATTTACTTTGACGGAAATAAACTTTTCAGCGAGTGTGACGATGTGGGCATCTGTGAACGTTTCGGCATCCAGCCGCTTACAAAACCCTCACCAGTCGGTATAGAAATCCATCATAATCGGTTTGCCAGTCTTTGCGGCTTCTGACATGGTGTCTTCAACCGTCTCACGCCACTGAATTTCCTCGCTCGCGACGAGCGCGGGGATTGTCCCGACCATCAATAGCAAAACAAGGAGTTTTGCCAGACGCGTAGCGGCACGGTGAAAAACGGAATTAAACATTACTTTTCTCCTTTTTAATACAAGCAATAAACAGACAACGGTTTAGCCTAAACAGGGATTAGGAAGGAAAACTCAACCGCGCATCATTTCAATCACCTGTCAAATAATACGACATTTCAACGGAAAGAATCTAAAAAATTAGGCTAATTTCTATTCGGGTAATTCTTACATATCAATTTCTTAGATTCACGATCTGCTTCGTTTAAATTTCTTCGCTCTCCTGCTGTTCAAGTGCGGATGCACTGGTTGTTCTGCTTGACAGTGTTATCCGGCACCTGCCACAAGTAACAATAATTTTAACGAGTTTCTTTTGTCTGCCAATATTAGATTGTTTCTGCTCTGTTTGTACATGTCTTTGGCAGCGAGGACACCACTGTTGTTTTGCGCCTAACATCCGTATCTCCTTTATGAAATTGTGTCCAGCATCGATGTCCTCCACTGGTCAGCAGAGAATAGACACACTATATCAGGACAAAAGTTCCTTTTTTTGGTTGCCTCAACAAACACTACTTTCCGACGCAGAATTGAGAGAAAATTCTATCGAGTATATCCTCAGTTGTCGTCTTGCCGACAATATCGCCGAGGGCATCAAGACTGATTCGCAAATCGACAGCGACAAGTTCAGGCGGCATACCGTCGGCGAGACTCGCTATTGCGTAATTAAGCCCGTCGTGTGCACGCCGCAGTGCGTCTTGATGGCGAGCGTTTGTCACAATCGGCGACTCACCGACAACCAATTCGTCGCCAAGGAGCTCCTCACAGATAGCAGTTTTTAGCGAGTTAAGCCCCTTACCTTCAGGGATTACCGTCTCAACGACGCGTTTTTTCGGGCATTGCGCCAACAGTGCCTCCGAGGTTGTCACAACTGGTAGGTCGGTCTTGTTCAAAACAAGAATTGCCTTATGTGATTGGGCGGTCTGTAAGAGATATAGATCCGAACCTTTTAAAGGTTGCGATGCATCGAACATCAGCAGTAGCAACTCTGCCTTATCTAAGACGGCTTTGCTTCGTTGAACCCCCTCTTTTTCAACAATATCATCTGTCTGTCGGATGCCAGCCGTGTCAAAAAGTTTCAACGGGATACCGCTGATGTTAACTGCTTCTTCAATCGTGTCGCGCGTTGTGCCGGGGATATCCGTGACGATAGCGCGTGCTGTACCAACGAGTGCATTAAGTAAACTGGATTTTCCAACATTGGGTTTACCTAATATGGCGACGTTGACCCCTTCTGAGATGAGTCTCCCCTCAGCAGCGGTTTCAAGTAGCGTAGTTAAGTCAGTTTGAACAACGCGTGCGCATTCGAGCTGGGTCTCCACTTTCATGAAATCGAGGTCTTCCTCAGGAAAATCGACAGACGCTTCGATTTCCGCGAGCAAGTCTGCGATCCGGTCACTCAGTTGGTTTACAGTATCAGAGAGTTTCCCTGCAAGTGCATCTACTGCGATTTTCCGACTGAGATCGGTTTTCGAGGCAATGAGTTCGGCGACGGCTTCCGCCTGCGCGAGGTCGAGTCTACCGTTGAGGAAAGCCCGTTTTGTAAACTCACCGGGTTCTGCAAGCCGTGCCCCTCGCCTCACTACCAAATCCAATACAGTTGTGAGTGGCACAATCCCGCCGTGGCAGTTAAATTCGACAATATCTTCCCCAGTATAGGTTCTCGGTGCGTGCATGATCCCGAGCAAAACTTCATCAACAACAGCATCGGATGCGGTGGTATCTACGACATGTCCGTATGTAAGCGTATGCGTCGGCAGTTGCGTGGGAGACACAGGGCGCGGAGATCGGAATAAATCAGCAGCAATCGGCAGTGCGAGCGGTCCACTAACTCGGACGATGCCGATACCTGCTTCGCCGCGTGCTGTTGCGATGGCTGCGATCGTATCGTGGAATTTCATCGTATCTAATTCGATGGGGAAAGCCGTAAAAACCGACGCTGTCCCATCAAAGCAGCGGGAGAATAAGACGGTTACGTTGTTGTGAGTCCTTATGGCTCTTGGGTTGTGATGACGACCCGCCGCATGTCGCCTTCACCCTGACTGTAGGTAGAGACAACATCGTCCTCTTTTAAGGCGACATGGATGATGCGGCGATCGCGTGCCGACATCGGTGCAAGAACGATCTCCCGATTGGTATACTTGACCTGATCCGCCATTTGGTTTGCCATTTCGACGAGCCGTTCCTCTCGACGTTCTCGGTAGCCCTCGGTATCAACAAAAACTCGCCTTTTCACCAGTGACGCTTTATTAACGATACAATTGAGAATTCGTTCAATTGCGTCAAGGGTCTGCCCATGTTTCCCAATGAGCAAAGCCGGGCTGTCTGTGAGGATATTAAGATGTGTGCTGCCTTCAACGAAACGCGATTCGACTTCGGCGTTAACCCCCATCCGATCAAGTATCTCTTTGAGGATTGTATCCGGTGCGGAAGAAACATCTTGCTTAATTGTCACCCGAACTCTTGCACGCTTTGCGCCAAAATTTAAGATACCTTTGGTTGGCTCATTAATAAGATCAATCGTAACCTGCTCCCGAGTTACCTCAAGTTCGCTGAGTGCTTGTTCAATTGCTTCCTCGACTGTGTCGCCTTCGGTTTCAATATAATGTTGCACGGGTTGATGTCCTCCTCGTATGAACGTTTCCGGCAATGAAGTCGTACGGTATGGATTAGGTCTATTTACGTTTGGAAGCGTTCCGTCCTTTAGTATCCGTGGGTAACTCATCCTCGTCAGCCGCGCTTCGGTTCTGTATATACTGTTGTGCTATGGTAAACACATTATTGCATAACCAATACAATACAAACCCTGACGCCCAATTGTAAAAAATGAAAATAAAGATGATAGGCATAAACTGCATGATTTTCATTTGGGTATTGTCCGTTGTTGGCGTTAAATTGCCGACGAATTTCTGCTGGAGCCAAGTCGTTAATCCGTTTATTATCGGCAATAACCGGACGGCATCTATCTGCGTAACAATCAGCGGAATCGTAAAGGGTAAATCGACCAACGTATCCGGTGCAGAAAGATCGTTAATCCAGAGCAGGAAAGGTGCCCCGCGTAATTCCACTGCGCCTCCAAGGAGTGAGAAAAGTGCGAAGAAAAGCGGAATCTGCGGCAGCCATGGAATACAACCGCCGAGTGGGTTGACCCCATTTTCTTTATAAAGCCGCATTGTGGCACGGTTAAGTTTCTGTGGATCGTCCCTGTACTTCTCCTTCAATTCCAAAAGTTGAGGTTGGAGTTTCTGCATCTTCTTCATCGACCCGTGTGCTTTCCGAGTGAAAGGATAAGTGATTATTTTCACTAAGGCGGTCAACAAAATGATCGAAAGTCCGTAATTCCCGAAGACCTTATGAAACCCTTGGAATAACCAGAGCATTCCCCATACGAGGGGCCAGAAGAACCCAAAATCGATAACTTTAGAGAGACGGATTGGTGTTTCTGGAGCGTTGGGTGCCTCAATATTTTTTAGAATTTTGTCGTCTTTCGGTCCGACGTAGACCCGAAAATCGTGTCTTGTTTTCTGTTGAGATGTGAGATAAAAACCGGGAACAACGAGTGCGACCGTCTCTGTCGGTGCGACGACAGTAACATCCGCTCCGGCACCTGTGTTTGGCGTCTCCATCAGTTTATACGTTGCTGCGAGTTTCGGATCCGGAATCATCATTGCGCTGAAGTACTGACTGTCAAGTCCTGCCCAGAGGACTGTCGCTAAAGCCTGTTCTTCTTTAAGTTTGTGATGCGGGTTTCCTTCGCCGATGTAAACTTTAGCCCCTTCTCTGCCCCGTCGCCCGCGTTTCCCACTTTTCTTTTCGTAGGGTAGCAAGTCGGCATTAATACCGCGCCCCCACTGAAGTTCATACCCATTCGCTGGCTCGTTTCCGCCCATAAGCAAAGGTTCATCGGAGACGTTTTGGAAGGACACTACCATGTCAACAAAATACGCGCCAGAAATGAAAGTAAACTGCTTGGTGACCCTTAACTTTTCCCCAATGATTGTCCTGAAAGTGAGCGTCTCTTTCTCCTGTCCATTCGCGAGGACGATCTCTGATTTATCCGCCTTCCATGCGGCACGGAGCGAATCAAGCTGGAGCTGGTCATTTCCGAAGCGAAGTGCGAGACAGTTGAGTGCGTTTTCTGGAATCAGATTTAGGGGTATGACCTCCTCAACCGTCCGATCTGGAAACTGGTTTAACGCCCATAGTTTTGCGATTGCGAGTTTTTCATTAAAGACGATATTATAGTTATCTGTTTGGACGGTAATCTTTGCGTCGTCGGGACTTTCCTCTACTGGTGTCCAGAGGTCTGTGTTGAGGGATGCCTCGGTCCCATCAGATGTTGCTGTCTGTGTTGCCGCATCGGGGTGCATTTCGCGTGTAGCAGATGATGCGGGCGTTTCGGTTGTTGTCGACTCATCTGGTTCGGGTGCAAAGCGGTTACCGAAAAATAGGCTCCATGCAATCATCACAACAATCATCAGGACGAGTGCGATAATGTAACGTGCTCCCATTAAATTAGGTTCCTCATTTATTTTTATTCCTAAAACCAGCCGTTTCTGACCGGGTGTGTCTGTGCTGCTATTTCAGCGGATCGAAACCACCGGGATGATAGGGGTGGCATTTTGAAAGTCGTTTAAGAGTTAACCAGCCCCCTTTGAAAGTCCCATAACGCTCTAACGCTTGGAGGGCGTATTGTGAACATGAGGGATAGAAGCGACACGAGGGGCGGAACAGCGGTGAAATAAAGCGGCGATAAAAACGGATCGGTAGTATAAGCAGGATCGCTGGACGTGCTTTGTGATGTGTTCGCTGATCCCGAATTTGTTTTATCACTTCATGGTGTTGCTTGCAGTGTCGCACGCCTGTGTCCCCCATGGGCATCTTCAGTTGCTACGCTACGCCGTTGCGGTGAGATCTATTATTCATTAAAATAGAGGCTCTCCGGAAGAGGTTGTAGAGAGTACTCTGTGCTTCTTGACATTTAAGTCGAGACGCCGGCGTTCTACCGACAACTACGACATCGTATGTCGTCTGTATCTGAGGACGTAAGTGCCGAAACGATTCACGAATTAATCTCTTCACACGATTCCTTTGGACACTCTTTCCGACTTTTTTGCTAACGGTTATCCCCAATCGCAGGTGATCGAAGTGTGTGTGTAGCACGTATATCACAAAGTAGCGATTCCAATACTTCCTGCCGTTCTGATAGACACGCTGGAATTCTGAACGTTTTTTTAGTTTTTTGGGATCTGGCATGATTTAGTTGATATACAGATATTTTCTCCATGACGGATGACATCCTCGAAAATGACGGTTGAGTTGTAAATAGGTTAAGATTGATGGGGTCTTGGGCTGGCGTGCGAGCTTGAGTGATGCCTCGTAGAGCATCTTATTCCCTTTTTTGTTATTACATTTCTTGCACGCCGTCACGACATTTTCCCAGTGTGTTTGCCCGCCGCGAGAGATCGGGACCACATGGTCGAGTGTGAGTTGTGCTGTTGGGAATTCCCTGCGACAGTATTGACACGTGTACTGGTCTCGGACGAGGACATTCCTACGTGAAAATTTGACAACACTACGTGGGACATGAACGTAGTTCACCAAACGAATTACATGCGGTACTTTCATTGCTGCGCTCGGTGAACGAATCTGAATATCGGAGACTTCTTCGGTCTGTGCGGTGCCTTTGAAAACCATTTTCATAGCACGCCGGAGGTTGCAAACGTTGATCGCTTCATAACTGGCATTAAGAACTAAGACAGATATTTCCACTTGCATCTCCTCTCACTTGAACGATAGGTTCAAACGACATTATCTCTTATGTATTCTAACACATTTTCAGCGCAATTGCAACTAAATTAGTTATCGGCTACAGATATAGAACTCGCAGAAAATTAAGACACACTCGTCCACAGTTTTGTGTATAATATTCAGAGGACACAACACAGATTACAAAAAGGAATCTAAATGTACAGTTGTTTACGAAACATCATCACAATTTTGAGTTTTGCGCTTACCTTGAATAGTTATGCTTCTGACATCCAATTTGTGGATGTTACCGAACGAGCCGGTATCCATTTCGAGCATGCGGGTGGTATTAACCTACGCGTAGTGCCTGCGCTTGTCGGTTCAGGGGCGGCGTGGTGCGACTACGACAACGACGGTTGGCTTGATCTCTATATTGTCAACAGTGCCCTGGTGCGCCCAGACCCAGATGCGATTCTGCCGAAAAACGCCCTCTTTCGGAATAACGGTGATGGCACTTTCAGAGATGTGACAGAAGCCGCTGGGGTCGGCGATACCGGATGGGGTATGGGATGCGCCTTCGCCGACTACGATAACGATGGTGATGCGGATCTTTACGTCACCAACTACAAAGCAAACATATTTTATCGAAACAACGGTGATGGAACTTTCAAGCGTTTTTCATCAGGCGCGGGCGGCATTGGACACGATGGTTTCGGGTCAGGTATTGCATGGGGGGACTACGATCGGGACGGATATCTCGATCTCTATGTGGGCAACTACATTGAATACACCAAGGTGCCACAGGGCGATGAAGTTTTTTTCCCTTACGATTTCTTTGGACAAGCGAATCTTCTCTACCTGAACAAAGGAGATGGCGGTTTCATCAACATCACCGATGCTGCCAAGGTAAATGGTGGATTTCATCTGACGCTCGGCGTTGCTGCAGCGGATTACGATACTGACGGGGATTTGGACATTTATCTCGCCAACGATACCGACCAGAACATTCTCTATCGCAACGACGGTGAACTGACATTCACGAATACGAACCGACCAGACGCGAGGAGTCGAACCGGCGATATCCGAAGCGGCATGGGTATCGCATGGGGCGACTATGATACCGATGAAGATCTGGATCTCTTCGTTACGAACTGGCTTGATGAGAACAATGTACTTTATAGAAACAGGGGTGACGGCACTTTCAGCGATGTCTCGGCACAGAGCGGTGTCTTTGAATCTGGGCTGGGGAAAACGTGCTGGGGCACTGCCCTGTTTGATGCCGACAACGATGGCGATTTAGATATATTTTTTTCGGCGGGCCACATTGATCCGGCTTCGTGGGAAGCGCACGGGCAAGCCGATGTCTTTCTCGGTAACAACGGTGATGGCACTTTCACGGATGCCTCTGAGGCTGTGGGGCTCCGAAAATTCGGATCGTACGGCGTTGGCAGAGGCGTAGCAGTCGGGGATTACGATGCTGATGGTGATTTGGATCTGTTCATTGTCAACAGTGGCGGTAAACCAATGCTGCTCCGAAACGACGGTGGCAACCGGCAGAACTGGCTCCAGATTCGCACGGTTGGCACGGTAAGCAATCGAGACGGCGTTGGGGCACTCGTTAAAGTGAGTGCGGGTAACCTCCATCAAATTCAGCAGGTAGCAGCAGGAGATAGCTACCTCTCACAGAGCAGCCTGGATGTCGAATTCGGGCTTGCACATCACGAAAGCGTAGATCGGATTGTTATCCAATGGTCCAGCGGTACTGTGCAGACGTTGGTGGATGTGCAAGCGAATCAGCGGATTGTTGTGGTTGAAAGTGCAAAGTAAAAGGAAAAGAGTTGAAAACTGCAACACAATGTGTTATCGTTTTATAGTAAAGCCCGAAAATATGTGAACATTTGGCACGGATTCCTGTTCGTTGGCGTGTAGGAGTGGGACGCAAACTAAAAGGAATCAACGGTATGAATGCCTGATGGCATTCCCCGTGCGCCACAAAAGAAGTGTCCAATTAATTATGGAATTCACTATAATATACGTGCTTTTTCCAAGCACAATCTAAGAATAAGGAGAGAAACATGCAACGAAACCTATTTCTGATTTTTCTGCTTGCCGTATTTGTCGTGGTAACGATCGTCTACGATGCCCAATCTGCCGAAGAAATTCGCGTATGGGGCGGCAAAATGGACGATTTTAAAGATTCAAAAGGACGCATCTGGCACGGTGGGCAGAATGAGAAGAAAGAGTGGGGTGGATGGGTTGAGAAACTCCCGCGCATAGCAGAAGTTCAAAATCTCACGAAAGAAGCTGAAAAACTGGCGAAAGCGGAAGGATACGATAAGGAACTCTTCTATGCGGTTAGCTGGGCACAGTTCCCCGATGTCGTTAAGATGGAACTGAAAACTGGCAAAGGTATGTTTACTGTAACCTATCTTGTCGGAGAACACTGGTCGCCGAAAAACCGCGGTTTTGATATTATTATCGAAGACGAAATCGTTGAAGAAGAGTACGTCACCCCCGGTAAGGATGAGATCGATATTAAACGATACGAGGGCATTGAGGTTAAAGACAAGGTGATGAGTTTTGAGTTCGCTGGGAATCCGAAGACGGGTGCCGGTGATCTCAATGCGATGTTCAGTGGGATAGAAGTGATTCCCGCATTAGCTGTTGACCCGAAACAGAAACTCGCCACGACATGGGGTGCGCTGAAAGGCAACCGCCAGTAGCCTGTGAATTGAATTTCAAAAAGAAGCCCATGGTCTTTCGATGACCGTGGGCTTTTTTTGTTTACTGAAGGCATATCAGGCTTTTGGGGTCGTTAGATCACCGCTGAGGATTGTGGGACACCAAAATTTCTCGATATACTCAATGATAAGTTGCGTGCCTGCTTCATGGCTCACATAAGGCGGCTTGAAGGGGTTGTACATCGCATCGGTGAGATCACGAGCGAGAACGGCGTTGAAGCCCCAACGCACCATCTGCTTAATCGCGAAAGAGCGTCCAAGCACACACATATTCGTGTGAACCCCCATGAATATGATGTTCTTGATGCCTTTGTGATGGAAGAGATTGTAAACTTCCTGTCCGTTATCGCTGATGGCGTCTGTATCAGAGATTTCAATAACTGGATGCTGGCGATGCCAAGCCTTATAGGAATCCGGCTCGCCGGTGTCTGAACCCCCATCAGAGGCATCAACGGGTAAAGGCGGATCTGGGAGCTCACGTTCAGCAGGCGGGTCAGCGTGGGATAGTTCTAAGACGGATCGGCGCGCTGGATGTGCTTCGTAGAAATCCATGGTGTCGGAGGGGGCATGCACAATCTTCACGCCGTGATCGCGTGCCCGTCCGAGCACAATGTTCATCCGAGGTGCCATCACATTCACCCGCTCTGTTGCCCCCCAAGACCAGTGTTCGTTCCACATATCGACGACAACGATAGCGGTTTCAGAGGTATTCCAATGGACCTCTTCTTCAATGACGCGCCAGCCGTTCCTGCCGACGGTCCGCGCCTCCTGTCGACGGGTCGAGAGCGACAATGCTGGGGTGGCTGAAAAGGTGTGGCTTAAGAGGTTAAGTAGCATCGGTTTCTGGTGCTCCTTTGCGAAAAAGATAAGCGTCTTTATGACGACCGTAGTAGTTTTTTCGGATGCTATAGATACGGAACCCGAATTGTCGGTAGAGGTACTGCGCTGGTAAGTTGCTGACAGCGACTTCTAAGAAGACTTCCTGCCCGTCAAGTGTCTGTATTTTATCCAAGGCTGAAGCGAGGAGATACTTGCCGATGCCTTGCCGCTGATAAGTCGTTGGCACTGCTATATTCAGGATGTGTGCCTCCTCATAGAGAACGACGAACACAATGTAGCCCATGACGGTGTCTTCACAGCGGGCGACGTAAAAGTACTCGTACGATCTCGGTCGCTTCAAGGACAACGAGAAATAGGTTGCGCTCCACGGGTCCTCAAAGCATTCGTTTTCGATCTGTAGGACCTGCTGCAGGTCAGACAAGCGCATCGGTTCAAATATGAGGTTTTGGAGCGGTTTTTGGGTTGCCATTTGTCACGAAAGTGACATGAGTATAACACGATGCGAAGATATATGTCAACCGAAAAGTGCCGTGAATTCGCCTTGTTGCTTTTTTTTGATAAGTCTGTTATAATTGAATGTATATGGCATCTGCCGAGAAGAAGGAGTATCTTATGAAAGACTTTGCTTTTACAGGTGGGCGTCCGGATCCATATACGTTCCCGACAGAAGGGTTAATTGAGGCGAGTGCAAAAGCACTACGTAAGTTGGGGGGCGATCTGGTTAATTATCCGGGCGAATCCGGTTATCAAGGTTTGCGGGAGCTGGCATCCATGCGTTTCGAGCGGCGTGAAGGTGTCCCGTTGCCTATAGATAATATCTCGATCACCTCCGGCTCTATGCAAGCACTGGAATTGGTCCTGGGAACGCTCATCAATCCCGGCGATACGGTGCTGACCGAGGAATACACTTACAGCGGCACCTTAGGGATCATGCGGCATTTCAAAGCGAATATCGAAGGCGTGTCAATGGATTACATTGACGGCATGGATATGGACGACTTAGCGTCGAAATTGAAGGCACTCAAGCGGAAAAATATCCGTCCATCGTTCATCTATACGACCTCGAACCATCAGAACCCGACAGGGGCGATCCTCTCACTTGAACGCCGAAAACGGATGCTGGCGTTGGCTGAGGAATATGATACACTCATCGTTGAGGACGACTGCTACGGCGATATCGACTTTACATCGACCCCGACCCCGGCTTCACTTTTTAAGCTGGATACCTCAAACCGAGTGATTTTCATTGCTACGTTCTCGAAGATCTTAGGTGCGGGTGTTCGACAAGGTTATCTCGTGGCACGGGAACCCTATTACGGGCAAATTCACCAAAACCGTTGGGACGGCGGAACGAGTGCGCTGGCGAGTGCTATCGTTGCTGAATTTTTCATGGAACACCTCGAAGCACACCTCGTAAAAACGAATGCTGCCGTTGGTGCGAAATGTCGCGCTGTGGTCGAAACACTCGACAAACACGTGAGCGATCTCTGTACATGGACGCGTCCGAGAGGCGGGCTTTTCCTCTGGATAGATTTACCGGAGACGACAGATCTCGATAAATTACGGGATCTCGCTGCGGAGAAAGGTGTCGGTTTTAGCTACGGGAGTGCTTTCCACTATGCCAATGCACCAGTGAAAGCGATTCGGTTGGCGTATGCTTACACCCACGTAGACGATATTCCCGAAGGGATTACCTATCTGTGTGAAGCGATCCGTGCAGCGCAGACCTCAACAGCAGAGGTTGCAGCGGGCGATTAACATCTATAGACATAGCACTCCGCTGGAGTGCGGAATCTTAGGCTTATCTTTCTATAGACATGTTGCTCCGCTGGAGCAAGGAAAGTTACTTTCTATTATCCTGTAAATCCTGATTCTGACGAAAAAACAGCGAGGCTGTACGTGGAAAGGAACGGAGTTTTTGCGTAACATCATTCTTATTTCATTAGATACGCTGCGGGCATCCAGCATGAGTTGCTACGGGCATCGGAATTTAACGACGCCGCATCTCGATGCACTTGCGGAACGATCAACGCTCTTTGAAAAATGCATCAGTCCGCATATCCCAACGCATCCAGCACATACAACAATGTTCACTGGCAAAGATGTTTTGTCCCACCAAATCATCACACAGGGCGGGACGTTGGACTTGTCAAACGATATAAAGACTGTCCCAGAGTTGTTGAGCGAAGCTGGATACTTTACCGTTGCTGTGGACAACATGCGCCGGTGGTTTCAGCGTGGTTTTCCAGAGACACAGTACCGCGGGTATCAGTGGGAAAACAGTTATCGCAAAGCTCGAAAAGCGGAGGCAGTTAACGAGGTAGCGATCGAACTGTTGGATCAGGCACAGGCACAGGATAAACCTTGGTTCGCTTTCCTGCACTATTGGGATCCACACACACCGTATCTGCCACCTCTACCGTTTGAGCGGATGTTCTATAGCGGGGACGAGTGTGATCCGAACAACCGAAGTATGGATGACGTTTACGCTTGCGAACCTTTTACGGACTACTTCCGACAGTGGATGTGCACGCCGGATCCAGCGGATCCGGATAACATAGCGAAGAAGCGGCTCTGGACAGACAGACGGTATGTAAACGCGACGTATGATGCTTCGATTGCTTATATGGATGCGTGCCTCGCGCAGCTTTTCCGCTATCTACAAGAGTGTGGTCAACTTGAGGAAACATTGCTCATCATCACAGCCGACCACGGCGAGGAGCTTGACGAACACGAACTCTGGTACGATCACCACGGACTTTATGAGACCAACTGCCACGTCCCGCTCATCATTCACTGTCCGGCGCTCATCCCAGACGGAGAGCGGCTTGACGGTCTGGTGCGTCTCACCGATATTGCCCCGACAATTCTCGATTACGCAGGGCAGACCGCCCTTGGTGAACGTGAAAAGATGGAAGGCACAAGCCTCCGCGCACTGATGGATAGCAGCAGCAACGATGGAACGACAGCGGCTGTCTATCTCACGGAATGCGGTTGGATGAAAAAGCGGGCGTGGCAAACGAAAAAATGGAAACTTATTATTGAGACGGGTGGTACGCCAGCTGTTTACAGGACGCCAGATTTGGAACTTTACGATCTGGAGGAAGATCCAGATGAGGTTTACAATCTGGCTGAGGAGGCGGATGTGGTTGTTGCGCGTTTGAAAGGCGATATGGAGGCTTTTCTACAACGCCGACTTGTTGAGACAGGCTTACCGGATCCGACCCTTGTGCAGGACATTACCATGCGGCGCATCGGTGATAAATCGAGAGCGGTACCGCTTTGAGAGGGGCACAGGCTAACGGTTTCCTATACTACAAGACTTAGGTAAAGCGTCACAAACTAACAGTTTCTGGTACGGGACACAGACTAACGGTTTCCTATGCTACAAGAATTAGGCAAAACGTCACAAACTAACAGTTTGTGGTACGGGACACAGGCTAACGGTTTCCTATGCTACAAGACCATGCAAATACGACTTACGGTCCTATTGCTTATAGCAGTGCTTGTTTTCAACGGCTGCACAGCGTTAGAGGAGGCACAGCGACGCCGCGAGAAACGGATACTTGAAGAACGGAATGCCGATTCGCTCATGCTCAGACCGTCAAAGGCAACAATTGAAATCGGAACGGATGGACTCCGCAGCGTAAGCGACCACTACACTCTTACTTTCGCTGAAGATTTGCACGGACATCCGCAATTTGACAATGCTCAGAAGCGGGCGGTGTTCGCTCAGAGTGCACTCGGTTATATGGAGAGTCTTTACGATGCGATGAACCGATTGTTCGGCTTTCAACCGAAGCATCAAATTCATGTGAGATTGCACGATATCTTCCAAGGAAGTAGACTCCGCGCAATAACGACGACGCACTACAGTTATGGACCACACATGAAATCCATCAGAGGGATTAGTATGGATTTTCCGCTGGCGATGTATGAAAGGCACGGGGTCCGAGCACATGAGTTGACACATGCCTTTACAAATATCTACTTCCTGCCGGTATGGTTTTCGGAAGGCATCGCTGTGCTAATTCAGACGGAATACGCAAAAGGCGGGACACACCCCAAATATGACAGCCTCAAAAGGGATTTGAGAGTCGATCTTGACGGTGTGAATGAATTGGAAAACTGGGGTGGACATGGTGAAGGCGGTCCCTTGACCAATTGGCGGTATAGATACGCTTACACGGTTGTTGCTGAGTTGCGCGAGCGTTATGGGAAGAATTTTTATATCAAGGTCTTTCAACTCATGGAAACCGATGCACTCCATCAGAGGCTTGAGGACAGAATGCCGACAAGCTTCCTCGTCTACTATCTTAGCAAAGCCGCCGGTGAGGATTTAGTCCCTTTCTTTGAGGAATTACAGTTCAAGGTGGTTAAACTGACGAAAGAGGACATTCTGAAGTACATTGACGAGTTGCATCACCAAATTAGGAGGCGACCGTGAGTAGAAACTTAAACAGAGGTAAAGTTTCCAGATACGTGCTATTGGGGCTGATCTGTTTCTGTGCGGGTTGTAGCCTCGGACAGGAGTGGAGCGAGAACTACGCCCTCCTCCCCGGTGCAACGGCGAGCGACCCTGCTTTTATTGACGCCAACCCTGAAACAATCGGTCAATCTCAACGCAAGAAAGGGTCTGGTAGTGCTGGAACGGATCTCGATATCCCGTCGGAAGCGATTATTTATCTGCCGGAGAAGAAGTCGATCTATCGCATTGTGATTCACTCGACAAACCTTGAGGCGTTCGAGGTGCACGCGTTTAATTCGCGCGGCGCGTGGGACAAAATTTACGATCAGCGCAGCAATAAAGATCGCATCATAGACATCCGCCTCAACAAGGTTGTCATGACATCGGGTGTTAAAGTGGTAGTGCGTCGAACAACAGAGGACGCCGCTCGCAAACGGGAAAACGTCCAGATAAGACGGGAAAATATGCAAACGCCAGATGGCGGTATCCGGCGTGGTCGTTACCGTATTTTTGTAACCGGACCTACGACAGCACTCGCGGATATTGCGGAGATTGAGTTGTACGGATACGCCACGGCCTCGCCTTAGTTTGTCGTGTCAATTTGCCCGAAGACCCGGCGAGGTTAAAATGCACATCGCATTTGGTCGAGTACGCCGCAAAACCGCACCTATTACTCATGCAGTCAAATCGCCTTCAACAGTACTTAGACCGCTACCTCGGCATCCCGCTCAACTTGCTCTTGCGTCTGTCTTCGAAGCGTTTACCGATACCAGACACCCCGAAAAAGATTCTGTTTATCCAACTCTCCGCCCTGGGCGACACGATTTTAGCTATTCCCACCATCCGTGCTATACGACACACTTTTCCCAATGCCGAATTCACAGTGTTAGCCTCACCGACCAACCTGAACTATTTAACACACTGTCCATATATTGACAAGCATATCCCCTTTCGTACGCCAGAACCGCGGTTGTTTACCCAACTTCGTCAGGAAGGCTTCGATTGGGCGATTGACCTGGAGCACTGGCCCCGATTGAGTGCGCTCCTTGCTTATGTGAGCGGAGCACCGCTGCGGATAGGATTTCAGACAACAAAACAGTATCGTCATTTCCTTTTCACACATACAGTGCCGCATACAGCGGGGCGACATGAGGTACGGAACTTCTTGGACATTGCAACGCGATTGGGGTGCCCAACGCTTGAATTTGGGCTCGAAGTCTGGTACACCGAAGCGGCGCGCGCATGGGTGGATCAAACCTTGGCGCAAGAAACAGTTTCGCGGGAACTCCCTATTTTTGTACTACACCCGGAGGCAGGTAGGCGCGACGAACCGCGGAGACGGTGGCCTGTCGAGCGTTATGTAGCATTGGCAGACGTGCTTGTTGCCCGCTATGGTGCCCAGATTATTTTGACGGGTGCGCCGGGAGAGGTAGCGGTTTCTCAAGAGATCGCAAAACTAACGAAACACCGGGCGGTGGTGCTTGCGGGTCGGACGGATGTTAATCAACTTGCAGCACTCTTTGCAGCGGCAGCGCTCGTCGTGAGTGGTAACTGTGGTCCGATGCACCTCGCTGCGGCGGTGGGTGTCCCTGTTATCGGGTTGCACGGTCCGACGAATTTTGCGCAGTGGGGACCTTGGAGCCGTAATGCGGGTGTTGTCTGTGCCCAGGTGCCGTGCAGTCCGTGTCTCAATTTGGGGTTTGAATACGGGTGCCAGGCGTTACCGGACGGGACTTCGCCGTGTATGCATACGATCGAAGTGGCGCGTGTGCTTCAGGAGTGCGAGCGGTTGTTGGCTATGGAGTAGTTGTCAGTACTCAGTTGTCAGTATTCAGTTAACAGTTGTCAGTATTCAGTTAACAGTTGTCGGTTAATAAACAACGACTATTCGTCTGAAAGTGTATTGTCGCACAAACTGTATGAAGTTTCAGAATTTGAAAATGTAAATTTATTTTTATAATTCACCATAGTTTGTGGCGTGTGAAGTATCGCGAACTCTGTTATTTGAAAAAGAAAAAGGTGCGGTTTGGAACCGCACCTTTGTATGCTTTAATACATACCACCCTCTGGAGGCATCGGCGGTGCCGGTGCTTCAGCTTCGGGGAGTTCCGCGATGAGGGTCTCGGTGGTAATCATCAACGCTGCGATGCTGGCTGCGTTCTGTAATGCGACCCGTACGACCTTCGTCGGATCGGGGATACCGGCATCAAACATGTCGATGAAACGTTCCTGATGGGCATCGTAGCCAATGTTTCCGCCTTCCTCTTTGACCTTAGCGATGATGACGGAATCTTCTTGTCCGGCATTCGTCGCGATCTGACGGAGCGGATCTTCGAGTGCCCTTCTGATAATGGAGACACCGACTTCTTCAGTAGCATCGTCGAGTTGGAGGGAATCAAGCGCGGCTTGTGCTCTGACGAGCGCGACGCCTCCACCGACGACAACGCCTTCTTCAACGGCGGCGCGTGTGGCGTGCATAGCGTCTTCAACACGGGCTTTCTTCTCTTTCATCTCGACTTCAGTTGCGGCACCGACGTTAATAACGGCAACACCACCGGTGAGTTTTGCGAGGCGTTCTTGCAACTTCTCACGGTCGTAGTCGGAGGTCGTGTCTTCAACCTGTCTGCGGATCTGATCAATACGTCCTTGAATGGCTTCGGTTGTGCCTGCGCCTTCGACGATCGTTGTGTTGTCTTTGTCAATAACGACGCGTTTGGCGGTACCGAGGTCGTTCACGGTGATGTTTTCGAGGTTAATGCCGAGGTCTTCAGAAATGACGCGTCCGTTCGTCAAGACAGCGATGTCTTCAAGCATTTCTTTGCGACGATCCCCGTATCCGGGTGCCTTAACAGCACAAACACGGAGTGTGCCACGAATTTTGTTGACGACGACAGTTGCGAGTGCTTCGCCTTCGACATCTTCAGCGATTACCAACAGCGGTCTGCCCTGTTGCGCGGTGCGTTCGAGCACTGGCACGAGGTCTTTGAGACTGCTGATTTTCTTTTCGTGGATGAGGATAGCGGCATCTTCTAAGACGGCTTCCATGCGATCGGCATCCGTAACGAAATAGGGTGAGAGATAGCCGCGGTCGAATTGCATACCTTCGACGACATCGAGTGTAGTTTCGAGGCTTTTTGCTTCTTCGACAGTGATAACGCCATCTTTTCCGACTTTTTCCATAGCGTCAGCGATGAGATCGCCGATAGCATTGTCGTTATTTGCGGAAATAGCGGCGACCTGTGCGATTTCGGTTTTCTCGGAAACCTCTTTGCTCAAGCCCTGGATTGATCCGACGACTGCGTTGACGGCTTTTTCAATACCGCGCTTGAGTGCCATGGGGTTATGCCCTGCGGCGACGTTTTTCAAGCCTTCACGATAGATAGACTGTGCGAGAATAGTCGCGGTTGTGGTGCCATCACCAGCGACATCGCTGGTTTTTGAAGCAACCTCTTTGACCATCTGGGCGCCCATATTTTCATAAGGGTCTTCCAGTTCGACCTCTTTGGCAACGGTGACACCATCTTTTGTAATGGTGGGTGCGCCGAATTTCTTATCGAGTACGACGTTCCGTCCTTTGGGTCCCAACGTAACTTTAACAGCATCAGCGAGTTGATCAACGCCGTTTTTAATAGCACTTCGTGCTTCTTCATCAAACGCCAGTTGTTTTGCTGCCATGTGTTTAACTCCTTTCCTAGTTAACTTTGGCTAAGATGTCATCTTCGCGCAAGATGAGGTATTCATCGTTGTCGTATGTGACTTCGGTTCCGCCGTATTTGGCGAAGAGGACAAGGTCTCCGACTGCGACGTCAACGGGCTGCCGTTCGCCACTGTCGAGGGTCCTACCGCCTCCAACAGCAATGACTTCGCCTTCTTGCGGTTTTTCTTTAGCGGTATCGGGAATGATAATCCCACCGCTGGTTGTCTGTTCATCGTTGTCCGAACGTTTGACGAGTATTCTATCGCCAAGGGGTACAAGTGCCATCTTGGTGAATTCCTCCTTGAGTCTGGCATAAAAAATTAAGGTTCGAGGCTGCAATGCCTCTGTATTGTTTCATAACGTCGTAAGACGTTTTAGAAACACTTTTGTCTATACCATCTATAACTATAGCAATTTTCGTGCCAATCCCCAAAAGTGCCAAATAGGCGTAGATTTAAGGCGATACGTGACAATTTGGCATGTTTTCAGGAGCGACAATTTGTCGCAAGAATAATACATGGGCATAATATGCGTCATTTTGTCGCTATGAGTTGTCGGTTACTAACGGTTGGCAATTGGCGGATAAGACTTGTTGATTCCTAACGATACACTTCTAAAAGCAGACATAGTAAAACCCAACAACACAAAAAACATGACAAAAAACAGCGTTGGGTTTCGCTGAAACTTCGGAATATTCAAGCATCTTAAAAATGTAAAGTTTACCGCATCAAACACCTTGTTTTTCATGCGGCGCTCAACCCAACCTACATGCTATATGGATGGTGGACATGAAACCACCTGGCGGGTTCGTGCAGAGCGATACGCCGCGGCTAAGATCTCGTTTGCTCTTAATCCGTCGTTGCCAGTTGTGAGTGGCGGCACACCCTGCTGCACGCAGGCTGCGAAGTGCTCGAACTGATACTGGTATAGGTCCTCATATTGAGAGGGGACCAATTGTTCTTCACCATTAAAATGGGTGCGCATTTTCCAACCGTCGTCGTTATAAACCCAGACGGTTCCTGCTGTTCCATAAAGCTCCAGCACGATGTCGCAGTGTGGGACTGAGAAACTGAGGTCCGTGAACGCCTGTGCCCCATTATCGAAGTGCATCAGGATACCACCCGTTTCTTCAACGGCAGCATTGTCCAAGGTACTGTTGTAGAATGCGCTGACGGCACTCACCTCAGCGATGAGATATCGGAGTAAATCAACACTGTGGGGTCCGAGATCCATAAAGCACCCACCACCGCCTTCTTCGGGCTTTGCACGCCATTCGTCTGGCGCGAGTTGGTACTGCTTTAAAAACGGCATACGTCCGTGGACAATCTGCCCAAATCGTCCCTCGTTTACCCACGTTCGGATTTGCTGGAAACAGGAGTGAAAACGAAATAAGAAACAGACCTGCAAGTGGACACTGTTGGCATCACAGGCAGCGATCATCTCCATACATTCTTGTGGTGTAAGTGCGAGTGGTTTATCACAAAGTACGTGCAAACCGCGCTCCGCTGCGGCAATCACCTGTTCACAGTGTAGATGCACAGGGGTAGAGACGTAAATTGCATCGAGGGCGTCGTCTGCTAAGAGTGCATCAACGGTAGTATAGGCGTTCGTTGCGCCGTATTCGTGTGCCAATCGTTTTGCGCGGTCGGTGTCGCGAGAGAGTAAAGCGTGGAGTTCAGCGTCTTTTGCTTTGTTGATGGCTGGCATTGCCCGCCGTTGTGCAACGCTCCCGGCACCCAGCACACCCCATTTTAGTGTCATCATTTTTTCCTCGTCTGTTTTGTTGTAATTATAGCGTATTTTTGGATATGGCTCAATAGTTAATAGTTGTTAGTTGTCAGTCGTCAGTTATCAGTCGTCAGTTATCAGTCGTCAGTTATCAGTCGTCAGTCGTCAGTACTAAAACTGCTTAACCCAAAAGCAGATGCACGCCCGTGGCGAACAAAAAGAAAAGGACAATCCTTGAAAAGATACGCTCGGGCACGCGGTTATTGAGGGCGATGCCGGTTAGTACGCCTAACGCAATAAAAGGCAGGAGGGCGACGGCTTCAATGAGGATCTCAAAGGAGAAAAGCCCCAGTTGGTAGTAGAAGGGGATCTTAACGGTGTTGAGTAGAAAATAGGTGGCGGTTGTGGTCGCGACAAAGGTGATATTGCCTAAGCGTTGTGGGAGAAGATAGATGATGACGACCAGACCTCCCATGTGCGCGAGTGTTGAGAACACACCTGCAAAGATGCCAGCCACCAATCCTTGCCATGTTTTGAAACGGAACGTTGTCTCAACGAGTCGTCCAGAGCCTCTCAACCGCGGTTGCCAGTACGGACGCAGGAATTCAAGGAGCGCAAAGAGACAGGCAATCCCACCGATGACTTTCTTGAGGTGGACATCGGAGATGTCCTTTAGAATGAGACTTGCTAAAACGATACCGAAGAGTGATCCGAGAGCCAGTGGTGTGACGCTTTGACGGTGCCAAAGTTTCCAATAGTAGCGGAGTGAGAAGATGTCGGTTGAAAAGAGGAGGAGCAGCATGAGTCCAATGACGTTCCGTGCGCTGCGGAAGTGGGTGAACATCGGAACGACAATCATGCCGATGCCGCCACCGAAACCGGCTTTGCTGACCCCAGTGAGCCATGCACCGAAGCAGAGGATAATAATTTCGTAGATGGGACTGCCTCCTTTTGGTGAGACGAGTATAGCCGACTTTGGGCAAATTGTCAAGGGGCTGTTAGTTGTCAGTACGTTCCGCTTCGCTCCACTTTCAGTTGTCAGTATTCGGTTAAGACGCACCAGCGTTAAAGTACATCTCTTGTAACTGATGACTATGGTAGATTTTAGAATTAATTAGACACTATAAATGTACACTCAACCCCCCTAACCCCCCTTATCAGGGGGGAATTTAGAAGTTTTATCCATTGTTTGATCCTACTTCAAAATCACCATCTTCCGCAGGGGTGAAAGTTCGTCGGCTCGCAACTGGTAGAAATAGATACCAGACGCAACGCGTTCACCCAAGGCGTTCCGACCATCCCAATACGCCGCACGACTCCGACTCGTATAGTAACCCGCAGACTGATGACCCAACGTCAATGCGCGCACTAACGTGCCTTGCGAATTGTAGATGCTGATCTTCACATCTGTGCTTTCTGCGAGGTGATACGGTATCCACGTCTCTGGGTTGAACGGATTCGGATAGTTCGCTAACAGGACGGTTGCGTCAGGACGGGCATTTGCTAATAGGTGTTGGAGATATATCAACGCACGTTGCGCAGCGTGAGACCTGTCACCCGATGCCAACAACATCTCAACCTGCTCCTGAACCCTATCGAAATCCAGATCCATCGCCTGCAAGTCAACGTCAATCGCAGGGGCAGCGACATCGTCGTCAAGATTCGCAATCACAAGGATCAGATCGGTAACATCCACCGTGCCAGAACCGTCAACGTCCGTGCGTGGATTCGTGATCGCACCACCGCTCTGTCCAACCGCACCCGCAACCGCCTTCGTGTCGCGGTTGTTCACCGAACCGTCTCTGTTAACGTCAAACTTCGAGTAGGTCGTCGGTGTGGTCG
>JAJDUH010000032.1 GCA_022826805.1 Candidatus Poribacteria bacterium
GTCGTATATCCAAATCCCAATAGGAGTCGCCACGGCGAGCCGAGTGCCATCCGGGGAATACGCCATGTCAACGATTTTGCCTTTGCCGAGACGGCGTTTCGCATCTTCGGGTAAATTGAACTGTGTGTATTCTTGGGCAAAAATGCTATCCGTTAGACACGCGAGTATCAAGAAATGAATGATCATTGAGAATCGTATAACTTTCATAGAGAACTCCTTCTCTTCAAATCAGAATCTGCTTGATAAATAATAGTACCTCCGCGTTATCCGTTTAAGTGTTCTTGGAAAGCACTAAAACTCGTAGCGATGGAAGCCTGGAGATTCAGATGCTTCAAACGGTCAAGGTCACCAATGGTTTCAAGCACCGATCGCACTGCGGTGACCTGAGCGTTTGGGAAGCGCGCAGTGAGAATTGCCAACGTATTTTCAATCGTAGTCGCGCGGGCACCTTGTTCTATGCCTTGTTTTATGAAGACTCAAGGTTTGCTGATGTCCAGATCAGGAAATGTGCCAAGGGGTTCCTGTAAGAAAGAGAGCACCTCGTCAAAAGCGTTCATCCGTTTTCACCCGCTACACCGCGTTTCATGTGTCTCTTATTTTACCCAATTTTTCTGCGGGTGTCAACCTTATTTTTCAGCATCACCTCAGCAACGATCACTGGGAGGTTTCCAATAAACATCAACCTCCCAACGATCATAAGGTCTTATGATACTATTTCAGTATCAACAGCTTCCGCGTAGCGGCAAATTCCCCTGCTTTGAGGGTGTAGAAATAGATGCCACTCGCCACACGTTCACCGACGTTGTTCCTACCGTCCCAATACGCCGCACGCGACTTGCTCTGGTAAAAACCTGCGACCTGATGCCCTAACTCTAAGTGCCTCACAACTTTCCCATCAATCGCATAGATGGTGAGGGTTACATCTGCCGGTTTAGCGAGATGATACGGGATCCATGTCTCCGGGTTGAACGGATTCGGGTAGTTCGGGAGCAGTACGGTTTTCTCTGGGATTATCAACGTCAACAGGTATTCCAATTTCACAATCCCTTGTTGAAATACCACAGACCCATCGTCTGCCAAACGGGCTTGGTGTATCCAACCGTCAACTACTTCATGTGTGAGTGCTGCTGGCACAACAACGTCGATAGGCGCAGCAGTGTGTACCGACTGCCCAAGGTATTGTGCCACCTGAACGAGATCAGCAATTGTGATGCTTCCATCGCTGTTGACATCCAAATGCGGGTTCACCAAATTGGTTTGACCGATAGCATTTGATACAAGGATCAGATCCTGCGTATCTATCTGTCCATCGCCATTAATATCTGATGCAGAAAGCAGATCAGCAATTGGGGTCATAGGACGTAAAAGAGCAGGTGCTGATAGAACAAGTTCCTCATTGATAATCGGTGGATCATCTGGGTCCACCACTGCAAGATCGAAAGTGACACTGCCCCAATTGTTGCGCCACTCTATCTTAGCACTTTTTTTTAGGACTTCCTTTGCGTAAGTACGCGTTTCAAATAGCGAAGCACTGGCAGTAAACCAGTCTGTAGTACGATAGCGATGCTCGCTCCCTTCCCTGTCAACCCAAAACGTGTACTCCTTCTCTGCTACCTCGTTGTCGGTTTCCTCAGAAGTTCCTTCATAAAGCCTCAGGATGACTTTCATTTGAATAGAATCACCAGACCACGATCCTGTTGTAGCCATATCGACTTCGAGTCGAAGTTCACCACCCCATTTGAATCGGCCCAATGGAGTAACATAAGACGAGCTGCTACCAGGTCGTACATAAATACCTATTTTCATATCTTTCTTCTCGAAGTCGTCATCGAACCACCAGACCTCAGCATCGTTGCCTTTTACTGTCATCTTTCCGGTAAGATAACTTGGCTCCCATCCTGGATAAGATATTCCGCCGTATACATTCCGCAATGCTTTTTTATCTCCTGGCGACAACTCCGTCCTGACATTCTCGGATAATATATTTATGCTTGGATACATAATTGAGTAATTGTCGAAATGCGCGGTCTCCACAGCAAAGAAATCGCCGTTCTTACTTTTTATTCCACCCTCCACAACCCCGGTTGTATGAAAAAACCCAAGGATATGACCCATCTCATGCATGGCAGTGGAACCTATATGCCTCCTCATATCATCGCTAGTAGGGTCTAACCACATATTTGGATTTTTCTGTGCCTCCTTAAATTCTTCCCGGCTGGACTCCTCAAGTCTTTCTTGCGCTGATTTATATCCCGCCCAATCGAAAAATGTATCTCCAACCAAATCCCAAAATCCGAGTCCTGAATTTCTTATCGCTTCAAGTGTATGTTCTACCCACCCGGCAGCCCCCACCTTTGCCCTGCCAATACTATCAGGGTTAGTAGATCTATCTGTATGACCGCCGGTCCCTTCTCCTGGTTCTGCCAACTTATTTTTATCAAATGTAATCCGAACATCGGCAGGTCCTGAATCCACAAACCGTAAGCCGACCGCAGATTCTGCCTCATTCCATGTCTTATCAATAGCACTTTCTACCTTTTCTTTAAGGTCACCACTACCATCTAAGAACTTTACGGTTAGTATTGTTACCCCAATATCCGTAGCCACTGTTGCCCTTGGGTGCCATTTCACATCTGGGTCCATAGAACTCGTCGAGTTCCAGGGAGTTTCATCAGGGTATAACTCTTTTTTAGAGGTCGCAGTGTGAGTGGTTAGATCAAGAGAAGAGGTATACGGTGATGTGCGTTGAGGTATTAGTTGACGAGCTGCTGTCACTATTTCTGTAGATGGGGAAGGTGCATCGCATACATGGCCGCCTGGAACTGCTTGGACTCTGTAAGGAGGCGGGTCCGAATCGGACCGATTCCGGCCGTCCGGGTGGGTCCAGAGCCGCCAACCGTTAAAAGGAAAAGTTTCCCGTCCATACCAGATTCCGAACTCGTTATTCGGCCGGTATATTAAGAATTCTTTGCCCAACGAATGAGATCCCAAATCTGAAAAAGATTCAATTAGAAATTGATGTCCAGGCAGCGACACGGTCGCAGAAACCGCATAAGACCCAGCCGCCTCAAGTTGCTGACCACAGCGAGCTCTACCCTCACCATCAGTTACATCTATATTTAAGGGGTCAGATAAGTTTGATTTTGCCACCCATTTTCGGATATCAAAACTCCCTCCACGGGTATTACGAGCTGCCTCAAATTGATCAAACGGGATAAAATCGAGGTGACTACGGATAAACCTGTCCCATGGTTGGCCGATGGGAGCATTATCAGGACGAGGGCCACGATCCTCCACAACAAGAATATCCAAAGATGAAAACCCACTATCCACCTTTATAAATTCCCATTGCCCTAAACTCAACGTAACATTAAAACCTTCTAAGGCGTTGCCGTCCGCATCCCGCACTGCAAACAGTGCGTAGTAACTACTTCCAATCGGAACCGAGCGAATATCGTTTATGAGTTCAATAGCGGCAGGCTCCGGCACCCTAACCCTATTTGAAAAAGTCCGCTCCAAATCTCTTCCAGTCTCCTCATCCCGGACCGTTATACGAAAGTCGTATGGACCTACTGTCGGAAACTTGGGACGGAATTCCGCTTTCCCTGCCCCATTGGTCCGTGTTCCCCTAAATGATGAGTATACATGATTCGTATCTTTTCGAACGACCTCAACCTGGACCTCAACATCTGCCAGGGGTTGGTTGCTGGCATTTTTGACTATGGCGGTAAATGTGTACTCCTTTATCAGGGATGTGACGGTTTCAGGACCCGAAAGTTCTACAGAACTCGGCACTAAGGATTCCAATTGCGGACTATTTACATAAATTTCCAGATTATTGACGACCCTATTAATCGGTCCGAAATTCTCTATCCGGTTGTGATCAAGGTGTAACTCCCGCAGATTTCGCAAGCCCGCAAGCGGAGACACATCCGAAATTTGATTACCACTCAGATGCAACTTCCTTAGACTTCGCAGGCTCCGCAGTGCCGACACATCCGAGATTTTGTTGTTTCCGAGATACAATACCCTCAGGTTCTCCAGATTCCTAAGAGGATATACGTACGATATATTGTTGTTACCGAGATACAATTCCTGCAAGGTGGTCAACTCCGATAGGTCGGATATTTGATATATCTGGTTGTCCCCAAGGGTCAACTTCGTTAGATTCCGCAAGCCCGTAAGCGGCGATATATCCGGTATCTCATTATTCCGAAGCCCCAACGTCTCCAGATTTGTCAGCAGCGCGAGCGGTGAGACATCCGAGATTTTGTTGTTTCCAAGCGTCAATTGGGTTAGATTTGTCAAGTTCGCGAGGGGCGAGAGGTCTGATATTTCGTTGTGCCCGAGATGTAACGTCTTCAGATTTGTCAATCCTGCAAGCGGTGCGACATTCGATATCTGGTTAACATTCAGATGCAGCACTTTCAGATTTTGCAACGCCGTAAGCGGAGAGAGGTCTGATATCTGGTTGTAACCAAGATACAACGTCTCCAGATTTTGAAAGCCCGCAAGCGGAGACACATCCGATGTTCCCGGGGCCTCAGGATTCCAAGACGCATCCAATTTTCCTATTCCGATGGCCCCAAGACGCAATGATGTTAGATGGTTAAGGCGCACAAGCGGAGACATATCCAATATCAAATTATGACTTAGATCCAACTCTTTTAAATTCACAGCAAACTCAAGTCCCGTCAAATCTAATGGGGCAGATTCATCATAAGAACTGTCAATATGCGGTAAGAAGGTCCAATCTATTCCGAAGAAAAGGCTTGTCACGGAGTGCATCTCTGCCGCTGTGATCGGGTCACCTATCACGAAAGATGTTTGGCCGAGTCCTGCTTTAATAGCATAGTAAACTCTGCTATCGGGGAAGTCGTCGAGTCCGTAACTGTCCACAGGCATGTCATCCGTCAGACCCTCACCATCATCCAGTATCGCCTCCTCATCAGGAGGAGAGGACTCCGGACGTTGCCGTACCAGCACTGTCCCTGACTCATCGCCACTCGCAAGCAGCGCACCGTCCTGTGAAAATGCAACCACTCTGATGCCATCTGTAGACCCCACTGTGCCAAGATGCCGTCCTCCCAGAGACCAGAAACGCAGTGTAGCACTGCCACTCACGATGACACCATTCACTGAAACGGCAACGGAATTCACGAAATTCATGTGCCCGTCAAAAACATTCAATACACCGCCAGTTTGTGGATTCCACGAACGGAGTGTCAAATCCCGACTCCCACTGACTAACTCGCCTGTAGGTGCAAACGCTACAGTCGTAACGTAATCCGTATGTCCAGGCAAAACACGAAGGTGTCGTCCGCTTGTGTTCCACAAACGGATCGTCCCATCTCGACTCGCACTCGCCAGCAAACCATCAGGTGAGAAGGCGACACCTAACACCCAATCTGTGTGTCTGCTAAGTGCGTGCACCAAGTTCCCTCTTAAGTCCCACAAACGCACTGTGTTATCACGTCCTCCACTGGCAAGCAAACGACCATCAGGAGAAAAAGCGACAGACTGCACACCCTCGGGGTGCGCCCCGGTTATCGTACTGAGGAGTCTTCCCGTCCCAGGTCGCCAAAAGCGGATCGTCCCATCGACACTCGAACTCGCAAGCAGCCTGCCATCTGGTGAAAACGCAACCGATGTGACAGGCCGCTCATGGTCACGAAGGGTTCTTAACTTTTGGGTATTGTCGGTATTCCATAAGATGATATTTCGATCTGCCCCGCCACTGGCGAGGATTCTTCCATTGGGTGAGAACGCTAATGCCCGGACGTAACCTGTATGTCCATCAAAAATGTCTGCGGGTATATCCCTGTCCATGCCGTCATCAGATGGAGGTGGAGGTGGTTCTACTACAGGTGGTTCTCCCCACATACCATCGTCATCAGCAACCATTTCCACATCCATCCCGTTTGCTTCCATACCAGCGTCAGTCACCATACTATCTGCAGTGGTGACCTCTAAAGCAGTAGCGACAGCATCAGTCAGAATAACATTAGTGAGATAAATAGTAGACGCTTTTGCCTCGACGACTTTAAACGTTACCGTAGCGAGTGTTCCGTCAGCATCTGGTGATGCGCCTGCAAGAGAACTCGCCGCTATTGTGACACTATTGTTAGTTGTAGTAACCGGTGCTGCGAAAACACCCGCGGGTAGATAGTCAGCGTTTCCGCCAGAGACATAGTTGAGTGCAGTCGGATCGAAGTTAACAGTCAATTGATACCCGGCAACATCAGCTCCCCCGGCTATGTTAATGCTCACCCTGAGTTCTTCTCCAGCCGCTGGGGATTCTACTTTAGCAGGTTCTACGGAGACTATAATCGGATTTCCGTGGCTGATGTCTGATGCCACGAACGCCAAAAATATCAGTAAGACGATAAACAGTGTTGCTTTTTGCGTCATAATTCGATGGGACATAGTTCCTTCCTTTTTTGTAAAATGGGGGTGTAATACAAATGCTCACCTAATATACCTTCCGTGCACGCAACTTTTGAGACTGTTTTTTCAGAAGTGCTATATCTTCTGGATTGAGATAGCCAAACGTTTTATCCATAATCTCGCGGTAGGGTGCCTGGAGCGCGGTGCCAAAAGAATTGTGAAAGGCGTTACGTTGCATCAATATCGCAATAAAATTGGTTGTCTTAACAGCACGCAAACGCCGGTCTGCTTGCGACTCCAGCTGGGCTTTTTGCCTATTGCGCCGCGCCTTCACTTTATCATATTCCCTTTTATCTGCTTCAAACTCTTCCAGCTCTGCTTCAAGCGACGGCAGAGATTTCCTATAATTTTCCCGCTCTTCCTCGCTAATTTGCGTTGATATTATCATAGTTTTCGCAATTGCTTTCGCCGACTTACTTGACGCATGGGCCCATTCGTCATAGCCTCTGTATGGAGGCTCTACGCTTACATCTACTACCGGTAACGACCAGTCCGGCGGCACTGCCCCAGATGCAACCAGAAGCGACTCAACAGTATCAGCACTCCATTCGTGTTCCTCTTCCAGAAACTGTCTACTTGGCTGGTGCCAGAATGAACGCGGCAACTCTGTTAGCCTTGGCAACGAAACCCGAAATGGCGTTATAGGTACGCTCTTGGTCCACATTTTTAGGTTCGTGAGACTCTCAAAAAGCACAAGATCGATGCGACCTTTAACTGTCACAATTGTTTCTTCGAACGGATTTAAGTAAAAACTTTCCCCGTGAGAATAGATCTGTAAGGGAACTCTACTCACATCTGGATCGATTTCAAATTTGGCTGTGAGAATCAAATCGCTACCATTTTTGTCAGGAAAGTTGATTTCATCGTAGGTGTTGAAGGGACCTCTGACCTCGAAACCGCGGGCGGTGAGTATCTCCATGAAGTCCTTTGTCATACTACCGGCGAAATCATTAAAAAAAGGAGTCTCTGTGCTTCCATCCGAACCCCCGATGTTCACTTGTGTGTCAATAACCGCGAATGTTACGTCAGCAGAGGCAGGGACAGCCACTTCGTTAGGGGCATACTCAAAAACAATAGTCTCGCGTTCAACAATCGGCATACTTGGCGTCACCCCACAACCCATCATAACGACACAGTAACTTAAAGCGAGCATACAAAATTGTAAGGTTGAATATTTCATCTGAATCACCCTTCAGTTTCTCCTTTTTACATAAAAATCTGGTGTAGACCCTAAAGTTTCACTTCATTAGATGATTTATGATAATTTCCGCTGCGACTTTCCCTTTGGGATCATCTTGTTCAAATGTTTGATACACGATCGCAATTCTGCCGAGGTCACCATCTCTAACAACAACAGGATCCGCTCGCGTTGCATTCTCATCTCCTGTATTACTCGCCAAAATCAGTTCAGCGAACCAGTTTCCTCTAAGTTGATCTAAAGGGAAGGGACGATCAGATTGAAAATTCTTTAAAGTTGGTGTAATAGCTCTTCCACTAACTGTAACTCTCATGGGAGTATTGTCACCCCACATTGTAATGCCGGGAATGTCCATAATGTTTTGCAATCCTGCTTCCCTGTTTTTTGCCTTTTCACCGCCCCAGAAAATCCAATCTGCATGATTCAGAATTGTATCTCCGTCGGTAGTTTCAAGCCACGTTTCCGCCAAAGATCCGTCGGGTTGACGGTTCCCTGGTGGGTAGATCGTATCGGGGACATCTCCATATAGGACGAGAACGTCAATAGCACCATTACCTTTTGTTTCAATCATCCAAGCCCGGACCTCGTGCGCATCCACCAGCCCAACGGCTCGTATACCGGATGCTTGCAATTGTACGGCCATTTCGCCTGATTCCTCAATAAGATCAAGTGGTACAATCCACCAGAACTCACTTATATATACTCCCACCTCACCGTTAACAGGTTTCTCCGGCACCACAGGCACCACAGGCGGAGGTTGTTCTACCACAGGTTCCTTCTCTACCACAGGCTCCTCTATCACAGGTTCCTGATCCTCAACGTTACACCCAAGGAAACTACCGAAAACAAGAACGACACACCACAAACTTAGAAATGTAAAATAGATCGGTTTCTGAAAATTCATTTGTAATTTCCTTTACTATTAGGTTTCACAATTTTCATGGTATTTAGCTCTAAGCCCCCAATGACCTAATCAGAGCGGGGGACTACCTTTACGCATCTGCTCATTAATCTCGACTTCACTGAGGGCTCGATTCCAGATGCGTACTTCATCAATACGGCCCGAGAAGTTCCGAGAATTTTCGTGAGAGTTCCCTATCAGAACTGCCGCTGTATCTCGTCTACCCGGGAGCTGTTCTGGGACCACAGCAACCCCCACGATCTTTCCATTCAGCCAATACCAATGGACTCCGTTGTTTACTTGTGCGACCACATGTTGCCACCGGTTGAGAGAAAGCTGTTTCTCACTATTGCTTCCTTTGAACGCCCCAACACTCAGATGCAAGGAGGCATCATTCACTGTGTAAAAACTGTAAGAACGGGGATTGTTGCCCTTGGTCACAATCGCTTGCCAAGTAGCACCATTGGGGCCTCCGAATCGACGCGGATAAATCCAAGCCATCACAGTTACATTGTCATTCACACTCAAAGTCGGATCATCCGAGACCACGACCTCACTATTCGTTCCGTCAAATGCCAACGCTTTACCGAACTTGCCATTAACGTACACCGCATTCCACTTCGCCCCGTCATTCCCATGTCGTGAATGGTCTAACACGTGATCATCAAAAGAGAGGGCAAGGATAAGTGTAGGGTCCGGCGGGTGTTCCTCTGGCACTACTGGCACAACAGGCGGGTTGCCTACTTCCGCATCCGTGGCAGCTGGCGGAGTCGGTGGAGTTATTATCTTTTCTACAGATGGCTCACTCTTTCCTGACAGTCGCGATTCACGAGTCGCTCCATCCGTGCCACACCCTACGAAAATTACAAATAGAACCGTCAACATCAGCACAAAACTTAAAAGACAATATCTATCTTTCATAAAAACCTTCCTTTTAATGAGTTACATCCTTCACACAACGGAACCCGACATCGAGGAGCGCTCGCTCCGGCTCAAGGAATGAGCGAGAGGAGGCCAGTAGATCATCGGGATCACTGGTCCAGCTGCCGCCGCGAAAGACGCGATATGATTTAATTTTTGTATAGTCATTTACAATTAAGTCTAAATTCACTATTGTGTTCACATCCGACAACGGATTACGAACAGGTGATGAAAAGTAGAAGTTTTCATCATACGCATCCAGACACCACTCCCACACATTCCCCGCCATGTCATATAAACCGTACCCGTTCGCAGGATATCTACCCACCGTTGTGCTTGATCCTATATTCTCTCCGTAGTTCGCCTTGCTCGAATCTAGCACATTCTCCCACGGAGCCCCCTGATCTACCCCACCCCGCGAAGCTTTCTCCCACTCCGCCTCTGTCGGCAGACGCTTACCTGCCCATCCTGCATACGCCATCGCTGCATACCAATTTACACTAACTACCGGATGGTTCGCTTCCCCAACAGGATAGCTATTTTCATCCCAATCCGCCAGATAGCGACCATCATGCAGTGCCTCCGGAATACGGGTTTTCTGCCATTGCGGGTTGGCTAACACGAAACGTTTGAAATTCAGATTGCTGACTTCCGTCTCATCCATATAGAAAGCGTCAGTGTAGACCTTATGAACAGGTTGTTCGTCACTGTGTCCATCGTTACTACCCATATCAAACTCACCCGCAGGGATCAGCACCATGCCAGCTGGTGGTGGAGGTACCTCTACCACAGGCACCTCCTCTACCACAGGTTCCTCTATCACAGGTTCCTGATCCTCTACGTTGCACCCAAGGAGACTACCTAAAACAAGAACGATACTCCACAAACTTGGAAATGTAATATAGTTCGGTTTCTGAAAATTCATTTGTAATCTCCTTTATTAATTGCGTAATTTCTAATATTACCACAACGTTGGCCGTTAACGGCAATGAGGCCACACCTCATCATCAATCCAATTGCCATGCAGCGGAATTTCCTCTCCAGAGTACGGTTCTGAGTTCCCCCAAACAGACATCATAGTATCGCCATAAATACCTACATTATTCAACCACTCATTCATCGGCTCAACATCCAGATACACCGTAGCTTCTCCGCGTTTTCGAAGCTGCGCATCTTCAACTTTCACATCTACACCCTTTGGAAAGAACTTTATATAGACAGTGTGCCCAACGACCTCACGCGGGTCAAAAAGCTCATAGGTTCCACGCTCTTCAAGATGGAACTTAGCCCAAAGGTTCCAACGCCCTGCCAGCGAGGGGCTCGAGTCGACGATGTCAGTAGCTTGTATCAGGTACGAACCATCGGCATCCAAAACCACTCTGTCCACTCTCGGAAAAAGCTCAAAATCAAGCTTGATTCCGGCCTGCCATGGTGTGAGCCCCCAAATTTCTTCCACAGGCAATGGAGCACTCCTTACGAAGGGTAAGGGCATTCCAACTTCTTCCCACGTCCCAACTACATGCCGTTTGTAGCACTCAAGTTCTGTTTCGCCACACCCTGTTATTAAAGACACCTGTAAGAGGAACATCAGAACTGGCAGGAACATTAAGTAAAAGTTATTTCGTTTCATATAAAGACTTATCAAACTTTGATCCTCCACTTCTATGAGTTGTATTGTCGTCACTAGGGTTACTCATACGTCCGATAATTAAGGAATGTCATCCGATTTGGTAAAATCTCAACATTCCGCAAGGTTTGTGAAGCCTTGTTTTCTCCATCAGGACCTAAGAACGAAAGCGTCAAGTTATGGGTGCCTGCCGGAAGATGCGTGCGTATCAGAAATATACGATTGGGCAAAGCGCGCCAGCAGCGTGTATCGGCACTCTCTGTGGCCATGTTGACGACATTCACAACATCCCCGACGAGATCTGCCACGAGACTCGCGATTCTTGCCGTGTTTTCCGCCTCTATCAGTTTATTTTTTTCTGCGTCAGTCAGGTTTTCCTTCTCTTTTTCACGCTGCTTCCTTTTTTCTTCCGCCTCTTTAGCCTCTGCCTCTGCTATAGCTTTCGCGACTCTATACGCGAAGTATTTCAAGACAGTACGCGTCATCGTGCGGGCAAGAATAGTAGACTCTTGTGCGCTGAATGTTTCGATGGCTATAGTTTCAAGGTCCGCCACCAGGACTCCTCTCTGTTGCCCTGTTTCGGTTTGGACAGAGATTCCTGTGATGTCAGGCCGCCTTGAAGAAATAGCCGGCATTGCAACGTGCAAGATATATTCTATATCCACATCTTTATACGAGCGTCCATCGCGATCGCGCTTTAAAAGTATCTCCGCAAAGTCCTCAGCAGTCCTTTCATTATCTTGATTTCTTTCTTCGAATGCTTCAAGTTTCGTATCGGTTTTCAGAATAGGAAAGGTCAACGTCTTCTCATATTTACCGGGGATGTACCCGTTCTCGTAAAAAAGCACAAGTTCTCCGGTGCCAGTAGGGCGCGCTGCGGGTTCACCGTAGTGTTTCTGGTAATCAGAGGCTTCTTGGTTAAAACCGAGTCTCCGTGCCAGGCGGACGAGGGAATGCCCAACATCGTGGGGCATTTTTACCCCTGTTTTTTCTGATGCGCGTTGATAGTACGCCTCTGCTTGCCGGTAGGAGATGAAGGCATCATTCCAATCACCTGCGGCTTCAAAACACATTGCTGAGAGATACGCCAAGAATCCCGCCGCAAAAAAATCGTAATTCGCGTTCTCGGCCTTGTAGGTATTCATAAGATTTGTCACACGGCGGCATTCCACGAGCGCACCATCTAATTGATTCAGATAGATATAGTTGAGTATCCGATAATAGTGGCTCAGTAGTCGCTCAAACCGTGTGCCCGGATATGGACGGACGTTGTCATTTGTTAGAAGAGCAAGTCCCTCCTTTGAAACACTGCGCGTGTAGAGGTCTTCAGAAATGTCCTCCGCAAGAGAAAGTGCTGTGTTGCTCTCCGGGAATCGATTTGCATAGTGTGCGACCAGCCCGTGCTCAAAAAGAAACGGGAGTTTTTGATTCTTCGGTGCCATCTTCTCCGTATAGGCAAAAGCACTCTCAGGTTGTCCTGCCTCTAAAAACGTATAGACCTCTACCATACTATAGGTGCTACAGCCAGTCATGAGCAACAGCATCCCCAAGCACAGATATAGACAAGTCTCTATAGAGATCGCAGACGTATGTCTCATGTGTTTTCGTCTCCGGTGATTGCGCGGTTTATTTCGGATGCTTAATAGATTTTTTAATTTTCTTTTGCCCGATCCAGACTTTTTCGTTCGTTTCAATGTTGCTCAAGGTCAAGTCTGTCTGATAGAAAACGACTTGCTGTCTACCCTCTCGGTCTTCAATGGCATTAATTTCGCCGGTCATCATATAATCTGCGCCGAGTTCACGCCCCATCCGTTTAATAGTCTCCATAGCTGCAAACTCACTTTGGTCAGTGCGTTCCGTCCGAATTTCTCCACGTTCGTTTCGACTGGACACGGGTCGCACCTTGCCCGAATTGATGAAAGCGCGTTCAATGTCACTGATAAAGGTTTGGGCAGCAGTGTACTCACCACTCTTATTGCGAATGCTTCCGACAATCACAACAGGCTTCCCTTGAGTCGTAGTGATATGGTCGGTAATCCAACGATGACTAAGGCAATCCTCAATCATCTCTTGTGCAACGAGACGCGAGTCGGTATCGTTCCAGCGACCGGAGAGGTCAACCGTGGTATCAGGTGCAATGCGTGTTACCTGCTTCCCGCCGCACCCTGCGAAAATCGTGATTATCGTCAGTAGGGTCAATATTCTATACATTAGGTTTTCTCCCTCTATACTTGTGAGGATGTCTTTCTCATTGAATAGTGCTTTTAAACTTTAGACTTGGGTTAAACTTTTTGCCACACATACGTAAAAGTGACGTCCTCCACGCTGATGTCAAATTCAAGAGTACTCCCATCAAATACATAGAATATAGCATTCCCATCGTCGGGAACGAGAACGCCGGCATTCCAAGTGCCTGTGCCTGTGCCTGATCCCGAGCTACCGCCGGTGAAGCGGATTGTATAACGCCCATCTGAGCTGATGGTCAAGGTGCCTGTACTGGGCAGATTCACAATTTCTCCCCCCAGGTCTGCTTCAAGACGAACAAGTGTATAGGTTCCCACTAGCGCATCTTCATCATCCCGATTGCAACCATAAAGCGACACAAATAGTAAACTGGCTAAGACAAACTTGAAAAAATGTGAACGATATTTTTGTAGATACATTAATCTATAGCCTCCTAAGCACCGAAGTAATTACTGGAACCACCGTCTTTGTAATACACAGCAGTAAAATCAACCTCATTGTAAGCGTCAGCCACTGAGGCTTGCACCACGAGTCGCCCACTCCAGACCTCCCCTGGTGCCGTGTAGGAAACTACCGCTCCGGTTCTTGAGTGAAACTCGCCTTCTTTCTCGTTTTCTTCAGTAGGTGGATTGACAAAATCTGCCGAAAGGTAGTTTATAGACCCACCGTCTGACCATGAGTAAGTTAGATCGCCAGTCGATTCCCTGACTTCTATCTTAAACTCATAAGTGCCTCGAGGAGACATACGACTTGGATAGATGAGAGATCCCTCCAAATTGAATTCCTCAACCTCAAAAAGCTCGCCACAACTACTGAATACCATCACAAAACAGGTAGCAACCGCTACGAAATACCTACTTAGCACACTTGTTTTCATCAAAATATCTCCTTTACAGCAAAACCGGTAATTACTTGCACACTGGGTGTGTATAGGGCTGGGGGACCCCAGTCTCCCCTACGAGTGTATAAATAATTCCAAAATTGACTATATGTGCTGGGTTAGACGGTTTCCTAATGAAACCGTAAACCTATGAAAAAAATCCCCCCATCGTAAAACCCAAAGCCTGGCTCGTAATCCAGAACAACCTGACCAACGGCTCCTATACGAGAGGATATATCAAAATCAAAACCAGGGAGTATCGAAAACAAACCTTTACTGATGGAATCTTCCGACACTGCGAAATACCGATTATAAGTTACCCCGACAAACGGTTTAAACGATCCCATAGTTTTGAGAAGAATCCCACCGCCGCCACCCACAGAGACCCTTTTCAAGGTCTGATCAAATGTTGCGCGTCCTGATGCGTTTCCTATAGGGGCAGCAGATACAACCTCACCACGAAAACCTAAGGAACCTACGAAAAAATAATCTAATGTCGTCGATAAGGGTTCAAGGTGGACGACTTGATAGTATGAATTGATACCGATACGGAGATCATCAGCGGAACTAAAAAAACCTAATTCGGTTATGACAGCTGATTTGGTTCTATCCGTAAAACTGTTTTCAACATCAAACCGAGCGTAATGAGTACCGGCGTGGTTAGCATATCCCAAGGTTATAGCTCGTTTCTGAGTTGGCAACTGAGACAGACTTGTTAGTTGCGCAGCTACATCTACAGAGAGGATAACAAACAGACAAAAAATCAATATCCCTACTTTTTTCATTAGCATTTACCTTTCAGAAAGAGGAAATATCCGCGTATTTATGGTGGATCCTAAAAACAAACGGCGGCACTTCATTCCTCCCCCGCTGGCGAGGTTTTCTAACCTCGCGAGGGTAGAGTGTATAATTAAATTAATTCTAAGATCTACCATAGATGGAAAGAGACGGTGGATCCACTAACTCTACCTGATCTTTTCGGAGCACTTATTGACTCTGTGCTATCATTAATATTCCTACGCATCCTCCTACCAGCGCACCGGTAATACACCCTAAAGCTTTCATGCTGTTTTGTCGACTGACCACCTTTTTCTCATAAACTTCCGTGTACGTGGTAATATAAATTGCCGATTTACCTGCAAATCTCACAGGGTTCGGGGTAGGTACACCGGACCTAGATGCAGGACCGAATAGGAACCCGCTTAAAAACCAAATTACCCGAGTTGTTCCCTGAGTATCTGCTACGGCATCGCGTTCAGCTGCAGCCTCTGCCGCAGCTATCTCTTCTGCTTCTGTTGCGTTTTGCGCAAGACTCACAAAAGGCAAACTACATATTAGAATTACCATGAGCACGGAACACACTTTTGAAAATATTACGTTCATTATCAGGATATCCTTTTGATGAATAGATATGGAATGAGGGGAGGTTAGAAGCCCGCCCTGCACTCCTTGAAAGTTACTTCAGCATTAAGAGTACAGCCCTCTAAATCCAAGTCGCCCAATTTCACGGGTGCTGTTACGGCGTGAGCTGTTAGGACAAAATCCTCGCTACGCGCTTCTTGTCCAGCGTACGGAGCCACTAAATGCTTGGTGTTTGCATCAACTATCGGTGAACCCAGCACGGCAGGCGAAGGGGGGACCAAGCAAGAATTGAAGCCATTGGTATTCTGAGGCAGACATCGTTGGTAATATATCCGCCCCAGAAATATATTCTACCCCTGTCTTACATCACTATAAAATATAAGATAAGCAAAATACGTGCCAACCTCTGAAAATCGGGGTACAACCCCTTCCACAGGCAGCAACCAGAGACATCGGGCTACAAACCCCTCTCATACGCTGACGTTCACATCAGATAGGATTAGGGCTTACGCAAATTGAGCAAATACTGGATGTTGAAACGGAAAAAGTGATAATTTTCGTCCTTTAAACTCCCTAAATTCCCAACCCCCCTTTATCCCCCCTTATCAGGAGGGTCTTACTGTTACCCATAAGTATAGCGGGTGAGATAAGGTTCGTTGAGTTTTTCTTGTGTAGGGTTGTCCCCTGTGTTATGTTTAAAAGATCTTCTGAGTTTGGTCGTCCAAAGTATCTATTTCTTATAGAGGAGCTAAGAAT
>JAJDUH010000077.1 GCA_022826805.1 Candidatus Poribacteria bacterium
CAATTATTTTTTTCGATTCACCAAAGATTGTGAACCTTTTAAAAAGATATTTCAAGCGTTTCCAAGAGGGAGGGCTTCACTCCTGCAGCGAGCTATTCGTCTTGGAAATGGTGTTCCCAGCAAGCGTTGGGAATCCAATCCCGCTGGACCAGAAGCACCAGCAGAAAAGAGAAAACCGAGATGAAAAACAACCTTCGCGGTAGAATTAGCGAATTCCTCGCTTCTGAGGATGGAAAAGTGGGTGTTAAATCCCCTCTCGTCCTTGGTATAGCCACGGGCAGCGTTTTCCTCGCACAAATAATCATTGGAACAACACCCGCCATGGCATGTGATCCCAATGGAAACGCAGATCAGTGTCCTGGTGGACATTGTCAAGCTGTTGAAGTGTGCATTGAAGATAATGCCGGTGAGACTTGCTGGGATGTAGGTATCTGTATGTAGGACCTATTGGCCTTGAAACTCCCTTGAACGTATGGGAATTCATTAACATTTGAAGGCGTGGCAGTGAAGGACTGCCACGGGCTTCCGCGCTTCCGTCTCTATTTCTTTTTTTCTCGAAAGAAAGAATTTACAAACTTAATGTTGGAGATATATCTCATGAAACATCAGATACTATTTTTGCTCTTGGTAGTTAGCATAGCAGCGTTAATTACGAAAATTTTCCCGGCTTTGGCAAAACCGCCTGCTACAGAGAAAATTGTATTCGCATCGTTCCGCGATGGAAATCGCGAGATATATTTGATGAATCCCGACGGCACCCAGCAGGTTAATATTACCAATCACCCATCAGAGGATGTTTACCCAATCTGGTCACCTACAGGTGAGCAAATCCTTTTCGTTTCCGATCGCGACGGTGTGCGGGATTTGTATCTAATGGATGCAGACGGCAAAAATGTACGAAAAATTTTTAGGAAACCCGCACATAGGGTATACCCGACATGGTCTCCAGACGGAAAACAGATTGCTTACGAGCGTCTTGATGGTACGGTGTGGTCCATCTATACCAGCAAAATATCAAGTCAGCAGGAACAGCAAGTAACAATCGGACGCTGGCCGAGTTGGTCGCCCAAAGGCAAAGAGATCGTCTTTGTTTCTCTGGAGAAGGCACATGAAATGCTGGCCCCTAACTTATGGATTATTCGCCGTCTCTACCAACTCCATTTTATAGACAGCCAAACGCTCGCAGAGGAGACCTTCCTTCCGAATCATCAGTCGATGATGATGGACCCCGCGTGGTCTTCATCGGGAGACAGACTCGCTTTTTACTGGCTTAAACACGATATTTGGAAAGAAAAATGGAAACGGGCTCAGGATCAAGGTGTGGACTTTGCTGAAGTGGATATCCAAGATGTGCGGGATAAAGGTACAATCTACATTGCAAATCGTGATGGCGCAGGACTTCAACAGATCGTTGATGAAGTTGGAAAGCAAGCCAGGGATCCAGTATGGTCTCCGCGTGGTGATGCGCTTATTTATACACAGGAAATTGATAATTACCTCCAACTCTTCAAAATTGATTTAAACAGTCGTATTCCAATCCAACTCACGCATGTTGTTGGGTTAGCGCGTTTCCAAGCCAATTCTTTGGCAGATTGGTTTGATCCAGCATATGCATTGTCTATCGCGCCACAACCACGCCTGTTAACCACAATATGGGGAAAAATCAAAAAGCAATAGATTTTTATCAAGATATGAAAGAGCGTTTCCAAGAGGGAGGGCTTCACTCCCGCAGCGAGCCCTTCGCCTTGGAGATGGTGTTCCCAGCAAGCGTTGGGAATCCAATCCCGCTGGCATAGAAGCACCAGCAGAAAGGAAGGAAACCGAGATGAAAAATAACCTTCGCGGTAAAATCCGTGAGTTCATTGCATCTGAGGAAGGACGTGTAAGTGTCAAAGCACCCTTGACGCTTGGTATAGCAACCGGTGGTGTCTTGCTCGCGCAAGCGATCATCGGAACACCCCAGGCCACGGCAGGGGAATGTTGTGCTCAGCATCCTTGCCCCGCAGGTCAGGTGTGTGTTAGCGGCTCTTGCGTGGATAGTTAATAACTAAACCCTTGTCTGGGAAGCTCTACGCAAACTAAGAGGCTTTCTAGACACTTGAAGATGTGGCGGCGGAAGCCGCCACATCCGTCTGTAATCGTGGACATGATCCTATAACTTATTTTTTAAGTCTTTGTTCCTACATTTCGGAGGAAATTTTCATGGCACGCCGACTTCTTTTTTGGCTTTTCACTTGCGGTTTGGCATCGTTATACTCAGTTTGCTCCATTCTCGCTGAGGCCCCGGAAACCCCCAAAATCGCTTTTTGGGCAGACCGCGGAGGAACTCGCGATATCTATCTCATGAACCCAGATGGCACAGACCAAATGAAAATAACCCAGCATCACTCACAAAACATCACGCCTGTCTGGTCGCCAACAGGTGAACACATCCTTTTTGTTTCAGACCGGGACGGGGTTTGGGACCTATATCTCATGGAACCAGATGGCTCAAACGTGCGACGCGTCTTTGAACAGAAAGCAGAGAGAGCAGGACCGACGTGGTCTCCTGATGGAAAACAGATTGCTTATGTCCGCACGGTGCGTGGGCAGTGGGTTAACTACATAGCCGCCGTTGATGAGAAAAATGAAGAGCGGATGGCTGTTGGAAGTTCTCCTGAGTGGTCTCCGGATGGCACCGAGATAGCCTTTATCGTCCGTTTTCCAGAAAGTATGCAGATAAGCATATTCAATGTTGCTACACGTCAACAGAAGATTCTCTTTCCACCCGAGGCAATACCGTCATATATGAGTGGAGGCTTGACGTGGTCCCCAACAGGAGATACGCTCGCTTTTTCCTGGCTCCATCGGGTGCCCTTTGATGATTTTCATGAAACAGAAACGGTTTACACAATAAATCGCGATGGAACGGACCTTACCCAGATTATTGAGGAAGCGGGTCCGCGAGCAACGTCTCCGGTATGGTCTCCGCGTGGTGATGCGCTGCTCTACAAACGTTCTGCGGGAAACCGGAGTTACCAAATTTTCAAAGTCATTTTAGAGAGTGGGAAGATTGAACAACTGACGGATATCGGTTGGAACCATCTGGGGGATTGGTTTGACCCAGCGTATGCGCTGCCTGTTTCCCCACAGCCACACTTGCTCACCACAACATGGGCAGAAAAAAAAAAAGAAATAGCGTTTTAAGTCTAATCCTCTTGAAAACACTTCACCAGAGGTGTTGTCTGAAATCTCAAATCTGTTGAAGTCGAATTTGTTTTTAAGCGTTTCCAAGAGGGAGGGCTTCACTCCGGCAGCGAGCCATTCGCCTTGGAGATGGTGTTCCCAACAAGCGTTGGGAATCCAATCCCGCTGGCATAGAAGCACCAGCAGAAAGGAAAAAACCGAGATGAAGAAAAATTTGCGTGATAAAATCAGCGCGTTCATCGCCTCTGAGGAAGGACGTGTAAGTGTCAAAGCACCCTTGACGCTCGGTGTTGCGACCGGCAGTGTCCTGCTTGCAACTGCTATTGTCGGAACACCAAATGCTGATGCATGCGGCGGGGGAATTCCTTGCCCCGCGGGTCAGGTGTGTGATGAGGGCACTTGCGTGGATAGTTAATAACTAAACCCTTGTCTGGGAAGCCCTATGCAAACTATGGTAGATTTTAGAATTACCTATACATTGTGACTGAGCGAGGTTAGAAACCTCGCCAGCAGCACAAACTAAAAGTTTGTGGTACAATACGTTCGCGAATGTAAATTTATTTTTATAATTCACCATAGTAGGCTTTCTGGACACTTGGGAATGTGGCGGCTTTCGCCGCCACGTCCCTCTGTATCGGAGGCAACTTTCATGGCACGTCAATTTCTATTTCTACTTGCTGCTTGCAGTTTGACGTCGTTGTACTGGGTTTGTCCCATTTTAGCGGAGGCCCCGAAAACCGCTAAAATCGCGTTTTGGGCAGACCGTGAAGGAACTCGCGATATCTATCTCATGAACCCAGATGGCAGTCAACAGAAAAAAATAACACACCCTCCCTCACAGAACATCACACCTGCTTGGTCTCCCACAGGAGAACATATCCTCTTCTGCTCTGACCGCGATGGCACTTGGGACCTACATCTCATGGATCCAGATGGCAAAAATGTGCAGCGAGTGTTTGAGAAGGAGGCTCTAAGACTGTACCCCGCCTGGTCTCCGGATGGCAAACAAATTGCCTACTCACGTATCATGCGTGGTGAACCAATCATCCACGTTGCAACCCTCGGTGAAGAACATGAGGAGCGAATCGCTGTTGGCAGTTATGTTTCGTGGTCGCCAGACGGAAGTGAACTTGCCTTTACTAATGGCTGGGCAGCAGGAATGGTAAAAATAACGCTCTTCAACCTGCGGACGCGCAACGAGAAGATCGTTTTCCCCCGTCAGGCGATACCGTCGTGGATGTCCGACGGTGCGGAGTGGTCTCCGACGGGAGAGAGACTCGCATTTTCTTGGGTGCATCGGGTGCCTCTTAAGGATTTTCTTGAGACGGAGACGATTTATACAATGAATCGCGATGGGACAGACGTTAGGCAGATTATAGTTGAAGCGGGTCCAAGAGCGATTTTACCCGTGTGGTCTCCGCGGGGTGATGCGCTGCTGTATGAACGCTTTGTTGGTCGTCAGAGTTTCCAAATCTTCAAAGTTATTTTAGAGAGTGGGAAGATTGAACAACTGACGCATGTGGGTTGGAACCATCTGGGGGATTGGTTTGATCCTGCGTATGCGTTGCCTGTTTCACCACAACCGCAGCTTCTAACGACGATATGGGCAAAAGTAAAAAAGAAATAAGAGTTTAGATCCCATCACCTTGAAACGCCTTAGCAAAGGTGTTATTTCAGAGATTTAAATCTGCTGAGGTTGTATATGTTTTCAAGAATTTCCAGATAGTTTCACGCCGTGATGGAAGTGCTTGCTTTGGAAATGAATTCGCCGGTTTGGATTGCCGGTAGAACAAAGGAGGTGAGTTTGAATGAAAAAAAATCTACGCCGTAAAATTCGCGTCTTCTTGCGATCTGAAGACGGCAGGGCTAGTATTAAAGCACCACTGTCGCTAGGTGTAGTAAGTGGAAGTTTCTTATTAGCTCAGGCAATACTTACGCCATCCGTTAGTGCTGACAGTTGCGATGCAGATTGCCAGGCTTGTATAACTTATTGTTATAATCCGGGTTCAGGATTCACTTGTACAGATATATGTGCTGATTAAGTACAGGAAAGGGGAGAAAATGGATGCCCTAATCCAAAAGCAAAAGCATTCTGGTCAAGTTAGTGATCCATTCGTATATTTAGGCACATTAGGGAGCGTGGCGGTTTCTTGCTGACGCGCTCCTAAAAATAGGAAAAGAAATCATGCAAGCGATTATTTTATGTGGCGGTTTAGCGACACGGCTCGGAAACATTAGCAAAAAGGTTCCCAAAATTCTATTGGATGTTGGCGGGCGTGCTGTCTTAGACTGGCAACTTGACTTGCTAAAGGAGGCAGGGGTCAAGGAAACCATTTTGGCCTCAGGACATCTGCACGACATGCTCTATGAACACGTAGGAACCTACCAAGAGGGTATGTGTATTCGCTACGCCAAAGAAGAGAGGAAACTCGGCACCGGTGGTGCCACTGCCAATGCTATGCGATATATCCGTATCTCTCCTTTCTTCGTCTTGAATGGTGATGTTCTTATAACCAACTTCTCGCTCCAAGAGATGTTAGAGCAATTTCATGAACGGATGACAGGACTACTAATAAGTGTGCGTGTTGACGATATCCGCCCATACGGTGAAATCGTATCCGATAGCGATGGAAAAGTCACAGCCTTCCGCGAGAAACAGCCCGTTCGTCGTGCTGGATACATAAACGGGGGTATATATCTCTTTAATCAAATGATTGCTGATACATTCCCTGAGTATCAAGAAACTTTCTCAATCGAACGAGATGTCTTTCCCTCAGTTCCCAATCTCCACACTTTAAAGATCGATGCAAATTGGATTGATATTGGTATTTCAGAGCGACTCGCGTATGCACGGCAACACTTCCAAAACGGAGATTTTCGATGAATCGCGACATCTTTCGAGCGTATGATATCCGCGGCATTTTCGGTGTTGACTTTGAACCGATTGACTTTTATCGAATCGCCCGCGCCTTCGCGGTTCGCTTTCAACCGAAAACTATCGCCGTGGGATATGATGTCCGCAAAAGTTCAGCGCAGTTGTGGCAGAGGGTCGTAGAGGGACTCATAGATTCAGGCGTTGATGTCCTCAATCTGGGTCAAATTTCGACCGATATGCTCTATTTTGCTGTAGCATACTATCAAACAGACGGAGGTATTATTATCTCTGCATCTCACAATCCGGCAACATACAACGGTATGAAACTCGTCGGTCGACAAGCAACGCCAATTTCATCAGATACCGGACTCTTTGATCTTCGCGATATCATTGAAAGTAATGTTTTATTAGATAAACAAAAGGTCTATTGTTGTGGAAAGCTTCAACCTGTATCGTTTTTGGAAGCATATCTCATGCACCTTCGCTCGTTTATAAATTTGCAGCAGTTATCAAGAAGTCGGATTGTCATTAATGCAAATAACGGACTTGCTGGACAGATTGCCGAACGTCTGTTAGCAGAAACACCGACCCAAATCTGTGAGCGGTTATTTACGAAACCCGACGGAACTTTTTCACAAATTCCAGCGGAGCGACCCGATCCACTGCGACCAGAAAATCGGAAACTAACGACGAAAGTGGTCAAACAGACAGGAGCAGATTTAGGCGTGGCGTGGGATGCAGATGCCGATCGGTGCTTTTTCTTTGATGCAGATGGACAATTTGTCGACGGTTGTTATATCACGGCATTGCTTGCCAAAAAAATCCTGCACCAAAAAAGGGGTGGCGTTGTCATCTTCGACCCGAGAACAGTGTGGGCAGTAGAGAACGCTGTTATCTCTGCCAAGGGAACACCTATACTTAACCGATGTGGACATTCATTTATCAAAACCCGTATGCGTGAAACTGGAGCACTTTTTGCTGGGGAGGCAAGCGGCCACTACTATTTCCAAGACAACTTCTGTACCGATAACGGTATGATCCCGTTCTTGCTGATCCTTGAATACCTCAGCACACAGACAGCATCCCTCGCCGAGACCGTCAATAGATTCCGATTGACCTATCCAGTCTCCGGTGAGATCAACTTTTCGTTTGAAAACCGCCGATATATGCGGGATGCTGTGGATACAATTCAGCGGGTAATACGCTGTTGGGGAAACCGCCCTTACATTGAAGCGCCAATTGATGGTCTCTCGGTCAGATTTCCGGTAAATCCTGATGCCTTCGTTCCTGAACCTGGCAGTTGGCGGTTCAATCTCCGAGAGTCAAACACCGAGTCGTTGTTAAGGCTCAATGTCGAAACTGTTGGTGACAAAAACATTCTCATCGAAAAAACAGTGAGAATCAGTAAAACACTTGAAAGTATCGGCGGAAAACGGGAAACGAAGTTTCATTGGGAATCTGAGTATAAGTCGTAATTGAGACATCTGGTATTTGGAATTTCCCTATCTCATAAGGTTTTCCAGGATTTTAAACTATTTCTCATTTTTTCACCTTATGCACGTTTTCTGCCCCAAAATTGTGTCTTTAAGGTTATAATAGATTGCGCTTATCATCGGGACCGTCCAGGCTTTGCAAGAAAAATAAAACCAGCCCTATACAGACACAAGACTCCCTGTGAACTGTGTTGCATGATGTAATACATAATACCCGATTAAACATATTCCCAAGTGCAAACACAGTTGAATCTGTTCGTTAGGAGAACTCCATGGAATATAACCAAGAAGACGATGCCCAATTAATCAATAGAATTTTGTCAGGTGATGACTATGCCTTCAATATTTTGGTCCATAAGTATCAGAAGGGTATCCACGCCCTCGTATGGCGAAAGGTCGGCGATTTTCACTACGCTGAAGAGATAACACAAGACACCTTCCTCAAGGCATACAGCAAACTATCAACACTCAAGGAACCAAGTCAGTTTGCTGGATGGCTGTATGTTATTGCGAATCGACTCTGTATTAATTGGTGCCAGCGGAGCAAATCAACGATGCAATCACTGGAGAATATACACGTGAAAGACATAGTTCATTCTTCTTACGAGCACTACATCTCGGAGCAACGAGAAGCAAAAGCAACTGAGCATCGTTATGATCTGGTGAAAAAACTTCTGTCAAACTTACCAGAAAGTGAACGCACCGTCATTACCCTCTACTACCTCGGTGAAATGACGACCAAAGAGATAAGTAAATTCTTAGGTGTGTCAGTTCACACAATTACCAGTCGACTCCAGCGAGCACGAAGACGTCTACAAGATAATCAAGAACTCCTCATTCAAGAGGTTCTCGGTGGTATACAGATACCAGCGCGCTTAAGTCAGAACATCATGCGACAAGTTGCTGACATAAAACCGATACCATCTCCGGTTGGGAAGCCATTCCTCCCGTGGGTGGCTTTCGGGACGGCTGTAGTTGTAACGTTACTATTAATGCTTGGTATGAGTAATCAATATCTTGTCCGTTTTCAAAAGCCGTATAGTTTTGAAGCGCGCTCTGAACCCACCGTTGAAATTATTGATGCTCCTGTTACCCTTAATATTGAATCCAAACCAGCTGTCCGAAATCAGGCTGGCAGCGCTGCTATCCCCAGCGAAAATAGGGGTGTGGGGCTACAGACTTCTGAGAATATCTTAGCACCCAATACACAGCAGAATCCCTTCAGACCCTCTACCTCTCAATGGACTCAGGCAAGTGGACCTCAAGGGAGTGACATTTCTGAGATCTTTGTTACATCTCAGGGGCATCTTTACACTGCTACAACAACGGGTATCTATAATCTGACAGCAGATGCAACCGCATGGACGCTCATCAATGCAAGTGTGCCGACAGGGAATTTTCCTATGCCGATGGCAGAGCACAATGATACCCTCTATATTGTTTCTAATCATAAAGTGTTTGCTTCAACTGATAACGGAGAAACATGGAATACTCTGGGTTCACGCCCAAAAGGAGACGCTGTTGGACTCATCATCACCGATGGAGCGTATGATATCAATTCGCGGTTGGGTATTACGATGTATTTGGCACTTGAAAATAAAGGTGTTTTCCGCTCTACGGATGCTGGCGGGCAGTGGGATCCTCTTAAGGATGGATTAATAGGCAAAAGAGTTTACGCAATTGATGCAATTGGAAGCACAGTGTTTGTTGGTACAAATGAAGGATTGTATCGTCTCAATTCAGATGTATGGAAGCAATTACCGGTGGACGCATCCAACGCTGTTCACGCCTTGGCAGTCATGAAAAACAACCTCTATGTTGCAACGGGCCCCGATTCTTTCCTATTAAGGTCGGCCAAAAGATATGAAAGGTACTTTACGCGGTTAGTAACCAAAGACACAGCCACCCCATGGAAGAGTTTCCAATCAACTGACTTAGGGATGTCATGGACTGAGATAACACCTAAAAACAAACCCTCTGTTGGAATGGCATCACATAATATCAAAATCTTGGTTGCAGGCAAGACCCTTTTGGCTTTAGATGGTATCCGTGGTTTCCGTTCAAACGATGCCGGACAAACATGGACAGACCTTGAGTTCAACATAGATTCAGTAAAGCAGAATATCTTCACAACTATAGCGATTGATGATAATATTTTTTGTATAGCCGGGGGATTCGGTGTTTATCGAACAATTGATGGTGGAGACTCATGGCATCCGTTTATGGAGGGAGTAATAGGGACAAAGGTAAGGAGTTTAACAACGTTCAACAACAGGCTCTATGCACATACCGGTAGTGACGTTGTCCAATCAATCGACGGTGGTGAATCATGGAAAAGCGTTCACCTTTACGCTAAGGAAGACCTACCTAAGTCGATTGGACGGGAGCAACCTCGTGTCAATTTCTATTTTCATTCAAAGTTAGCGGTTGCAGATAGAGGGCTTTATGGAATTGTCCCTGACGGAGGCAAACTGCATATTTTTTCTTTATCTATGGACGATAATACACTTATACCGGTTCAAGGGTTACCTGCTTTTGATGGAGAAATGCTGTCTACTCGTTTGTGGACAGCTATCGCAAAAGCAGAACGGCTTGACATACCTGATAACATAGAGGGAAGCGCGAAATTGATGAAAGCGTTGCGAAGTATCGCAACCTTCGTAGTAGCCGGTGGGTTTGCGGTCAATGATGAAACATTCTACGTCGAGTATCAGCGGCAGCTTTTCAAATGGAAACTTGGTGATCCAAAATGGACAAACACGGGATTAATCGACCTCGGTGAACAACCGATAGAGGATTTGAGCCAAGGGTTCAGGTTAGCCGCTTCAGGAGAAATCGTCTATGTCGGGAAGCGAGCTGGACAACTATTTCAATCGTTTGACGGCGGAAACAGCTGGAGAGATGTTACATCAAATCTTCCACTTCGCTTTGCCCGTTTCAACGAGATCATATTTGTCGGTGCAACAGTTTATGTCGCTACCAATACAGGAGTTCTAGCTTCACAGAGCGGCGAGCATTGGCGCGTACTCACTGATGGAATAGGAACGCGCGTCGTTATAGACAGATTCGCCGTAGATCACACCACTATTTATGGTGCTGGAAATACGGGACTCTATCGCTTGGATGCTCGTGGACACTGGGAGCAAATTTCTCCAAATGTTCCAGATAAAGTTATATCTCTCGTTGTCAACAATGACAGGCTTTATATTGCTACACAACACCGCGGGATGTTCCACATCTCGCTTAGAAAGGAATCTTACAACGCGTTATCGCAAAAATAGAACCTTGCGTGGATTCTTCTGCTTTTCGTTGGCGAAGTAGCGGAGACCCCTGCAGGTGAACCTGAAAACTTTGCTAAAGATTTTCAGCAAATAGCGCGACCTTCATCAGTCAAATGGGTGGCGTTCTTCTCTTTTTTACCGGTGAAACCTACGTTCCAATTCATCGCGTCCCATTTCAACGATGATAGGTCGTGAGTGCGGGCAATTGAACGGGAGTTTCGCCTCGGATAACTCCTTGAGGAGATTTATCATCTCTTTGGTATCCAAAGAATCCCCTGCTTTAACAGCCGATTTGCATGCGAGGGTTATCAGAGCGTTGTCAATCACTTCTGGGATTTGCACTTCGGTATGTGGTTCTGTTGGGAGTTTATCGAGCAGATCCGTGACCGTCTGCGCTGCGCTGCGTGTGGGTAGGGGGGACGGAATCGCTCGAATCAGGATAGTATTCCCACCGAATTCCTCCAAATCAAAACCGAGTTTCTCGAAGATGTCCCCGTGAATTTTGAGGGTGCCAAGCTGCTGCGGGGTCGCCTCTAAAGTTACTGGCAGTAGCAACCCTTGCACAGGAATACCATCGGTTTCCATCTGGTTGACAAATCTTTCGTAGAGCACACGCTCAGCGGCGACGTGTTGGTCGATAAAGAAGATTTTATCTTTCGCCTCCACGACGATGTAGGTTTTAAAAAGAGTCGTCTTCAGTTGGACGTCTTCAAAATCGAGTAGACTGAGATTCACTTCTTCAGGACTCTGCTGTGGTGGCTGCACAACAACCCCTTTTGACGGGACAGCGGTTTGCGGTTCCGGCATATCAGGGATTTCGGCTGCTACGCTGCTGTCTTCTGCTTGATGTGGAGAGACAGATGGTGTTTGGGTTCGCTGTGTTTGTGGAATAGGCGTTGTGCGTTGTGATACGTGGCGCGATGTAGAAGTCGGTTGTGATAGTCTGGTGTCACGGCTTTCAACGTTTTCCTCGGATTGCGACGGTTCAACACGCGTTTCGATTTTAGGAATATATTTCGCTTTGTGAATGGCGTTGCGGAGCATCCGAACGATACCGCTGTAAATTGTGCGTTCGTTCCGAAAGCGTACCTCTATTTTAGCGGGATGTACGTTGACATCCACCAGCTCGGGTTCAAGCGTTAGGAAAAGCAGGGCAACAGGCTGCCGGTCCTTGGCAACCATCGAGTTGAAAGCCTCTGTGAGTGCTGCGCTTATGATGTGGCTGCGGATGGGTCGTTGATTGAGAAAGAAAAGTTGATACGCTCGGTTCGCTTTTGTAAATTCGGGTTTACCGAGTAGACCGTACATCTTCAAATCAGGCAATTCCTCTCTAAACTCGATGAGATTCTCAGCGAACTCTTTGCCGTATAGGAGACGGACTCGCTCCAGATGTGAATCACACGCCCGGACATCGAGAATGGATCTGCTGTTGTGAGTCAGTGAAAACTGGATATTCGGATACGCCAGAGCTGTCCATGTTACCTGATTCGTAACGTGGTTCATCTCTGTAGTGTCGGTTTTCAGAAACTTCAGGCGTGCCGGCACATTGTAAAAAAGATTGTTAACCGACATGTGCGTACCAGGAGAGCATCCACTTTCTTGCACGGATCGGACGCCCCCACCGTCAGCGTTCACCTTCGTTCCTATAAGCGCATCGGTCGTCCGAGTAAGGATTTCAAATTGCGAAACCGAAGCAATGCTTGCTAACGCTTCACCCCGAAATCCAAACGTTTGAATCTGCTCAAGATCTTCAATACCATTCACTTTGCTCGTCGCGTGGCGTTCTAAAGCAAGAAGCGCGTCCTCGCGTGCCATACCCGTCCCGTTGTCGGAAACGTGGATGAGACGTTTCCCACCCGCACGAACTTCGACGCGAATCGAGGTGCTTTCGGCGTCTACGGCGTTTTCAATAAGTTCTTTGACGACTGAGGCAGGACGTTCAACAACTTCGCCTGCGGCGATTTTATTCGCAACATCTGCAGAAAGTATTTTGATTTTTGGCATATTTTTATGGTTATGGGTTATGGGTTGTGAGTTGTGGGTTATCGGTTGATGGGTACTGTGGCACTTACGTTTGACCGACAACTGACAACTGACGACCATCTTGATACAAGTAACAATGACACGAATGCGTTTGTGTGAAATCTGTCTGGTCTGGATATGTGTCTTTACATATAGGCATCACTTCTGGGCAACGTGGATGAAAATGACAGCCGCGTGGACGGTTGATAGGCGAAGGCACATCACCTTCCAATCGGATCTTCTCGACGCCGGTCTGTGCATCCATCTTCGGAACAGCAGAAAGAAGTGCCCGCGTATACGGATGCTTGGGCGCATCGAAGATTTCCTCTGTGGTCCCACGTTCAACAATTCTGCCGAGGTACATCACTGCTACCTCATCCGCAAAGTACTCAACGACGGAGAGGTTGTGTGTGATAAACAGATAAGTGAGATTAAAATCTGTTTGTAGCGATTTTAGCAAATTCAATATCTGTGCCTGTACAGACACATCGAGTGCACTGGTAGCCTCGTCACAAACGATGAACTCCGGGTCGATAGCGAGGCAACGCGCGATACCGATGCGCTGTCTTTGCCCACCAGAGAATTCGTGCGGATAGCGCGTTACCATATCGGGCGATAAACCTACACGACGCATCAATTCTGCGACCCGTGTGTGGCGTTCGTCGGTCGAACCACCGATGTTGTGTGCTTGCATTCCCTCTTGAATAATAGCCCCTACGGTCATCCGTGGGTTAAGGGACGCGTATGGATCTTGAAAGATAATTTGCATCCGTTGCCGGTACGGGTGCAACGCTTCTCGGCTCGCCCCTGCGATATGCGTCCCGTCATAAATGAGATCGCCTTTGACAGGCACACCCAATCGAAGGACGGCTTTTCCGAGCGACGTTTTGCCCGATCCAGATTCACCGACGAGCGCGAGCGTTTTACCGCGTGGAATATCGAGCGTGACATCATCGACAGCGTAAACGTAGCCGACTGTTCGTTTCAAAATTCCCTTCTGGATCGGATAGTGAACACAAAAGTTTTTCACTTGTAGTTGCGGATGCGTTTCTGTCGATTGTGCCGCAGCCCCTCTATTTTCTCTATTCGCCTCTATTTTAAGTTCGAGTTTTGTTGCCTCAGGCACCGTCGCCTGCTTTTGTAGAGCAAGTTTTCGGTTTGCAAGCTGCACCGAAAAGGGCGGTTCAGGGTTATAAAGGTGACAGGCGACGTTGTGTTCATTTCCGTTGACAGTCTGCAACGTTGGAAGGATGTTTTCGCATCCATCCATGACTTTCGGACACCGCTCAGCGAATCGACAGCCGTCGTTATACTCGGTGGCTTTTGGGACTCTGCCCGTAATTGTATGCAACTGCATCCCACGTTTATCGCGTGCCGGTGTTGATTCCAAGAGTTTCACTGTATACGGATGCTGTGGGGTCTTGTAGAGTTGTTCCCATGTCCCCATCTCAGCGATTTTCCCGGCATACATGACGGCAACCCGGTCAGCGATGTTCGCAACAACTCCGAGATCGTGCGTAATTAACAACACCGCCATCTGCAACTCCTGTTGGAGGCGTTCGATGAGTTCGAGGATCTGTGCTTGGATAGTAACATCAAGTGCTGTCGTCGGTTCGTCCGCAATAAGCAGCCCTGGATGACAGGAGAGTGCCATGGCGATCATGACACGCTGTTTCATCCCACCCGACATCTGGTGCGGGTATTCATCGTAGCGGGCAGTAGGTTCGGGAATACCGACGAGATCAAGCATCTCAATCGCCGCATGCCTCGCGGCAGTCCCGCGAAGGTTTTGATGCTGTCGGATCGCTTCTGAAATCTGGTTGCCGATCGTGAAAACCGGATTGAGACTGGTCATCGGCTCTTGGAATATCATGGCGATGTCGTTGCCCTGAATCTTCCGTCTCTCGATTTCAGAGAGCCGTGTCATGTCTTGTCCTTTGTAATAGATGGCACCGTCTGCGATGAACCCAGCAGGTTTCGCAACGAGTTGGATGATGGAGAGGGCAGTAACGCTTTTACCGCAGCCCGACTCACCAACGAGGGCGAAAATCTCATTCGGTTTGATGTCAAAAGAAATACCATCGACCGCACGCGCAACCCCTTCCGGGGTGCGAAAATAAGTTTTCAGATTCTGGACGCTGAGCAATGTGTCATTCATAGGATTACTTTAGCATAAAAACTCCTGAGAGTCAAGGGCAATTTTTGAAATAAATTGACATCGAAATAAATTTGTCGTATAATGAAATAAGGGCGCAGGTTTCCATGATTCGCTCTCCTGCGGAGTTTATTAAATTAGGACAAAACACGTGCAAATCTATCTTGACACTTGTTGCTTAAGCCGTTTCTTTAATGATCAGACTCAAACAAGGATTCGTAGCGAAACAGAAGCCTTTGCGGAAATTATCTCAGGTTTCATCTTGATGGACTGGAAATGGATAGCCAGTGAAGTTCTGATATATGAAGTCAACCAAAATAAGGATTCAGACCAACGCGCATACATAAAAAATTTGCTAACGTACGCACATAAAATTGTCCCCGTGGTCCCGGAAAGATTAAGGGGAAAGCAGATTGCATTGTTAGGTTTTCAGCGTAGAGATGCCTTACATATTGCTTGTGCTGAAAGTGGAGAGTCGGATGTTCTTCTCACAACGGATGATCGGATGCTTAAAAGAGCAGAACGTTTCCATTCACAACTCCGTATTCGCGTTGAAAACCCGCATAGGTGGCTATTGGAGGTAACCGAAAATGAATAGTCTTAATCGGAAACTGAATGAACTTCGTCGGCGTAACCCTGAGCTCGGTGCACTTTTGGATGAACTTCTGAGTTACAAAGATGGTCAGGGCGATTACACAATTGACCGGTATAAACTCCCCGATCCTGATATTGATACAATTGTGAAGGAGATCCAACAAGCACGCAAGGCAGCAGACGAAGAGGACGATTTCACATAGAGGGAAGTGATAGAAAAGGCACAATCATGGCACTACAACGTTTTTTAACAGCAGAACAGGGTGTTGAGGAGCTTCTGAAGGCAACACCACCACTCCACTTCAATGGAACGACAAAAGCCGAGTGGCAGGACTGGCGAAAGAACTTCCGGCGCAACCTCGTTAAAGACTTAGGACCTTCACCGGAGGCGATACCCTTGGAGGTTGAAACGCTGGAGCAAACACACCACGATGGCTACACGCGGGAGAAAATCATCTTCAACCCAGATCGGTTTTCTTCGATTCCAGCGTACGTCTTAATCCCTGAGGGTGCGAGTGCAGACAATCCGGCACCGGCGGTACTGTGTGCACACGGACATGGGGTCGGTAAAGATGGCGCAGTCGGTATTGTAGAAGACTATCAGAAACAGTATGCTGTGGAACTCGCGCGGTGTGGTTTCGTTACAATCGCTCCAGATTGGCGCTGCTTCGGTGAGCGAAAGGACCGAGATGAATGGGTGCGTCGTCCCAGCCGCGACGGATGTAACGTCGCCTATCTCGCATTCGGATATTTCGGCTACCAGCTGCTCCAGCTAAATGTCTCAGATGGACAGCGATGCTTGGACTATCTCCAATCGCGTCCTGAGGTCGATGGTCGTCGATTGGGATGCATGGGATGTTCATTTGGCGGTACGATGACCACGTATATCTCCGCCTTGGATCGGCGGATTAAGGCGGCGGTGATTGTCTGTTATCTTAGCACATTAGTGGACGCACTAAACGACCGCGGACGCGGAAATACATGCGGTTCGCAATTTATGTTTGGGCTTCGGAAAGCAGGCGAAATCGCTGATGTAGCGGGGTTAATAGCACCACGGGCGTGTATGGCGCAGATCGGTTCCGACGATATGTGTTTCATTGAGGCTGATGCACTGGAAGCGTTTGAGCAACTGGAGAAAATCTATGCCGCATCAGGACGACCCGATCAGTTGGTCCTGGATCATTTTCAGGGCGAACATGAGATTGACTTGGAGGCGGGGATCGCGTTTCTGGAAGAGCGATTGTAGGAGCATCGGGCAAGCATAAGAACCTGCCCAAACACATCTATACGTCGAAAACACGAAGATAATCGTCGAGCGTCTCAACGCGACGGATACAGGTGAGACTATCGCCGTCAACGAGATACTCCGGCGGACGCATCTTCAGATTGTAGTTGGAACTCATGGCGTGGCAATAGGCACCGGCATCACAAACAACAAGTCCAGTGCCTTCATAGGGTGTGGGCAGGACGCGCCCTTTGCCCAGAAAATCCGAAGATTCACAGACAGGACCGACAATATCGTACGTTTCAGCCACCCCATCAACCGGTTCAATAAACTGAATGTGTTGATACGCATCGTAGAGACTCGGACGGATGAGTTCGGACATACTCCCGTCGGTAACAATGAAGTGCTTGTTACCATTCGTCTTCACACCGGTGACGCGATTCACAAAGACAGAGGTATTCCCCACGAGTGAACGACCCGGCTCAATAATAAGCGTAATATCCTCAGGCAGCAGATCTCGGATAGAGTCGATGAGGTCAGAAGGCGTCGGGATTTCCTCACCCGTGCGTTCGTAATCAATACCCAAACCCCCACCGATGTTCAGATAGCGCGCAGAGAAGCCTTCTGCTTGAATCGCACGCATAAAGGCAACCATAATTTCTGTGGCATCTCGGAAGATTCGAACTTCCTTGATGGTTGAACCCAAATGGCAGTGGACGCCAACTAAATTCAGCAGGTTATCCTTACGAATTTCGTTCAAAAACCAATCAAGCCGTTCATTGCGGATGCCGAACTTAGAATTTTTCATGCCTGTAGAGACATAAGGATGGACACCCGGATCCACATCTGGATTGATGCGGATAAGGACATCTGCCGGTTTATCGAGATGCTTTGCTGTCTGCTGAATATGTGCTAAATCGAATTCGCTGTCGATATTGATTAGCACACCGTGTTCAACAGCGAGACTAAGTTCCTCAAGCGTTTTCCCGTTACCGTTTAGGATCGTCCGTTTCAGATCGAATCCCGCCGCAAGCGATACCTTCAGTTCATTGCCGCTAACGAGTACCGCGCCGCTGCCGAGCGCACTGAGACGTTTAAGAAGATTGAGATTGTTATTGGCTTTAATCGCATAGCCTATAATCGAGTCGAGTCCCTCAAGTGCTTTCTGATATGCAGCGTAATTTGTCTCCAACTGCGCGAGACTGTAAAGGTAAAATGGGCTGTAGGGCACCTGTTCCTGAATATCTTTAACTTTCAGCTCTTCGCAGTAGAGGTACCCATCTTTGTAGTGAAAACTCATAATATTGTTAGTACGCCTCTTCAATCCAGTCGTCATCGTGGTCTGGATTATAGGTGAGTCCTTTCCTGATATCTAAACAGAGGTCCAATTGTTCTAAGACCATGTGTCCAACGAGGACAGGGGCATCCGCTGGTAGGTCAGTTACGGGGAGCGATCCTTCCCGCGCTAATATCGTAAACCGGACTTCTGAATAAATGGTGCGATCTACGATACCAGCCGCGGTTCTCGCCTTTGCATGCCCAAAGGGGGTCAGACCGAGTTGTTCAATGAGAGGTTTTGGTAGGCATAGCCGCGTCGCCCCGGTATCAACGAGGGCGTCTTCGACGAACACACGGCGCACTTCTTCTCGCTTGATTATTCCTCTGTCTGCTAAATTCACGTCTGCCAGATTTGTCAGTTCAATTCTGGTTGTATGTCTCATTTTCTTCCCCCATTTCTGTCTGAACCGGGATTGATATGATTATCAGATTACCCTGATTAACACCGTTCAATATCCCAAAAATCACAGTTCAGACTAATACTCCCGTTTGTGCCAATCGTCTTCAAAGAGATTGAACGTACCTTCGCGATACGGGTGTTCGGCGATCAGATCCTCATTGAGTTCCATACCGAGTCCAGGTCCGTTGGGTAGGCTGAAATAGCCGTCAATGACTTCGGGACATCCTGTTGCTGCCTCTTTAACCCATGCCTCGGAGAAGTCGTTGAAGTGTTCCTGAATCTTGAAGTTGGTTGTGCAAGCAGCAAAATGTAAGGCACTTGCGGTAGAGACGGGACCGCCAACGTTATGCGGGGCAACGGTCATATAGCACATGTCACCCATTGCTGCAATTTTCTTGGTTTCCAAAAAACCGCCAGTCTGTGTAATATCTGGTTGCAATATGTCTGCTGCTTGTAAGTTAATCAACTCACGATACTCATATTTATTGTGTAGCCGTTCGCCAGTAGCGACAGGTAGATTAATCTTCTCAGCGGCTTTTGCGAGTGCTGCAATGTTATCGGGCGGCACAGGCTCCTCAACCCAACTCGGTTGGTATTGCTCCAATTCAGCGGCAATCTCGATCGCCATATACGGACTGAATCTACCGTGCATCTCAACGAGAATTTCGACATCGGGTCCGACGGCATCACGCACGGCTTCAACGAGTTCAACGGACTTCAGTTTCTCTTCATAGGAGAGTTCATAATAACCCGCACCGAACGGATCGAACTTGAGGGCGCGATAACCTTTTTCAAGCACCCTTTTGGCGGCAGCATGAAACTCTTCGGGTGAGCGTTCAACGCGATACCAACCGTTGGCATACGCTTTAATCTTATCCCGACAAGCACCACCAAGTAGGCGGTAAACGGGTTGGTTGAGTGCTTTGCCGATAATATCCCAGCATGCGATCTCAATAACGCTAATGCCGGTTGCGACGATTTCACCGGCGCGACCATAGTCGTCGCGGAACAGGCGTTGATAAAGGTCTTCCGTGTTGAATGGGTCGCTGCCGAGAACGTGCCTGCGTTTCGCACCGTCAATATAGGCGACAAGCGCGTCCGTGCGGTTGTTCATCCGCACCTCACTAACCCCAGTCAAGCCTTCGTCTGTCTCAACTTTGACGAATGTTAAATTCCGCCAACTCGTCCCCATGACAAGGGTTTTAACATCTGTAATTTTCATGAATAGTTGTCGGTTATCGGTTGTCAGTTATCGGTTACGTCAGAAATAGTTGTCAGTTGTCGATTAAAAGCGTTTTTCGTTTAGCAAAAGCACCTCTTAACCAAAAACTGGTAACCGAAGACTGAGAACTATTAAGACACGAGTATCTCTGGCAAAGATAACGACTTTTCTCCTTTTTTCTATTTAGGTTATCATCATCGGAAACCTCTTTAACCGACAACCGATAACTGATAACTGACATCCACTTTTAACTTCTTGCTTCTGCCTCAGATACAATACGTTGCCCACTTCTTTGGGTCGGTGCGGGTTCGATCGTTGGTCTCTCCTCGCCTGCCTCAAGCATCCGTCGGATCAGCCGTTCACGCATTACCTCCGATACAGGTTCGTGCGATTGCAATCCGATGAGATTCCGTAACTCATACGGATCGGCTTGCAGGTCATAGAGGTATTGCTCGACATATCGATCTGACCCGGCATCGCTACCACCGTTCTTATGTGGGGCATCTACACCGTATTTCCAACGTTGCGTCCGGACAGCGCGACCGACCTGTGCCTCGCTGATTTGGACGAAAGCCTCCTCTGGCCAGTCATCGCCTTCTCCGTGAAGGAGCGGCAGGATCGAACGACCTTGCATCTCACCCGGCACTGCCAAGCCTGCTGCATCGAGAAGCGTCGGTGGAAGATCGACGAGACTCACAAGTTCTTGCAGCTGCCCACCGCCAATGAAACCAGGTCCATGAAACGCAGTCGGCACGCGAATCGAACTCTCGTGGCATGAACGCTTGTATTCACCGTTTCGGGTCTTGAAATGGCACCCGTGGTCGGAGGTAAAGAGAATGATGGTATTATCCAGTAGGTGGAGGCTTTTGAGGGCATCTAAAAGCCTGCCGAGTGCTTCATCCAACCTTTTCACCATACCGTAGTAACCGCCTAAGTGCTGGTGCGTCGAGCCACCGAGTGCCGCAAGATCTGGCGGTATCCATTTCCCTGTATACCGTTCCCGATACCCATCCGGTGGCGGATAATCGTCCAGGTGATTTTGATGGTGTGGCTCAATGTATGACGTAAAGAGATAGAAAGGCTCATTTTTATGACCGTCAACGTAACGAATCACCGCATCGGTGAGCGCATCCACACGATAGCCGGGGAGATCAACGGGTTTATTGTCGTTGTCGTAAAGCGTTGTTTGATACGCATCGGAGGTAAATTCAAGGACGTTGGACGCTAACCAATGGTCATAGCCACCACGATGCTCCGCTGGCACAGGTCCCGGTCCAGTGCCGCCACTATAGAGGTGCCACTTGCCGATGTATCCGGTGGCATAGCCTGCTTCACCGAAGTGATGCGCGAGCGTCTTAAGATTAGGCGATAAAGGGATACCGTTTCGGAAGCATCCCGTGCGAGTTGCGTATAATCCCGTTTGGAGACATGAGCGTGCGGGACCACAGACGGGTTGACACGTAAACGAGCGGTGGACGTGCGTGCCACGCTGTGCCATCTGATCGAAGTTGGGAGTCAAGTCAAGCGGGTTGCCGTGCAATCCTGAAGTGTCCCACCGCTGCTGGTCGGTGAAAAAGACGATAACATTGGGTTGATTTACATCAGTTTGTGGCATATCTCTCTTTTCCTTTCTGTTCAAGTATGGCTGTGTTCATTTTAGAGGATTTTTAGGATAGATGTCAAGGAGAAAATTTATATAACAAGAATTGGAACGCGGTGCGAAAATTTTGTTAAAATGGATAGAGAACCGGAAATGAAATGAATTCTTAATAATTCTGAGTGAGGATGTTGAAAACTAAAACAAAGTATAGTATATTTTTAACAACTAATTTACGTTTATAAAATTGTTTGGTACAAACATACTAAAAAAGACTTATTTTGCTTAACCAAGAAGCAAGTCAAAATCACAAGCTACAAATATGGGTGACCGGTCGTCATGGCTAAGTTAGCGAAAAGTCCACTTCGGTATCCGGGTGGTAAATCAAGAGCTCTGAAACAGATTCTACCACTTGTTCCGGTAAATATATCCGAATTTCGCGAACCTTTTGTCGGTGGCGGTTCTGTCTTTTTTGCAATCCGAAGTCTTTTTCAAAGTCGTATCAAATCCTACTGGATTAATGACCTCAATTACGATCTCTACTGTTTCTGGAAACAGGTCCGAGATAACGCGCCGGGTTTGGTTGAAGCACTCACAGAGACACGCGCGACCACTACGGACGGCCGCACTCTCTTTGAAAAATTAACACACGCAAAAGATAAACTGAGCCAAGACCGGGACATGCTCTGTGAATTTCAGCGTGCGGTGCGGTTTTTTGTGCTTAATCGCATTACTTTCTCCGGTGTCGTAGATTCCGGCGGATATTCACAGGCTGCTTATGAGGGACGTTTCACGGATTCATCTATTGAACGTGTGAAAAACATCTGTCCATATCTCTCCGGAGTCAAAATTACAGATAAAGACTACACCGAAACACTCTTCCGCGATGGTGAAGATGTGTTTATCTTTTTGGACCCGCCATATTGGAAAGCAGCTGAGTCAAAACTATACGGCGTGAGAGGTGAGCTACATACCGCGTTTGACCATGTGAAATTCGCCGAAAATATGAGGAGGTGTTCCCACAAGTGGCTAATTACCTACGATGATTCTCCTGTCATCAGAGAGCTCTTTGATTTTGCCGAGATTCAGGAATGGACATTACAATACGGTATGAATAATTATCGAAAGGATAGTGCCGCAAAAGGGAGAGAATTGTTCATCAAAAATTACTAAAAGGAATAGCGGTTTAGTTCTGGACGTAGGTTGGGTTGAACGGCGTATCAAAAACCAGCGGGGCGACCAGAAATCTTGTAGTCCCAAGTGCCTTGAGGTCACCAAACCACGAGTGAAACCCAACAAAATTGGCTTCAAAATTTTCCATCACGCTCACGTTAAGGTACATCCATCGCACATCGAAAACCGACGACATTCAGGCTATTGTGTGGATAATCACTGATGCGTTCAGCATTGCGGATGGTATGCGCAGCACGATACCATGTGCCACCGCGCAAAACACGCCGTTCACCCGTATCAGGTCCCTTTGGGTTTCGGCGTGGATTCTCCTCACCTTGTGTGTCGCTATAGTACGTTGAACTGTACCAATCGGCGCACCATTCCCAGACGTTTCCCGCCATATCAAACAAACCGTAACCGTTGGGTGGATATGTGCCAACAGGTGCGGTAAAAAGGTATCCGTCATTTACATCGGCACTCCGCCATTCAAATTCCGTTTGACTATCAGCAAAGTTAGCAGTGGTGTCATTGGGTTCTGCGTCACCCCAAGGATAACGTGTGCCTTCCAAGTCCCCGCGCGCAGCTTTTTCCCACTCCGCCTCCGTCGGTAATCGCTTACCTGCCCATTCGCAGTGGGCAGCAGCATCAAACCATGTCACCGTTGTAACGGGTTGGTTCGGGTGGTTGAAATCTGGGTCTTGCCACGGTTCATAATCGTTTTTGAGAAGTTCGTAAACAGCCGTATAGCCGATGCCGCGTGGCGCGTCGTATCCTGTAGCGGTGACAAACGCCTGATATTCAGCGTTCGTCACTTCGTATTGATCCATGTAAAATGCATCAAGCTCCACTGTGTGGACAGGTGCCTCATCCACGTCTCCCGTAGTACTTCCCATCTGGAAGGTGCCTTCAGGGATCAACACCATGCCTTCGGGTGGTTCTGACGCTTCCTCCTCGGAATCGGAACAGGCAAGGCAAACAAAAGCAAGGGCGAGATGGAGCAAAATCTGCATCGGGAATCTCCGTTGAGATCCATCCCGCCCTTTTTCTATATTAGAAACGCTTCTTACAGCAACCATACAAAAACACAAATCACGCCTGAAAGTTAGGCTATCTTTCCATCTTCATATTACCCCAAAGGGTTGCCAATTTGCCACGCGCCTGAACATCAAGTGCCTCGTCAATGTTACCACTCGCTTCTTTAACTTGATCTTCGTCTAAAGCGACTGAGAACACTGCAATCTCGTCAAGCAAACCGTTGTACCAGTGTCCGCTTCCGCCTCGATGGCCGAGTCGCAAATCCTGATCGCCACCAACCAATTTGAGTCCATGTGGTGCCTGATTTGCCAGATCGCCATCAACATAGATTTTGGCATCTTTGCCGTCATAGGTACAGACGCAGTGCATCCATGTTTCAGGCTCGGTCGTACCAGCACCGGAATTCATCGTTTTATGTGCGCCTTCACCACCCGCAGAGAGTGTAAAATAGAAGTAGCGGCTGCCACGGTTAACAAAGAGTCCGTAGTTCTCCCACGGTCCACCTTGCATCCCATTTGCCATCACAGTCAACCAACCGTTGCCAGGTGCATCGTTCCAGTTGACCCAAGCGGAAATCGAGACCTCGTCATCAATTGAGAGAGACTTAGAGCTCTTGATGAGAACGTGATTATCTCCGCCTTTGAATTCCATTGCGTTGCCGTATTTCCCTTTACCTTTCGCAAGGGATGCTTTCATAATCGTTCCGTGATTTCCGTTTTCTGAACCGTCTATAACTTTGTCGCCTTGGACGTCGTCAAAAGACATATAGATAGCAAGGTCATCAAGCGATAACTCTGCCCGCGTTGCTATAGGTAATAGACAACAGAGCAAGACGATTACGCTTATAGTTAGTTTCATCGGTCCGCCTCCGTGTGTTGATTTATGCCGATTTTAGCAAATTTTTAGATGGTTGTCAAGCGGAAAATACAGAACCTTCAATCCCTCCTACTTCCTTCAACCGACACCTAAAAACCGCATACATCCGACGATTTTTGTAAACAGTTGATATTTTTTCCAATTTTGTGTATATTTATTGAAGCAAATCCGCAATGGCAAAAGGATAAAATCAAACGCAGTTTACATGATGGTGAATATCTCAGGCTCTGGGATGGTAATAACTATCAGAGCGGTAGAGACGATTATCCAGTAAAGTATGTCAGTTGGTATGCTGCGATGGCTTATGCGAAGTGGAAAGGCAAACGTCTGCCGACTGAAGCTGAATGGGAGAAAGCAGCGCGAGGCAATTTAGTCGGCAAGCCATATCCTTGGGATGAAACAATTAATGTGGGAGATGCTAACTATTTCAGACATGTTAATGACACAACACCTGTTGGCAAGTACCCGCCCAATGCTTATGGTTTGTATGATATGGTAGGTAATGTAGGGGAGTGGTGCTTAGACGCGTATGACCCCAGAATTCTACAGAAAGTCGGAAAAAATAAACCCTATTTCAGGCGGGAAAGTGACTGATAATTTCTTAGATGTCAGCACGTCACGCGTATTTCGAGGCGGGAGTTGGGTGAATCAAAGTCTATTCATACGAGTAGATAATCGCGATGCTTGGCTCCCAGACTATTCAAGTATTTTTGTCGGTTTTCGCTGTGTAAAGGAAATACCAGATCAATAGGGACTTCGCCAAGTGCCGGTTAATCTAACGATTTTTTTTGTAGCCTTTCGGCAGCGGTTTCTTCGCAACGAGTGCAGATTTCAGCGGACGGACGTGTCGGCAGCTACCGCGGTGTGTGAAACCCAGACAATCGCACGTTACATCAACGCCGACTACCTCCAGCGTATAAAACTTGCCTTTTTGGGACGAACTCTCTATCTGATAAATATTTCGCTCTGGACCCGCAAGAACTTGTGCGAGAGTGCGGATGGCTTCTTCGGAGTAAGGACGCAGCTGCGCACGGGTGGCTTCGCGGAGATGTGCAGCGTTCTCTTCAAGATAGGTATTGCTCGCTTTTTGGAGCACGTCAAGCAGCTGCGATGTTTCCACTGCGTCGGTATGCACAGAGAGCGCATTCATCATCCGCTTAAGTTCGCTAAGGACATCGGTTTGAACCTCGCTATCTTCACCCGCTATTAACAGGGTGCCTTCAACGAGCGCATCCATCAATGCAGCTTTCGTTTCCAATACAGTCTTAACGAATTCGTCTACTGTCCCGCGTGCTATCATATAGGTGACGTTAACAGTTCCTGTCTGTCCGATACGATATGCCCGGTCTTCCGCTTGCCAATGATTCGCTGGCACCCAATCCAAATCGTTGAAGACCACCTGCCGCCCGGCAGTTAGGTTGATGCCCACCCCAGCGACGTGCATGTTAGCAATAAAGAGTTTAACGTTTTCATCATTTTGAAACCGATCAACGCGATTTTGCCGTTCTTCTACCGAGACCTCGCCGGAGACAAAGACAGCCCGATCGCCGAAATGTTTGTGGAAACGCTCCAATGTGTTCAGGAAGGTCGTGAAGAGGATAACCTTTTCTCCCTGCTCCAGAGCATTTTCGACGAATTTGATGGTGTGGCGGCACTTCGCGAAGGCGAGTTTTCGCCGCGCCGTGGTAAGCCTACCGACTGCTTGCCGTCGCTCCGAATTTTCAAAGACATCGACGGATTCAGGGGCATCAAATTTGGTTAGGAACTCCCGGACAGCAGTATTAAAATGCTGAATCGCCACGGGATGGAGTTCAACGTCCAACCAGGTTCGCACTTTAGGTGGAAGATCCAATACCTCATTTTTTGTACGCCGCAACATCACCCCGTGAAGTTGAACGGTTAATTCTTCAATATTGCTTGCTCCATCTGCCACCAATCCGTATTCTCCCTGATAGGCATCACAATAGCGTTTGGCGAAACTGAGGAAGCTTTTACCAAGTGGGTGGTTCATCAGTTGCAAGAGGGGAAAAAGATCGCGAGGACGGTTCGTCATCGGGGTGCCGGTGAGCGCGTGGACTATTGGCTCATGCTGGATTGACTTTACCAGTTTAGCAGCATTCCGACTGCGTTGGCTTTGGTGATTTTTCAGGTAATGCGCTTCGTCAAAAACGATACCTTTCCAGTCAAACGCCAGGAGTCCTTTCAGGTGTTTACCAAGAATCTCATAGTTGATGATAACCCAGTCTCGGAAATTGGTTGACGGGAGGGGTTCGGGTCCTACAACAGTAGGTTCAGCCGCGGAGAGAACAAGTTGGATTTCACGTGCCCAATTCCGTTTGACAGAGGCTGGACAAATCACAAGATAGGGACCTTCCGCTTCCGCTTCAACCATCGCAATAACGGATTGGCGGGTTTTACCGAGTCCCATATCGTCAGCGAGGAGCGCACGGCGACGCCCCAGCAGAAAGGCGACGCCCTCTATTTGGTGCGGATAGAGACCCTTGGCAATCTCTTCCGCACGTGTGAGCACGGCTTGCTGCATGTAAGTTCCTCTTATCTGATTCGAGCTCTATCAACGAGCCACAGGTCACCTTCGCTAACGGTAGCGAGTTGCTTCAGCATCACTGCACCGGGGAAATTAGGTGCCATTCCCGTACCCATAGCGAAGATACGTCCATTACCTGTAGCGTGTTCGCCGATGAGGTTAAGATCCGTTCCCTCAATGGTGGTAGGAATGCCGTCGCTAAAAAGGACAACAATGGTCGGTGCCGTCTTCGCAGTCTCCGTCAAGGTACTTAGCATATCGTGGTCGGTGCCGTCTTTATGGATTTGGAATCCGATATTGCCGAGATAATTTGATGATGCAGCAACCGTCTGCTCGGTTACAGGGACAAAACCTTCTTCGTAAGCAACTATCTCCGTGCTGAACGCCACGATATTGAAACTATCGTGTGTTTCAAGGAAGGTGAGTGAATCTCGCATAAGGTCTATGACCCGTTTGAGTTTGTGCGGTGGGAGGTTTTGCATGCTCGTAGAGAGATCGACGCAGTAAACAATACGCTGCGGTCCCTCTTGAGCTTCAATGAACTTTACTAATCTGCTCTTGGGGCGCTCTTTGGTTTTTGGTTGTTTTTTGAAAGGACGTTCAATGACCCTTTGCACACGTGGTGTATTGTCAAATTCAACAGACGTTGAAGTCGGTCCAACGGGTTCACTCAGATCATTGTTATCAAAGGCTTGAAAAGGTGCCGGTTCCGCTGCGGAGACAACCCCGCGGGTCGTAGCGGGCTGATTGCTCGTGAGAATTTTCAAGCGCGGTTGGTTGGTATCGCGGGTCCTTTTCCGCATCATCTCTACACGTTTGCGCCGTTGCACGCGCCTAACTTTCGGTTTTTCTTCCATGATAAGCAGCGCATTGATACTGTCAGTATTTCGTTGTGGGTTCGTACCGAACCAATAGAAAAGTCCGAGCACCCCAACACCGAGGTGCAGTAAAACCGAAATGAGTAATGCTTTGCTCGATTTTGATCTCATTGTATAGCAATTCTCCCATTATGAAATCTGAACCTATCAAAAATCAACAGAGGCAAAACGGTGATACCCTCGTGTGTTAAAAAAAAATAGCGAATTCTGGATTGGTAGAAGGAAACTCAACCTTTATCTCATTTGCAAGTTTTTGCAATATTTTATCGCCGATCAATTTGGATGATTGTCCACGCAGGGCTTTCTCATACCACACGTTAAGTTCATCTTCGGTTATCACGCTTTGAATTCGACTGGAACTGCCGAATTGATTCAGGACAGATACCAAGACATCTTTTTCAGATTCCTTGCAGACGATAATTATTCGATCCGCCGAAATCGCGCTACTTATATCCTCAACGGTTGTGGGTGTTAGGGATATGTGCTTTATCTGGATAGCAACCCCGAAATTTGCCCACATATCAAGCCCTCTGTCCGCCGCGTTAGTAACACCTACTCGGTAAACCTTAGCTGCTTGATATATCTCCGGTGTATCTTCAGACAACCCCAGAACCTTTTCAGTAAAATCAGAGAACTCGCTGAGAATTGTATCGTTAATGTTGTTGATTTGCACTCCGATTTTAACGTCAAGCACTTCTAATAGTGTGGAAAATAGGGCATAAACTACAATCTCAAATATCTTGTCAACGCTTCGTGAGAGTCCGGGATTCCGTGTAAAACTATCTATAAAGCTTCTTAGTTCAAAAGAATTGCTGTCCGCTTGTAAAACGGCAGATAGACCGGATGACATTTGGGAAAGACGGTCTCTTAACGCAGTATAGATATAAGCTTCAACTGCACCCTTACTGTTTCGATTTATCTTCCCCAATTCCACTAAAACTGCTGGAGGTGTAGCGTTGGCGTTAAAAAGATCGTCTTGGTATCTTGCACTTGATGTGGAGATCCGCCCGATGAACCTGAGAGAAATCGCGTCTCGCCATTTTCTTGAAGGCGTTCGATAAGTTTCCAAGTCGCCCAGATCAATATCTTTTTTGGTTCTATCCCTATAAAGTATCTCCGCAATTTGTATCGGTTTGTAAAAGTGGACTCTGGCTTTTCTAATAACAGTATCAAGATGATTTTTGGTTGTTTTGTTATCCATTAGGCATAAGCATTAGTTCTGTTTTCAAAAAGAAGCAGTTGTTCTTCAAGTCGTATCATCGGTTTACGTTGTTCTAATGCCTGCAACATTTTCTCTGCAATAGCTTGAACAACAGGGATAGCGACACTATTGCCAGTCTGTTTCCTAATCTGCATCATATTCCCTATGATCTCAAAGTCTTCAGGAAACCCTTGTAGGCGCAGCAATTCCCTCCCAGAAAGACGCCGAACACCGTTCACCAAAAGATAGTTGTAAGAGGCACCAGCTCTTAGCGCACATGAAAAAGGTAGCACCGAAATGTTTCCGCCTTTGTTTTCATGCCAAATAGACGGGAAGAAGGGGGTGCCTTTGCACTTTTCGCGTCGCGATTTTTGGATGCGTGCTGAGGCAAATAGACTTGGTTCAACATCCTCATCAGGTTCCAGTATCTCTGAGAGCGGTTTATACGCGTTGATAGGCTTTGGAAATTCAAATGCTATCGGTTCATGAAACCCAATAATAAAAATTCGTTCCCGTTTCTGTGGCAATCCGAAGTCAAGCGCATTCAACACCTTGTGATAAGTAGTATAGCCCAATCGTGACAATTGTTCTTGTATAACTGCGAAAGTCTGTCCCTTGTCATGCGTAAGCAGCTGCTTGACATTTTCAAGGAGAAACGCACTTGGCTGTTTCTGTTTCAAAATCCGAGCGATGTCAAAAAACAGGGTGCCACGTGTGTCTTCAAATCCCAGCTTATCTCCGATGATACTGAAAGGCTGGCATGGAAAACCCGCGAATAAAACATCATGGTCTGGAATGTCAACTTCATCAATCTTGGTGATGTCGCCAGCGGGCATTTCGCCGAAGTTATGGGCGTAAGTTTGCTGAGCGTATTGGTCCCATTCAGAACTAAACACACATGTTCCACCTAACTTTTCAAATGGAATGCGAATCCCACCTATTCCGGCAAAGAGATCGATAAAGTTAAAATTGTTCATTTTCCATAAAGTATAACATGCCTTAATTGGTTGCTTCAGGTTTTATGTTTATTCTATTTCAACACTGCTGTAAATGTCACGCAAACTCAACTCACATTCAATTGAAGCAAGCGGCATTACATCTTCAAGTATCCGAAATTCTGTCTGCAGCCAATAAGTGCCTTCGCGAAGATAGTGCTCAACACAAACCCGATCTTGAGAGACAAGGACGTATTCCTGCAAGGACGCGAGTTGCTGGTAATGCCAGAATTTCTCTCCTCTGTCACGTGCTTCTGTTGATGGGGAAAGCACCTCTATTATAACGATCGGGTTGAGAAGCGTGTCAGATTGACTATCCTCTGCCTGAGGTTCACCACAAAAAACGACAACATCAGGATAAAAGTAGGATCCTGTTTTGTTGACCTTGACACGCATATCACTTGTGGCAGCTCTACACTTCCCTCCTTTCAACTGGGAGCGAAGTTCACCGAAGATATCCCCAGTGATAAAATTATGCGCGAAACTTGCGCCTGACATCGCGACTATCTCTCCAGCGAGGTATTCATGTTTAGTCGTCGCCTTGCGCTCAAAAGCGAGATATTCTTCGGGGGTCAGATAAGTTCTTGCCGCAATAGATGACATGAATGCCTCCATATTACCGCATTGACATCTGTTCTTGGGTTTCTAACGTCCGGCGGAGGACGACACCCCACTGCCCAACAACCCACAGTGCTTTACCGTCCTTGGCACGTGTAATAACATAGAGGTTATTATCAATATCGGTGTGTTCTTGTTCCCACGTTTCACCACCGTCAGTTGAGTGAATAATTATGCCCTCTTCACCGACCGCATAAATCTCCTGTTCAGAGAGTGCGAGGATACCGTGAAGCGTTTTGTTAACGCCGGTCGATTTAGGCACCCAATTGAAACCACCATCAGTAGTCTTTAGGACGATACCGGCTTCACCAGCCGCCCATCCTGTACGTTTAGCGATAAATGAAACGGCATTGAGATCGTAATTCGACTTAGTTTCGTGCATCCGCCAATACTCACCACCGTTGATGGTGCGTTGGGTCACACCCGCCTGTCCGACAGACCAACCGAGGGGCGCGAATGACATCTCCACATCCATGAGCGTGTCATTTGCAGTGGTGCGCTGAGGTGCCCACGTCGGACCGCCATCTTTGTTGTGGATGATGTAGCCCATTCTACCAACCGCCCAGCCTTCAGAGAACTTTCCGAAATCAACATCGTTCAGCGAGAATGTCCCTGGCGGATCGCCTTCCATAAATGGCGGCTGTTCGGGCGTGTCCCCTGCTGTCCAAGTTGTACCGTCTGTCGTATAGAGAACAGTGCCGTCGCGTTGCATTGTCCAGCCCCATTTCGGTTCAAGGCTGGCAAAGTGTATACCGATAAGGCGTTGACGTGTTTGGCTTGGAAGGGACTCCCACGTCTGTCCACCATCTTGGGTCTCCAATAAAATACCGCCATCTCCTGCTATCCACCCGTTTTTATCGTCGTAGAAAAGGATTTCTCGGAAATCGCTGCGTTGCGACTCACCGAGCTGGTGTTCCCAGGTTTGTCCGCCATCTGCGGTGTGATAGATACTGCCTGCCCTACCGACCGCCCATGCCTGTTCCGCATTAAGAAAGTAAACACTGGCGATTCGCTGTCCACCGCGTCGTCTTCCGAATCCGCCTTCAGGTTCAGGTGGTGGTGGCGGCTGTTGCTGTGCTTGGCGTTCTGGCGTCGCTCGTTCTGCGTTAGCGGGCAGTTCACCTTCGGGTGCAAGGCGTCCTGGACGCTGCCACTGCGCCCGAAGCCGATTTTGAATTTCTTCTGGCGTTTCGTCGTATGTCAGCGTCGGCCCCTCCGATACCTCTTCTTCTGACGCCTCAGATGCTTCAGATTCTAATTCGGATTCTTCGAGTAAGAAGGGATTGAATTCTCCCATAGCGGACATATCATCGCCTATTTCGTCTCCCGTATCAACAGGAACCGCTTTCCAAGTCAGACCCTGATCATCGGTAACATAAGCACCACCGCCACCAAGTGCCCATGCCTCTGTATGAGAGCGAAAGGTGATATTTCGTAAGCGGCTTGTGCTTTGGCTTGTGGTTTGCAATCTCCAAGTTTCACCACCATCTTCACTGAGTAAGGAGTTACCGTTACCGAGGATTACCCAACCGCGGTTTTCGTCAGCAAAGTGGACGGCAACACCGGGCTGGTTCGTCTTTGCTTGGATTTTCCAGTAATCACCACCGTCAACGGAATGGAGAATAAATCCACCATCTCGACGTTGGGGCGTGACTGCCCAACCTTCCTGACTGTTGATGAAATGAATATCGGTGATACTTGCTGTTGTCGTTCCAGTTTTTTGGATTTTCCACGTTTTGCCACCGTCAGTCGTGTGTAAAATTTCCCCAATCCTGGCACCGAGCCATCCCTCTTTAGCGTTTAGGAAGTGCATTGTGCTAACACGCGGGAGGTTTTGCTTGGTTGATTGGAGAATTGGCTGCCACGTTTCACCACCGTCTTCGGTTTGAAGCAAGACGCCAGCACCAAGGATTCGTCCATGTTTTTCATCTATGAATTCTACGTCTCGCAAATCTTCATCAACACCACTGTGTTGTGGAAGCCACGTTTTTCCGCCATCTGTGGTATGTGCTACTGCACCATCCGAGCCGACCGCCCATCCATTTTGTGCATCTACAAAATGAGTATCCGCAAAGTCGGTTCTCCAAGTTGCCTGTCGGAGAATATCCCAATGGTAAACAATAGGTTCAATATCGGTATCCTCTTCAGCAGTGACAATTTCAACCTCTTCGGCGACGGGTGGTAGTTTCGCAGGTAATTCCGTCTCTTCAACGGAATAACGCATCGCAATTCCACCCTTGCCTACTGCTACAACGCCATCCGGGGAGAGCGCTAACCCGTAAAGGTCATTGTCAGTGCCGCTCTCTTGAAGTTCCCACTTTGCACCGCCGTTAATGGTCGTGAGCATCACGCCGTTATCACCGACAATTAATCCGTGCTGCGCATCAGCAAAATAAAGTTTATTTAGATTTTCTCGCGTGCCACTACGCTGGAAACTCCACTTCTCGCCCCCGTTCTTTGTATGTAAAATTTCACCGAACTGTCCGATAATCCATCCTGTGTTTTCGTCGGTGAAGTAAACGGCATAGAGTTCATTAAAAGTCCCCGTTGTCTGCTGGGTCCAACTCAAACCGCCATCTTCGGTCGCAAGGCAGACACCCGGCCATCCGATAGCCCAACCCTTCTTTTCATCAAGGAAAAATACGCCCTTTAGCATAAGGGAGAGGAAATCTCCAACAGCGGTCTGCGGAAGCCACGTTTGTCCGCCGTCAATTGTATGTAAGATAGTACCCAGGTCTCCAACAGTCCAACCCTTTTGAGGACTAATAAAGTGGACGGAGCGGAGCGTGAACGCCGAAGTGCTGCGCTGACGTTCCCAGTTCTCGCCGCCATCGTTGGTATGGACGATGAGTCCGCGTTCGCCGACCGCCCAACCGTGTTTGTCGGTAGCGAAATAAATATTCCAAATGCCGTCCCAGATGTCAGTTTCAATTTCGCTCCATGTCTGTCCACCGTCGTTACTCATTGCCATCGTACCACGCCTACCAACAGCGATGGCGCGATTAGCATCGGTGAACTGGACATTCTGTAGGTCGTTGGCGGTCGTGCCGCTGGTCATCTCCCAAGTCGCACCGGCATCTGTTGTGTGTAGAATGGTACCGTACCATCCAACTGCCCATGCCTCCGTAGGGGTCGTAAATTGGATTCCCGTCAAGTTGTTTTCCGTGCCGCTATCCATCAACTGCCAGTTGTCCCCGCCATCTTCTGTTCGCGTGATAAAGCCGACATCCGCTACGGCAACTCCGTAGTTTTCATCTGTGAAATGGATGCTATTGATGGTATCTCGGACGTGTCCATTAATCAGGGGGATACGGCTATCTTGACGTTCCCAATTTATACCACCTGTCGTTGTATGAAAGATCGAGCCATCACTACCAACAATCCAGCCTTCATTATCGCTAACGAAGAATACCTGTTTATTGTCGTTAATCATCCGGTCACGCTCGCCTTCAAAGCGGTTGCTCTGCTCCCGCCACTCTTTTCCACCTGTTTTGGTATGATAGATCCTATCGTGTGTACCAACAGCCCACCCCGTTGAATCGTCTACGAACCAGACCCCGTTAAGCATGAACTCACTGACATATTCATAACGTTTCCACTCTTTTCCGCCATTCTCGGTATAGAGAACATCCGAGTCTTCCCCAACGATCCAGCCCTCTTTTGAATTAGCAAAATAGACATCAAGGAGCATCGCAGACGTCCCGCTTCGTTGCAATGTCCAATGTTTACCACCGTCATCGGTTGTTGCAACTAACCCTTCATCGCCGACCGCCCATCCGTAGTTCGCATTGGTAAAGTAGACCGCCTTGAAATCTAAGGTCGCATCGGGCATACGATATCCAACGCCTGTTGTGTCAACTTCTTGTTGCTTCCACGTTTTGCCCCCATCTGCCGTATAGATAATCAGCCCCTGTTCCCCGACAATCCACCCCTGTTTATGATTGACGAAGTGCAAGTCTGTAAAATGGGTTTCCCAATCCGCTTTCCGGGTCGCCTCCATCTTTACACAACCGTTGAAAAGGATCAAGATGCCAAGCAGAAATGCTATGATAGGAAAGTTCAAATTACGTACCAAACCCATTTTTGCCTCCAAATGTATGTTCTTTTATCCCAACCGAGCGGATGATAAAATCTTTTTTTCATGCAAAATAGACCGCCTCTTTCCGAAGGTCCCGCTATTTACGAAATTATTCTTAAATATTTAGACAAGCTTCTTCGATTTTTTGTTCGTTCTATTAATAACCGCTATTGCCACCGAGGAAGCCAGAACGGGCAACAGCAACACCTATAGCAATAATAACAGGCAGCGCGATGGCTCCTACTTGAACAGGGATAGAACGCCGCGCACCGAGTCCCCGAACTGCCTCTATTCGTCCAACCTGTGCTAAGAGGGGTGAGATCGCCAACAAAATAGCACTCACCGCTGGCACCTCTGCAAAGAAATAACCGTTCATCCAGATGCCAGCAAGTAGAAGTGTTACAACCGGTGAGGTCCCCCGTGGGAAAACGAACCGCTTCCTGTCCCGCTGTAGGACGAGCGTAATAATCCAACTCGCTGCGAAGAGTACCACTAAAGTCCCACAGTGTTGTGCCAACCGCAAACTTCCTGAAAGTGCGAGAATTAAGGCAGTGCTTCCACAAAGTCCAAAGTAGACAAACGGACCGGATGCACCAGATGGTAGCGTACTAAAACTCTGCTCTACGAGATGCCAGAAAATAAAAATAGCAACAGCCAGAAACACCCACCAGATAATTCCTGCAATGGGTCCCCATGTGTACTTAAATGTTGTAGTGAGGAGGAGACGCGGTATAATAATAGAAAGTGCTACTTGTGCTATCGGGCCCCACACCGGCAAATGCCAAAAACCCCCTACGATCAACCCGATAATAGCGAGATAACAGAGCCAATGTATTCCCTGACGCGGCGGAAATGCTGGCAACCCCTCCAAACCGAGATAGCCGACTATGTAGCTAATACCCAGTGCAGCAGCGATGAGCCATCCCGTAAATCCATCTGGTCCTCTTTCGTATCTAACAGTGGCATATTCTTTGGGAGAACGAGATCTCGCGAATATGAAAAGCCCACTGCCGATAATGGTTGGTAGCAGTAAACTGAAAAAAAGTTGTTTAATCGATAACATTACGGATTCCCATCTATGTGCTTTATGGGGCGGCGCGCTTAAAAAGCACGCCAACAGTAGATCAGGACGTATAAAGTCTATCTATACGCCACTTCAATACTACCCCAAAAACTATCTACCCTGTTTGGTAACTCGATAGGTGTTTCTATTTCTGCTGCGCTTCAATAGCAACCGTAAGGCGGATATCGTCGCTGACGGCGCCGGCACCGTAGGTCATACCGAATTCGCTCCGATTAATTGTAAAGACGCTCTCGAACCCAATCACGGATTCTCCCTGCTGTCCTGTGCCTTTTCCTGTAATGGCAACATCTACCGTGATAGATTTCTTAACCCCGAGTAGTTCAAGATCACCCGTAACCGCCAGCACATCTTCTTTTCCTTCCTTCATACCCACTGCTGTGCTTTTGAAGGTAATGACCGGAAACTGCTTCGCACTGAAAAAGTCAGGGCTTCTGAGGTGCTGATCGCGTTTGTTGTTGGCAGTATCAACACTCGCTGTTTTTACTTCGAATTCCACGGTACTTTTGGATATATCTGTTTCATCCATTGTGATCCCGCCGGTGAACTCATTAAACCTGCCATAGTTATAGGTTATACCCTTGTGTTTTGCGCGAAAGAGTATCATGGAATGTGCAGTGTCGATTTCATACGTATTCGCAGCATCTGCGAGTTGTCCGCTTCCAGTGAAGCCAATGATGAGTAACGCTAAAACGAGACCGCCAATATAGGAAATCTGTCTTTTACGTTCTAAGCCCGTTTTCATTAAAAAATCTCCTCCGATTTGTTTGATAATTATGTTTCATAAGAGAATGTTGCCTTATATTAGGCAAAAGAAGTATATCCTATTTTTCAACAGATGTCAATCAGAAATATTTGACAGGATTTTTTTCTTGAATTTCATTGTGAAAATGTGGTATAATTATTGCAAAAATATGTTAACTACGACATTCTTGGCGCAGCTTGCTATAGAACCACACCGTAACGGGTGGGAGGGTTTTCGACGAATATGAATAAATCGCGATCGAGGTTTATGATTCATTTAGCAGTATATCTGTTCTGTTTTGTAGTATGGAGTCCGTTTGTAACGGCGGACAATCATGCTTCAGGTTCAGCAGTCAGCTACCATGCACAGATTGTCCCGATTCTCAAACGGAGTTGCCAAGGATGCCATCACCCCGGTGATCCGAATGGCGACCTGATTGTAACAACCTATGCCCACCTAAAACGGGGCGGAATGGCGGGAGAAGCAATCATCCCAGGAAAACCCGATGAAAGTCTCATCATTAAACTCATCTCCGGTGATGAACCCGCAATGCCGCAGAATATGGAGCCGCTTTCCGCTGAAGAAGTTGAACTTTTCCGACGTTGGATCCTTGAAGGTGCGAATGACGACACACCCGACGAAGTCGATGATATGGCTGAAGGAAATTATCCAACTTACACAGTACCCCCCGTTGTCTCCGCTATCGCATATTCACCCGATGGTAGCACGCTTGCCATTTCTGGTTTCCGCGAAGTTTTATTGTATGATACAACGAATTTTGAACTCAAAGCGCGCTTGGTAGGCAAGGCACATCGCATAGAATCACTCACTTACACAACAGACGGAAAAATATTAGGAGTAGCCGGTGGATCCCCAGCGCAGTTTGGTGAAATACAACTCTGGGATACCGCCACGAATACCCTCATTAAAGCGATGCGCTCCAGTTATGACACCGTGTACGGACTCTCTTTCTCACCAGACGCCAGTCGCGTTGCTTTCGGGTGTTCAGATCAAACCGTGCGTGTCCTTTCCGTCGCAGATGAAAAAGAACTGATTAAATTCGATAACCACAGCGATTGGGTCTTCGGCACAATTTTCTCCACCGATGGATCGCATTTTGTAAGCGCCGGACGGGATACCGCTCTCAAATTGGTTGAAGTAAGCACCGGCTCTTTTGTTGACGACATCAATTCCAGTAACAAAGGCTACGGCGAAATTAATACCATCGCACGACACCCAACTGAAGATCAGGTGCTAAGTGGTGGTGAAGATAGAATACCTCGCCTCTACAAGATTTTTCGCGAGATCCAAAGGGATGTCGGCAATACCGACTTTAACCTCATTCAAGCCTATGAAGCGCAATCGGGTTCGATTGAAGGTTACGCGTTTTCAGCAGATGGCAGTCAGTTTGCTACAGGCTGCGCCGGTGGCGAAGCCCGCGTCTACAACGTAGAAGATGGGAAGCGGTTGGCATCTGTGCAGGGCGATGCAGTTGGCGTCTTTGCAGTCTCGTTCCATCCCCATGGTAAACAGCTCGCTACAGGTGGTTTCGACGGAAAGATTCGGGTATTTGACACCGCTTCTGGAAAACTACTGAACGCCTTTATGTCTGTACCGATTGAGCCAGCGGGCAGCGAGGATGTCGCTTTGGTTGTTACAGGTATGACGTGAGGGGCTTGTGTCGCAAAAGTGCAGGATGCACTTACACATCACCAAAGCGTTATCAGTGTTAAAGTTTCTCTCCCTAATCAGGCAATCATTAAGGTCCGTAAGAATACTGTCACTGCCGCTGACCTCGCAAACATTGTTAAAGAGACCGGGTTTAGCGCGACGACTCAATAGCACGCAAGGAGTATGTGGAGTTTCTTATGACAGTCCAGGAACTTCAAGAGATTATATCTCAGCGGTTTGATGCGCAAGATAAGATCATATCTGAACGGTTTGCGGCACAAGATAAAATGATAGATCAGCGATTTAAGGCGTTAGATCAACGGTTTGAGGCAATAGATACCCGGTTTGAGGCATTGGAGAAACGCCAGGACCGCCTTGAAACGCGCATGGATCGCATAGAAACGAAACTTGATAGAGTGTTAGAACTCGTTGCGGTTCAACACGGTGAGCGTGCATCTACGATACGCTTTTGGAAGCAGGCGGCGTGGATCACTCCAACCATTATTGCCCTTGCTGCGCTTATCAAGATTTTTTTTTCTAATCAGCAGACACACAAAGGCTAATGTATGGCTGCTAACACTCCGAATATCCTCTGGGTTTGCACAGATCAGCAACGTTACGACACAATCGGTGCATTAGGCAATCCCTATGTATCGACCCCGCACATTGATAGTTTAGTCGCGGATGGGGTAGCGTTCACGCATGCCTATTGTCAAAGTCCTATCTGTACACCGAGCCGAGCGAGTTTTCTCACGGGTATGTATCCGGGTGCAACGCACACGCTTCGTAACGGAAATGATTTCTTTCCAGCAGCATATCCGCTTGTGACGCGTACCCTCGCAAACATCGGGTATGATTGTGGACTGATCGGCAAGCTCCATCTCGCAAGTGCTTACGGTCGCGTGGAACCGCGTACGGACGATGGGTATCGCTACTGGCAATACAGCCACGCCCCACGCGATGACTGGGAACAGGGGCATGACTACGCAGATTGGGTTCGTTCAAAAGGATATATACTCGGTGAGTTGAATCGGAATCCAGAAGGCGTGCCGGCAGAATTACATCAGACGACTTGGTGTGCCGAGAAAACGATTGAGTTCATTCGTGAGGATCGGGATGGTCCGTGGCTCGCGAGCGTTAACATCTACGATCCGCATCCACCTTTCAATCCGCCGCAGACGCACCGAAAACAGTATGATCCGGCGGAGATGCCAGAACCGCTTTTTCGAGAGGGTGATCTTGAACAACAGACCCGATTACAAGCCATTGATTTTCAGTCCAAAGGGCGGGTGCCAGATGAGTTAGACATCCGTAGCCCGATCTTGCCGCAGACCCCACGTCAAGAAGCGGAGGCTGTCGGCGCAAGAGATGCTAAGACGCTCATAGCCGCCTATTATGCCATGATTCAGCTCATTGATGAACAGTTGGGCAGTATCCTCGAAACATTGGAAGAGACGGGACAGCGAGAAAATACGGTTATCATCTTCACAAGCGACCACGGCGAGACACTCGGCGACCACGGCTTAATACAGAAAGGGTGCCGGTTTTACGAGGGTTTAGTCAGAGTGCCACTGATTTTCTCATGGCAAGGACAATTTGTAAGCGGTTTGAGAAGCAATGCGCTCGTTGAACTCGTTGATAAAGCACCAACACTCTTGGAATTGGCAGGGTTGACGGTGCCTGACGGAATGCACGGACGATCGCTACTACCCATTCTCCGAGGAGAGGTGGAGGCGGACTATCACCGCGACTTTGTCCGATGCGAGTACTACGATGCCGTTGATCTGCCGGATCACTCTTTCGCAACGATGTACCGAGATGAGCGTTACAAATTGGTAGTATATCACGGACACGATGAAGGTGAACTCTACGACCTGATTGATGACCCCGATGAGTTTAACAATCTCTGGCACACACCGGCGAGGCAGGATATCAAAATGGAATTATTAAAACGCAATTTTGATGCATCTATGTTTGCTATGGACATAGGACCACGACGGGTGGGACCGATGTAAACGTACAAGGACAGTCCGCGATATTATGCTTGAACGCAATACCATCCATTGTGGCGACACGTTTAGTCTACTTAAAGAGGTAGAAGACACCTCTGTGGATTTGATTGTGTGTGATGGACCGTATGGCGTGACAGGGAAACCGTGGGACGGGATTCCGTCAATTCAGGAATTTAATCTTACACTCATCGAAAGTTTTGCACCTAAACTCAAGGAGGGTGGCGCACTTTACCTCTTCGGTAAACCAGATTGCATCGACTTTATAGATTATCGGCAGTTTTTAAATCTCCGTTCAAAGATTGTCTGGTACCAACCGAGTCGGCTCGCACAGGGACGCATCAATTACACCAATAATTACGACATTATCTGCTATTTCATTAAGGGCAAAAAACCGTATCGCTATAACTTAGATGCTATCAGAGTTGCTCAACTTGTTGAGTTAGCACATCGGAATCGGTGTGAAAATGTGCCATCCGTAACCAACGGTAAATTTGGAAAGACCAAATATAATCCAAAAGGAAAGAATCCAGGCGACGTTTGGGGAGATATAAAACAACTAACCTACAAATCGAAGGAATTGGTCAGTAGGAAGGCGCTCAACACAATCCAGAAACCCGAAAGGTTAATCGAGCGGATTGTCTTGGCAAGTTCTTCACCCGGTGATCTGGTTCTGGATCCCTTTGCAGGCGTAGGCACTTGTCCGGTGATCTGTAAGCAGCATCAGCGGGATTTCATCGGATTCGAGGTTGAACCCAGTTTTGTGAAAGCCGCAAATGAACGCCTTCACAAATTTCGCGACAACCCGGATTTTCTGCCACTGGAGTGACATCTTGTGTGTTTTCACACACCACGTTGCATGGGAGGAGACGGATATGGAACGGACTTTTAAATCGCAAGATTTGGCTTACAAATTTCGCCCGATCGTATTTTGCTTGACATTTCTGTTCATTTTTGGTATAAATACAAGCAATGCTGCAGTAGAAGTCGGATTCATTCGTCTCGGCGATAATGGTCCGTTCACCGCGCCGGCGTTAGAATTTGCTGAAAAAGCATTCAAAACGGAGTTACTCGCGAAAGCAGATTTGAAAAGCAACACATTCAAACAGTTCGGGGTTATCTGGTGGCATGAAGGCGATACCGATCCAGGGGAATTGTCTGATCCAGAGATTGATGCGTTTATGGATTACGCCGAAAGTGGCGGAGCTGTTCTCTTAACAGGGTGGGCGATCCGGCACGCGACCAACTTCGGACTTGAAAAAGCGGTGGCACGTCAGTTCGGTCCCGTTGCAGAAGACGGTATTGCGGTTGGTATTACCGTCCTAAAAGAGACGATTGAGTTAGGATTAACAGAAGGACTCAAGAGTGTTGACAAGAAGGAACCGCAGGAAGACGACAGAATTCAAGTTAATTCCACAGGCTATCCAAAGAGTGGCGACTATTACGACAAAATTTGGAAGGACTTTATTACGCTTGCCAACGCGTGGGGCCCGCCTGCTAACGATTGGGGTGACCGGATTGCGGCGTTCGGCTATTGGAAGGCCGGTAAGGGTAAGGTCTTCAACATGAACTGGCGACTCCCAAATTATCATAAGAACAACAAAGATATTGCACAGTTGGAGCAGCTTACCGAAAACGTCATCAACTGGTTGGCGAGTGAATCAGAATTCGCGGACGTCTCCGCCAGCGGTAAACTGCCAATAGTATGGGGGCACTTGAAGAATCAGAAGTAGAGCGAGGGATTTTACTGTGAACTTGATAACTTGACACAGGCGAAAAATACAAAAAACGTTACATTCTCGCATGCCACTTGATTTTTCTACGTCACAGGGACGTTTTAAGCGTCACAATTACACGAAAGATATGGAATATTAATAATATTAAGTTTTGGTTGTAGTTCCGCCAGATAGAACACTTTAAAAAATCATTAGAAAATATGAACACACAAACGGAATCACTATCGAATCTACCTGAAGGGGCAAAAGCACGTCTCGATCAAGGAAACCTAACTGGAGATATAGCATTCTCATCGGATGGCACGCAACTCGCGGTCGCGTGTGATATCGGTGTCTGGATCTACGATGTAGACACCGGACTCGGGCTTAATCTCCTTGTTGAACACAAGGAGTATGTCAGATGTGTCGCCTTTTCGCCTGATAGCACTGCGGTTGCCAGCGGAAGTATAGACAATACAGTCGTACTATGGGACGCAATCGATGGAGCTCCGACAGCGACGCTTGCAGGACATACAGACGCTGTTAGGAGTGTTGCCTATGCTCCAGATGGTGCCACCGTCGCCAGTGGAAGCACGGATGGAACAATATGGTTGTGGGATGCTGCCACGGGGGAGGCTAAAGACACACTCACAGGGCGCGCAGACTCTATCAGGTGTGTCACATATTCTCCTGATGGCAGAACGCTCGCAGCAGGGACAGGGGACGACACTATTGTGTTGTGGGACCCCGCTACTGGAAAGCATAGAGCGACCCTTAGAGGACATACGCATATCGTTGATTCAGTCGCTTATTCACCCGATGGAGAAATTCTCGTAAGTGGAAGTATTGACGGTACAGTTCGATTATGGCGTACAGACAAGAGAAGTTTGATAACGACACTTACAGGGCATGCAGGCTATGTCTGGAGCGTTGCGTATTCGCCCGATGGTAAAACTGTCGCGAGCGGAGGGAACGACAATACCATCCGTTTATGGGATGTCGAGACAGGCGAACCTAAAGACACACTCACAGGGCATACTGGCAGCGTCAGAAACGTTAAATATTCTCCCAATGGCAGCATTCTTGCCAGTGGGAGCGATGACCATACCGTTTTGCTCTGGGACATCGCATGAATTATTAACTACGAATAGTTTTCAGTTCGGTTTTTTCTTGCGAAAAAATCTTTCAGCAATCAGTTTTCAGTTCCAAGAGATGTTGAAACTATTGCAACCCTCTTTGACTAACAACTGATCACTGATAACTGACAACTATTAAACTGGCAACTGATAACTGTCAAACTAACAACTATTAACTAATAACTGACAACTATTCTAAGGAGGACGGCGTTTCCTCTGTCGCTACAGTCGGGGGTCTCACGCCGAGTTTTTGATGAAACCCAGGTTTAACTTTGTAACAACGCTCTTTGTTGTGTGTTTTATCTGTTTCGCATGCCAGCTAACGGGGTGGAATCAGGTAGAGCAAACCGCAAGTGCAGAGGTTCCGACGGGGCAAGATTGGCTTGCAAACGTCGCTTTAACGGAGTTGAGGGTTCATCCGGAGTCATTGACATTGGAGCACGCCCGTGATGGTAGGCGTGTGCTCGTGTCAGGTAAGACAAAAGATGGTACATGGGTAGATGTAACGCCGTGGGCTGCGCTGACACCTGCCACCGCCGGTGTGAAGGTGCATGAAGATGGTTATATCTTTCCGATGACAGTTGGCACAACGAAAATTACCGTTAGCGTCAAGGGCATGCGTACCGAATTACCCGTGAATGTCAAGAGCATGGAGGCACCACCTGTTAGTTTTGTGCGAGATGTCATGCCTATTCTGAGCCATGTTGGATGTAATAACGGAACGTGCCACGGCGCAGCGAAAGGCAAAAATGGATTCAAACTCTCACTTCGTGGCTACGATCCCGATTTTGATTATGAGTTGTTAATTGAGGATATATCTGGACGGCGGTTCAACAGAGCCTTCCCCGAACAGAGCCTGATGTTGCTAAAACCGACATCCGAGGTGCCACACAAAGGTGGACAGGTATTGGTACCAGGAGATCGAGACTATAGTGTCATTCATCAGTGGATCGCCGAAGGCGCTATCCCTGATGTTCATACGACGCAACGCGTGCAAAGATTAGAAGTTGTCCCCGATTCCGCTGAACTCGCGATACCCGGTATGAAACAACAACTTATAGTCATCGCACACTATTCGGATGGAACAACACGGGATGTTACCCGCGAGGCGAAATTCACAAGTAGTGCTACTGAAGTGGCAAACGTCATAGATGAAGGCGTCGTAACCGCAGAACGCCGCGGTGAAACCTCTATTCTCACTCGCTATGAAGGTGCCTATAGCACAAACAACATTATTGTGATGGGCGACAGGAGCGGCTACAAATGGGTTAAAACCCCGGAATACAACTACATTGATACGCACGTTTACGATAAACTAAAACGGATGAAGGTCCTGCCTTCTGAACTCTGTACGGATGAAGAATTTGTGCGGCGTATCTATTTCGATTTAACAGGTATTCCACCAACTCCCAAGCAAGTTCGGAGTTTTCTGACCGATAAAACCCCATCGAAAGCGAAACGCGAGCAACTCATTGATGTCCTCGTCGAGACACCGGAGTTTATCGATCACTGGACACACAAATGGGGAGATCTGTTGCAATCCAATCGTAAATTCCTCGGTGAGCGTGGGGTCTGGCTCTTCCAGCAGTGGATTCATCAAGCCATCGCCGAGAATCGTCCCTATAATGAGTTTGTGCATGATCTAATTACCGCTACGGGTAGCACCTACACGAACCCTGCAGCGAGTTATTTTCGTGTCTCTCGTGAATATACTGCCGCCGTGGAGAATACGACGCAGCTCTTCTTGGGTGTCCGATTCTCGTGTAACAAATGTCACGACCATCCGTTTGAAAAATGGACGCAGAACCAATACTACGAACTCGGTGCGTTCTTCGCGGATGTCAAAATCAAGCCAGGACAACTTCCCGGCGATGAAGTCGTCTACGCCAATTATACGCCAGAGCCTGTGAAACATCCCCGAACCCTGGCGGTTGTTGAACCCTCCGTACCGTTTGGAGAAGTTACAGCGCAAGCCGACAATAAGCGTGAGATGTTGGCAGAGTGGCTCACCTCTGAAGATAACCCGATGTTTGCTCGAGCAGGTGTGAACCGAATTTGGAGCTACTTTATGGGACGTGGGATTATTGAGCCTGTAGACGATATTCGCACAAGTAATCCACCCAGCAACCCCGAATTACTTGATGCATTGACAGAGGATTTCGTGGACAGTGGGTTTGACATAAAGCATATCATGAAGACAATCACCCGTTCTCGAACCTATCAACAGAGCATCAAAACCAACAAGTGGAACAAGGCTGATACAATTAACTTTTCGCATGCAGTCGCCAGACGCTTGACGGCAGAACAGTTGTTGGATGCTATTGGCGTCGCAACGGGAAGCCGACCGCGATTTGAAGAGGTCCCGAAAAGCTTCCGAGCCGTACAATTGCCAGACAGCAAGGTCAAAGATGACGGATTCTTGAAGTTATTTGGTAGACCTGAACGCGAAACCTCTTGTGAATGTGAACGTACCACGGAGGTCAGCCTCGCACACGCAATGAATCTCATTAATGGGCCGACGGTTGCCGAGGCACTCATCGATCCAGAAGGACGTATCGCGCAACTCATCGAAACGAATCAAGATGACCGGGTTCTCGTTGAGGAACTATATCTCGCAACGTTTTCTCGGTTACCCGATAAGAACGAATATGCAGTAGCGATTGAGCATCTCACAAATGCTGAGTCGAAGGAAGAGGGTGCCCAAGACTTATTGTGGGCACTGATTAACAGCCCCGCTTTCTTATTCAATCGCTAAATAGTTGTCAGTTCTCGGTTTTGGGGACTCGCTGTGGTGGTTACAAACGTTCTCCCCTACGACACGCGGTTAACCAACAACCGAGAGGATTGCGTTAGCAACCCGTACTGACAACCGATAACCATCAAATGGAGGAAACAATAGATGTTATCGTTACCACAACTACCCGGACGCTTATGTGACGGGTTCTCGCGGCGTGAATTTCTGCGTGTCGGTGGTGCGGCGATGCTCGGCATTAGTTTGCCACAGGTATTGTCACTCCAAGCCAACGCCAATACAGCAGTTGATCCCTCCAAGCCCCTCAACGGATGGGGGAAAGCCAACTCGGTCATCCTGCTCTTTTTGCAAGGCGGTCCTAGCCACCTTGACATCTGGGATCCGAAACCGGAAGCACCCTCGAATATCCGTGGTGAATTTAATCCGATACCAACCAATGTGCCGGGCATTCAGTTGTCTGAAACAATGCCACGTTTGGCACAGCAGATGGATAAGGCGTGCCTTATCCGCTCTATAAGTTATACACCCGCAGGACTGTTCAACCATACCGCTGCGATGTATCAGATGGTGACCGGTGAAACCCCGGACAAGGTCGCGCCTTCGGGTCAGCTTGATCCGCCCTCACCAGCCGACCATCCGAATGTCGCAGCGCATGTCTCTAATTACCGTCCACCCGATGAACCGATGCTCTCGGCTGTGCAGCTGCCTCGTCCAATGCAGGAAAGCAATACCATCGGTAAAGGTGGAAACGCAGGGTTCCTCGGTAGAGCGTATGATCCCTATTTCCTCTTCCAAGACCCGAATGAGGAAATTAATCTCGACGATTTGAGTCTACGACCAGAGGTGACACCCGTCCGTCTGAAACGCCGGAAAACGCTCCTTGAGACGATTAACGCAGGGATGCCTGAAATTGATAAGGTCGCTGACTCTTATGCCTTGAACGAGTATTATGAGAAGGCATACAACCTCATCTTGTCGCAACGCGCACGCAATGCTTTCGATTTGTCTCAAGAACCAGACGAAGTCCGGGATCGTTACGGTAGACACACGTTCGGACAGAGCGCACTGCTCGCTCGCCGTTTGGTCGAAGCAGGCACCCGTTTCGTACAGGTGAACTGGCCCTCTGTTGCTAACGGTGATCCAAATACCACAGCATGGGATACACACGCCACCAATTTCGGTCCGCTGAAAAACCTTCACTGCCCGAAATTAGATAGCGCAGTCTCTTCACTGCTGGAAGACTTGGATCAACGCGGTATGTTGGAAGACACCCTCGTCTTGGCGGTCGGTGAATTCGGACGTTCCCCGCGGATGGGCATTAGTACCTCCGGAAACAGCAACGCACCTGATGGACGCGACCACTGGCCCTATTGCTATACAGGCTTGATTGCTGGCGCAGGTATAAAAGGTGGACAGGTTTACGGGAAGTCCGATGCAACCGGTTCGACACCGCTTGAGAATCCTGTACATCCACGCGACCTCCTCGCGACGGTCTATCATACACTCGGTATCGATCCACACACCATCGTGTACAACCATTTGGATCAGCCGCGCGAATTGGTGAAAGGCGAACCGATTGCAGGGATATTCTAAATAGTTGTCGGTTGTCAGTTATCAGTTTTCGGTCAAGAAGTTGCCATGTAACAATTCACTTCATCTTGGGATATGCCAAGTGAGAGGGATTTTTACAAAATCGGTGCTTGACTGATTGCCAACAACCGATAACTGACAACCCTTAATAAGGTGATCGACAATGCCTAACATGTTATTTCGGCAGCGGAGACAAATTAATTCGCTGCTTTCTCATTTTTTAACGAAACGCTCTTTTCTCGTCCTATGGATCTTTTTCCTGGCGGTTAGTTTCACGTCCGCACAGGTACAACCGACCTTGACGACTGTACCGACCTTGACGACTGTCTTCCCGCAAGGCGGACAACAGGGACGGAGCGTAGAGGTCACAATCACAGGCACAAATCTCGGTACAGCAACGGCAGTCTGGTTCAGTGGAAGCGGTATCACTGCCGAAATTAAAAAGAAAACTGGACAAGCTGCTGTCCTTTTCAATGGCGGTCCCCATAGTGATCAGCGTATGGGGTATGGCGTTTCCGGGCATATTCCTACCGACGGACAGTTAGTCGCAGTTTTGACGATTTCTTCCAGTGCTCCACTTGGGGTCCAACAAATACGCGTTGTTACGCCTTATGGTGCTTCCAACGCAGGCAGTTTCGTCATTGGAAACCTACGGGAAGTTATCGAAGAGGAGACGGCTGAAACGCCTAAAATGGACGCTGAATGGCTTGCACTGCCTGTCACGGTGAACGGTGAGATTGACTCGATTGACGATGAAGATAGTTTCTCCTTTGAACTGAAAAAGGATGCACGGCTTATCTGCGAAGTGGCTGCGCAGCGGATAGGTTCACTCTTGGATTCCTACCTCGTTCTCCGAGATGCTAACGGAACTGAGGTCGCCAACAGTGGACTTGGAGACGGCTTGGATTCCGTGCTGGATTACATGTCTCTTGAGACAGGGAAGTACACGCTCCACGTCCGCGATATTCGGTACAAAGGCGGAGATGGATATGGCTATCGATTGAGCATCGGTGAGTTACCCTATCTTGAGACAGTCTTTCCCCTTGGCGGACGCCGCGGCACCGAGAATACAATCGCTGTTACTGGCGCGAACCTTGAGACCGTGGAGTCTATACAAATCTCGATCGGTGCCGAAACACCGGCAGGTGAACAATCTTTGCGGGTACAGACGCCCTCCGGATTGGCAACCAATGTTCGTCCCTTCGCTATCGGAAGTTGGGAAGAAATGGTAGAGATTGAACCGAATAACACAGCTGGAAACGCGAATGCTGTGGCGACCCCGATAACGCTCAACGGAAAAATCGACAAATCTGGCGATGTGGACAGGTTTTCGTTTGAGGTTGAAGAACCGCAACGCCTTGTTTTCGAGGTAGAGGCACTGAAATTGTCATCGAAACTTGATGCACTCCTTACACTTTACCGTCCAGGAAAACCTATGGGAGAAGCCGGAGAAGAGATGGCGTGGGGTGATGAAAAAGAACAGGTCTTAATCGTGAATGACGATCCTATCGACGCTAATGCACTTGCCGATGCACGTATTGATTGGAATTTTGAAGAACCTGGAAAGTATTCTATCGCTATTCGGGATTTGAACAGCCAAGGCGGTGAAGCCTACGCCTACCGGTTAAACATCCGTCCGTTGGAGCCAGACTGCGAACTCAATGTGATCGCCCTTAACGCGCGGAACCAAACATCTCCTTTCGATAACCCGCGCGTCAGCAGGGGCAGTAGTGTTACACTACAAGTTGATGTTACACGTTTCGACGAATTTGACGGTCCAATTCGTCTGCTCTGTCCTGCGCTTCCGAAAACGTTTGATGTGAGTCCCACTATTGTTGGACCGGATCAAAAGCGGGCGCTGCTCACGATAACGGTGCCGTCGGATGCACCGCTCGGACTGATGCCACTCTCCGTCGTCGGAGTTTGTGCCGTTGGTAATCGCCAAATAGAGCGTATCGCCACTCCTTCTCCAATCCTGCTGACCGTGATGGATGCCCCAGAATTCACACTCACGCTCGCGGAAATCGGATTAAGTGCTGTGCACAACAAATCGGTTGACCTCCACGTGACAGCGAAGCGAAGCGATGATTTTGTCGGTCCAATCGAATTATCGGTATCAGGACTCCCGAATCGCGTTTCCGTACTACCTGATCCTGTTACCACCAAACCTGTTACTATTGCTGAAGGCGAAACGGAGGCAATGCTTTCGGTTAAAGCTGGGAGTTTTGAGCGGAGGGAGGAGTTTTCTGTCCTGCCGACACCCGGCACAAGTTATATTTCGGTTACCGGAACAGCGACTGTCAATGGTGAGACAGTGAAACAATCAACGCCTGCTATCCCTTTGACTGTCATGGAGGCTCCCTTCATTGTAACGGTTGATCCTTTGCGCTTTAGTATCGTCTTTCCAGCAAAAGTAAAAGATGATACAACCACGGTGCAAGATGGTGGAACCATCGCCATCGCAGCAAACCTGACTGCAGATGCCGAAGCAACCGAGAGTGAAATGCCGTTTACAAAAGAAGCGATATTGACGTTAGCGATAGTCCGGCAGGGCGGATTTACAGACGAACTCACGCTGACACCGATTGATGTACCGAAAGGCTTCACTACGGAAGGGGCGACCATTCCAGCGGATGAAACTGAAATCAAAGTTCCGCTACAGGCACTTAGTTCTTTGAAGGCAGATACCTACGAGTTCAAGTTCCGGGGTACTGCAACGATTAACAACAAAGCCTTTATACAGGATAGCCCAGTTCTTAAGGTGAAGATTATCCATTAGTCGTATCCGTGCGCTTCGGTCTCAATCATAGTATGCAAATAATATACGGACGGATACTCATATCCGTCCGTATACTTTTAAAACCCTTCTCTTTTAACAGAAACTATGGTGGTCCTAAAAATAAATAGACATTTCATAGTCCCAACAAATCCTGTTAGGCGAGGATGCTTCGGCTTTGTGCCTCGCCTGCTTCGGAGACTGTTCATTTAATTCTAAACTTCACCATAAATCACAAACTTATGGGTTCATCAGTCGCACCTATCTATCTTGCAATCCGTCCCGACTTAATCTCGCCCCAAACTGTTCCAAGCTTACCCACCGCCTCGACAGCGAGTGTGGCTTCTAATCCGTTATCCATGAGCGATATAATATCATCTTCCTCCAATGCGACGTCGAAGAGTAGCATTTCGTCAAACATACCCTCCCACTCTCTGCCACCGCCATCCCATGAACCGATACGTCCGGGTCCAAATTCGCCCGCCAACGGTCCCCATTTGCCCTCCGCATCAAGCTCACCATCAAAGTAAACCTGAACCGATTCATCGTTGCTGCTGTAAGCAACTGCGAGATGGAACCATTTGTTCAAAATATCTTTATCCGCAGTGAACTTCGAGTTGGGCCAACCAGGATGCCGCACGGGGTTGTTAGAGTGAATCGCCATCTCCATCTTGTTGTCAGGTCGGAATTGATAGTGGACGAACCCCGGAGACCAACCATCTCGGTTAAAGAAACATCTCCACAGTCCGACGCGTCCAGTTGAATTAAACCATTTCATGAGCGTGAAGTCCTCAAGAGGTCCAATCTCTGGCACAGTCACCCAACCGTCCTTACCGTTAAGTTCAATGGCATTGCCAAATTTACCCTTTACAAATTTGGCACCACCCTGTAGATCGCCATCGTTGCCCTTATCGGATGAATCTTTGGCGACTTTTCCACCCGTTTCATCGAACAACCATGCGCCGACAATAGATCCGGGATCGATTTCCGCGTTACCGACTTGTATAAACATGAAACTTATGACGATTAAACTGATTATAAAGCGAGGCATCTTTGTTCTCCTTTGTTTATCAGTATTAATTTCGTAAACTAAAGACCTTCAGAGGGTAGATTGTAGCACAAATCACCGGAAAATTGAACAGAATTTGTTGATTACCAATCACTGACTGCTGGCTGCTGATTGCCATTCTCACCCACTGCTGGCAGCCGAAAATTGGCAACCGAAAACCGAAAAGTAAATGCCCTTAAAAAAATTAAAAAAACGGTTGACAAACTTGTGAAGACATGTTATAATTATTAACGCCAAAAATGCAAAATTGCTTGGAATGAACTTTGTGTTTTTTATCAATCTTCCCGTCAAGACCCGTACCTTTAGGTAGTGGGATGTAGACGGGTCTGAAAATATACATGTGCAAGGGTATCACTAAATGCCCAGCGATGACCATAGGGTAAAACCACATCGCCAACGACTCCCGATAGGGGTAGCGTCCCTGAAAAAACCGTAGTGGATCCATGTTCCCCAAGTCGAAAGGCTTGTCGCTTCGGCGTCCCTGGT
>JAJDUH010000036.1 GCA_022826805.1 Candidatus Poribacteria bacterium
TCCGTTCAATCCAGAGACGTGGATTCCGTATCAGTTGAGCGAAGGGACAGAAGTATCGATTCAGATATATGATGTTTCGGGTCGTTTGGTTCGTTCGTTGGATTTGGGTTGGCAGCCTGTAGGTTCGTATATGACGCCATCAAGTGCTGCGTATTGGGATGGTCGTAATGCGGTAGGCGAACGTGTAGCGAGTGGTATCTACTTCTATACGTTGCAAACATCAGATTTTGCTGCAACCCGACGGATGGTTATCCTGAAATAGATGGCTGTCAGTTATCGGTTGTCGGTTATTAGTTTTCAGTTAAAGAGGGGCTCTGTAACAGATTCATTACTTTCTGAAGTACTCCAAGTAGCGGAGGATTGTTATAAACCGCTCTTACCGACAACCAAAGACCGACAACTAATGAGAATAAAAAAATAAAACGCCCCAATCAGCCGGTTGAGCTAACCACGAATCAACGTCGATTAGCAGTCGGTGTTGGGGCGTTTTTTGATGTATACGCGGAAGGAGAAGTTTTTTGAGTTATCTGAAAAATATTTTACCTGTTTGGGGGCTGCTTCTATTGTTTTTTCTTGCAAGCAGTGGCAGCGTGTTTGGTCTTACTGCCGGTCCTCCAGATGAAAAAACCGGTGCTCTCAATGAAGACACTTGTGTTACTGCGGGTTGTCATACTGGAAATGCCCTGAATACCGTGGGTGGATCGCTGATGCTGACAACTCCCGAGACCTATGAACCGGGTGAGGTGTATACGATTATTGTTAATTTGGAGCGTACTGGGCAGAGCAAGTGGGGCTTTCAGATGACAGCGTTGGATGCCGATGGTGTACGTGCTGGGACCTTTGCAGCTGACGATGCGGCAAACACACAAATCTCGGAAGCAAACAGTAAACAGTATATTAAACATACTGCAGCAGGGACTGCCGGTGCAAACGATGCGAACAGCTGGGAATTTGAATGGACCGCCCCTGATACGGATGTAGGTCCCGTTACTTTCTATGCTGCTGGAAACGCTTCCAATGGAAATTTTAACCCCATAGACGATTATATTTACACAGCACAAGAGGAATCGACTCCACCGATTCCTGTGGTTGCGGGTGTGTCCTTGGAAATTGTCGGGGAGATGGCTCTCTCCACGATGAATGCTGCTGCGGGTGTGAGTTATACCCTCAAGGTCACGAATACCGGGAACATGATGGATACAGTAGCACTTGAAGCCTCAGCAGAGGTCGGTATTGAAGGCAGCGTTCTTGGTTCTCTGAGTGACAGATCGATTGTGCTCGATGCTGGGGCCTCTGTGGAGGTTACACTCAAGGTTACAGGGGACTTATTCACAGAAGCTGGTGATTATGCTATTGATGTAACAGCGACTTCTGGGACGGATAGTACGATGACCGCCGAGATCACAACGACGACCACTATAGAAACGCCACCGCCGCCTACACCACCTACACCGTGGGATGTAAACGATGATGGCACTGTGAATATTCAGGATTTAGTGCTTGTCGCCGGTCAATTCGGCCAGTCTGGGGAATCACTGAAAGGGGATGTAAACGGTGATGGCACAGTAAATATTCTTGATTTGGTCGTTGTTTCCTCGCATTTCGGTGAAAATACAGAATAGTTGTCAGTTATCAGTTGTTGGTTTTCAGGTAAGGGATGCTTGGTGACAACTGTCCTGAACTTGGAGTCTTTCGCGGCGTGATCAATTGTTACAGAGAGATGTCTTAACCAACTACTGATGATCGACGACTAACAACTACTAAGGAAATATGAACATGGCATCTAAATATCGAGTTGGAATTATCGGATGTGGTGGTATTGCCAATGCCCATGCTCGTGGCTATCAGGGCTTTGAGCGGACAGAGATTGTGGCACTTGCCGACCCAGTCCAAGTAGCGCTTGACAAGTTTGCAGACACCTACGGCGTACCCGCTGAAAATTGCTATTTGGATGCGCGGGAAATGCTGGATAAAGAAAACCTTGATATTGTCAGTGTTGCAACATGGCATCAGCTCCATGCCCCGATGACAATCGCGGCGTGTGCGCGGAGCCCAAAGGCGGTACTCTGCGAGAAGCCGATGGGTGTGAGTCTCGGGGAATGCGATGAGATGCTAATCGTCGCGAATCGAAACGATGTGAAAGTTGTGATTGGGCATCAACGCCGATTCAATTCCGCTTGGACAGATGCACGAAACCTGATCGCTGAGGGAGCAATCGGTGAACCTCAACAGGTTGTCTGTCAAGGCGGGCAGGGGTTATTGAATGATTGTTCACACCTCTTTGATATGATGCGCTATGTCCTTAGTGACCCAGATCCGCAATGGGTTATCGGCAATGTTGAACGAAAAACGGAGCGTTACGAGCGCGGTATTCAGATTGAGGATCGGAGTGCTGGGATTGTCGGATTTTCAAACGGCTGCATCGGTATGCTCCTACAAGAGATTGGCAGGCCGAACTATCAGGGCGGCATCGTCTACGGGACAGACGGTATCGCTGATGTAACGGAGGGTCGCGTACGTCTCCTCAACAATAAGGCTACAGATTGGGAAGAACGTCCGTCTGATGGAAGAGATCAACACGTTGCGCAAGCAGCCGAACTGGTTGAATGGATTGAGGGTGGTCCAGAACACCGCGGTGAGGCGAAACATGGGCGTGCTTCTGTTGAAATTATCATGGCGATCTATGAATCCGCGCGGATGCACGAAGTTGTCCAATTACCGCTCCGGACGCATGCGAATCCACTGGATTTGATGATTGAGAGAGGAGATTTGCCTGTTGAACGCCCGGGACGTTACGACATTCGTGCGTTTTTGTTGCGTGGTGAATCGATGAAGCCTGAAGAATAGTTTTAACCATCAACTCGTGCTTTAACATTTATAGCGGAGTCGAGTTGATGGTTAAGGTTTGCTCACTGCGTTCGCTTTCAGTTATCAGTTTTCAGTTAAAGAGGGCGTTGTGGGTATTACAAATAAACGTAACCGCTACAAGCGAGGAACTGACAACTAATAACCGAAAGGTTTTTTCGAGAGAAAAAACCGTACTGACAACTATTATGCAAATTACACAAGGTGTTCCCGTTGGCATGGCAGCGCTACGGCGTAACAAGTTGCGCTCTGTGCTAACGACGCTCGGCATTATCATTGGTATCGCAGCGGTTGTGGCTGTTGTCTCAGTTGGCGGCGGTGCGGAGCATCTCATGCTCGCTGAATTGGAACGGATTGGTGGTGCGGGTCTGATTGTCTGCTTCAGAAAAGAGGCGTTTCGTAGAGAAGATGGCTCGTATATCGAGAATAAGTATCCAGAATATATTGAGTACGAAGACTTGGATTTTCTCCTTGAAACTTGTCCTTCTCTTAAAGCAGCTACGGCGCTGTCGCAGATGAATCTCACTGTATCACACAAGCATGTTAATCAGTCTCTTGAGATTTGGGGTGTTACACCCTTCTACGAAGAGGTGAATAACTGGTATATTCAATCGGGCAGATTTATTACACAGAGCGACATGGAACGAAGAGAACCCGTTTGTGTAATTGGTTCTGAGGTCCGAAAAGACCTATTTGGCAGGGACGATCCAATAGGGCTTGAACTTAGAGTTGGTACAGAGCGGTTCACTGTCATCGGAGTCATGGAGGAAAAAGGCAATAGTATGGCAAGTGAGGGGTGGGATAATCGAGTGATTATCCCGCTCACCACGATGGAGATTCGGTTTATCGGACAACAGAAGGGCCGGATTTTCTTATGGGCGCAAGCCGAAAGTTATGAGAAGGTCGAACAAGCGGTTGCTGAGATCAAAATCGCGATACGGCAGCAACATGGAGATGAAAAGTATTTTGAATTTTTCACGGCTAAGGAGATTATAAAGCAGGTAGGGAATGTTAGTCGGATTGTTCAGATACTCTTAGGGGGTGTCGCGAGTGTTGCCTTGTTTGTTGGTGGTATCGGGATCATGAACATCATGTTAGTTTCTGTGACAGAAAGGACCCGTGAAATTGGCTTGCGTAAAGCCATCGGTGCGAGGCGTCGCGACATTCTAATCCAATTCCTGATGGAAGCTATTGTTTTGAGCATTTGCGGTGGTCTCATCGGTATTTTTATTGGAAGTAGTCTTGCTTCTGTTTCTGGTCTGGTTATTTCAAGACTCATGCAGGCGAGTTGGCCTGCTGTGGTCTCTGTCGAGGCTGCTTTGATTGCATTTAGCGTCTCGGCGTTTATCGGTGTATTTTTCGGACTCTATCCAGCAAACAAGGCTGCCAGCCTCACGCCAACAGAAGCACTACGTCATGAGTAACAATCAGTTATTGGTACGGATTACTGCGTAATCCTTTTAGTTAATGGTTTTTAGTTAAGAGCAGTGTGTCATGCAAGTTTTACGTTGTCACCACAGGGGTTAACTAACAACCAAAAGTGGAGCGCAGCGGAACGTCCTAACCACTAAGTAAAGGAGCACATGCTGTGGCGAATGAGACAACGAAAGTCGGCGCGGCTATCGTCGGACTCGGTTGGCCCGGGATCCAGCATCTCAAAGGCTATATTGCCGACCCGCGTTCAGAGGTTATTGCTGTTTGTGACTTAGATAAGGGACACGCCCAAGAGGTCGCGACGGAATATAAAATACCACGTGTCTATACCAATCATATGGAAATGTTGGAAAACGGTGATATTGATGCTGTTAGCGTTTGTCTGCCAAATTTCCTGCACGCCCCTATTTCGATTGATGCGTTGGACGCTGGCAAACATGTGCTGTGTGAGAAACCGCCTGCCCGGAGTGCTCAGGAAGCAAAAGCGATGGCTGATGCTGCTGCCGAAAACGATAAGACGCTAATGTATGCACTCGTGCAGCGATTTGATGGAAGTACCCAAACGCTCAAACAGTTGGTGCGAGAAGGCGAGCTCGGCGAAATTTACTTTGGCAAAGCCGGTTATGTTCGGCGGCGCGGTGTTCCCGTGGGTAGAGAAGGCTGGTTTGTCGATAAGGAACGCTCAGGCGGCGGCGCGCTTATAGATATCGGCGTTCACGCTTTAGATTGTGTCTGGTGGCTAATGAACTCCCCAAGACCTGTGGAAGTTATGGGAGCATCATATTCTCATTTTGAGCATCTGGTGCCTGATGATGTCAAGTACGATGTCGATGATGCAACGTTTGCCCAAATCCGCTTTGAAAACGGTGCGACTATTATCCTTGAAACAACGTGGGCACTGAACCTACCAGGCGACAACTACATTAAAATAGCAGGAACGAAAGCGGGGGCGTCGCTCAGTCCCTTTACACTTTACACAGAAGAAGATGGTCAGGAGTTGGATAAATCGCTTGACGCACCGTCGATTAACGGCTTTGACGAAGAGGTAAAGCACTTCGTCGGGTGTATAGTCGACGAGAAGGTGCCTATCTCTTCAGCAGAACAGGGCATCATGCTGATGCAGATGCTTGACGGTATTTACGAATCTGCGCAGAAGGGACGGTCTGTACCTATCGCAGATTTAAGTATCGCGACTCGATGAAATCCCTCTATTTGGCATTCCATGTCTATCTGGCGTTTGCGACGAAATCGTTCCAGAAGCGAATGCAGTATCGAGTTGCGAACCTTGCCGGTTTAACTACCAATTTCTTCTTCCTACTGGTGCAGATTTTTGTCTATACTGCCTTCTACGCAGCGCGCACCGGTCCACTACCTCTCAATCTGGACGAGATTATTACTTATTTCGTCCTTTGTCAGGTTTTTTTCATGCTCATGCCGTTTTGGGGCACTCGCTCTGAAGTTACAGCAGCGATTAAAAGCGGCGATGTCGTTCTCCAATTAACAAAACCTGTTGACTTTCAGTCATATTGGTTCGCGGATGAATGTGGTAGAGCCTACTATTACTTATTAATGCGCGGACTTCCGACCTTTCTAATCAGTATTCTCTTCTTCGAGGTGGCGATTCCACAGCAGCCCACCGTCTTAATGGCGTTTGCGATTTCAATGACGCTCTCTATTTTCATGAGTGCTGCGATCACGATAACAATTTTTAGCACCGGGTTCTGGACGCTGGATACATCGGGAATTTCTGGGATGTCTTATGCCATAATTACCTTATTTTCCGGAATGTTAGTTCCGATTGTGCTATGGCCCGAATGGTTGGCACATGTTGCTCGATGGCTCCCGTTTGAGGGGTTAATTGATGTTCCATTTAGTATCTATTTGGGTAAGATTACAGGTATCAGTGCCTGGATTGCTATAAGCAAACAGATGGCGTGGACCCTCTTTTTTCTTGGACTGGGACGTTTTCTTTTAACCCGTGGGTTTTCGAGGCTGGTTATACAAGGCGGTTAGTAGGTATTGGAGAAAAGATGCACCATCTTTCACTCTACTTCCATTTTGTCAAACTTCGTATCCGCTCGCAGATGGAGTATCGTCTCTCATTTGTCTTTGAACTATTTGCCCAAGCCAGTATCTCCGTGATCGATTTTTTTATGATTGCTCTCCTCTTTAACCGTTTCAAGCAGTTGGCGGGATGGAGTCTGTGGGAAGTCGGATTTCTCTATGGCATGATTGGTATCTGTTTTGCTATTGCTGAAATGTTTGGCAGGGGGTTTGATGTCTTTCAGAGAAGTATTTTGCGCGGCGATTTTGATACAATACTCATTCGACCTCTCGGTACTTTCTATCAAGTTTTTTCTCATGAATTTCTACTCCGTCGGTTAGGGAGAATAGCGCAAGCACTGGTTGTTTTGCTCATTGCCAATGCGCAATTAGCTGTGTCGTGGTCGTTTACTAAGGTGGGATATTTATTGATTTCGTTGATAGGCGGGACGTGCTTTTTTGTAGGTCTCTTCGTCATCGGTGCGACGAGCTGTTTCTGGACTGTTCAATCGATTGAGATCATTAATATTTTTACGAACGGCGGCGTTTTTATGGGAAGTTATCCGTTTTCTATTTATCGATGGTGGTTTCGGCATTTCTTCACCTTTATTGTTCCTCTTGCCTGTGTTAACTATTTTCCGTCCCTTTTTCTGTTGGGAAAAATTGAATCATTAGATGCTTCACCGATTGGTGTTATATTGTCGCCTTTCGCAGGTTTTCTCTTTCTCGGTATCACTATGCTGTTCTGGAGATGGGGTGTTTTACGTTATCAAAGCACGGGACATTAGATGGTTATCGGTTATCAGTTATCAGTCGTCAGTTAAGAAGTGCTTTGTAGCAATCGCCCTATGACTCATAACTAATGACCCTGACGACTGACAACCCTTAAAAAAATATGATTGAAGTTGATAATCTCAGCAAAACCTTCAAAGTCTATCATCATCGCAAAGGATTTTTTGGGAGTTTTGTGAATCTCCTTTCTCGCAAACACCGGATCGTCCAAGCCGTGGATCGGGTCTCTTTTACTGTTGCCCGCGGTGAAATTGTGGGATATTTAGGTCCAAACGGTGCGGGGAAGTCAACGACTATCAAGATGTTGACCGGCATTTTGGTGCCTTCATCGGGTAGTGTGACTGTGAATGGTTATATACCGCATCGGCAGCGGAAGGAGAATGCCAAACATATCGGTGTTGTATTCGGACAGCGCTCACATCTGTGGTTTGATCTACCGGTGCAAGAATCGTTTGAATTGCTACAGCATATCTATCGGATTCCGCAGACGCAATACCGCCAGAATGTAGAAATGTTTGACGAGTTGCTTAACCTTGGTGATTTTTTTCAGACACCTGTCCGTCAATTGAGCCTTGGTCAGCGGATGCGCGCAGATATTGCTGCTGCATTACTCCACAATCCAGATGTGCTATTCCTTGACGAACCGACTATCGGTTTGGATGTGGTTGCAAAAGCACGGATTCGTCAGTTTATCCAGCGGATTAACGCCGAACGGCAAGTCACGGTTGTGTTAACAACACACGATTTGGACGATATCGAGAGATTATGCAGGCGTGTTATTCTCATTGACAACGCCCGTCTCCGTTTTGATGGGGAACTCACCACACTTCGGCGGATGCTTTCGACAGAACGGCTTTTGAGTGTAGATTACGCTGAAGCCTATCCAGATGTCAGTGTTCCTAATGCACACGTTGTCTACCAAGAAGGTGCTCGCGTGCAGTATCGATTTTCCCCGAAAGAGATTAGCGCGGCGGATCTTATTGGTGTAATCCTCAAGAAGTTCAGAATTGTAGATGTGTCGATTCAGGAACCCGATATTGAGGACTTAATCAAGACTGTTTACGAAGACAATCTCACGCTTGAGCATAAATTGGAGGAGCCGGTATCTACGGACGCATAGGCAATTGACTTGACAGCGCCAAAATCTATAGGGTAAAATATATGAAAAAGTTTTTAGCGAATCCAAACGCTGTGCACGACGTGCGGCAGCCATGCCCACCCGGCGTATGTCTGCTACCTTGCACAGACTAACAATCTATGCTACAAAAGGAGCAATTCAAATGATTCTAAGAAATTTTGGCGCAATTTGCATCCTCGGCGTACTCTTTACGATGTTCTGGTATATCAACGCCGCTGATGCCCAAGACTTTGTAACAGATGGACTCGTCGCCATGTGGACCCTCAACGACGCGGATATTGACGGTAAAGTTGTCAAAGACGTCTTTGGAGGCGAAGATGCGAAAATCGAGGGCACCCTTAAATCCGTCGAGGGTGCGACTGATGGCACGGGGGAAGCGTTGGAATTTGAAGGGGATAGTTACATCGAAATCCCAGCGATGGGTGAGTTTGAACATGTGAGTATTGAATGCTATGCGCTTGAAGGACAGTTCGGCGGCATTCAAGGCATCGTATCTACATGGCAGTGGGCACCAGGCAAAGTCCACTTCAAATTTGAGGGCAACCAAATCCAAGTTCATAAGAACGATGGTGTGAAAATCCGATTAAATGCTGAGGAGGATCGGTGGTATCACATCATTTACACCAGCAATACCAAAGACAGTGAGTTGAAACTCTATGTTGATGGTGAATTGGTTGACGAAGGGAACGCCGGTGGAACCCCTGAACTGATGGACGAACGTCGTATCGGTAGCGAACACGACGGTAGATTCCTGATTGGTATGATTGATAACGTCCGTATTTATGATCGGATTCTTGACGAAGCTGAGGTTAAACAGAACTTTGAGTCGCAAAGCGATTCATTGCCTGTTGAACCTGCTGGAAAACTCTCGACTACTTGGGGGTACCTCAAGGGTTTAAGAAATTAAAAACGGTTATGGGTTGTCAGTTATGGGTTGTCAGTTAAGGAATGCGTCTATTGAACCAGCACCCTCTGAAACTGAAAATGCTTGGAAGGAGTGAATCGGTACAGATGGCTCTTGAACTGAAAACTGAAGACCGACAACTGAAAACCATTCAGAAGGCAGTTATACCTATTGCTGGATACGGGACACGCCTTTTCCCCGCAACGAAAGCCGTGCCAAAAGCGCTCTTTCCAATTATCGCTCAGGATGGTTTCGCAAAACCGATCATTCAGTTGATTATTGAGGAGGCACTAACGGCAGGTGTGGAGGAGGTGTGTCTCGTCGCTCAGCCTCAACAGGTTGAGCCGATTGCTGATTATTTTTCTGGCAACGTTGTTGCTGCTATTCGTGAAAAAGCGGAGTTGGCAGGGCAGGCAGACCGTCTGGAAGAGATAGGCGAGCGGTTACATTTCGCAATTCAGGTGGAGCCGGAAGGATTTGGGCATGCTATCTATTGTGCGAGAGATTTCGCCGCGGGTGAACCGGTCATCGTGCTGCTTGGCGACCATCTCTATATTTCAGAGTCAGGCGACTCTTGTACCAGACAACTCGCAGAGGTCTATGTGAAGGTTGGGCGGTCAGTCACGAGTCTTGATCTTTGTCATGAGAGCGAACTCTCACTCAACGGTGTTGTTCACGGGAACCCTTCTGTTGAATCTCCTCGGCTCTATACATTAACACAGATTTCCGAAAAACCGGCAGTCGAATACGCACGGAAACACCTCCGCGTCGAAGGTATCCCAGAACGGCAATATCTCTGCAACTTCGGCATAGACCTTCTCAGCCCACTTCTCTTCGATATTCTGGATTATAACTACAGGCACCAAGTCCTGACGCACGGCGAGATTCAACTGCGAGATGCAATGACAGAGATGATAAAACAGGAAGGCATGTACGGTTATCAGGTCGCTGGGAGCCGTTACGATACAGGGAACCCACAGGAGCTGCTAAGGACTGTCAACGCCTTTGGATTAGAAGGTCCCTATCGGAAAGTGCTTGAGAAGCCCATCCTGTAAACAGTTTAGTCTAATGTTTCCCCGACTTCTAACGCAATAATTTCTACGTCCTGAGATGCGGTCAATTCTCGGAGTTCTTCAGGTGTTCCTGTTAGCAACGGGAAGGTTCCGTAGTGGATAGGCAGAATCGCTGGCACGTTGAGCAATTGTGCGGCGTAAGCGGCTTCGCGCGGTCCCATTGTAAAATGGTCGCCGATGGGAAGCAGTGCTAAGTCGGGTTGATAGATCTCGCCGATGATGCGCATGTCCCCAAAGACGTTGGTATCTCCAGCATGGTAAATTTTATAGCCGTTCCCAAATTCAATCACGTAGCCTGCGGGTTCACCCAGATAGACAGTTGTGCCGTTTTCTTCTGTGAAACTGCTACTGTGGTTTGCTGAAACCATTGTTGCCTTTATATTTCCGACTGTGACTGTACCACCCTTGTTCATTCCAATCGTGTTTTCGACGCCCTGTTTACCAAGCCATCCTGCGATTTCGACAATGGACACGATTGTAGGTGTGTATGTTTTGGCAAGCGGCACGGCATCACTGATATGGTCGGCGTGTCCGTGTGTTATGAGGATAACATCAAGGTTGTCAAAGGTCTTGAGTTCGTCAGGGCACACTGGGTTATGGGTTACCCACGGGTCGATGAGGAGCGTTTGTCCGTCTGCTTCGATTTTGAAAGTGGAATGTCCGAGCCATGTCAGACGAATACCGTTGTTAAGTTTCATTTTTTTAATTATTCCTTGCGGTAAAGTAACGGGGGTTATGTTTATAACGTGCCTTTCTTCAGAGTCGCCTGCGCCGTTGTTGCAGGTTTAGGTTTTTGTTTGCAAAGAATACATTGCTCTTAAGGTGGTTTCCCAAACAGAATTGCCTTTAGTCTTTGGGCGATAATTTCTACTTCTCCCGGCATTAGGGTTTGTCCGTTGATAACTACGCCATTTTCGCCTCCGCCTGCGATGTCAATGGCGGGATCGCCTGTTTGCAACTGCTGGAGGATTTCGTCTCGTGTGATGCCGAGTTGCTCGGTGTCAAATCGGATTTCGGTACGTGGCATTGGTTGCCCGGCTTCGGATGGAAAACTGCGGTGCACTGTAACGCCTTGGATATCCTTGAAGACCTCAGCGTAGTAAGTAACCTGATCTTCGTAAGATTGTTGGACTTCGCTGTGGTCCTGATTCAGATACCATTCCACTGCTGCGAGGAGTCCTACCAGCTCTTCTTTACCTACCTTCATTCCCCTACCGATGAACGGATGCGGTGGTCCATTGAAAGCAATCGCTTCAATTAGCGATTTTTTTCCGACGATTAACCCGCTGCTCTGGGGACCTTGTAACCCTTTTCCTCCGCTAAAGAGTGCCAAATCTGCGCCCATCTGCGTGAAATGCCATAGATTTTCTGGGGGTGGTAGTTGCGCGGCGGCGTCAACGATGAGCGGAACACCGTGCTTTTGGGCAATGGAAATGGCTTTTTCGTAGGGGACCCAGAGGTGTTCTCTGCTTGGGTTGGCGAAGTAGAAAATTGCAGCAGTTTTCTCGGTGATGGCACTTTCGAGTTCGTCAGAGGTCGTGCCGTTTTCGTCGCCTATCTCTACGAATGTGACACCTACCTGTCGAACAGCAAAGTCGTATCCGACGCGCCCATGGCGGTGCACAATGACTTCACTTTTCATTGAAGCGTCGAGATGAGGTAACTTTTCGCGTTTGGTAGCATCAAGTCCAGTGACACACGCAGCAGTGCTGAGTGTCAAGGCAGCGGCGGCACCGCAAGAGACGTACGCCGCCTCGTTATGCGTGAGTTTCGCGATTTCTTCACCGACCCGTTTTTGCAGTTCGATGATGTCTACGAAGTGTTTCGATGCGTCAACCATCGCCGCAACGACTTCGGACGGCATGATAGAGCCACCGAGTCGCGTGAGCGTCGCGTTACCGTTGATCACTGTGCGGATGCCGAGGCGTTTATAGATATTCATTTTTTAAGGGTTGTCGGTTATTGGTATGGATTGCTGACGCAATCCTTTCGGTTGTCGGTGAAGAGATTTCCTTGTAACAATTCACAGGAACTTGAAGTGCTGCAAAAAATAGTAAACTGTTCCATCGAAGGCTCTTACCTAACGACTGACAACTGAAAGCCTGCGTAGCAGGCGCACCTATAACTATTTATCCCACTTCTTCGCCGTCTAATTTACCGACATGGAGGTCAATCTCATCGCGAGATTCGATCTTGTCCACTTTGCCGTCTGCCATGTGGAAGATCCGGTCGGAAACATCTAACATCTTATGATCGTGTGTTGCGGTGATAATGGTCACACCGTTTTCAGCATTGAGTCGACGGAGCAGGGCGATAATTTCCAACCCAGTTTTGGTATCAAGGTTTCCCGTCGGTTCGTCAGCGAGAACGATCGCTGGGTCGTTTGCGAGAGAACGTGCGATTGCAACGCGCTGTTGTTGTCCACCAGAAAGTTCTAACGGCTTGTGTTGCACACGGTCACCGAGCCCGACAAGAGAGAGTAGGCTGACCCCCTTTTCTCTGCTGTCGTCGGCACTCATACCAGCAAAAATCATCGGGAGTGAGACGTTTTCGAGTGCTGTCATGACGGGGATGAGGTTAAACGCCTGAAAGATATAACCGATCTTTCGGCAGCGAAGCCATGCGAGTTCGTACGCATCAAGTTGAGCGATGTCTACTTCATCGATGTAGACTCTGCCTTCAGTGGGTTTGTCCAATCCACCAATCATATTGAAGAGCGTTGATTTTCCGGAGCCAGAAGGCCCCATAATTGAGATGTATTCACCGCGCTGGATTTGGAAATTAACGCCGCGGAGTGCATCAACCGTCTGCGTTCCCATCTCATAGCGTTTAATGAGGTTCCGCACGCGGACTGTGTTTTCTTTTGGCAGAACACGCTGGAACTTTTCCGGTGTTTCGGCGAGAATTGCACCAACATCGCCTATTTCTGTTGGTATGTTCATTTTTTTCTCCTTATTAGTCATCGATATTCAGTTTTCAGTTAAGTGAACCTTTTTTAACTGTACGATAATCGATAACTGACAACTGTTCGTCTAATAACCTTTGCTTTCTATCTGTCTTTTCAACTACCGTTTCTGTAGGAATCCAAAAAGGCTCTGTTTTTCAGGTTCGGGTTCTGGCGTTGCGGGGGCATTCTGTTGGGTGTCGGGGATGGCGAACCCTATGAAGTTCCGTTTCCCAAGTTGCTGCATAAACGTAAAAAGCGACGTTTCTGCCTCTTTTCGAGTCAGTTGGTACTGGTTTTGGACCCCCTTAACAATTTGTGAGATGGTATGTTTACCATCGCACATTTGCCAGACATAAGTCCCGATAGAATCTAAGACAATTACCCTTTTATTAGGGAGCATAAAGAATTTACTTGCGAATCGTACCCAGAGTTTGTCTTTCTGGGGGATGACAAGCGACGCCTCACCTTTGTCGTCTATCTCCCAGGTAATCAACTGGTTTCGAACTGGGAATGATTTCATGACCTGTGTGCGGTCTACATCAGGACGTTTTTTAAGTTTGAGAGCGTAAAGGAGTCTGTTGATCATTTTTTTAATGGTTTTGAGTTACGGGTTTTGGGTTGTTGGTTAAGAGAGGAACGTGTAACAATCTTTTCGTCTTGGGGTACGCCAACGTCGGGTCGATTGTCACCAGAACGTCTCTTAACTTATAACCTCTTAACCAAAAACTATAACTGGCATTTGATGCTTTCGGCGACCTTTTGGACGGTCGGTTGTGCATTCATACTACTGATAGACTGAATAACGTAGATACGGTTAGAATGATTGCATCGCCATAGGTGAAATACGAGCGTTGTCCGTTTGGATAGTTTGTCAAGTGCCAACACTGGTGTGAGTGGTATGCCATCGTAGAGCCGCGTCTGTTGTCCAATCAGCGTGAGGTGTTCGTCTTCGGTGTCTGTGCGTGACGTTACTTCAAACCCATAGCCGCGAATCGCTTTTGCGTATTTGGCGCGAAACCATGCCTCAAGCGGGTTTGGTGTGTCCTTGTAATCGCCTAACATTACCTCTGCTGGTCCATACCGTTCGACGCTCAGGCTGCCTCGGTCAGGCGGTAGGGAAGGCTTCTTGACTTCAATAGTGCCGTTATTTCGCAGACGGTTACTTGCCAATTTAGCGAGTTTTGTCACACTTTGAAAGCGTTCTTTTTTGGCAACGAAGGCGAACAGCAGATAACCGCTTAGCAGTTTCTGGCGTTCTAATTTGTATTCTCTGGGAACACCCAACTTCAGTCCGTAAGCACTCCAGAGTGTCTGTGGTGCGTCCCCGTTATCCACAATTGACTGAAAAATACGGAGGACTGTGGGACGCCAATTCTCTTTGAGCCGTCCCATCACCTGTACAATCGTAATCCGGTTTCCGACATGGAAAATCAGTCCATTGGCACGGATACTACCTTTCCAACTAAAACCGAGGACAGTACGTCCCTCAGAAAACTCAGGGTCTTTGATGAGATTGACGTTCCGTCGAAAGGAGAGTTCAGCACCTTTCTTGTAGGTTTTACGAATCAGCTTGAAATATTCGTCAAGCGTTGCATGCAGATCAGGCTTCTTGCGTCGAGTGGGTGCCCATTTGAGTTCAAGACGCGGCATGTCTGCATCGTCGAGTCGCAGATAACCTGTTTTCTGATCTCCGCTGAGTCCGCTGAGTTCCCAGGTTGTCGGGATTTCGAGTTGTATACCTGCCCAGCCAAAAACAGTCCAGTCCATTTTTTTTATAATTGTCAGTTGTCAGTTATCAGTTGTCAGTGAAAACAATTTGTAGTGTTCAAGATACACGTAACTACCACAAAGCTTAACTGACAACTGAAAGCGAACGAAGTAAACGTCCTAATAGCTGGCCATTGCTAAAACGGTTTAACGATGACGGCTTTGGAAACAAGGGCAATTGCGACAGTTCCCATGCCGATGAGTCCGACCCCGCAGGCGAATCCTGCTGCAAGCACGGGATTAAACATATACCAGCGCCGCATTCCAAATCGCTTGATCATGTAAAACCGCCCGATAACTGCGCCGAGTAGCCGTGCAACCATACTTCCTGGGTCTGCGCCAATACCACCCACGATACCGTAGTACCACATTGAAGGCAGTTTGAAGATCCATAGCATACCGTAGATTGCAAGGCTTGAAGTGAACCCAGCGGCAACATAATCGCCGCGAATGGCTTGGAGCATTTCGCTACTTCCGTCTCGGAGTGATGTTTTCATGAGACATTCGTCAGTAGCCCAAATGGGCCACATCATCTGGGCGAATGGGTACTGTGCGCTGGGAATGGGCGCGATCTTCCAGATAAAGTGGAGGACCACAATGCCACTGACGAGCAAAATCGGCATAATCAGCAGTGTACCCGAAAGATATGAGGTAAAGGTTGTACCGGTCAGTTCAACGATTCGCCAACTCTGTGTGCCGCGTCCATAATCCTCGTCGGGTAGTGGCGCGAACCAGATATCTACTTCTTCGTAGCGGCTCAAAATAAAGGTAATTTGGTGTAGATACGGAAGTTCAAATAGGTCGCGTCCCAAGACCCCGAAGGTCCGTGCGGTAATATACGAATTAAGGGGTGTATAGAGGAATGCGTAGCCGAGCAGGAAACTGATCGGGAAATTTGGGACCATCCAGTGGATAAGCCACACAAATCCGGCCATACCAATAACCCAGATTAATCCCATCAACCAGATTGGAAAATCACCCCGGTTCGGAGGCGTCGCGAGGGAGCCTCGTTCACCGGCTTGTTTCTGGGTTCTCCGTAGTTTAATGACCATCGGAACTGAAGCCGCTAAACCGACAAGTGCGAAGCTAAAGGATTTACCCATGCCATAACTGATCCAGAAATCAAGACCGTTGAACAAGTTAACACCGCGGACGTCCAATCCGGGTGTCCATTGATGAAGTATCTCATACCGATATAGGATTTGCGGGTTCAAGATAAATTGCGTTGCCATCGCGGTGATAAACTCTGACATAACGATCGGGAATGGCAGCACGAACCCAATGACCATCTGTGCGAAATCGGTTCGGAAAGCGAAAACACCTGTTGGTGCGAACCCTTCAATACTTTGTGTAAAATCTATCCACGGGATTTTCAGGATCTGAATCGGTTGGCTCATCATGACCCCGGTTAATGAAGGCACACCTATATAAAGGAATCCCCAGATTAACCCTGCCATAGAGCCGATAGAGAAGACTCGCCATCGCCATGTCTCTTCTTTACCTGTGGTTTCTGCGAGTGCGGTTGCCCCTTGTGCGGCAATTGGTGCCATCGGATATGGGAGTCGCTCTAGGTCAGCCGTGAGGCGGAACAAGATATATTGTCCACTTACAAACCGCAAGGTACTGAGCAGCTTTCCGACAAGATAGATACCAATAGGCAGGAACCAGTCCGGATGCAGCAAACTTCGCGTGAGCACACCGACAGAATCCCCTGCTGGCACGATCCAATCCGGGATTTTATCAGCGATTTCGTAAGAAGCTGCCTGTGGTGTATTGACAAAGTAGGCGTACCAGATAAAGTTCCGGTACTGCAGCCCACTGCCGACAGCAGCACCAGTCAGTGCGAGGAGCATATAAAGCTCCTGCCGCCTTGCAGTTGTGAAGGAGCGCCGCGCGAGTTCTGTAAATAGAATAACCGCAACCCAAGGCGCTGCATCAGCCCCAGATTGACCGGATACGTAACTGAGATAAATAGCACCGGGCATCATCAGCAAGCCAACGAAAAGTGCTCCGACGAACACCTTGACCGTTAGCCCAGACTCAAAGGTACGAATACCACCTTCAATGTCGTATCGTTGCGCCCAAGCTCCCCATTCATCTGCCTGTGATACTCTTTCTCTCGCCAAATTGAATGTTCTCCTTTTATCAGTTATCCGTAAGAAGTGTGCTTTCTAACAATTGATAACTGACGACTGATAACTAATCCTTACTCTTCGTCTGACCCTTCGGTGCTGTCCGTGTCTCGAAATTCTTCCCAGAAATGTGCAAAGAAGATGCCAATTATCAACACAAGTGCTGAGAACATCTGCCACTGCCAACTTCCCTCAAGGACGAGAATGCTGAACAGCCATAAGAAAGTGCCAATGATGATGATAAGGCTCGCTAATTTTTCCATTTTCTAATTATTTTCCTTTTCAAACCATATCTGCGGTGGGGACTTTAATCCGCCGGTGCTGGGACGGGATCGAGTTGCCCTGTTTCCGATTCGTCTGTTCCTTCCGTTCTACCGCGTTCATGGAATTCTGCTCGGATATCAACACTGAATGTCCGCCAAATCAGGAGTTGTTTCCGCAGTAGGTTGAGAAAGCGTCGGTTTACACGCTTCCAAGAGGCGATCTCGCCGCTCTCGCGATGCACATCCAGTGTGATCTTATAGAGATCTTCTTCTTCTCCTCCTACAGGGGATGTAATGAACTGGATAGACTGGCTTACACCTAAGTCATAGGGTGCCAGCCATACCATCATACTAATCTGATAGGCATCTTCCCCTTCAGATTCCACGGTACTGAACGCGACTTGGTCGGTATAGAAATCGCTGGCAGACTCGTCTGCGTGTGCCTCGAAATAGTCGCGCATAAACACATTCAAACCGAGTGCCTCCTCTTCAAGGACGGTAAACGGGAGATTAAAATGCCACACATCACCTTCGGGTTCCGGAAGTTTCCATTTGCGTTCAATATCGGGTACTGCCATCCGCGAGGCTTTGATCGCTGGATACATGGTACTGAGTAGCACAACAAGCATGACAATAATCGTTGCGACGACAGTTGACATTGAGGAATAGTTGAGTGTTAACCCAGCAAGCCACCCGAAGTTTACGAGCGTTGTCGCGATTGCTTGTCCCATGAGATATCCCAGAACTGCGCCGACGATAGCGTATACGCACGCTTCTGCCAAAAATAGGAAGGCAATATGTACGGGGGCGAGTCCAACGGAGCTATAAATGCTAATTTCTCGGACACGCTCATAAACGGCTCCAAGCATAGTGTTGAGTACGATAAGAGCAGCGATTAGGATCGGCACAAATAGGTTACCCATCCCGCTAAAACTCGTCATGCCGATGCTGCTGTAGAGGTATGTGTCTTTATCGCGTCCTACAAAGAAGTCAAGAGCGATGCGGTTCATGAGGGGTGCCATGATGAGGTCCAACTTATCAATCGCCCCTAACAGTTGCGGGTCATCCTCTTGTGGTTCCATGTTGACGGCAACACTTCGGAGTGTGCCCCCTTGGTTCATGACTACGTCGTAAGGGAGAATAGCGACACTGTCTGGTGTGAGATGGAGGTATTTCTGTAATTCACCTTCGAGTGTTTCATCACCAGTTGCACCACGGCTCCGTTGCTGTTGCATCAACTGATAGTCAACCGGGGTTAACTCTTCACCGTCGTTGTCTGTGAGGTCCTTGAAACCGATACCGAGGACACCAACAACAGTGAAGTCGGCGCCGTAGACAGAAACGGTTGCTTTCCCCATATCGCTTTCGGTAATCTTCAGCAATTCTGCCATCCCTTTGGGTAGCACGATAGCGTAGGGCCATTCTGTTGGCCACCCCTCGGCGTCAGCAGGATTGAACCATTTTCCGTATTGGAGGTATCTGTTGATACCGCTGACCTCGGGTTCTGCTTCGTTCATGCCAACAAGCATATTCGCCGCAAAGGTTAGTGCTTCACCTGTAAGGGGATGCGTCGGCGGCGACGTATCTGCAGGATTCGCTGTACGTGTGAGTTGAACAAAAGATTGATCTCCGGTTCCTGAGGATTGGTACCATGCGCGCGGTGCGACGGAATTCCGAACGATTACTATGGATTCTTCATCTACTTTTTCAATGAAACCACCTTGCTCTAAAGCCTCTACGGCTTCCGCGATATTAATTGGTTGTTGTCCCTGCTTGGTCAAGATTTCATTTTTCCGTGCCAGCAGTCGTTCCAAGGCGGTAAGAGTGATTTGCGTCTTTTGCATATCGTTCAGGACAGAGGTCAGCACGGGTTCCTCTAACGGGCGCCAGTACTGGTCACGAATGAGGAGTCCTGTGTAGCGAGGCGTTACCTGCGGAAGGCTCGTTCTATTCGGATGCATGAACGTCCGCACAGAGGTAAACGAGATGACGGTGAAAGTGAGAATTACCAGTGTGCAGCAGGTTAGGATTGTCCGTCCTTTCCGTTTTCGCATGTTGGAGATCCCTAAGCTAAACGCTGCGGCACTCGCGCTCAATCTTCCGACATCTGCTTTGTAAACCTTGCTTCCTTCCTGCCGAATCTTTTCAAGTTGTTCCTCGAATTTTCGGACAATGATACTAATGACAATAACTGTCAAGGCAAGCACAACGAACGCGATTAAGATAATCACAGGGGTGGTTGCAATTTGGAACGCTGGGTGGACCTGGCTTAGGAAGAAGAATACGAGTAAAAAGATCCCAAACGATCCTAAAATCTGCTTGTGGATGTTCGGGAAACCGAAGATGAGACGTTCCATGAAGTAGGCGAACGGCATCAACAGGGCGAGGTAGAACATTACGCCGTTGACAACATCGTTACCCGTCTGTTTAACATCTGGATATGCGCGTGATTCATAACCCCAGGCTGCGCGTGCGAGTTTAAGTGCCTGCTGATAATCATTTTGTAGAAGCTCAGTTTCTGCGCGTGCGAGGTACTCATTCGCAAATTGATGGAGTTTGTCGAGCCGGTCACTGGAGATACCGAAACGTTTATAGAGTTGTGATCGGTTTTCATCAAGCCACCACATATCGCGGACAACGACGTACGGAGTAAGACGAATCCGCCCATTCTCTCGGACAACAAATCCTTCGCCGGTGTAAAGCGTTGGGTTTTTCATTCCGCTTTTCGTTGCTTTGATGAGTAGGAGGCGTTTACCGATTTGTCCATAAGCCATTCCGACCTTAATACGAGTGTTCGGTTCACTATAAACGAGGGCAATCGGTTCGGCTGCCGAGACACCTTCCTGCTGCCACGGTTTTGACATCCCGTACTTCTCTGGTGCGCTATCGGTGAGTGCGTCGTAGACTTCAAGTTCGCGAAGGGTTCTCAAATACCGCTGATCCACGAGATCATAGATGGTTGTGGAGACACACGGGAATGTGACGACCCGACAACCGCGTCTACGGGTATTAATGGGGATTTGGTTAGGAAGCAGCTTCGCGCCGTAATCCCCTAAATCCGGTGCGTAGACGATGTCCCCGGAGTCTGGGTCAAGAATATATGCCTCGACTTCTTGTACGCCTCTGAGGCGTCGTGTGGCTCTACCTTCCATGGCTAACCCGGCAACTTCAAAGTTTCCCTTATTATCGCCCATGACGAATAGGTCTCCGCGTACACCCATCATACTTTTATTTTTTCTGCGGAGCGTCAAAATAGGATAGGGGACGGGTTTATTCGGTAGTGCGGACTCGCGTGCATCAAATTCAACGACATCGCCGAAGAGGTTGCAGTAGAAGTTACCGACGCGTGCAGCGGTGGGCATTTCTTCGTCCCGGAGTGCTTGGATGAGTAGTGATGCAAGGGTCTGTGCCTGCTGATGGAGATTGCCACTTTCGCTCAAATCGACTCGTTCGATTGTGTCGAGTGGTGTATCGGTTAAGACACGGGCATCTTCAATGGTTGCGAAAGCGATACCGGTTTTTCCGACGAGTGTTGCTACTTCGCTGTCAAAGGCAATCTTACCGGGGATATAGGTTTTCCAAGTTTTTCCGCCGCTTGCGGAGATAGCGTTAACAAAGTTTGAATCACCACCGAGACCTGCGATTGAGATGAGGGTTTTAATGTCCTCAATTTCGTCGTCTGTGAAGGTTTCTGGGTCCTCGTGTCGGAGACGTAACATTGCGTCCAACTGCTCCCGCGTCCGGATGTTGTTCTTCCGATTCTTCTTTGCAGTTCGGACATCGTTTCGGATAAAACGCTCAACCTCTTTGCGAATATAGTCCATATCCTTAAGCATGTCCTCGGAGGGTTCGCCTTGGTTACGCCACTGCTCGAACTGCATTTTCATTAGGCGGCTCACCCCACTAAGTCCAGTGAGTTTGCTGAAGTGTGCACTCAGTAACGTTTCAAGGGTTTTTCCTTCGAGTGCAGATTTATCAGAGATCCCGTCTGCGACTGTCCATTGTTGTTCCATAACAGCTTGTCGGATCTGGTCATCTGTCCATTGCCAAAGTTTACGGACACGGACCCCAAAATCGGCATCTTCTGCGTAGGAAGCGAGTTGATTGCCGATGCTTGCAAACTCGCGGCGTAGGACGAATTCGGGCTGCTGGTCATAGAACCATCCTTTGTTGAACACACCGAACTGATTCGACTGCGAGGAGAGGTCGATGCTAACATAGAGGGAGGTATAGTAGCGATTAAAGAGATCTTGAAGTGCGATGGCGGCTTCGATCTGTCCGAGTTTCCGATTATATTCTCCCGTGTCAATACGGAGCATCTTTTGAATGCGGCTTTGAATGTTGCGAAACCGCGCATTTCGGAGAGTTAGCAGGTTATCGCGCAAGAGGACCTTGGTCTCTGCATCAAGGTCGGTGTCCATTGTAGGCAACCTTTCCATGAGGTTTCCAAGTGCGACTATGTCTGAGGCTGCTCGTTTTTTGGCGTTTTCCAGCAGTGCTACTTCAATAATATGTGATGCGATGCGAGCGCGTAATTTGAGTGCCTGCTCCACTTCATTATCTGAGAGGTAATTTTCCAAGATGAGTTGTTCTTCAGCGAGGTATTCTCTTCCGAGCGTTCCAGAAGTTGCGATCAAGTTTTCGATACGTGTGCGCTCCAGACGAGCATTTCGGAGTCCGATTTCAAAGATGCTTTGTTTGTCTTTAAGGAGATCGGCGATTAAGACAGCGGCATCAGTGGTGTCTTCGGATTCAGTTAAACGTTGTCGGAGTTGGGCATCGATGGTGTTCAAGCGTTCGATGCCAGCTTTGGAAAGGAATCTCCCGCCGTAGAGCAAGGAATTGGTGTCTTGAGACGTATATGCTTCCTTGAGTTTGCGGATACTTGTTTTGATTTGGTCTTCAAAAGGCTGACTGTCGGGAATTTGGGCTAAGACTTTTTCGAGTAGTTGGATTTCCCGTTGAATAGCGATTTCTTGGGATTCATCGGCACCGCGTAGAACGCTGCGGGCGTTTTTCACGTCATCGAGTCCGTGTAAATCGAGGTGCCGGTCCATTATTTTCTCAGGTGTCCACATTAGGGCGAATTTGCGTTTATCACCCAACTCCCAGTCTGCAAGCGTGTTGTTTAGCATTTCAATGTCAGACACCAATTCTTGGGGGAGGTCTCCAGGGACCGGAATTTTCCAGCCTGAACTCTGTTGTACAGGAATCAGATAGGCGTCTTTTGGATTCGTAGCATATTCATCAATAGTCCCGGTTTCTATGGCTTGAATCAGTTTCTCTATAGCCCACGTGTCAAGACGGGCGATTGGCAGACCAATTGTCGTGATTAATTCACTTTGTGCTGTTCGACTTGTGTTTAGGGCAACAGTACGAACATCAGTTAATTCCTTGACAATATCTCGTAGGAAGTGCGTTGTTTGTAGTGCTTCCTTCTTTGAACGGGAAAGGTTTGCCAATAATATGCTTTTCTCTTCGCCTGTGAATTCTTGCTTCTCGCGTTTTCGGTTCTTCTCTCCTTGCTTTGCTTGCTTTTTCTGACGTTCTGAGAAGTCGCGCTGCTGGTTCGTAAGGGATTCAATCTCGCCGCGGGTTTCCGCTAAACCGTCTAAGGTAGTCGCCAAGGAGTCCAAGTCCGACTTTACCTTATGTATGCCGTGGAAGAAATCGGAGGGAAGATCGACTAAGACGCTCCGGTCGATCGAGAGTAGAAGTCTTCTACCTAATTCTTCAAATTCGATAACATCCGTAGACAATCCGCGGCGTAGTCCGTGCATCGTGGGTGTGCCCGGAGAGTCTGTGTCACTTCCGACGATGTCCTGACCGATGCCTTCCATAAATGCGCGCATACCGGCGAGCCCTTGGAAATGTCCATCAACTGCGACAAAAAGCACGGAATAGCCCGGGCGGTATTGGGGTTGACTAAAAAGCCTCGCGAGTTCCATGAGTGTAGCGATACCACAGGTGGGGTCTGCTCCCGGTGCTATAGCAGGTGCAATGGACATGGAATCGTAGTAAGCGGTGAGGACGATGAGTTCATCCCGTAGAGACGGGTCGCCACCTTCCAAAAAGCCGCGTATGTTCTGGCCGACACGGCGTTCCCAAGTCATCCTACCTCTGACGCGAACATTTACCTGATTTCCTGCATTGTGTTCTTGTTCGAGCAAATTGGTAAGGAAGGCTGCATCTGCTTTAGATATCCAGAATCGCGGTATGTTGGCAGGGACTGTACCGAATTTGTTCTCTGCTTCGCCTCGGATTGTTGTATCGGGTTCAATAAAAATGATAGCAGTGCCACCGAGCATTGTGGCGTTGATGTAGCGGGTGCTGGAGTTGAAATCGAGAAGAGCTATGGCACCTTTCGGTATGAAGATATGCGCTTCGCTGGCAGCAACGAATTCACCAGATTCATCGACTTGTCCATCGTTATTGTTGTCAATCCCATCGGTGGCGTCCCCTGGGATTTCGTCTGTCCAGCCATCGGCGTCGTTATCGATGCCGTCTGTTGCCCATCCGCGAATCTCGGAAAGGAGTGGGATTTCGCCGTATTCATCAATGGTGCTATCTTCGTCGTTGTCAATCCCATCAGATGCTTTCTGCAGATGTTCGTTGAGTACGTCATCGGTGATGCTGGCTTCGGTGATGAGATAGCGCCGGGCAAGCGATGTAAGCGTATCTCCATCTTGAAGTTCATACCAGAATCCACCGATGTTGGTGCCGTTAAAGTCGGCAAGCTCACTATCGCCGCCGTAAAGGAGAGGACCGGATAAACCTCCGGTTGGAATGAATACACTACTTCCTTCCACAACAGGGGTTGCTAAGAATTTGTTTCGTTCATCTGCAAGGATAGCCTCTTCAGAAATCTGGTAACTTGTGGCGATGTCTTGGAGTGTTTCATCTGCTAAAACGGTATGCTTAATTCCATCTGCCAATAGAGAAGTTCGGACGAGATTTGGCCACAGTGGAGTGAGTTTGAAGCTATGTAGAACAGTGCCTTCCGGTGAGATTACCTCAATGATGCTATCGCCGTGATCAATCGGCACAGTAACGGGAAACTCGCGGCTCTCTACGTTTTGCAACCCGATTTCAACAAACCGGTCAAAAATATACTTGCTGCCGCTTGCGGCTTGTGGGTAGCCTGTTACACGGCTCTCCAGACTTGACAGACGAGCAATGTCCTTCCGAATGTTGCCGATGGATAGGTCATCCCGGATCTGAATAGCTGCGGACTTCATACCGGTACTAGAAACAGTTTGGGTGTATGCGGTGTTGCAGAGTCCATTGACGAGTAAAATAGCGATGCAGAGCATTACAGTCCAGCTTGCACGCGTATATTGTACGGTTGGATTTACTATGACCCTGGCACGTCGCGAGTTGTGCTCACTCCTATTACAAATTCTCATGTTGTAAAGTCTCCCACCAATCTCTTTTTTCGTATTGTTACCCTTCATGGCGCAAATACCCATAGAGAGTATCGGACGCAAGCGAAAGCGATACCGACGCTCATCTGACAAAATGGAACGCGGGTTGCGTATTTTTTGGCAAGTTTTTTCTTCTCAATGCCTGCTAATGTATTCGTTAAAAGGCGTAATAGTGATATTTTATACTATTATCGCAATTTTTGTCAAATTAAAATTTGCATTTAAGATTATTTTAGGTTAAAATATATTTCACGTTTTTGCTTCTCATCAAAATAGAGGTCTCTATAAATCTGCATATTGATGCTCTAAAATTATAAAAAACAAAGCAATCAGGTGTTTGTTAGTTTTATAAACTCGTAATAGGGAGTCAAACGTGGACAAAGGATCAAAAGAATCAAAGAAGATTGATAAAGTCGTTTCACGTATAAAGCTGCGTCGTCGTGAGTTGAAAATGACGCAAACAGAACTCGCGAACGTAGCGAATTTAACGCCGGCTGCAATCTCGCAATTTGAGTCAGGAACTCGTAAGCCTTCGTTTAATACGCTCTCCAGTCTTTCCGATGCACTAAAGGTAACCACAGATTATTTACTTGGGAAGGAGGAGAGACGGTACGATGATCTCTTAGCCGATCCAAAGGTGAGTACTATGTTTAAGGGCATGATGGAATTTACTGAGAAGGACAAAGACACGCTCTATGAGTTCTATGAATTTCTCAAGACGAAAGCGGAAGCGGCAAGAGCGGCAGCAGGAAAAAAAACACGTTCAGATACGGAGTAATGTGTTTAGTGTTCAGTATACCTTATCTGTAGGACATAAACAAATTTTACCGAAATTTTGACGGTTTTCCAACAACAGATGCGCCTCACGCGCATGATCGAGCGGTAAGACTCGGTCTATAATGGGTTCGAGTTTCCCTTGTCCGGCGAGATGAATAAGTGTTCGGAGTTCGGTGACCGTGCCGAGAGCAGAACCCATCACAGTCAACTCCTTCTGATACATTTTTCGGATGTTAATTGTTCCAATATTCCCCGTCGTGACACCACACGAAACCAGCCTTCCATTTTTAGCAAGACTCGCTATACTCTGTTCCCATGTTGCGGCACCAACATGCTCAAGTACGACATCCACGCCTCGTCCGTCGGTCACATTGAGCACAACCTCAGAAAAATCTGTGTCTTTATAGTTAATTGTAAAATCTGCGCCCATTTGCTGTGCGCGTTCAAGTTTCTCATCGCTGCTCGCTGTAGCAAAAACTCTGGCGCCGGTTAGTTTTGCGATTTGTAGCCCCGCGCTTCCGACTCCACCTCCGACACCGAGAATTAAAACATCGTCCTCAGGCCGCAGTTGTGCGCGCGTCATTAACATGTGCCATGCTGTAAGGTATGCAATTGGCATCGCAGCGGCATTAACGAACGACAGTGTTTTTGGTATTTGGATGGCGTTTTGGGCAGGGGCTTTTACATACTCTGCGTACCCACCGTTTGTTTGAAAGCCGATGAGTTCTTGGGTATCACACAAGTTTTCCGCACCGCGATGACAGTCGCTGCAGATGCCGCAAGGAATACATGGTGCGAGGACAACCCGATCCCCGACCGCTACACCGCCACCTGCGGCACCAATTTCGGCGATTGTCCCGGAGATGTCGGATCCGAGTATATGCGGTGTGTCTCCTCGGCGGAGTTTCGCTTCTATCTCCGGTCGGTTTCGCCGTGCATGGAGATCAAGGTAGTTCACGGCACAGGCTTCGACTTTTATCAGTACTTCATTGACATCAAATGTTGGCTTCGGTACATTTGTATACTGAAGCACATCTACGCTACCCTGTTCTGAGAAAACAATTGCTTTCATGTTGGTTGTCAGTTTAAAACCTGTGTAATTCGTTTAAGCAGTCGGAAAGTCCTAATATCTGCAATTCTTTGGAGACATAATTAAGGACAGCCTTTTCCAAAGCGAAAGGGTAAATTACGCCGTGCTGCTTTGCGATGTCCGGTCCGTACTGTTGCATAATGGCTGTTAATCGGAGATTTGCTTTGGCAATACCTTCTCTATTGATGCTTTGCATTGTCAATGCAGTTTCGATCTCTTCTCTGAGTGCTTGTGGAATAAAAGCATTGATGTTTTTTATACCTCTGTCCCTTTGATTACCATTCCCTATAATGAGGACTTCAGTCAGCGACATCACGAGAAATGTAATGCCCATGGAACCCGAAATACACTCATCGCGTCCTAAAACTGTGGGGAGAATGGAAAGGACGCGCCAAAACTCGTTAAAATGCTGCGTTAGTGCTGTGCTAACATCTTTCGGATCCTTATTTCTGCACGCTTCCTTGAATTGGATATACCCTTCAGTGGCAGATAACACACGAACCTTAGGGCGTTCAAGAGAAATTGTATCTCCAGCGTGTAACCACACATCAACCCGTAAGCCTACTGTTGTGATGCAGGTTATCATCTGTCCGGGAAATGTTTCTCTGAAAAGAACGAGCGGTTGAACATCAGATAGCCAAGATTCTAAGCCTTGTTGAAAAGCAGCCTTATCTTCCTCAGCAACCAATAGATGGATATCAATATCTGAGTATCTGTCGGCGGTTCCCTTTGCAAAGCTCCCTTCCAGCCACACTGCCAAAGGACGTCCATCTGAATCTGCTTTATCTACAAATGCCTTTAGGTATTCTTGATGCATTTTCCAATCCGTTGCGACAACTTTCTCAGACACGCTATTTTGGGTAATCTCGCACGAGAATTTAACCGTAGGCACCGTGGTTGAGGAAGCCAAGCAGTCGGCGTAAACGGGGACTCGCGTCTTTGTAGACAGAATCCGGCATGTTATAGTTCATGAACGGATAATATTTATGCCCGACGAGTCGGCGTGCGTAAGTTACTTGGGTGATATATCGGGTGCGCTGGCTCTGGTTCGGACCGCCGCGATGCCATACTTGGTTGTTGAACATAATGACACTTCCCGCTTTTCCGAGATTGTATTGGACTTTTTCTTCCCACTCCGTTCCTTCGATTGGATTCGGCGGCGATGCGCCGAAAAGATGAGAACCCGGAACAACTTCTGTGCCGCCGTGTTCAATCTTAGTGACGTCAGTAAGGTAGTAATTCGCTGTAAAAAGCAGCACAGGCAGTCGCACGTTCTTCGGCGGTTCACCTTCTGTTACAATGTAGTGCGGCGCATCATCTTGGTGCCACGACGTGATTCCTCCGCCCGGATAGGTTTGGAAAGAATTGTTGTGAATGACGTGGCAATTTTCCGCGACGAGTGCTTCAGCGAAGGAGACAATGGGTTCGAGATCGAATAGTTGACGATTGGCTTCGCTGTGTTCAAACATTCGATGGCTTAGGTGCATGTGACGTGTGGGGTTTCCACTGTTCAAGCCATTGGAGTTATTTTTGAGTGCCCACTCTAAATCCTGACGAAGTTGGGCACATAGATCGGGAGGCAAGACATTTTGTAAAAACAGGCAGCCGCGTTGGTGGAAGGTTTCCACCCATTCTTGGATTTGGGCATCACTGACAACCTGATCTGCTAAGTAGGTTGTTTTTTCCATTGTTCTACGCTCCTTCAGTCAAAGCTGGTAGATTCGTCTGAAAAATAAGAAAATTTCCGTTAAAATAATGTTGAAGAATAAAAATTTCCATTTGGGAAAATAGCCTTGTACAGTTCATTTCCTTGAAAACAGTTTTCATTTGACTGTGCAGACGATTCTGATCGGTATCACTATGACATGGAACACCGAAGTTCAATGTATTATCTCGGATTTGGGGATATTGATTCGGATTCAGAATATTTGCACCAGCTTTAACTTCTGTCATAATACGAAAACGCAACCGTACTGAGGCATCGTCTACGTTTCTTGTTTTACTGAAGGTTTGTTGTTCACTAAACAGATCCAGCAATTTCTGTTTCATTGCTGCCGACAAAGTTTCTCCAAGTTCGTTTAGGCACTCTTCTAAAGCTTGGGCGAATGACTCTGAAATTAGTGTTGAAACGGGAACTGTCTCAAAAAACTTTCCGTGAGTCAAGCAGACTTTCACGTTTGACTGTTTTCTACCACGAATTAGGTAAAAAACCTGGCGGATAGGTAAGGAAAGTATGTCATTGCCTGCTGCCTGCATCTGTGTTCGGATGATGTTTTCTTGACCTGCCGTTAACTTCTCAATATTCTTTTCACCTGTTGGGATTGTTGAATTGAAGGAAGCAATTCCATAGATTTTGCTATCTTTGAGTTCAACCAATTCCCCACCAGTAAACTGTGAATCACCACGATTGAGTTTAATGGCTAAATCAGGAAATTTTCCCGTGTTAATACAAGAAAGCATTTGCTCATCAAATGGAAAACTTTCAAGTTTATTTGTTAAAGGGAATTTCTCTTTTTTTCGGCATAAATCAGCGAAGAAATGATAAATTGAATAAGCCATTTATTGGTTTGACTCAAGAAAGGCCATCTGTTTGGTATTGGTTTCGTCGGAGGACGCGAATTTTCTGTTTAGTTCGCGGTCTCCCCAAATGGTTTCCAAGTCCCGGGTACAGGCATAATCCTTGAAAAAGCGCGAGACATCATCTGATTTTCTCTGCTCGTCAAGTCTATTTTGAATAAGCGCGATGTTATGTGAGTCGAGTTCGATTCCTATTGAGCGGCGTCTTAATTGTTCTGCGACAACGAGCGTTGTCCCTGAGCCTGCGAAGGGATCGAGAACAACATCCCCCGGATTTGTAGAAGAAAGGATAATCCGGAGAAGCAATTGAAGAGGTGCTTGTTGTTTGTGTAAGCGATTTCCTTCTGTATCACGTAATGCTTCATCGCCCGCAAAGTAGCCTGAGGTTAACTCACGGATATCATCCCACACGTCGGTAACAAACATACCGTTTACGCGCGCGTGTTTATAGCCTGCAGGGAGAGGTGGATCAATGCGCAGCCGATGGAAAACGCGCGGGGTTTTACCCTTAGTTGCAAACGCAATGACTTGGTAGTGTTTGCCGAAACGTTTCGACCCGGGGACTGCTGAGGTTTTCTTTTTCCAGATAATCAGGTTTTGAAAACTCCATCCGGTATCGCGTAGGCACCTCAGCACGAATTCCGTGTTTTTTTCTCGTTGCATGAAGTAGATTGCACCACCATCGGAAGTCAAAGCATACATCTTTGCACAGATATCGTGCATCCACTCCCAATATTTCGCTGGAGACAAATTGTCGTCCCACATATTATATGCCTTGTCCTGATTGAAAGGCGGATCGAGAAAAGACAGATCGATTTTGGATTCAACGCACCCATTATCTAACGCAGTCGTGCAATTTTCATGGAGAACGATACAGTTTTTTTTAAATAAGTTGCCCATGATATTTACGCGTTCCTGAAGTTATATAATTAACTCAAATTGCGACTTACAAAATTTTAGGTATATAGACACTCGTCTTTATGCAAGGGAATTGATTATTCAAGGCATTTCGTAGCTTAGACTGTGAGACTGCACCGCAATAGGTACGATCTAACAGATTATGCTACAAAGGCGGCTATTTAGGTTATACGTACTTGCTGCTCTCGTGAGCACGTTTGGACAGAAGACTGGAAGTCCAGAAGCAAACAAAAAATGCTGCTCCAATCTTCCAGTCTTCTCATCATCCGGTAAAGGAAACGTGCGATTCAATGCGTAGTATTTAGCCCATCGCTGCCGCGACGATGATACCGAGCGAGATGAGGACACCAGCGACGGCAATACCAGCAGCAGTGTTATTCTCTTCAGCGATTTGGCGGTTTAGGTCGTAGGGGGTCGCCATATCGAAGACTTTGTAGCCTACCATCAGAATAATTAAACCGACAATGCTAAAGACGATACCTTCAATAATAAAGCCACCCAAGACTTTGAAGTTTACCATTGGACCATCTACTGTAGCTGCGTCGTCTTGGGCGTTTGCGTTATGTGTGAACAAGACAAAGGCAACAAGTGCTACGGTAACCAGCATGAGCGTCGTGAATACAATCTGCTTAGCCATTTTATAGAGTCTCCTTATTTTGGGCGGGACTTAATAAGAGATTCATCCCCGCGTATGTCTGCATTGATGTAATGGCACACGGTGCGTGCCTACTACTATACGGAAAGTTCAAACTGCACATCCGTGGTGGCGTGCAGGTACTTTACCAATATAGCATCCTTATCTTCGATATAAAGCCATCCGGATTCAACATCTTCAAGATTTTGCACGGCTGGGATCTCGGTTTCTGCGTGTTTACTTGGTTCATTAACCTGTTCAGAGGCATCAGGGGTTGAGTCGTCATCCACGGGTGCTGCGAACTGGTATCTTGCGCGAAGGGTTTGTGGAGCACGTCCATAACCAACAATAAGGGAATAACTTGCCTCGTTTTCAGCGTAGCTGAGCTGCCAGTTTAGTTGACCGGTATCGATTAGGGTAAAGGCGTCTACCTTTGCGCCTGAGCTAAGATGGACATCACCTACGGTAGCCGTTTTGATAACCGGATCAAGCCCTCGGAGCGTATAGACGTTCACCATAATATCTTCAGGATTCAGATGCGGTCCCCTACCTTCAGTGCAAAAACCGTAGAATCCGTCGGGATAGGTGCCTTTCAGTTCACCATCTTCCGACTGCTGATACATTGCACTGACCGTAATGCCTTCAGCGATCTTGCCCCACCGTTCATCCTTGGTGTGCTGGTTGAGGCGTTGTAGGTAGTAGGCGAGAACTAATCCATTCCATTGAACAGGAACGCCGAACCATGGGTGTGTATAGAAAGTCGTACCGAAAACGGGTATTGAAGCGAATTGCATACCGGGCCGGTCTGGCAGATGCCAATGATAGAGGAATGGCATTGCTGTTTCTGCCCAATGCATTGCGCGTTTGAGATATTCTTTTTTTCTTGTGAGTTCGTAAGCCTCCGCGTAAGCTCCGATTGCATGTGCGGCGGCGAGGACATCGGGTTGATACATCGGACATTCCCACATTTGTGCACCGCGTGGCAACGAGAATTGCTTCATGAATTCAAGAGCTTTTACACCTGCATCCCGTGATGTGTTGTTGCCAGTGATTCGCGCATGCTTGAGGAGTAGAAGTGCTGAATCAGCACAGGTGCCGAGTACCGCTTCGCCCTCCTTTCCAAGGGAGGCAGTTTTAGTGCTTGATGGATGCCATCGCCAACTTCCATCGGGTTCTTGCGTAGAGATATGCTGCTGCGCTTCTTCCTCCATATAGGTTAATGCGGCGTCTATGTTCCCGATATAGAAAGGGAATTCCCATCTCAAAATGTGACAGGAGCCGCGAGCAGCCAATCCTTGCTTACCTGATTCGGTTATGGTGTTCTTAGCAATTTCTGCTGCCCGTTTTTTCACTTCTTCATCTTTTGTAACGAGGTAATCGTACCAGAGTAAGGTTCCGAAGCCGGGTTCATTATGGGCTTCCCAATCCACACAGTGGCGAGATTTTCGGGTGTGTTCGTCCCATGTAGTGTGCATAAATCCGTGCCGTGAGAGTAGGAGTTCTTCTTCATCGCTTCGGGGCGGCTCAAGCGGTTCGGGAGTGCCGTAAGCATCAGTCCAGTGTGCTACGGCATCTAAAATAGAGGCGTTTCCGTTGATGATAATTTCGCTTTTGATGGATATCGGACGCGAAGGCGTCAATGGATATGGGGTGGAAGCCTCTTTTTCATTTTCCTGGACCCATTCTGGCACAGTCGGTAGAAACAGTCCGAGTGCGTGATTTTTCTGGTGCTGATGCCAATTGGGTGAAGCGAACATCGCCGAGAGCATTTGGTTTTCGCCATCCCAAGTATCAAGTGGATTCCAGATGATACCGACGACTGATTTCTGCATCTCTACTGCCATGACTGGAACCGTAATTTTATAGGGGTGTGGGACCAGACGATTATTGAGGGGTGGCGCTGCGTCCCGCGTGCTTGAAGAGTGCTCGTCATTCTCCAAGAACTCGAGTCCAGGAAACAGTGCTGCAGTTTTCTTTTCCGGATTGCGTCCACATCCAGCGTAAAGCGTCGGACCGAGAAAAGAAAGCAGTGCCCTATCTCCATCGGTTTGCAATTGATATTCCGTTTTAACTCGGTTCGCATCTTCAGTGAGGGCCCACTGCATCTCATAGTCCCATTTCACACCGTCAGCGTCCGTGTTTGTGCCGCTTAACCGAATAATAGACTCGTTCTCGTTACCAGCAAGTTGGTATCCTGTTGGAACAAGTTGAAACGTTTGGCGGTTTTGTGCTGCATCAAGGTAGGTAACCTCGGAAAGTGCTGGACTGGTCGCCACTCGCTGGTAATTGCCGCCTTTTGCGACAAAGAGTATGTAATATTCAAATCCGCGTTCAACAGCGTTCTGTTCAGCAGTAGTCGTCTGGGTGCTGCGAACAAAAACGATACGGAGTTGTTTGTTCCCCATCACGACGTTTCCATCTTGGGTATAGGTGTGTAGTTCTTTTATTACTTTGGTCGTGAGTTTGGGTTGTGCGGGGCGTACCGAGACGCTACCTTGAGCCGTCTGACGTTCTTCACCGGCTGCGGTTTGGCATTTAAGCGAAACTGAGAAAGAGACCACAGTCGGATGTGGAAGGCGGCGAGCGACCCAGAAGACAGTCCTTTCTTGACCTGGTTCAATTTCTTTGATCGTCTGCCGGGGTCTGCCACGTCTTAGCTTCATGCCATTGACAGCGATTCGAGCGGTATCCGCTTTGCCTAAAGGGCCGCTACCAGTGTTCCGAAGGATGCATTGTACCTCGAAATCTTCGCCGGCTGTAACGACAGCGGCTGTTGGTCCTACGCTCACAATTTCCAGTTTCGGTTGTGCAGCGTAAAGTGATATTTGAACCGGGCGTTCTTCTATACCCAATGTTTCGATACAGACATCTGTTAGTGCCGAGGCTGCTGTCGAAACAGGCTGGTTGAACGTCAAGAAGTGCGTCCTTTCATCATCAAGGTGTACAATAGCGATACCACATCGGAGTTGCGGTTCAGTGTCTCTTTTGGCTTTCCGAAGCTGCTTCTCTTTAAGTTTGTATAACTGCGGTTTGCCCCACAATGCCCAAGCGTAGTTACTATTGCCTTGGACATTACATTCTGTCAAAAATGAGAGCGTAATCTCTTTACCGGCGTAACTTGTGAGGTCGATGCTTTCTTCCTGCCAGCAGCATTCAGTTGAGACTGATTCGAAGCGTCTTTCTGGCGCAGTGGGTTCATCTGTATTGGAAATTTCGATGGCGAACTTTACGCCTCCAGGTTGTCGCTCGGTATCGTCAAATGCGACACCATCCCTTAAACCGATGGAAAAGTGGAGTAAAAGTTTATCATTGCTATCAACATCGGGCAGTGAAATAGTATAATCAATTTTTGCGACTTCTGTTGGTGTTGGATGTTCAAAGATTACGGGTTTTGGGACACCGCCTGAAGAATCTGTGCTATTGGCAGAGGCTTGTTCTGCACCAGAGACAGTGCTGTGTTCAAACATCTCTACGAAGTCGTAAATCTCCTCAATAATACCAAGGTTTATAGGTATTGTGGGTTCAGGAGTTTCTGGTTCTATTTCAGTATCATCGCTCTCTTCTGTTCCTTCTGATTTGATTTCTGTGGCCTGCGCATTGTCCTCAGTTTCCTCGGCGGACAGGACAGTCTCCACTAGCGATTCTGGCTCGTCTTCGGTGTCCGAATTGTCAGCGGGCGCGAAATTAGTAACCTCGTCAGGAGGGGCATCACCTGCACTCGATTCAGAGGGCGTGTTATCCTCGTTTGCTTCAGTATTCTCATCTGTACGTGCTGGATTACTATCCGGCTGTATTTGGACGCTCTGCTCTTCGGTGACAGGCGGAACATCCGCTTCCAGATGTGCTTCCTCAGGAGCAGGTGAGGCATCGTTTTCTTCGGTTTCCGTTTGTTCGGAAACCTCAGTATCGGCAGTAGATGACGCTGTGGCTTCAGCGTCATCTAAGGAATTGTCATCAGTTGTGAATTCTAATTCCGTTTGGGGTTCGTCGCCATCTTGGGCATCGGTAGGTTGATTGTTTTCTTCCTCTGTTTTTCCGATACATGTGGCTAAAAACTGTTGAGTACCGGTGAGCATCTATTCTCTCTCACTCCATTTCTGTTTCATCTGCTTCATTTCATCGTTGAGCTCAATCTCTTGTGAAGGTGTTTGCGCAGAGGGTTCGATCTGCCATGCTCCGGCATCATCCTTTAGGACGGGTTTACGTTGTGCGACAGGTAAAATCCCGAAGGGTGCGTGCGGCTCAATTTGGTACCAGTACGCGACAGAGGATGTCTCATTACTGAGATGATTGCCGTGTCCGTGCTCTATCGTAACCCGAATTTCCTTCTCGAAACAGACAGGATTTTCGAGGTGATAGACATAGGAGGTCTGGTAGCCGCCTGTATTATTTTCATGGATAGAAGAACCGTTATGTGCGAACGCATTTTCTTGCATTCCCCAGGCTTGATTCAAATAATCTTCTGAACCAGTGCCGTGCAGGTCGGGCGGCCACTTGTAGCCGTCTACCCAGATCATATCATCACCTTCGCCCCACCATGTGCCTTGGAAGTTGGTAACCGAGAGATTACAACCTATATAGTGGCCCGTGCCTTCGGCGGAGAGAATGAGGTAGTTGGTGTCCCATGCGAGTCGTTCTGCGTTGATGATATTGGCTTCTGGCGTATTCACGCGAATTTCATGCCCCCATCCATCACATGGATTTTCACGATGGAATTGTGCATGAAAATAGGCAACATCATCAGCGTGAGGCTCGGGATACTGCTCATAATCGATGTAGAAGTATTGACGATGGTTTGTGTCGCCTTCGTTAACAAGTTCGATCCTTGCACTGCGATTGAAAGGCATCTGCAAATAGGAGTTAAGCGCGCAGCCTGTATTGAACTCGTTGTTTCGGGCTGTAGAAGCGGAAAACAGCATGGAATCGTATGAATTAACGATTTCATTTCCGAGTCCAAAGAAGTCGCCTAAGGGGCAGAGAACGCTTGGATGTTCCTCATCATCCCAGAACATCTGGATCAGTACATTTCGATAACCGTTTGGCTGTGTCATCCAGATGTGATTAATGCATCCGGGACCTTTGAGATCTGCGATAACGCGGGTTTCACCGGGAGCAATGTCCCATGCGTCGTTATTTCTGCCTGTTGTATCCCAGGAGGATGCGCGTAATGAGCGTGCTTTCCTAACACGCGTCAACGATGACAACAATCCATCAACATAAGTCATAGTTTCGTTTCCTATATGATTGCGCGTAGCACTGAAAAAAATTGCTTATTATTCAATTATAACACATACCGCTAAAAAAACAATAGGGAATTCATCTTTTACGACTATTTGGTTTCCGTAGAAGCGTTTTCCCGGGAGGATATCGATCGTCTTTTATTATCACGAATAAATCTCAACTGTAGCGCGTCTGCGTGATAATTTCCAAATTCATCGGCATCTTTTCTATGTACAGGTGCCGCGGGTTTAAAGTTAGTGACGAGTGCTTCTAACATGGGTTTTCTATTTGATTCCTTGGCACCGACGTGATAAAAATGTTCTCTCGTGATGACATTAAATTCTGACCATAGGTTTGAAATTGCAGGATTTTCTCTGTGTTCGTTGCTATGCCATGTTGAGAGGATAAACTGTGCTGGAGTCGCCTTCAATCCTGCATAGAGCAATTTTTCATGTGTTGCGTCCCACGTGTTGAAATAATCCGTGTGTCGTCCGGCATAAGGCGGATCACAATAGATAAGATCCGCTTCGGCTGCGCGAGAAAGCGTTATTTGAAAATCCTGATGTAAAAACGTCCAGTCGTTGAGGCTGGCACGTTTGGCAACCCACCCCACCTGATTCACAATCTTAGTAACATACGCCTTGGAGAAGCGTTCAGGTTTATGTCCGAACGGCACATTAAACTTGCCCTTTCTGTTAAAACGGATGAGCCCGTTGAAACAAGCACGGTTCAGAAATAGGAAGTCTAAAGGCGACTTTTCTGCATTAAATCGTTTTCGGACTTCGTAATAATAATCTGCACCATGTTTGGCCAATTCGTTTCCTTCTGATTCGAGAAATTCTCGGACAATAATCGGATTGATTGTTCGGTTGTTTACTCCTTGATAGAAGGCGATGAGATGTGGATTAGTATCACAGAAAACTGCCTTACGTGGTTTGAGGTTAAACCCGACAACCCCGGATCCCATAAACGGCTCAATCCAGACCCCTTTGTTGTCCCACTGGAGCGTCTCGTCTATCCATTTGACCAACTTACTTTTGATACCCTGACACTTTATCGGTGGAATAAGGACTTTCATTTTAAACGTGCCTTCCTTCGTGATGCCCGCGGGATGACGAGGCTCGTATCTCCACCTCTGTAGGTTACGAAATCATACAGGTTTGTAATCTTTTTGGTTTTGCCAGTATCGTCCTGCACAGTAATTTTCCCGTAATTCATCCAATAGTCGTCAAACCACTTTTCGCCCAACAGACGGAACATACCGTTGCCTGATAGAATGTCAGCGATTTTATTGATGCTACCTATATTTGCCGTATTACCGCTACCTCTTCTGTCGCTGGCAATTTTCCATTTTTCAACCGCAAAAAACTGAAAATTTCTAATGACAGAGGGTATTGAATCTAATTGCGCAAGGGCGTAAGACTTTGTTTCGTCAATTGATGTAGCACTTGCCCGTGTATAGATGATTCCCAAACAGAAATGTCCCGTGTATTCATTGTAGGGAAACTGAATATTTTTACGGTTATCGCGATCTGTGAAATAATTTCCATGGGAACCAAGCGTGAATCCGTTGCAGAATTCTGGATTTTCAGGAAGCCTATACGTTGTCTTGAAATCAAGAGCAAATTTGTGTTTTTCGTTTTCGCTGATGAAAGAAATATCTGGGTAATAATTCTGCTTTTCCGCAGGAACAAGCGTGTAACCGATCTCTTCCGCGAATGCCAGCAACCGCGGGAATAGATGGATTTCTAAGAGTTTAGATACAATTTTTGTGTCCGATGAAATTGTATAAATCCTTCGGTAAATATCAATAAAACCCTTGATTGTCCATTGTCCATCACGGGTAGCAACGTACGAGTTGAGCGTTTTAACAAATTTATTCAATTTCGTGCTAAATACACTTTTTACTGATTTTTCCATAAAATCGGATCACCGGAAAATTAGCAACTCTTTTTTAGAATGAGCTAGTTGTTGCAGGGGCCTCTTCGGCTCTTGATAAGTTTCTATAGGCATCGAAAAAAAGATTTCCTTCAACAGTTTACACATTCCGAGGATTCCAATGATCCAAGGCGAAGGCTAAAATCTTCTGTGCTCTGTTGGAAATGGAGACCTTATCCCATCGTCCTGTTTTTGAATTGAGGAACTCACACAATTCGTTTTGTGCTTTGAGTGGAGCCTTGCGAAAATATTTCTGGTTTTTGTATTCAAAGTCCTGATTTGATTTGCTAGCATTCGCAGAGAGTGGATCAATCGTCAAATTTCCTATGCTGTGGAGGTAATCCACCCTAAAATTCCAGGTCATCCTTGGCCTGATTGATTTATCCGCAACAATTTCGTTATCAGTCGGTTTTTGGGGGATGATATGCTCAATTGAGAATTTTCGCCTTGAATCAGCGTTAGCAAATTCGTCATAGGACATCTCAGGAAAAATTGGCTGTTCTACTGCTCTGAGATAATTCTCGTATTTCCAAAAGAGATATCTCTGATCATTTGGATTCACATCAGAGTGAAAGGCGGGAGACAGAAGACAACGTTGGAAATCAGAATCGCCGCAGTTCCATTCAACAAAGTCTTGGAGATCACTGGCGAGCTGATCGAAATCCCCATTGAAATCCTTGGCTAATCCATATAGACGCTCACGCCCTTTGTCTGCCCTATATCCTCCAATGCTGAAACGGAAGCAAATAATTTCTACTAATTGGGCAATCCGTTCAAAATTCTGCTTTCCATCCAAGTGGTCACATTTATAAGCTTTGATAAGTAGTGGATAGAATATTGCTTGGCGACTGAGGGCAAATATATCAAGAAGATAAGGATCGCGCTTCGTAAACAACGTCCTTGCGATTTCAAAACTCTCTTTTAATTCCAAGCTACATCGGTTTATGAATATTGCTGCTTCTGTATCTGTATCCTCATTTATCAGGTTGTTCACCTTCTGCTTGATCATCTGGACAGGACGTTGATAGTCACTTTTGCGATGCCACTCTTCAAAAGCAATAAAGTGGTACTGCAAAATCGAATCTTCATCTACACGCGATTCAATTTCTTCATAGTTGCGGTAAATTTCGCTAAACCGGCTTTGGAGTTTCGCCAAGTCAGATTCGGGGTCCTTGGATATGATATAGTTCTTGTACATTAGGAAACTTTTGGTTTTCTCCAAACTGGTCAGCGATTTTCCACGGTCATTGGTTGTTTCAAAGATGAGAGCAGCCTCGGCATTATCCTCGACAGAATAAGTCAGAACCTCCATGTTTTCAATTGTGTCTATGAACTCGTGGACCTTATTTGGACTTGCTTCTATCCACTGACGGAGGAAATTCTTCGCTTCAAGCAATCGTCTTTGGGAGGGTGTGTGCACATGACTCTCGTTGGAGAGATTATCCTGCAAGATGTAAGATTTGAAGAAGTCATCATCAATCTCCAGAACACAGAGCTTATCCCTATTGTGGTAACGAATATAGGTATCTTCTTGCATCGCAACATCCCGGTCAGCTTTTGCCAAAAGCAATTTCATAAAGATAATTAGCGTCGTAATCCGTTGTTGACCGTCAACGATGTCAATCATGTCAAATCCGTTACGCTTCCCTTTTGACTGAAGGAGAATTGTACCAAAGAAATAGCTTTTGTTGGGGTTCTGATTTTCTATATCCTCAACAAAGTCTTTGAGTTGTTTCTCCTCCCACGCGTAAGCACGCTGGTACTTTGGGATGTTGAAAATTTTCCTGCCATCGAACAAACCTTGAATTGTTTTCCGTCCGTCTGGAATTATTTTCTGTCCCTCTTGCAATTATTGCCTCCTCGTTAATTTTTTTAGTTCTCCACAACAGCCTGCATCTTTTCCAAGCCGGTTCGTTCGACTTCTATAGAATCTTGTTCCTAATAGTTTGGGTTGAACAGTTCCGGTGGACAATGCTTGTATATCCAACGTTATTTCTGCCTTACGCTTTTTGGGATACCATGCTTGAAAGGATACCGAGAATTTTATCGCACTGCGCGATTTGGTAGTCTGCTATATCAATGTGGAGTTTTTGCTTCTCCAGTTTAAGAAATTGCCATTCTGTCCCCGAAGTGGTGGCACCATAAACGCAAGGGATCTGGTTGCCTTTTTCTGCATTGAAATGTTGTGCTGCGAGCATCTCGGCGACGCATTGCCCTAATCCGAGTTTTGGTTCGGCATTCTTTGCCTCAACGAGTGCGATGACGGGTGCCTCTAAGAAGAGTTGCCCTGGCGACAGGCTTATCAAAAAATCGCAAACCCCAGTTAATCCCTTTTCGGCATCAACGCTGAAATCAATTCCCGAAAAAAGGCTGATATGGTGCTCAAACTGCTCTCGGAGTTCAACGAGAACATCTGCAACAATCAGTTCTGAACGTGCCTTTTCTGTTCCGATAGCGATGGCTAAGGGAACTTTTTTTCGCAATATCGCCGTCAACTCCGCGCTGGGTGTTACCGGTTCTATTTCGGCAAAAATACCTGCGGATTCAATCTTTTCCAATTGGAATCCTGTCACGACAGATTCTAAGGTAAAGTTGCTATATGCCATCTGTTATACACCTGTTGTGGGATTAAATCTTGATTTGTGTTATATGGCATTCTGCTAACGTGAGTTCGGTTATCCGCAAAAATGGATAAGAATAGCGGAAGGGTGGACACACGCACCTTGGAAAAGGCACAAACTAACAAATCAGAATCAACGGTATCTATGCCTAAATCAACGGTATGAATGCCTTATGGCATTCCCGGGGGCATAGAATCAACGGTATAAAGCCTATAAGGGCTTTACCGGGGTATGAATGCGAATCAGAATCAACGGTATTCATGCCTTAGGGCATTCAGAATCAGAATCAGAGTCAACGGTATGAATGCCTTATGGGCATTCACCGGGTATGAAGTGCTTAGGCACTTCACCGGGTATAAAGCCTATACAGGCTTTACCGGGGTATGAAGCCCGTATGGGCTTCCCCGTATGGCATTCCCTGTATGCTACAAAGAAGAACCGTAGACCGAGCTCACGTTCCTTAGGGCGTTGTCAACAATTTTACAGAGTTTTCCAAATTTTGCCCACACGCGGCAAAATTTGTCTTAGTTTTGCATTCTTTAGTGCTTGTCTATAACAGCCTGCATCTTTTCCAATCCAATCCGAGCAACTTCTGCAGGGTCCTGCTCCCAATAGCTTGGGTTGAATAATTCCAATGAGATGATGCCTGTAAATCCTGCATCCTTCACGATAGAAATCATCTGTCCGAGATCAAGAATGCCGTCGCCGGGATAAACCCTGTCGGCGTCGGTTTGCACTTCGCGTGCCGGTTGTGCAGGAGCATCGTTGAAGTGGAAAACTGCAATTTTCTCGCCAGGGATGCCTTTCATATCTTCTATTTCCCCGCCGCCGCGATAGATATGGAATGGATCAAGCACGATCGTGCTATCTGGATGATCTGCTACTTCCATTACTTCCCATGCGTGTTTAACTTGGTTGACACCATCGACAAAACCGAGGAATTCCATAGCGGGTTTAACGCCGAACTCACGTCCAAGTTCAAGCAATTCACGGTAATTCTTGCCCCCTAACTGCAAGTCGGCTACCTCACGCGGTGGACTGGAGACGATATAAGTTGAACCGACAGCGGCGGCTTGTGCCATCCTCCGTTTTGCCTCTTCAATTGCTTCTTCGTGTTCGGCACCTGTGGTATTGAGCCAACCGTGCAAAGCGATGACAGTAGGCACCGAAAGTCCGTAGTCATCAAGTGCTTTTTTGACATCTGAAAGCGAGCCGCCCTGCTCCTCGTAAGCCGTTAGGTCGTCATTCCATAACTCAATCGCTGAATAGCCGGTTTCGGCAGCGATCTGAATCTTGTCCATTAACCCGACGGGACGGATTGTGCTGGTATTTAAGCCTAATTGAAATTGTGCCATTCCCTTTTTCCTATTTGTCCATTAAACTTTTAATGAAACGGACATCTATGCGTGCAAGATCGATGACGGTATCCACAGGTTCTCCGCTGTATTCACTATGGAAACTTACAGGACCTGAAAAGTTGATATTCTGTAACGTATCCACTGCTGTTTCCCAGTCGACGAAGCCTTTTCCCATTCGGACGACGCTACCACCACTCATGCCGGGGGAACGTGCCAGGTCCTTGAAAGCCATGACAGCGAGATGCGATTTGACGATATCGAGTGCCATGTTAATCGGTTCACCGACGATTGATAGGTGTCCTGTATCAGCAAAAACGCCGACATGTTGTGGATCGAAACCCTTTACAAGGTTCATTACTGCACATGAATTCAGCCCCATGGATGTGCCAGAGTGATTGTGAATGCATGTCCGGGGTCCGTATTGCTCAGAGAGTTTGGCGAAACCTTGCAGTTGTGTTCGGATAAAATCGACCTGCGCCCAATAGCCGCCATCTTCTGCATGCCAGTGCCAATATCCCAATTTAATATTTTCGACCCCGGCTTCGCCAGCAGCGGCGTAGACCCGGCGTGTTTCTTCCTGTGTCGGGTCAAGAAAGTCACCGGGTGTTGTGACCAGTGGGATGGATAGACCTGCAGTGTCGAATTGCTTTGCAGCGGCGGGTAATGCTTCTATGGCGTTTTCTGGGTTCACCGGATAGCCGGGACGAACACACAAATCCGCACCACTCACGCCGACCGATTGCAGTGCGGTGATGATATCTGGAACTTCTAAACCTTCCAGATGTTTGGTAAACATTATAAATTTCATAATAGTTTTCAGTTTTCGGTTTTCAGTTATCAGTAATTTTCAGTTATCAGTTACAAGAGGTTTTGATGGTCCTAAAGTCTCTTTACTGCCAACTGAAAGGTTTTTCGTAGAAAAGCCGTACTGACGACTGACAACTATACCTTACCAATCAATGACAGATCCGTCGTCGGGGTGGTAGGTCACTGGATTCTCCCAGTCGTGGTTGATTTTATCTTCGAGTGCGTCTTCATCGAGTTCTATGCCGAGTCCGGGACCCGTTGGGAGTTCAACGAATCCGTCTTTGAAGACGAATGGATTCTTAAGGTAGCCTTCGCCAAGGGTTGTGTGCTCCTGCATTACAAAGTTAGGTATGGAGGCATCTAACTGGATGCACGCTGCTAAAGAGATTGGACCCAGCGGGTTATGTGGCGCAATGCCGCCATAATAAGCTTCCGCCATCCCCGCGATGATGCGCACTTCATTAATTCCGCCGGCGTGACAGAGGTCTGGCTGAAGGATGGCTGCTGCTTGTTTCTCTAAGATTTCACGGAACCCCCATTTTGTAAAGACGCGTTCGCCGGTTGCGATCGGGAGATGTGTGCCACGCGCAATTTCAGCGAGGGTATCCACATTTTGGCACTGAATTGGCTCCTCTACAAACATCGGTTGGTATGGTTCCAATGCCTTGATTAAGACCTTTGCAGTTTGTGGACTGACTGCCCCGTGAAAATCAATGGCGAGATCAACTTCCGTGCCAGCGGCTTCGCGGAGTGCGGCGAAATTGTCCACTGCTCTATCAATAAAAGCTTTGTTTTCGATGATACGTGCCGGTCTGCCGCCTGCAACGCCCGTTTTAAATGCGGTGAATCCTTTATCGATCCACTCTTTGATTCCTTCTGGATCACCACCGCCTTTGTATAGCCGGATGCGGTCGCGCGTCGGGCCCCCGAAGAGTTGATAGACAGGAACACCGAGCGATTTCCCTGCGAGATCCCAGAGTGCCTGCTCCACACCGCTTAATGCACTTGTAAGAATAGGACCGCCACGGTAAAATGCATGACGGTACATCGCCTGCCAGTGATGTACAACACGTCTTGGATCTTGACCGATGAGGTAAGGAGCAAGTTCATCTACGGCTTGTGCACATGTTTTGGCGCGTCCTTCTAAAATCGGTTCGCCTAATCCCACTAAACCCTCGTCGGTATGAATCTTAAGAAAGAGCCAGCGCGGTTGCACCAGAAAAGTTTCCAGTTTTGTTATCTTCATTGAGATTCCTCAAGTTGATTTCCCCGCACGCTAATCGTTACGGGATGGCTTCGGCTTTCGGCATTGCAAGCAGTTTCCTGTTGCTTAAAACAGGTTGCTTTAATTATTTTGATGTCATATTATCATTTTTCTTGAATTTTTTCAAGAATTAATGGGGTATTAGGGCATTCAGTTTTCGGTTAGGTTTTTAGTTTTACGTGTTAAATTCAAGGGAGAAAGCGTCTTTGTAGTGGAATTTGCCCTAAACTTTTTCAGTTTCGTTTCTATATAATTATAAAAGCTGCGCCTAAATCCGCGCCGCTCAATGTAATCAATTATGGGTCTCCTCCGTTATGAAATATATAACGTGAAGACCTCAGGAAAAGCGGGAAAACTCATGACCGCTTGCTGAGCGCGCATCCGCTGTTTTTCTCTGTTGAACGGTATTTTAAGAGAATTTGAAATGCCCAAAAGGAGGCGTTCCTATTTTTTCAGAATTATGCACCCATTCCACTCTTAAGTGGCGTCACTATAACGTGATTGAGGTGATTTATGAAAAACACGGATGTTGAACTCATTCAACGCGTCCTTGATGGCGATGATACTGCCTTCGCTGCGCTTGTGAAAAAATACCAAAAGCCGGTTCATGCGCTTGCCTGGCGAAAGGTCGAAGATTTTCACGTCGCCGAGGAGATTACACAGGATACGTTTCTGAGAGCATACCAGAACTTGGCGATGCTAAAGGAACCTGAACGCTTTGCGAGTTGGCTCTATGTAATAGCCGCTAACCACTGTCGTACATGGCTCCGTAAAAAGCGTTTGCGGACACGACCGTTTGAAGATATCGACATGATGCCGTTAGGACAGGGGACGTATTCAGGGTATGTTGTTGAAGAAAACGAGCGGGTGGTAGCAGAAACACAGCGCGAAGTCGTGAAAAAATTACTTGCAAAACTGCCAGAAAGTGAGCGCACCGTTATCACGCTTCACTACTTTGGGGAGATGTCAAATTCGGAGATTGGAGAATTTTTGGGCGTATCTGTGAATACGATTAAGAGTCGGCTCCACCGGGCGCAGCAACGCTTAAAAAGGGAGGAATATATGATAAGAGAGGCTTTAGACGGTTTCCAAATCGCCCCACATCTCATGGAAAACATCATGCGTGAGGTCTCGCTTATCAAACCTGTATCTTCCACTGGGAGTAAACCGTTGGTACCGTGGACGATTACCGTTTCGATGGCGGCAGCTGTGTTCTTGATGTTGGGTATCGGTAATCAGTATTTGGCACGTTTTCAGAAACCCTACAGTTTAGACGCAGCCGCAGAGAGAACAGTTGAGCTCATTGAGGCTGCTGTTGTGCTAAATCTTGAGTCTAAACCGGATGTGAAGAACCAACTCGGCAACATCGATGCCGGTGGCGGAAGCGGTGGTACCCATCAGAAAACCGATGCAGCACTGTTTTCTCTCGCCTCTGGGCACGTTGTTGATGAAGCAGGAAACCCAGTTATGGGACTTCCAATAAAGCTTGTCTCTGTTTTTGATGGCAACGGAGCTTGGTTTCCAGTTCATGAGGATCAAGGCGGTTCGCCGATAGATCCACCGACCTTCCGATCAGAAACCGACGCACAAGGACGTTTCGCTATCACTGATGTTATTGCCGGTCCTGTGCTACTCATGCTTCCATCTGAGAACACAGCGTTTCAGCTATTGAAGGTGCAAATCGGCGGATTATTTTTCTACGCGACTGGAATGGGAGAGCGTGGGATTGTATTTGATGTAGGACAGCGGGATTACATTAAAAACATTGAAGTTACAGTGCAATCTCCACATATCCGAGGAAAGGTGCAACGCGTAAACGGGACACCAATCGTTGACGAGAGAGTTAAGCTCCGCGTCCGAACGTTCAGTCCAAATGGTAGATCCTCCAGTTCTTCGAGCACGCATACAGATACTGAAGGATACTTTAGATATTATGTAAATGGTAGGGTTGAAGACCCCACTTTTTATACGCTGTCTATAACGTATCAAGGACAGACTGTAACCGCGAATCCGATTATCCTTAAGGCTGGGGATCCAACACATGACATTGTTTTTACGTTTGATGGTCCAGCCCCACCTTTACCCGCGCAGGTCAAAAACTTCTTCAGCGCATCCGCTTCTGCTTCCATCGGTGGACCTGGTGCAGTGGATGTTTGGGTCATCAGACCAGAAAACTGGCACGCTTATAAAATGATTAAGCGCCAGCGTTGGGAATCCGCTCAAGCGCAAGCTGCCGCTGAAGGTGCATACCTTGTCGCAATTAACGATGAGTCCGAACAGAACTGGTTGCGGGCTGTCTTTGGAAACGAACCGACTTGGATTGGACTCAACGACATTGCGAAAGAAGGACAGTGGCAATGGGACAACGGTGAGCCACTTACCTATACCAACTGGCGTGTGCAGGAACCCCATGACGCCGGCGATGGAGATGAGGACTATGTTATTATGGGTCCCTCAGGGAAATGGGAAAATGTTAATCCGAGAAATAGGCGGTGGCTTTTTATTCAGACGGCTATCATTGAGAAGGAAGAACCGCCACTGAAGAAGTAACCCTATCTTTCGTCAAAAGGGAGACACAATTGTGAAACGTTCTAAATTCAAGCTCATCATAACGGCAATCGCATTGTTCATCGGTTTTGCTTTGCACACCCCTGCGCAGGAAGAGACGGGAATTTTGAGTGGGCGCGTTGTTGATTTGAGTGGAAATCCGGTTGCCGGGTTACCCGTGTTTGTTGCACCTCTTGACTCTCATGGTGAAAGCATGTGGCGGGTGTATTTGCCGCATGGATACGCCAAGCTGCGTCGTGCTCACACAGATCCAGAAGGGCGGTTTTCTATTACAGGTATTCCTCCAGGTCCTTTGCATTTCGGTATGTTGCCTTACAATATAGATAATCTGCTCCCCACGGACTTAGAACGGATATTACATAGTGGTAGGCATACACACGGCTCTAATGTTTTTGGGATGGAATCAGACGATTTTGAACCCGATCTTGAACTCCTGTTTCTCCGCATGCGGGGTGTCACCTTCTATCCACGCAATGATTACACGCCAGTCGCGTTTGGTATCAAACCCGGAACACATATTGATAACGTCGTTGTCACAGGGCAACCCCGAATGCGGATTCGTGGGCGGATCCTTTTCAAAGACGGAACCCCACTCCCTAACGCTCGGGTGAACCTCGACTTCAGTGCTCGCAATGTGGACCATCATGGAAATCGACAATCCGGCGGGGCACCTCGAACAGATGCTGAAGGGTATTTTATCTTTTATCTCGACGAAAAGGATGATACCGCATTCTACACATTTTCTGTGGAATATCAAGGTCTTTTTGTCGAAGCTGAGCCCCTTCGTCTTGAACCCGGACAACGTTTTGACGGACTCACATTAACCTTTGATAGCCAACCAATTTTGCCCGAACCTACCCAGACAATGAAAACCGACACGTCTGAAATACCGTCCCAAAGAGAATCACATGCAGTGTGGATCGTAAACCCCACAAACGGCCACGCGTATAAAAAAGTTCGCGGTGAGACTCGCGATGAAGTCATTACACAAGCTACCGACGAGAAAGCGCATCTCGTCGCGATTAACGACGCGGAGGAGCAGGCATGGTTAGAAGCGGTTTTTGGGCATGAATTCTATTGGATAGGCCTTAGTGATGTTGAAAAGGAGGGGCACTGGCAATGGGATAGCGGTGAACCTATCACTTATGAAAACTGGTTACCTGACGGTTTCTTTTCTGAAACCTTGGATGTTGGTGAAAGAGATTACGCTGTTATGACATTTGTTGATGGGAAATGGTATGCAGTTGGTTCTGATGGTGTTATCGGGGGTATGACGCAGATGGCGATCCTTGAGAAAGCAATTAAGAGTGAAAAATAGGAGTATTTGCGATGAAACGTTCAGACTTTATACAAAAACGTATAGATGCGCAGCTAATAAATCTGTCCATCTACATAGTGCTTTTCCTCACTATTGCAGTCGGCTGTAGCGACCTTCGGCAGCCTGTTCTCTCTGCAGTATCACACGGCACGACACAAGATGGTACAGTGGCGTTCTCTGGTCGCGTCGTGGGATTAGAGGGGCAGGCAGTTGCAGGGCTCTCGTTAGCGATTCAACATGTCATGTTTGGTGATTATACGGACGAGGCAGAGTGGATGCAACCACTAAAGACGGAGACAGATGAGACGGGTGCTTTTTCCTTCAGCGGCATTGCCCCTGGCCAAGTTCAATTAATATTACCACTTGATATGGATATTGAGAAACAATTTTACGTTGAACCCGAAGATGAGATCCTCTCTATCAAAATAGGGGAAGTAACTTACCATCAGGATGAACCGTACGCGTTTGGTGGAATCACGTTTACTATCACTCCGGGGGTGCACATCCGAAATGTTGAGGTTAAAGTTCGCCCGCGTATGCGGATTCGGGGACGCATCGTTTTCAACGACGGCTCTCCGCTGGCAGACACCCGTATTCGTATAGCTGTGAGACAAGAGGACCTGGATGGAAGCGGCAGTGGGAATTCAAGTGGAGGGACACAAACAGATGCCGATGGAAGATTCACGGAGTATGTTAATGAAGGCGGCCTGTATACTGTTACAGTGGCATATCAAGACCTTTCTGTCACATCAGAGCAGTTTGTGCTCAATGCTGGGGAACGGCGGGAAGATCTCTTGTTGATGTTTGACAGTGCGCCGATTGCAACCCTGGCGGAAAATATGGAAACACCTACACCTCCAACATTCGACCGGAGGGGGGTGTGGGTCGTCAATCCTGAAAATGGGCACGCCTACAAAGAGGTTTATGTTGAGGGACCAGAGGAAGCAAGAGCCCTGGCAACTGCAGAAAATGCCTATCTCGTCTCTATTAACGACGAGATGGAACAGCAGTGGCTTGAGGGACTTTTCGACCCGGCACCCTTTTGGATCGGACTGAGTGATGTTGAAACAGAGGGACTGTGGCAGTGGGACAGTGGCGAACCTGTCACATACACGAACTGGAGCCTCAACCAAATCTTTCCCGATGACTTGGATGATGCCGAAAAAGATTATGTCGTCAAGACTTTTACGGGGGAGTGGCAGGCTGTTGGCACTGAAAGTCCGTTCTGGCGGATTACGCGTAGGGCAATTCTCGAAGTCGATGAGTTACCTGCCCAAGCACTCACAGCGGAGTAAACGCGGTTGTCCGGAAAACGGGCGAATTGTCATATCGTCCAGACGGTATTTATCATTACGAGAGTAGATTTCCGCAATACGCGCAAGCCTGTAGTTCGATATCACCACTAAACGTTTCACACTCCGGAGTTAAGTAGGTCTCATAATTAGTAACGCAATTTGCGTTTTTGCACGTCCGTGTGGACGGACGAATGTCTCGTTTGGGAGGTTGTGTCAGGATAAGTTGTTCCAACCCCATGAGACTGGAAATCAATGCCATCCGAATCGGCACGGCATTTGCAGATTGTTCAAAATAGGCAGCGCGGGGGTCGTCATCTAATTCGTAGGCGAGTTCATTGACGCGGGGGAGTGGATGCATAATCATCGCGTCGGGTTTCGCGTTTTTCATGACTTCCGCGTTCAGTAGGTAGCTGCCACGCACTGCAGCGGCGTCCATATTTGATGGAAGCCGTTCCTCCTGAAGCCGATTGACATAGATGACATCCAGCCTTTCAATTACCTCTGTGATACTTTCGACCTCAAGCGGTATCTGTCCATGACATTGTTCCAATTGTGCAAGCACCCACGGCGGCATCTGTAGCGGATTTGGCGCGATGTGAACCAATTGCCCACCAAACCGTGCGACTGCGAGCGCGAACGAATGTGCGGCTCTGCCAAACTGCAAGTCTCCGCAGATGCCGACGGTTAACCCTTCGACCTTCGATTTTCGGCGCGTAATGGTATAGAGATCAGCGAGTGCTTGTGTTGGATGCGTGTGGCTTCCATCCCCTCCATTGATGACAGGGATATGTGTGTACTGTGCCATGACGCGTGCCGAACCTGCCCAACTATGGCGCACAACGATAATGTCGGCGTAATTCGTCACCATTCGCGCGGTATCGGCGAGGGTTTCACCTTTACTAACGGAAGTCGCGCTTGGATCGGCAAAGCCGAGAGTTCCGCCGTTGAGGCGTTCCATTGCGCTTTCAAAGGAGAGCCGGGTCCGTGTGCTCGGTTCATAGAAAAGCGTTGCGAGCAACTTGCTGCGGCAGATTCCCGCCCATGTCTCCAGTTGTGCCTGCATGCCTGCTGCGAGTCGAAAAATCTGTTCAATCTCAAAATTCGACAGATCGTCGAGTGTTACCAGATGCCGCATTTTCCTCCTCTGGACGCGTATTGTGAGAGCGCCGCATTAGGTATTCAAAAAATGTATTTTTACACTAACCAACTTTCAGACTTCCAACGAGTTCTTTAACGGATCGTATGTTTGCTTTTTTGAGATGGGTGTGGATGCCTTTCACTACTTCCATTGATGCGTGTGGATTGACAAAGTTCGCTGTTCCTACTGCTACAGCGGATGCCCCGGCGATGAAAAATTCCACGGCGTCTGTTGCTGTCATGATACCACCCATCCCGACGATCGGAATAGAGACGCTTTTGTAGACCTCCCAGACCAGTCGCAGCGCTACCGGCTTTATCGCCGGACCGGAAAGACCGCCTGTCACATTTGCGAGTTCCGGTTTCCGTGTTTCTGCGTTAATTGCCATACCGAGGAGCGTATTGATAGCGGAGAGAGCGTTTGCGCCAGCATCTTCAACGGCACGCGCAATCACGGTGATATCTGTAACGTTTGGGGATAGTTTCACTAATAGAGGTAGGTGGGTTATCGCGCGGACTGCTTTAACGAGTTGATGTGCCAGGGTTGCATCAACGCCGAAACTCATACCGCCACAATCTAAATTTGGGCAGGAGATATTAAGTTCTACTCCGGCGACACTGCCTGCATCGTTTAGTTTTTCGATCACTATCAGGTATTCTTCGACCGTTTTGCCGCAGACATTGACAATCACCGGTACGTCGAAATTGCGGAGGTAGGGAAGTTTTTCCGATATGAAGCCGTCTACGCCGACGTTTTGAAGTCCAATAGCGTTGAGCATACCGGAGGGAGTTTCCATGATGCGTTGCATCGGATTACCCGGCCACGGCACGCTGGTGACGCCTTTAACAACGACTGCCCCGAGCTGGTTCAAGTCTACGAAATCTGCGTATTCACTGCCGTAGCCGAATGTGCCGGACGCTGTCATGACGGGGTTTCGCATCTGTATCCCGCCGATGTTCACACTGAGTGACGCTTCTATTTTCTCCATAAAAATAATAATACCAAGCCCGATTGGAAAAGTCAAGTTTTTTGTTGGGTTAGACAGGAAGGCATTACCAACTCAGATAGACGACGCGAAAATCGAAAATCAACCCTAAGATGCTAATGATGGATGCGACGATCACGTCTCCGATAACTAAGCCGATGAAAAACGGGATGGAACGTCGATATAGGCGGACACCGCCTGTTGAGAGCAGTATCCGTTTAACTACCCAGCTAATTAGGAGCGGAAACCATAGTCCGGTGAAGGTCCACCAGCTTGACACGACGTATCCGACAGGGTGTAGTGGCCACTGAATGAACCGCCATCGTAAGAACAGAAGGCTGACAGCGAAGACGAACCCACCGCTGGTATAGAGTAGGCCGCTGATACTCGTTTCGGTGGGATTATAGAGCCATCCTGCGAGTCTGTTAAATGCAGCACGAGCATACCACGAACGCGCTTGTTCCAAACCTACCTGATAGGACAGATGTAGGTGGCCCCATGCAGCGGAGAGTGCGCCTACAAAAATAGCGATTGCCATTACCCATATCAATTGGGATGGGTTGAAGCGGGCTTGGTGTGCGAGTTTCAATCCCTCCAGTTGATGTGGCATCGGGTGTGCGCGGTATGAGAGATGATTCAGCCAGAAAAAGAGCGACATCACCGATAGACTTCGATTTCCAATACGTCGTGTGCCCAGGGCGTCTGTCAAGAGTAGGTCTGGACCGGCGTTATAAAGATCGTGTGCGGGTGGACCGAGTTCGGCACGGATGCGGGTGATTGTCACGGACATGGCGAAGTAGAGTACGAAAAACAGTGTTGCAAACCAAAGCGACATTCCCGCCTTCAGACAGAACGCCAGAATCAAAATGAGTCCAACAAGCACACCGATTCCCGCCGTTCTATAGCGCATGGCTTCGCCCTCGTCACTTGCAGTATCTGTGTACCTACTAAAAATAGTCCGTAAGACTACCTTAATGTGTGCGCGTCCCATCCACAGTGTCCAGAGAAAGAGGGCAATCCAAACGCCTCGGATTTGTGCCATCTCTCTCGGAAATCCGATAGCGCTTCGCCAACCGAACATCTCGCCGATAATCCTTTGAAAATGCCAAAACAGGTGGAAGAACCAACAGGAAAACCCCAAATCGAGCGGAATTAGAAAACCTACGCCGATGGCAAATGGGAAGAAACTGATGCGGAAACCCGGATTATTCATTGCGCTCCATGGCTTTTCTGCGAGCCGGAATCCGCGATAGAGCGGAATTGTGGGGAAAGCAGGATCGATTTGGTGTAAACTATAGACAAGGTTCAGTACAGCAGCGATGCATATCCCGACCACCATCATCCGTCGATTGAAAAAGAGGTGAGACGCGGTTGACAGATTACCTGCATTTGTAGCCGCTCGTGTAATTTCGTAAGGGAGTTGGGCAATTGGGTAGGTGAGGCGTTCGTGTTCTTGCCACTGTTTACGTAACAGGACGTTGAGGCAGAGCATTGTTACGCCGATAACGAGGCAAAAACCGACCCAGATCAGCGTCGGCGGTAGCCATGCATCTATGTGTGTCTGAAGGTAGAATGTGGATTCGCCTTCGTAGAAACCTCGTAGCACCTCTTGTTTTCCAACGACGAGCCATTCAGGAAGATGTTGATGAAAGAGTTGTGCCCATTCGTTTTCGGTTGTTGCGTACCAAAAACCGTTGCCCATCAATGGCACCAAGACTTGTAGCATATCGCGTCCGGCGAAAACGGAGGCTTGGCATAGCATTGCGTAGATTGTTAGCAATTCGCTCTGTGTAAATGCTAAACTTGGTCGCAAGCGACGTAGGATCGTACTAAATCCCATGAGGACAAGCAACGTAAACAACACATTGAAGAGCAATGCCAAACTGGTAGGGCGGTTGGAGTCCCAGATATAACTCAGATGTAGAACCCAGTAGCTGTTAAAGGGGATGAGGAAAATACCAATCAGTGTTGCGCGTAGCGTAATGGGGCTTTTTGAAGGGTGTTTCATCTTTTTTCATTATGTGTTTGGCGATAGATAGGTATACCCTTGCCTCGGGCTAAGGCGTGGTTGAAGAAACTTGGGAGGAGATAACAAGAGATGGTGACCGTGGTGGTATTTGGTTTCGTTGTTATAGTTATGATATGTGGTGGGACGTTGCTTGCGCGTCTGGCAACGGTTGCCAAATCCAAGGGTTCGTGGGTGTGGGGTTTCTTCATACTCATCGTGCTTGTCTGTGTTCCACTTTTCCTGATAGGTCTCTGCGTGTGGTTCCTCCACTTTATCGGGATATCACCGAGACAATTTAGTCCGTTTTAAATAGCGTGTTAAGGCATTTGCGCATTCCACCGATAGGCCTCTGGCACTATTAAATATCTTCTTCGGTGGGTTCTGGAGCAGCATCCGTTGTCTTACCGGACAGGTAGAGGAACCATAAGGTGAGTCCAATTGCGATAAGGATCCACACCGCTCCCCAGATTTCAGTCGGGATACCTGTTACTTCCGAGAGCATTCGTGCATCTGACCGGAGATGGGATCTATCTAAGATGTCACTCTTGATGTCAAGAATTGCGTAGAGGCAGCTTGTCACGCCGATAATACGTAGTATCCAGTCGTTGATAACTTCTGATAGATAAAACCCGATAGCGATGAGTGCGACACCGAAGCCGATGCCAAATAGGTAGGTAAAGGTGCTTTCACCAAAGGCGATGGAGATTGCCACCATGCCGAGACCGATAAGGATACTAATTCCTTTATCGAAACGGGTTCTCGCTGCCAGAAGTAGGATGAGACCTCCCCAAAGCAGGCTGCCGAGGTAGCCTGCGGTCAGCGTCCAGAACCGGGATCCACCTTGTGTGAGGGCGTGTCCGCCCTGCTGCGGGTTAATCTGGATTTCAACGATGCGACCACCGGTTGCAATTGCCGCAAGCCCGTGGCTCACCTCATGCATAAACACAACGAAGATTTTGATGGGATAGATAAACAGGGTATTCCATAGGAGTCCAATGACTATGAAAATCAGAAGCAGGGCAATATAGCGTTTGAAAAGCGTTGACATAGCACCTCTTAAATTGCTTGTATGTTACTATGAAAATCTGATATAGTATACCACAAGCGGTTTAAAATATACAATTCTAAATCTAAAAGCAGAGGTGCGTGCTTGCAAAGCGCGCTTATGAAACTAAATGAATACATTCGGTCACCTTTTTCGGATTACTACTTGGGGCGAATCGCATGGCGGTGCTGTTGGTGTTGTGGTTGATGGATGCCCACCGCAGATTGACCTGGATGTGTCCGCAATACAGTTTGAACTCAACCGCCGGAAACCGGGTCAGAGTCACCTCACAACACCGCGTCAGGAGGGTGATGCTGTTGAGATACTTTCGGGTGTTTTTGAAGGCAAAACGCTCGGATCGCCTATCTCCATGTTGGTGTGGAATAAGAACGCCCGTCCGTCGGACTATGAGCATTTGAAAGACCTCTACCGACCCTCACATGCCGATTTTACGTATCAGGAGAAATATGGCATCAGGAATTGGCAGGGCGGTGGGAGAGCGAGCGCACGTGAAACTATTGGGCGCGTCGCAGCCGGGGCTATTGCGAAACAAATCTTGCGTGAGAGAGCAGGAACTGAAACGCTTGCTTATGTCAAGCAGATCCATACGCTGGCGGCTGAAGTGGATACAGACACGGTAACGCTTGAGCAGATAGAAGCGAGTCCGGTACGCTGTCCGGATCCGATTGTGAGTCCGAAAATGGCGGAACGTATTGATCAGGCACGTCGCGATCGAGATTCTCTTGGTGGCATAATTGAGTCGGTGGTACGCAACGTTCCGGTTGGACTTGGTGAACCGATCTTTGACAAGCTCAAGGCAGATCTGGCAAAAGGGATGATGTCTCTCCCGGCGACGATGGGTTTCCAAATCGGTTCTGGCTTTGGGGGTATCACGATGACTGGCTCCGAACATAATGATCCGTTTTACCTCGAGGAGGGTGATGAAACACAGCGAATACGAACCCGTACGAACAATTCCGGTGGCACGCAGGGTGGAATTTCAAACGGCGAAAATATTGTGTTCCAAGTCGCTTTCAAACCGACAGCAACGGTTGGTAAGCCTCAACAGACAGTTGATGTTCATGGTGACGAGGTGACCTTGGAGGCAAGTGGTCGGCACGACCCTTGTGTGTTAGTGCGTGCGCCTGCGATTGTAGAGGCGATGGCGGTGCTTGTTCTGACAGACCATCTGCTCCGCCATCGCTCCAAATCTTAATAGCAGTCAGCCGTCAGCAAATCAGAATCAACGGTATGAAGTCCATATGGACTTCAGAATCAACGGTATAAAGCCTATAAAGGCTTTACCGGGGTATGAATGCCGTGTGGCATTCCCCGGGATTGCTATGCAATCCTTTCAGCAGTTGGTCGAATAGCCGATGGCTATTAAACAACCTTTCATGATCCAGGGAGATTGAACTTAACCCAAAACCACTGCGCAATGAAATGGAGCAGTGCCCAGATTTAATAGTTAAAAATACATGCAGGGCCAAACGGTCATACCCACACAGGATACTGACGAACTACTAATTTCTACGATTGTTCGGCTGATTCAACGGCGTGCTTTCCCAAACCTGCGAAATACTATAGGCTATGGAACCAAAAATTAAAAATATCTCGCCTGATAAAACGCTGGAAACCTGCGCGCGGCAGATTATCATGGGTTATTTTTGCCAAATGATGTCTTACAAAGAGGGTGCCAAAGACGGGACTGCTATTGAATTCGTCCATGAGATGCGAGTCACTTCGCGCAGGCTGCGTGTGGCGATGGACAACTTTGCTGACTGCTTTCCAGAGAAGCCGTTCAAGAAATACTATAAAAGGGTAAAAGCGATCACTCGGACAATGGGAGTTGTACGAGATCTGGATGTTCTTATCACCCGTTTTCAGAGAGAGTTAGACACTTTATCTGAAGTGGAGCAGACGGACATCCGAGGCCTCATTGAACACCTACAGTGCCAACGGGAAGAAGCCCGAAAACCGATGCTGATGCTCTTCGCAAAACTTGAAGAGACAAACTTTGAGACGAAGTTTTTGAAGTTCTTTAGCAAGTGAAACGGCAAAGGAGCAGAGATGGCAAAAGCGCATAAGGTGACCGGCGTTAAGCCGCTACGCAGCTACCGTGAAAATGCACGTATTATTCTCCCACAAAAAGTTGAGGAAGTTTATGCGTGGGAGTCGTTTATTTCGGATGAAACGAGGCGCGAAGAACTACATAACATGCGGATTGCGATTAAACGCTTACGGTATACGATGGAGTTTTTTCGCGTAGCTTATCAATTGCCAAAAAAGCGTTCTAAACAGACTTCGGTAATTTGCGATAAACGTTTCGTTGAATTCCTTGAAGTTGTTATTGATTTGCAGGAGATACTTGGTGATATTCACGATGGTGATGTGGTTTTGGAGGTTTTAGCCGATTATGCCTCTCAATCAGAAGGTCAAGGGGAACAAATTGCTATGTCTCGGGGTGTTGCTAAGCTTATAGCTCAGTCGAAGGAAGCCCGCGAGGCGGATTATGCAACGTTCCTGAAAAAGTGGAAGCAACTATCCACAGCGGGTTTCAAAGAGAAGTTGCTATCATTTTTAACCTCATAGCCAACTGTAAGACCTTGCGCGTGCAAGCGTGCATATAGGAGATTTATATGGGCACAAATGTTATCGGTGTAGATATGGGCGGCACGAAGATCCTATCCGCTGTCATTGATGCAGAGGGTAATATCTTAGGGACGGCGAAAGTGTCGACCAAAGCAGGCAGAGGAGCAATCGCAGTAATTGATCGGATCGCGAACTGTATCCAGAGAGCTGTTGACAAATCAGGCGTTGATGCGGCGTCAATTCAGGCGGTTGGTATTGGTGCTCCTGGACCGCTTGACCCTGCAACAGGCGTTGTGATTTTCGCACCGAATCTCGGCTGGCGAGATGTTCCACTGAAGACAGAACTTGAAGCACGCACAGGCTTTCCAACATTCGTTGACAACGATGTGAACGTCGGGACGCTTGGTGAGCACGTATTCGGGGCAGGGAGAGGTATCCAAAGTGTTGTTGGGATTTTTGTAGGCACTGGCATTGGTGGTGGTATTATTCTGCAAGGTGAGTTGTTCCACGGCGCGAGTAAAACAGCTGGCGAGATCGGACATATTATTGTCAAAGCTGGGGGACCGCGGTGTGGTTGTGGTACCCGTGGATGCTTGGAAGCAATCGCGAGCCGTACAGCGATGACGAAACAATTTCGGAAGGCTATTCTGAAAAAGGGAAAGAAGAGTGTCCTTTCTGAACTCACCGGCGGCGACCTTAGTGCTATTCGGAGTGGGGTTTTGGCGAAGGCAGTTCGCTTAAACGATGCATTAACACTGAAAGTTTTGAAAAAAGTGACAAAATACCTCGGTATTGGCATTGGTTCGATTGTGAATTTCTTGAATCCGGAGATGATTGTGCTGGGCGGCGGTGTTGTTGAAGCGCTGGACGATACGTTCTTAGATGGTATTCGCGCTGCTACGAAGAAATACTCACTACCCAACACACTGGAAGGGGTGCAGATTGTGCGAGCGGAACTGGGTGATAATTCCGGTATTCTTGGCGCAGCAGCACTGGCACGACAACGATCCGGAGCGGGATAGGGTAACCAAGACGTAAGGGTATCGTTTTAATTAGTCGGAAGGAGGGTGCTTCTATGTTAGTAGATGATAACAGAGAAGAACATCGGATGATGATTTTCGGCAACGATAGTCGTCTTGTCCAAGAGTGCTTAATCACAGAAGGGGACAAGAATCGAGACGGGATTTTGGCACAAAAGGTCCACGAGGACTCTTATACTGTCACGCTATATGTGTTGTTAAAGGATTATGGTCTCACGCCAGTTTTTCGTATCAAGCCGCGCATCCGCTTCCATCGTTCTAACTACGATAATCTCTCTTCAAGTGCACCGCTCCAGTATAGTTTTGATGATATTATCCATTTTGCTGAGCTCAAACGTGGCGTTGATTTGACAGAAAAGATTGACGATGTCAAGCTCGCGGAGATTCTCGGCGATGCACCTGCCCTCAAGGATGTGACAGACGATGCGGGCTTGCAGCTGGTCTCCCAGCGCGATGTCTCTCTAGGGAATCCACCTTTCAAAACCAAGACGAAGGTTTTTGGCAAAAGCGAAGATGAAGGTGTAGAAGAGGGTGGGATTCCTATCGGAACATTTCTTGATGCGCTTAACCAGCCGAAACGCACCGAGCAGATTTTCAAACGATTTGCCCGTGGAGACGAGTTCGCGCGCGATTTACGAGAGGCTTTATCACCCTACGAAGATTTTGAATTCCAATTTGGACTCTATTCTCGATATGAACGACGAGATTGCGTCTTGGCGAGTGGTGATGCTGAAGCCAGTGGGAACTACCGGGCTACATTTGATCCGTGGACTGCGCTCGGTTATATCCGTACTGCTGGTGATGCCCAGCAGTTCCAAATTTTAGCGCATGAACGTGGTACGCGATGGGAACATAAGATTATGCTTGAATATCTGGATGCTCCAACGCTTGAACGCCTTGCCACGGAAATTCCAGGGCTGCGCCGCCAGTACCTGATTGGGCGGGTTTTATCCAAAAGCCAGACTGCCTTGACCCTTTTGGCTGAGCTGCGTCAATCGCAGCTAAACTTGGCAACCGATTTACATACTGGATATACACTCCGACTTGAGATACCGGTTTCTAAAAGACGGTTTCCTGTAATAGAGCACCGCCAAAAATTGCGCGAGACGTTTAATGATAGTGGTGCTTTTCGCCTCCATCCATTAAATGGCGAATTTGTCGAAAGGCATCATAACATGGCAAAAGGCATACGAGACGGTATTGTTTGGACTTTGGATTCTGTTAATCTGCTCACAGGGCAACCCGCTTTAGAGGAAAAAGATGAAGAATTTCTCATCGTCAAAACGCCACATCAAAACAAGTTCGTTGTTCGTTCCGCTGAAGAACTTCGTGAACGTCTCCCTACAAATGGGTTTGAAAAGTATTGGAATGAGGCTGTTGACGTAGGAGGCTATACGATTCTCAGCCGGATGAGTGGCAGGGTCTATACCGTGAACTACGGAAGGCGGAGCACCGGCAGTATCCATGAGGGCGACATCACTCAAGAAGGGACTGCGCACTATTTTTCGATTGAATACTTGGGAGTAGAGCCTGGCCGTGTTGGAAATTCGCTCTCCGAGGTGCCAGTCCATGCACAGCGAACCTTCTTTGACAAGCTTTTTAACAGGCAACCCGTGCCGCCTTTCTTTAACCGACTGGTGCAGACTGAGACACAGGTCATCGCAGAGATGAAGATGCTTGCGCGGCATTGTAAAGAAAAGTTAGCGATTCAGTAATCTTATCCTCACCGAGAAATACTGCCGTTGACTGATTCTAAGACATCAATTCTCTGATACCCTATCAAAATAATGTCGGAAGGAGACACCTGAAGATGCAAGACCGTAGAAAAGTCCTTATCACTGGAGGCGCAGGCTATATCGCTGGACGGATGCTTCCAGAATTTCGCGAACGTTATGAACTTGTGCTATTAGACGTGAAGACCACAAATCGTCAGGGCGAAGAGGTAGCAGGTGTTCAGATTGCTGAGCTTACCAACCCTGATCGAGACGTATATCGACACCATTTTGAAGGCGTTGACGCTGTCGTTCACTGCGCGTTCAAAGGCGGCAGTTTTGAGAATGAACTTGCCAATGTCCAGATGGCATACAACCTTTACCAAACCTGTCTTGAAACAGATGTCCGACGCGTCGTTGTTTGTAGTTCCAACCACGCCGCTGACTATTATGAACGACTCATCTGGGCGGATAAGTGGGACGTGGTAACCCCAGAGATGCGTCCACTCTCTGATAATTTCTACGGGTGGGCAAAAGAGGCTTATGAACACCTCGGCTTCGTCTTTGCCACGGGGCACGTTGAGGGTAAAAAACTACAGAATGTTCAACTACGCATCGGTGGACCCCGAGAGACGGATATGGCGAATTCTTCAGCGGACGATTTGAAGGCGATGCACCGCGGGCTTGGGGCATATCTGAGTATTCGGGATCAGGTCCAACTTTTTATTAAAAGTATTGAGACGGAGAATATAGAGGACGAGAATGGAATTCCGTTCCAGATTTTTTACGGCATCAGTGATAATTCGCATAAATTCTGGAGTATTACCAATGCCCGGAAGGTGATAGGCTATGCCCCAGAAGACGACAGCCAGATCCGTTTTGCTGATCGGTTGGCAGAGTTGTTAGAACAGGCAAAGAACATATAAATCCTCCTTCAAGGATCCTTCCAGTGCCGAACTTTACCGCAGAAGAACTCACCACTATTTGTCTTGCTGTTTTTGAAAAATTAAATATTCCAGCAGCCGAGGCGGAAGTAGTAACCCAATCTATGGTGGATGCCAATCGCGTCGGACACGATTCGCACGGTGTTATCCATCTCTCGAAATATGTCCGTGAATTGGAAGCCGGATTAATCCAGCCGGGTGCTCCGATAGAGAAGGTGCACGAATCCGCATCAATTGCTGTGTTAGATGGAAATTGGGGATTCGGTCCCGTCATTGCAGCGCGTGCTGTTGAATTGGCGATTCAGAAAGCGAAGCAGACGGATGTGAGTTCTGTTGCTGTCTCACGGTGCAATGAGGTGGGTAGATTAGGCGGGTGTGCATGTCTCGCTGCGGATGCAGAAATGATTGGATTGCTCATGGCGAATGACCATGGCGGTGGAACGTGTGTTGCCCCGTACGGCGGCGTTGAAGGGCGACTCTCTACCAATCCGATCGCGTGCGCAGTGCCAATCGAAGGACAATATCCGATTGTGTTGGATATGTCCACGAGTGTTGTTGCGTCCGGGAAGATTCGGGTTAAGCAGCATCAGAACAAAGCACTTCCACACGGATGGCTCATTGATACAGAAGGCGAGTCAACGACGCATGCGGACGATTTTTATGCGGTTCCGCCGGCTGCCTTATTGCCGTTCGGTGGGGCGGTTTCAGCACACAAAGGGTTTGGGTTAAGCGTCATTATTGACATCCTATCAGGTGCACTCACGGGTGCTGGGTGCAGTCAGAGTGAAGATGCACGCGTCGGCAACGGGCTGTTTGTTCTTGTGATCAACGTTGCGAGTTTTAGAGAGTTTCCAGGATTCAGCGCGGAGATAGAACGGTTTATTAGCTATCTTAAATCGGCAAAGCGCGCTGCTGGATTCGATGCAATTCGGATGCCTGGGGAGCGCGGTCGGGAAACACAACGCAAACGGGAACGGGAAGGCATTCCGATAGACGCCGAGACCTGGACACAAATTCAGGCACTCTTGTAGGCTGCTATGTTGCTGTTAAGGATTCACCTGTTTCGGGGTGGAATAGGTGTGCTTTGTCCATGTTGAAGTTGACTGTCAATGGCGCGTTGTGTTGTGGTAGATCGATGAGATCAGATTGTGCAACGAAACTGTTGTTCTCCGTTCGTAGATAGAGAAGCGCGTGATTTCCGAGTGGTTCAACCAAGTCTACCTGTGTGCCAACGCTGTTTTTCCCGTTTTCACCGACCTGGATATCTTCTGGACGAATACCGAGTGTCACAGCAGCCCCAGAAAGTGTGTTCAGTGCCGATTGTAAGTGTCCATTCAGCTCCACTTTGAAGTTTTCAAATCGGAGTGCCGGAGTGCCACCGTTATTTACGATTTGCGTTTCTATGAAGTTCATCGGTGGTGTGCCAATGAAACCGCCGACGAATTGGTTTGCAGGTTTGTGATAAAGCGTTCCTGGATCGGCAATCTGCTGGATTTTCCCCTCACTCAGTACCACTATCTGGTCTCCCATTGTCATCGCTTCGACTTGGTCGTGTGTGACGTAGACCATAGTGGCATCAAGTCGGTCGTGGAGACGACTGATTTCCATCCGCATTTGCACGCGTAATTTCGCGTCGAGGTTGCTCAAGGGTTCATCGAACAGGAATACCTTCGGGTGTCGAACAATTGCTCTACCGACTGCGACTCGTTGACGTTCGCCACCGGAGAGATGCTTCGGTTTGCGGTTCAAGAGGTGTGAAATACTTAGAATCTCCGCTGCCTCATTGACGCGCTGTTCGATCTCCGCTTTTGGATATTTACGGAGTTTCAGCCCGAACGCCATGTTTTTGTAAACCGTCATGTGTGGATAGAGGGCGTAGTTTTGGAAGACCATGGCGATATCCCTGTCTTTAGGTGGGATGTCGTTGATGCGTTCTTCATCAATGTAGATATCGCCTCCCGTTATCTCTTCCAACCCAGCAATCATCCGTAGGATTGTTGATTTACCACATCCTGACGGACCCACAAGCACCGTAAACGATTCATCCGGGATCTCAAAATTTGCTTGTTCAACTGCGAGGACATCGCCATCGTAAATTTTCGTAACGTCCTTCAAGGTGACCTGCGCCATCGTCTCTCCTTAATCCAATATCTCTCTTACTGAGAACCTGTGCTCTCTTTTTTCACTTCTGGTTTCGCAAGATTTTCCTTCAACAGTTCTGCAACTGCCTTCTTAAGAGCAGAACCATGAAGGTTCGTCTTGCGGATAACACCCTCACCGTCAATCAGGAAGGTAGACGGAACCCCTCGCACCTGATATATGTTGCTTACCTTGCGACTTTTGTCCCAATAGTGAACCCACTCAAGATTCTTTTCTTCAATATAAGTTTCGAGCGGTTCTATTGATCTGTCAAGACTGATACCGATGACTTGGAACTTCTGATCCTTGTATTTTTCATAAGTCTTCTTAAGGTTCGGTATCTGTGCAATACACGGAGGACACCAGGTTGCCCAGAAATCGAGTAGCACGACCTGACCTCGATACTGCTGTAGCGAGAGTTCTTCACCTTTTAGATTGGTCACCTGAAAGTCGAGTGCCGGATGTCCGATCCAGTCACGAGGATTCATTCTTGCCCCGGGCGGCTTCGGTAATTCACCCTTTCGTTCAGTTCTATCCTGTTCAAGAAGCAGTTTGGCAAATTTCGCCTGAGATCGCGAACCGTACTTCGGATGATTGACTAATTTCTCGTAGGCTGCATCTGCCGCGTCGTGTTTACGCAGCTTGTCGTAAGCCAATCCCAATGCCAATAGACACCGTTCAACGTAGCGGGCAGAGGGATAGTCCTTTATGAGTTCTTCAAAGACTTTGATACCTTCTTCGACCTGCTCAAGTTGAACTAAGGCGTTGCCGAGAAGATAGTAGACCTCATCTACCCGTTTGTGTTTTGGATGTGATGTAATAAATACTCTTGATTTCTCAACCAGTTTCTCTAAGTCTTCAGATTTGCTCCTATGCTTAAGGTCTTTGGTAATTGCCTTAATTTCTTGGTATTTATAACCAGCTTTCGCCGGAGCGGCATCGGCGAAGTTTGCGCAGAACCCTATAAGTGCAAGGCTTGTGAGAATACTGATAAAGTGAACAGAGAAATCCCTATTTTCTTTCTGTTGTGGATCTATTACATATCGGGAGAACATGATATGCTACCCTTGAGCCTCGAATTTTTCATGAGACCACTTAAATGGCGTTCTGATAAGAATATGCCAGTAATAGCTTAATCTCTTCCGCTTGTACCTGTTGCAAGAAACGGGTTACATCAGAATCAGAATTACCTTCGGCGGCTTCGCACCAATCGATAAGCTGATAGGCGTCCCAGTTTTCCTGTGATGCGATAGTTTGTCCGATGTTCGCGAGTGCGTCTGACGGGTTTGATATTTCCTTGAAAAGTTCAAGGGCGCGTTCACGGAGTGTTGGAAAAATCGGATGTGTGCCGACTCTACCGAACCAGTACTTGGAATTGGGGTAGTCTGGCTCGCGGCGGTGCATAATACCGTGCCAGTAGCTGCCCGTTTGGTTCATAAGCCCTTGCGAGATTGTGTGGGATTCATCGAGGGCATCATTCCATAGGAGTAGACCGCTTTTGATGGCTTCACCAAATGTGCTGTTCTTTAGTGATGTCCCCTCAAAAAGTTCGTCAAGGGACGAAGATTCCAGAGCGTCCGTCAGTTCAGTGTTCCACGCGTTCTGTGGGACGAGTGTCGGGAGTGGATTCCCTGTTTCTAATTTTTCAATGACTTCGGCAATTGCCGGTGTGTATGCTACAGCCATGAGAAGCTCCTTGGCGTTTGAATCAATCTAATTTGAAATTAATTTAACATCTTTCAGTAAATAAATCAAGTGCTTTCAGTTTTTCGTTTGCTGTTGTGTTTGAGGTGTGCTAAAATTGCGAGAAAGTAACTTGTAGGTTTGAAGAGATTTTGGATAAGAAATGGGAACTGCGTTTAAAAAAACATTGATTGTTTTCATCGGTTTTATTTTGGTTTTGGGAGGCGTTTTAATAGGCGTTATTCTGCAGTACTCCCAGTACGGTTCGCTGCCGGAAACGATGCAGATGGTGGACTTTTCGGGAATACTGGTGGCAGTCTTGGGGGCGTGTCTTTTAAGCTTAATAAGCGTTGTTTTGACTTTCTGGTTGGCGCGCGCCTGGATAAACGAACGACCGGAACTTGGCGAGCAGATCGTCCACCTTGCTCTCATCGTCAGTGTGAGTTTTATTCTTGTTTTCGGTGGTTTGGCAGGTGGCTTGGTTGTTTTACGGACTTTATGGACGATCGGTTTTTTTTAATTTACTTGCATTTGTATTACTGATATGGTATAATTAGTTAATTCACACGGACGTAAAGCTTGTAATCACGCATCTGGCGTGCTTTGCGACGTCCGAGAGATGCAAAATTCCGAGTGGCCAACGAGGAATTTGTCTTTGCTTTACATTCGTTTTGTAGATAAAGTTTATCTCGTATACTGTAGAGCGATGAATAAGTTTGTCGCTCTTGGCAGCGCGTTGCAGCGCCTTTACTTGGGGGTGTGAAAAATACACTACAGAGGCAGACGTACTCAGAGGACGACGGAAAGACAGAGTCGTTCAAACCATCAGATTCGAGCCCGAGAGATTTTACTGATAGATCATGAGAACAAACAGGTTGGTGTCATGTCGCCACGCGACGCGATGAAACTTGCTGAGGAAGTTGGATTGGATTTGGTGGAGGTTTCGCCGAATGCTACTCCTCCCGTTTGTAAGATTATGGACTACGGGAAGTATCAGTATGAGAAAAACAAACGGGCGCGCGAGGCTCGAAAGAAACAGTCGAAGGTTGTTTTAAAAGGTATGCAGTTCCGTCCAGATACAGCGGAACACGATTACCAGTTCAAGAAACGGCATGTTGAGGATTTCCTGAAGAATGGATGGAAGGTCCGTGCGACTGTTCGGTTCCGGGGGCGCGAGATGCTCCATACCGAACTTGGCAGAAATCTGCTTTCACGGCTCAAAGATGAGCTTGAAGAAATTGCCGATGTGGAACAGCCACCGCGGATGGAAACACGTATTATGTCGATGACCCTCACACCGAAATCTTCGTAATGTAGAGTTGTCAGTTATCGGTTCGCTCACTTTGTGAATCAAAATCAACGGTATGAAGTGCTTATGCACTTCAGAATCAACGGTATGAATGCCTTATGGCATTCCCCGGGGTATAAAGCCTATAAAGGCTTTATCGGGGTATGAAGCCCTTATGGAAATCAACGGTATGAATGCCTTATGGCATGCCCCGTCCCCGTATGGCATTCCCCGGCTTTCAGTTCTCGGTTAAGACAACGTGAGAACCGTTAGACTATCTAAGTTGTTATTGCTCCGTTACTGGTGTCCGTTACTGATGACTGAAAGGTTTGCGAAGCAAACCGAACTGATAACTAATAACAGGATATTTTGATGCCAAAAATTAAAACGCATAAAGGCGCGGCGAAACGTTTCAAATTCACCGGAAAAGGTAGAATTCGCCGGAATCGCGCTTACGCTGGCCATCTGTTCCTCTCAAAGTCAGCGAAACAGAAGCGTAGGTTGCGACAAGCTACTATAGTCGATCCGAGTAATGAGAAACGTTTGAAACGTCTGATACATCAATAGCGGTTATGGGTTATAAACTGTTGGTTATGAGTTAAGAAGTTTTCATGTAACAATTCACCGCGCGTTGGCGTACGCCAGACAGGGGTGGATTTTACAGAGTGGCTCTTGACTAACAACGAAAAGCGAAGCGTAGGAACAACCCAGAACCGTTAGAACAGCGAACCGAGACAGGAGTTTTATTTAAAAATGGCACGAGTAAAAACAGGGGGTGTGCGACGCAAACGGCGTAACCGCATTCTCAAGCATTCCAAAGGTTACCGTGGCGGTAGGAACAACCTAAAGCGCACCGCTATGGAAGCCGTTGAGAAGGGATGGAATCATGCTTACGCGCATCGGCGTGCACGGAAACGTGATTTTAGACGACTTTGGATTGCAAGAATTAACGCCGCCGCCAGAGTGCACGGGCTTTCTTACAGTCGGTTCATACATGGACTTAAAACGGCTGGAATTGAGTTGGATCGAAAGGTTCTTGCCGACATCGCTGTGAACGATGAAGCCGGTTTTGGACAACTTGTCGCCCTCGCAAAGGGATAAATGACTGCACCGTCGGTGCATTTCACACTAAAAATCAATTTATCAGAAACTCCTGCCAAAACCCCATCCTTTAGGGTGGAGATGTAGGCAGGCACACATGTGCAGGGTATCACTAAATGCCCAGCGATGACCATAGGGTAAAACCACATCGCCAACGACTCCCGATAGGGGTAGCGTCCCTGAAAAAACCGTAGTGGATCCATGTTCCCCAAGTCGAAAGGCTTGTCGCTTCGGCGTCCCTGGT
>JAJDUH010000046.1 GCA_022826805.1 Candidatus Poribacteria bacterium
CGCTCAAGCGTGAGGTTCAGGCCTGGCAAGACCGAAGAAATCAGCAACGCACTACGGTCAACTGGCGGTTTACTCACGAAGATGCACGTATCAAACTCAAAACACTATACCCAGCAGTTTAGACTGGACAGACTACTAGTGGACATGGGACCTAGTTTAGGTCCGATAAACCGAAATTTGCTAATGACGAGTGACTATTTCATTGTCCCGATGTTCCCAGACTATTTTTCAATGATGGCAACAGAGAGTCTCGCTTCAATTTTGTCTCAATGGGCGGCCTGGGCAAGACAAGGTAGAGCCCTACCAATTCTAAGAGAAGCAACTTATCCATTCCCTGATAAGATTCCAAAGTTTCTTGGGACTATTATCCAGAATTATCGAGTTAGAGAAGAAACAAAACCTTCGGCCGCTTTCAAAACTTGGATTGATGCAATAGGAATAGCGGCTGAAAGGAAACTCATACCTGTCTTAAGGAAAAACGATATGTTGCTGCCCATTGAATTATACGAGAAAGTTAAGTGGACTCAATTTGACGAACTTAGCTTGTTTCCAGATGAGACTTTAGGAAAACCTCTCCTTCAGATGCCGGACTTCAATAGTCTTATTGCACTCTCACAAAAACATAAGGCACCGATCTTTGACTTGACCGACGCTCAACTTGAGCGCGATGGAATTGTGCTTGAGCAAACTAAAGAATCCATGCGCCGCTTCCGAGAGCTATACTCTGAGGGAGCTGATCGAATAATAACGCTTGTTGAGAATGATTGATATCCTTGAACAATTTCGTGAAAACATTGAACGGGTCCGGTCCTTAGGTGGATTATATAATGTACTCAGTCAACAGGCAACTACTCCGCTAGATTTGACAGACTTATTACGCTCCCAAATCGTTCTGGTTGTCATTGCACTTGACCACTTCATGCATGAAATCACGCGGGTTGGCATGTTAGAAGTCTACAGCGGTAAACGACCTCAAACGCCTGCTTTTTTGTGTTTTCAGGTTACAATGGAAGCAGCACTACAGGGAATTACTACGGTACAAGGTAATGAGGGATGGCTTGATGAGGAAATCCGCAAAAAGCATGGATATCTTGCTTTTCAACATCCGGATAGGATAGCCGATGCAATCCGGCTCTTTTCTCCTTGCAGGTTGTGGATGTCCATTGCTTCGGAACTGAACCTAGAGATCGAGGACGTGAAAACGGAGCTCCAACTTATTGTTGACCGGCGAAATCAAATTGCACATGAAGCAGACTTGGATTCACGCACACCTGGCCAAAATCGATGGACAATTTCCTCTTCTGATACAGAAAGAATAATTAATTTCATTCAAGATATTGGCGAAGCCGTTTATGCCGTAGTGAATTAAGGATATGAGGCAATAGATTGTAGGAATAAGAATTAAAAAATATCTATGTAGGATGTGAAAAAGAAATGACTCGAAAAACTGATAGACCCAACGTTCTCTTTATCATGTCGGATCAGCACCGATACGATTATCTGGAAACCGATGCGAATGCCCCTGCTGTGCTCAACACGCCTAACCTGCGACGCTTAGCAGAACAGGGAGTGAGTTTTCCAAACTGTACTGTGAATGCCCCAGTCTGTGCGCCATCGCGTATTGCTCTTGCCTCTGGACTGCAACCGTCTCGGGTAGGAGCGGTGGACAATGGCAGTTTTCTGCCACCTACTATCCCGACTTACTACCAGCAACTCCGCGATCACGGTTATCGCGTCGGATGCGTTGGCAAACTCGACCTCGCCAAGCCTGACGGATACAACGGACGCTACGGCGACCGTCCACGCGCCTACAGTTGGGGATTCACACATCCAGAAGAGTGTGAAGGGAAAATGCATGCTGGAAGTTCGCCGACACCTATCGGTCCTTATACCCACTATCTTGAAGAAAAAGGGAAGCTCCAAGCGTTTCACGGAGATTATCAGAAACGCAATAGCGGCGGTTGGATTAAAAACAGCTCTCACGACTCCGTTCTTTCAACCGAGGATTTCGCTGATACCTACATCGGCAGACGAGCGACTGAATTTATTGAAACCATTCCTGATGACTTCCCGTGGCACATGTTCGTCAGTTTCGTCGGACCGCACGATCCATTTGATCCACCGACTGAGTATGGCGACAAGTACCGCCACGCCGAGATGCCGCCTGCTATTACCGACGATATGGACGGAAAACCTGAATGGGTGAAACGACGTGTTGTTGATATAAGTCCTGAGGAGATTGCTGTAACACGACAACAGTACTGTGCAGCGACGGAACTAATTGATGACCAAATCGGAGAGATGCTTCGCGCACTCGAAGAACGCGGCATGCTCGCTAACACCTATATCATTTACTCAAGCGACCACGGCGAAATGCTCGGAGATCACGGGCTTTACACGAAGAGTGTGGCGTATGAAGCATCGCTCAGAGTTCCCCTTATCGTTGCTGGACCCGGTATTGTAGGAGATCGAATTTCAGATAGTTTGGTCGAACTCATTGATTTGAATCCGACGATATGCGATTTGGCTGGTGTACCGGTGCTGCCGCATATCGACGCGAGATCGATTGCTCCTGTCCTTCAGGGTGAAACTGAAATACATCGCAGTGAAACTGTGAGCGCGCTCCGAAACTTCCGATGCATCCGCACGGCAACACATAAACTCATCGAAAATTACAGCGATGTAACGGAATTATATGACTTGGAAAACGATCCTTCAGAACTGCACAACATTGCATCTTCAAAACACGAAATTGCCAGAACACTCAGCAGACGTTTGAGCAGACGGTTCCAGTCAGAATTAGTTTCTTAATTTACCTTGCGGAGTAACTCCGCAGGATTATTAATCAAGCATCTGTCTAAAATCCGCCCTCCATTTCATTACGGGTTAAGTTTCCGCGGTAACCAAGAAATAAGAGAAGTTCCCTTATGCATACAAGCCACACCTACGATGCAGCGCGCGCATACAAGCACATCACACAACTCGCCTTTCCGAGGCTGGTGGGCAGCACAGGTGAGGCAAATGCTCAAGCGTATATCGTCCAACGGCTTACATCATTAGGACTGGAAGTTTCGCAAGAGACTTTCTCTTTTACAAAGTTTCCCGCCGAAGTGCTGCCCCGTATCCTTTGTGGTCTTTTTGTACCCGTAGTCCTTTCTGTCCCGTGGCTCGGTGAGCAGTTTCCGATCCTCGTATGCCTCGCCTGCCTATTCAGCCTTTCTATAGCACTGCTTTTCACCCAATGGCAGGAACAGTTTGAAGGCTTATACGATGTTGGTAGAAGGCACTACTCAGAAAACATTATTGCAACAAACGGTATAGAACATAACAGCAATACCCCCAATCTACTTTTCGTTGCACATTACGACTCCAAATCACAGGTGTTGCCAATTGCTGTCCGTGCAGTAGCTTACGGTATCGCGATCGTTGGACTTACCGGACTCACAATTGTAACAGTGATTAAGGTCATCACCTATGTTTGGCTGCCTGATTATATCGTCTGGGGCATCGCTGGACTTACTATTTTTTGCCTTTTGCTTTTGCAAATCAATTTGACGCAGAACTGTTCTCCTGGCGGTTTTGACAATGCCTCCGGCGTTGGCGTTATGCTTGAGATGGCACGCGTGGTGATGGCGCGTGATGAAAAAAAGTCTATCACTTTTCTTGCCGCTGGTGCAGAAGAATATGGTATGTGCGGCGCATTACGTTATATACAAAAGCATGCTAACGAATACGACTGCAACAGTACTTACGTTATCAATCTGGATGGACTCGGTACTGGAAATGGCGTTAATGTTGTTACAAGTTACGGTGTTCCGCCGGTTCGCACAACACATAGGTTAGCTGAAATGTTTCGGACATCAGGTAAGTCGCTCGGTATCAAGGTATCAGAACGCTATCTGCCGCTCGGCGTTGGATTGGATAGCATTCCGATTGCGAGTCGTGGATTTGAAGTGGTCACGTTAACAGCAGGCGATATGAGTAATGTCGCATTGAAAATCCATTCAAACCAGGATCGTAGCGACCTGCTGGATGCGGAAAGTCTACAACAGGTAGGAGTGTTACTCGTCGATGTCCTTGAACGCACCTAAAAAAACACAGTCGGTTACAGGCGTTATCCTCGCTGGTGGTATGAGTCGGCGGATGGGAAAAAACAAGGCGTTGCTGCAGCTTGGAGAGGACTCTCTGATTGGGCATGTTATTCGTCGCATGCACCTCATTACGGACGAACTCCTTCTTATCACCAACAATCCGGCTGAATATGTGCACTTAGGTCTGCCGATGCACGAGGACACCGTTCCAAACGCTGGCGCGTTGGGAGGCGTCTATACCGGCTTGACTTACGCTTCGCACGACGCTGTGTTCTGTGTTGCGTGCGATAGTCCATTTTTAGCACCGAAACTACTCTCCTACCTCCTCTCTGTTTTGGGCGAATATGATGCCGTGATGCCTTATACCTATGAGGAAATCGAGGTTAGAAACCTCTCCCACAGTGATACCGCGCGGATAACACTCCAGACGTTGTGTGCTGCTTACTCTAAACGCTGTCTGCCCATCATAGAACTGATGCTCCAAGAATCTGAGTTGCGCGTACATGCACTACAGGAACGAGCCAATATAAAGTGTATTCCACCTGAAGTCTGGCAGCGGTTTGATCCAGAAGGCATGTCCTTTTTCAACATCAACACACCAGAAGATTTTGAGCGCGCAAATTCCTATATCAAATCGCAAACGCAGCGGTAAATTACTTTCACACTTTGCCCGATTTAAGCACACCTTACATACGAATAGACTAACATCAGATTTTTGATTTTTTTCAAATTATGCACCCTTTTTGCCTATAAATTGTGTCTTTAACAATTGGAATCATTTTTTGCGGCGAAAAAATAAAGAAGGGTTTTGCATAATATTAAGGTTTGCGTTCACCTCATAGTTCGGAGGATTTTTGATGGAATATAGGCGTTTACTGCTTCTTGGGCTTTTCACGCTTACAGTGTTAGGTATGAAAATTCATCCCGTTCTCGCCAAGCCACCTACCACTGCCAAAATCGTATTTTCAGGAAATCGTGAGCAATTTGAGAATCGAGATATTTACCTCATGAATCCCGACGGCCAAGACGTAACCAACCTTACCAACCATCCTGCAGATGATGTTCAACCCATCTTCTCTCCCACCGGTGAACAGATTCTTTTTTGCTCAGACCGAGACAGGTCTCCGTTCAGTTTTGACCTGTATTTGATGAATGCGGACGGTTCAAACGTGCGACGTGTTTTTGCCAAATCACAAATGCGAATAACGCCGACATGGTCGCCTGATGGCAAGAAGATTGCTTACGTACGCGTGGTACTTGGTGTGCCATACTTTTACATCGCATCAATAGATAGTAGAAAAGAGGAAAGAATAGCACTTGGCATCCTGCCAGTCTGGTCGCCTGATGGAGAAGAGATAGTCTTCATCAATCGGAAATTGAAGCACCCTCGATACATCACACTTTTCAACATACAGACAGGACGTTCAAAGTTCCTCTTTCCACCCGATGCCCCAGCGTGGTTGCGTTATCCAGCTTGGTCACCTGATGGCAACAAACTCGCGTTTACGTGGACGCGTGCTGAACCCAAACCTGAGAATTTTGGCAGGGAAACACTTTACATTGTGAATCGCGATGGTACAGGACTCCGTCAACTTATCGATGAGGCAGGTCCGCCGGTTACGCGTCCGGTATGGTCGCCAAGAGGAGACCAGCTGCTTTATGAACATTTGGGTGCGGATTTCCAACAGGTACATATTTTTAAGATGTCAGCATTAGGTGGACATCCCGTGCAGCTTACCGGTCAGACTATCTGGAATAGTTTGGGAGATTGGTTCGATCCCTCGTACGCGTTGCCGGTTTCACCACAACCACAACTACTAACAACAACGTGGGGAGAAGTGAAAACACCATAGGATTGAGAGAAAACCAGTAGAATTAATAATAGCGTGTTGATAAGCAAACAGTCATATCGGGTTCAAACTTGCGTGTAGAGAGGTTTCTGTTTGGCAAGATTTATTTGAAAACGGAGGATTATGATGGTAAGAGACGATGCTCAACTGGTTCAAAAAACTTTGTTAGGTGACGATAACGCATTCAGCTCCTTAGTTCGAAAGTACGAAAAAGGTGTTCACGCGCTGGTGTGGCGTAAGATTGGTGATTTTCATTTTGCCGAAGAGATTACGCAAGACACTTTCCTCCACGCATACAAAAGACTCGCTACATTAAAAAACCCCAATCAGTTTGCGGGGTGGCTTTATGTAATTGCGAATCGGCTTTGCATTAATTGGCTTCAGAGAAAAAAAGCCGACATGCAATCGTTAGAGAACACAGACACACAAGAAATAGAGAAATTCATTTACACACGTTACATATCAGAGGAGCGAGAAAAAGAAAATACCGAGCGTCGCTATGAAATCGTCAAACAACTTCTCGAAAAACTGCCGGAGAGTCAACGTACAGTCGTAACACTCTACTATCTCGGTGAAATGACGACAAAGGAGATCGGTAACTTCTTGGGTGTGTCGGTGAACACGGTTAAGAGTCGGCTCCGCCGAGCACGAATCCGTCTGCAGAAAGAAGAAGAACTTTTAATTAGCGAAATACTCGGTAGTGTGTTATTACCGCTGAATCTAACTGAGAACATCATGCGGCAGGTTGTCGACATAAAACCGGCACCTTCTCCAACAGGCAAGCCGTTCCTACCGTGGATTGCTTTTGGCACAGCTACGATATTAATTGCTTTGCTGCTGGGTGGGAGTGATCAATATCTCACTCGATTTCAGAAGCCATATAGCTTCAATGCAGCAGGTGAAGCCACCATTGAAATTATTGATGCGCCTATTGTTCTTGATACCGAATCAAAACCATCTGTCCGCAATCAGGTTGGAAGGACTGAGTCCACTGGTAAAAACGGCGATACAGGTTCGCAGATTTCCGAGGAGGTTTCAGCACCCAATGCCCAAGAGAATTTCTCTATATTCCCTATCTCACATTGGGAACCGATAACTGAAATTCCTACCAAAAGAAAAGGGTTTTCTACTGCTGTAGCAGATGATAAAATTTATCTTATAGGCGGCACCCTTTTTGAAAATGGACGCGGTCCTTTCGGGCTTTCAACTGTGGAAGTCTACGACCCGAAAATGAACAATTGGCAGAAAATCGCGGATATGCCAACGCCACGCGCCGGTGCCAAGACAGCAGTTATTGATGGAACCATTTATGTCTTCGGAGGATACAGTGGAATAGACAATCGCGGAGAGAATTTCAAATTTTTGGATATTGTAGAGGCATACAATCCCAAGACAGATACCTGGGTCAGGAAACAGGATATGCCTTTCCCCCGCATCAACTTTGGCACGGGTGTGATTGCTGGAAAAGTCTACGTTATCGGAGGTTTCGCGGATTTCAATCGGAAAATGCCGAATTCACATGAGTGGACAGACCGTGTTGAAGTCTACGATCCACAGACAGATACATGGAGTGAACGTGCCAAAATGCTGACCCGGCGCGATTACTTTGGTGTAGGTGTCGTTAACGATCGCATTTACGTCATCGGAGGGCATGGATGGCCACAAACCGGTAATCTGGGCGATTCGTTTCTTACGGTTGTTGAGGAATATAACCCGAAAATCGATCAATGGAAAAAGAAAAACGATATATTAGACCTCAGGCTTTATTCCTCGACCATTGTTGTTGGTGATGAAATTTATTTAATCGGTGGCTTCGTTTGGCAAGATGGGCTTCGCAAGGATCCTGCAAGTGTGGATGTGTACAATCCAAAAACAGACGAGTGGAGCGATGTTCCACCCATGCCAACGGGAAAGACCCCCCTTGGTGTGGCAATCGTCAAGGGTAAAATTTATGTTTTCGGCGGTGAAGCAGAGGATGGGGAACTTTTATCAACTGTTGAGGTGTTTGATACTGGTTTCCGTGCTGCCGAGGCAAATGGTAAACTGTCTACACGTTGGGACCAACTGAAAGCACAACGCCAAAAAATAATGGCAGCAGGACAGACACATTAAGATTTTGTTTTAATTAGTCGCGTTTACATCTTCTCCAACTGTATACCTGTACTCACTTTTGATATTCCCGTCAAACAAATTCAAAGTGTCTAACTCTCTGAATTACCAAATACCCATTGGCTTGTGTTTTTACAGTAAACCTGAAAGCATGTAGATATATTAAGATGTAAATCTTCCCTTTACATCGGTTGGGTTCTCTAACCTCACTCCTCCCCTCTTATAATCCACTTCGATGAAATAGGCTTAAAATGTGCCGCTTATCTTCCTATAATATATGTCACGAGACAGTGTTATGCACTGGGAGATATGCATGAAAAGCCGAAATTACGAATTTGCAACCTTCCCCTTATTATTTCTGTCACAGGTCATGAGGCAATCTTGTTGATTGGAGGATACGCATGCAAAACGACGATGCTAAATGGATAGAACGTATCTTGACAGGTGACGAAGATGCTTTCACTACGCTCGTCAAGAAATACGAAAAACAGATACATGCTTTCGTATGGCGAAGGGTCAAAGACTACCACATCGCTGAAGAGATTACACAAGATATATTTCTCAAGGCTTATGAAAAACTCAGCACCCTCAGAAACCCAAATCGGTTTTCAGGATGGCTTTATATGATTGCTACCCGTTGTTTCCTCACATGGGTTGAGGAGAAAAAAATCCCTGTGCAATCCTTAGAAGCGATGAACAATGCCGAAATAGAGGCACTGTTCTATGCACAATATATGGCTGAAGAGACTGAGAAGTTGGCAACAGAAAAACAACGCCAAATCGTTGAATATCTTCTTCAAAAGTTACCGGCGCGTGAAAGGTCAGTCGTGGCACTACACTATCTGAGTGAAATGACATGTGAAGAAATAGGCGACTTTCTGGATGTATCGCCGAATACGATTAAGAGTCGTCTCCATCGCGCTCGAAAGCGATTAAAACAGCAAGAGGCTGTGGTCCACGAAACCTTGGGCGGATTCCAACGCTCAGGTGATCTCATGGAGGATATTATGAATTGGATTCAGACCAATGAACCCGGTGTGTGGCGTTCAGTAGACACCCTGTCTGCGACTTCCGAAAATTCGGTCTATGCCGTTGTAGGCGATGAGAGTATCTACAAATTACCTGCCGGTGAACAAGTCTGGCAACTCGTCAATGCCGATTTCTTGCGTCAAGAAACCCACGGTAATGTCCCTATAGTAGAACACAAGGGTACACTCTATATTATTCCCGCCCACGAACTGTTCGCTTCAACCGATGGAGGCGCGACATGGCATCTAATCGGTCCCTGTCCAAAAGGTTCTACACGCGAACTACTGATAACTGAAGGAACCTTTTATCTTTGCCTTGATGATGGAATCTTCCGATCCGATGACGCTGGTAATTCGTGGAAAGCCATGAACGATGGCTTGGACAATCGGTTGACAGAACACTCTGGAATCGGCTCGTTACGGTTGAATCAAGATAGACTGTTTGCTGGAACTACCCTTGGGGTCTACCGTTCCAACGACGCGGGAACTTGGGAGCACCTGCCATTACCGATTGATGACACTTTGCATGTTAACTCTTTGGTGGTGTCTAAAGACGGTATCTATGTCGCTGTCTCGGTGAATATTTTGGAAGGCGATGGAACTCCAGAAGAAAATTTTATGCCACTATGGAAGGGCGAGAAACTTTCTTGGTGGATATTCCGATCAACCGATGGCGGCGATTCATGGACGGATATAACACCTACAGATGCTCGAAATCTGATGCAAGTCCTACCTCAGATAACGCTGCTCACTTCAGGAAAAACACTTTTGGTGATAGGGACAGATGATGGCGTCGTAGCACGCTCAATTGATGGTGGAGACACATGGACAACTATAGAATCTTCAGGTATTACGCCCATGCAGTTCAGTATATCCAGGACTGTGGCATTGAATGAAAACACGTTTTATGCCGGGGGCAGCACTGGAATCCATCGCTCAACCGATGGTGGTAAATCGTGGCATCGATTTAATACACGCTTTGAGAGCCGCGTGGACAGCTTAATCAGTTTCTCAACAGGTGATCCCCCCAATATCTCGACTGCCCTTTACGCACGGGTGGGCGCAAATCTTGTCAAATCAAACGATGGTGGTAAATCGTGGAACGCCGTCAAAACGGTCTTAGAAACTAAAATACCCTCGCATAAGGAAATACCTCCCTATATCGTTCAAATCATAGAAGCCAACGGTGTGTTCTACGCAAAAGGAATACGACGAAACTCCAGAACCGTTATTTTCCGGTTATCTGCTGATGGTAATGTGCTAAGTCCTATTGCGAAAGGACCGCCTGCTTTCGATTCAGCGAGGTTGGGGGGTCATGTGTTAGGCAGGCGAAGTTTTGACTTCAAAGACCAACGGCAAGGTGGACAAGGATTCATAGTGACTTTCTCTTCTGAAGCTGCTCCGCTATCAAACGAACTCATACAAGAGAATCTCAATTTTGGCGCAGAACGGTTCCTACAACAGTTAATACAGATACAAGCAGACGCCGCATTGGCGTATGAATTGATGTGGGAAGGTTTATGGGGCACCTTCACCGTCAGCGGTGAAACCTTCTACATGGAATACAACTATAAACTCTTCCGATGGAAACCGGAGGAATCTGAATGGCTCTATACGGGCGTAGAAGAAACGATCGAACTCTCACCTGATAATATATGGCGATGCTTTAAACTTGCTGCATCGGGTGAAACGGTATACGTCGGTAAGCGGGATGGACATCTCTTACAATCGCTTGATAGCGCGGACAGTTGGAACGACATGACCCCGAACCTTCCCTTCTCTGTGGAACATTTCAAAGAGATAATTCTTGCGGATTCAACGGTTTACATTGCAACGGATAAAGGGGTTATTTGTTCAAAAGATGGCATTAATTGGAATGTGCTTACCGATAAAACGAAAGAACCTGTTGTCATCAAGTCATTAGCGATGGTGGATAATTCCATTTATGGTGCTAACGACGCAGGTATCTATCGTCTGCAGAGAGATATAGACATTTGGGAGCAGGTCGCGCCTGAAATGTCGGGCGTTGTAACATCTCTCGTTGTTGATAAGGATATGTTCTACGTCGGTACAGAACGGCGAGGTGTGCTTCGCTTTGAACGGACCGGCAGATAAGCATATCCTTCATACATAAAAATATAACTGATCCAAAAAGCTTAAAACTAAATGCCCCTAACGAGAGGAAATAGAATGGAAAAACTATTTGATTACACCGTGCTATTTAGTGCGTTGATGCTTATCGCAGCAGGCTACGCTGCGGCAGACATCGCTGATGGCCTCGTGGTTCACTTTACGTTCGATTCTGTCAAAGGCAAGCGAATTTTTGATGAGTCCGGCAACGGCCTGGATGCCGAAGTTGTCAAAAACACTAAATTTGTCAAGGGCAAATACGGAAAAGCAATTCGTATCACTGGTGAAACTGAAGATTGCGTGAATATCCCGTCCTCGGATGCCTTAGAAATCAGTGATGAAATTACGATGATGGCATGGGTGTATCACGAAGATTGGACAGGGAGTTCTTCCCAATGGTTTGATAAGGGGTGCTATTCTAAGTCCATTGAATCTTACGGTATGGTAGCCTGGGGTAAAAAGGATTTTCCGGAACTCGGAGCCTTTGAGAAGGGCTCAGTGATCTCAATGCTTGTTGGTGGTGCAGACTTACAGCAAAGCATTACTACGCTGAACGAAATGAAGAATAGCACATGGCATCATGTCGTCGGAACCTATGGCGATAAAACTCTGAAAATCTATCTTGATGGAGAAATGATTGCTAATTTACCTTCAGCGGCTGATGACTTCTCCGGCACCAACGAGGAGGATTTGCGGATTGGCTGTGCGAAAAATAAACCGCAGTACGCATTTGAAGGCGGTTCCATTGATCAAGTCGCGATATGGAGTCGTGCGCTCAGTGAAGATGAAGTCAGAACCGCGATACGGGGTCCCTTGCTCGCGGTTTCGCCGAAGGGTAAGGTCACTACGACGTGGGGCGATATTAAAACGTTCGGTATAAACTTATGATAACATTGTGGTTGATTATCCAGCGAGAATTCGTTTCAAATGTATTAACCTCCCGGTTTATGATAGGTTTCATTGTCTGCTTGATGTCAACGGCTGCTGCCGTTTTTGTTCAGGTTGAGGATTACGAAAAGCGGTTGGCAGCGTATCACGTTGCCCTTCGGGAATATCAAGAAGAAACGCGAACATGGGATCTCTATAGCCAAATTAATCCGAAAGCACACAGAAAACTAAATCCGCTCAGCATCTTTAACGTCGGCATGGAAAAATCTGGCGCGGATATGGTGAGCATTGAACTCGACACACCTATCTGGGAGAAAGTCGCACAGAAACATGGATCCGACAACCCGTTCCTCTCTATCTTTCTTTCCATCGATGTTATTTTCGTCTTTAAAATTGTCCTCAGCGCATTGACCATCCTGTTTGCTTACAACACGATTTCAGGGGAACGCGAGGACAGCACACTCAAATTAGTGTTATCCAATCCGATTCCGAGGGACACACTCGTGGTAGGGAAATACCTCGGAGGCATGTTATCCCTATTTCCGATTGTGATCGTTAGTTATATCGTTGGCATCCTTATCGCCTATGCTTCTCCTGCGACCGATTTCAGTAGCAGTGATCTGTTCCGGCTCAGCGCCGTGCTCTTCCTTTCCCTATTGTATGTGTCAACGTGTTACCTTTTAGGGATGCTCCTGTCCGTATGGACAAAGGAAGCGACCACCACACTTATCCTTTCAATGTTCATCTGGGGCATCTTAACGATCATCCATTCTAATATAGCAACCTTCGCAGTCATGAAATTCCCGCCCTATCAACCACAAACTGAAAAGGAGATGCTGCAGCAGATTACGCAGGGATGGGAAGATTTCAAGGAAGAACGGGATGCCTACCTTCTGAAAAAATGGGGATATAAATACCCAGTTAGCGCGATTTCTCAGATCAGCGATGGTGCTTTGTCGTTATCGATTAACTCAGATTCACCGGGCGAACTTGGCTTTGGTGAGTTCTATGTGATCAAGCCGATCCACATCGTGGATGTCTCCAAACTTCAGGAAGTGTTGGGGTACCAAGAACCGCTACGCATTGATTACGCAAACCAGGCAGAAGCAATCCTCAAACAGAGAGAAGAAGTTGAAGAAAGCAACAGACAGTTCGCCAAAGGTATCTCCCGGTTTTCTTTCGCGGACGCATACAGATTTGCTGTTGGCGCGATAACCGATACAGACAGGGAGAGTTACCAAAACTTTATTAGACGGGCAAGGAGCTATAAACGTCAAGTTGTCGCCTATCTCGCCGGTAAAAACGCCTTTTCCGCGAGAGCATGGCTTTCCAGCGATCAAGGCGCGGCGGAGTTTAGAGATATCCCTGTTTTTCAGAACCCACACACTTCTCTATCTCAGAGTCTTTCCCGGGCATCAAGCGATATCCTGATCCTGTTGGCGTGGAATGTTGTCCTGTTTATAGGCGTATATGTATCATTCCTCCGATATCAAATAAGCTAAACAATAACCCAACAATCTAACCACCCGTTAGATCTTGTGAGGCGAATAGACAAAGATGATTTGGCACATTGCAAAAAAAGAGATATATCAGAATCTCACAACGCTGCGGTTCGTCCTGATGATAATTCTTCTGCCCATCTTGATGATCGCCAATGCTCTCATATACGGCTTCGGTGATGAGGGGTATACAGCGGAAATACGTGATTATAACCGCAAAGTGACCCAAGGATTATCTCATATTGAAGAATACGCTGCCAAGGGTTTAGGAGAGTTAGCGATGACCGGTCCATCGGAGATACCCAAACATCCGGCGCAGTTGAAGTTCTGTGCCGATGGTGCTGATGCCTTCATACCCGGTTCTATCACAATCGCAGCGCGCGAAGGCGGGGGACGTAGCGGACATGACGGGAGTGTGTTTGAAGACTATAGTTGGCGGGATTTGTGGTCCTTAGAATATCTACCTTCAAATCATGGCGGAGACGCAACCACGCTCATCAAGATTGACTGGATATTTATCGGTGTCTTCATGAGTTTTTTTGTTATTTTATTTACTTTCGATGCCATCGCCGGAGAACGCGTTGGAGGAACACTCAGTCTCATGATGTCCAACCCAATCTCTCGTGGACATGTATTATTAGCGAAATATTTAGGGACATTTGCAACCGTCATCGTCCCACTTCTGATTGGAGTCCTCATGAATCTTCTCATCATCTACCTGTCAGGGAGCATCCCCTTTGATTCAGGCAGCTGGCTTCGGATTGTAGGGATGATCGGACTCTTCGCATTACACATCTCTATTTTCATTTTTTTGGGACTGTTTTTCTCAAGCCGCGTCTCAAATGCCATCACCGGTTTAGTGTGGCTGCTGCTAACTTGGGTCTGTTTAGCATTTATCTTCCCGAGTCTACTTGGACTATTCGTCGGTACGCTTGATCCGATCCCATCAATAGAAAGAATATCCGCGGAAAAACGCTTGCAATTAGCTAACATAGAAGATGAATTTCAACCGAGGGAACTGCTGGAGGTAACAAAACTTAGTGAAGCTCCTTCCGTTGACAATCCATCAGCAACGCGCCAATGGGCGATCTACTTCAAGAGAAGGTTTGAAACGAAAACTCACATAGCAGATGCGCGTGTAGATCAGCAATTGCGGCAGGTACAACTCGCCCGTGAACTCACCCAAATCTCTCCGACGGTCTGTTTCCAATACGCTATGGAAGGACTCTCCAATACCGGAATAGTCAGTTATATGAACTTTGTTAAACAGGCACGCCATTATAGAGCCACATTTATAGATTTCATCAAAACAGAGGATAGGAGCGATCCAGATAGCTTACATATCTATCCTGTACGGGAAGGCTTGTCTCAAAAACCGGTAGATCCGAACACTGTGCCAAGGTTTGAAGAGCGTATCTCGTATCAAAGTGTTATTTTCCCCGTCGCACTGTTGACTCTTTTTAATATCATGTTCTTTACTGCAGCACAGTTGTCCTTTCTGAAATGTGATCTCAAGTGAGAACTTTACGAGTAGGCGGGGTTAGATGAAGATGAATTTATTAATTTGGTAATTTCCTAACGGGCCTGGGGCGGTTAGATGAAGATTATAGTGGATTTCAGAATTAATGAAACACTTCACAGCGGGCGAGGGAACCTCGCCCCTGTGAGGCATTGAGGGTTTGGACGCAACACCACGGTATTGAACAGTTAATGTTGAACTTTAACTTAGCGAAAAAACGCTCACCCCACCCGACTCGTCACCAACAGCAATATACTGGTCATTCGGTGCCCAAACGAGGTTTGTGACCCCCGCTGTCAGAGCGGCTTCATGAACCGCCAGAGAACGGAAGCGGCCTCGCAATTGCCAGACGTAGATCAGACCGTCGGCACCGCCTGAGGCCAGCAGTTTTCCGCGATGTTGAAAACGCACAACGCTGAGAAAATCCTGATGTCCGGAAAACGTAATGGGACTGGTACCGGCCGGTCCGCGACCGGAACAATCCCATACTGTAACTTCCTGACCGCCTCCCGTAGCCAAGTATCGACTCGTGGCATCCCACGAGAGTTCTCGCACTTTCGTCGGATAGCCAGACATTTGCAAGTCGTTCTCGGTAGACATAATCCAGAAATGTACGGTCGAATCTTGATCTCCGGTGGCGATGTATTTGCCGTCAGGGGACCACGCAATCACCAGTGATGAGCCTATCCATTCCAATCGGCGGACGGCTTCCGCCTGTTGTGGGTCCCACAGCGTGACGCCGCCGTAGGCAATCGAGGCAAGCTGCCCTACACGCGGTCTCCATTGAATACCAGAAATCGTGCTCTGATGGTCGGGATATTCGCGAACAAGATTGCCGACAGCGTTCCAGAGTTTCAGTTTACGACCAGCGGCAGAGGCGAGTATCGGTTTTTTGCCGCCACTCCAAGCCAGGTGCTCAACCCATGCTGCGCCGCCGTCAAACGAATGAGTCGCTTTGCCACTTGTCATATCCCACAACCGAATTTTCCCATCTTGTCCTGCGGTTGCAAGCACCTTGCTGTCTGGACGCCACGCGATTGACATTGTACCGAATTCATGCCCTTCAAAGGCATGGATAATTGCTCGACGACGACCTTCAAAAATTGTCACCGGACCGAGAACCGACGCGGCAGCGATGTATCTCCCATCAGGGGACCACGCCAGATCAATGACATGGTCGCTGACGGTTGCGGTCCAATTTTCGCGCAGTCGAGAGGGCTGGACAAAGCGGTTACTCAAGTTGTTCAAGCGAGACATGCTTCAAACCCCTCAGTCAATTCGGTCCGGTCGAGATTGCGCCCGATGAAGATGAGACTATTGTAGCGCGGATCACCACCCCACGGGCGGTCGGGGCGCCCGTCGAAGAGCATGTGAACACCTTGGAAAACGAATCGGTCTGGGTGCCCCTTGATGCTCAGAATACCTTTCATGCGGAAGATGTCGACACCTTTTGTCAGAAGCAGCTCGCTAATCCAATCGTTCAGCCGGTCAGGGTCGAGGTCGCCGGGGGTTGTGATGCCGACCGATGTGACTTCGTCATCATGTTCGTGGTCTGGCTTAAATTCGCGTTCAACAACTGGCTTGAGAAGGGCACCGCTGCCAAAGAGTTGTGCTTGAAATTCGTCGGGGTGATGCTCGGTAAACAGCGCGTAAGCACCGGGACGGTCGATCTGCACGTCAAAGCGTAATTCGTCTGCTGTGAGATTCAACTCAATGAGTTGTCCACTCGGTTGAAGAGTACCGCCCGCCGAAAGTTCATACTCATCATCGGAGAAAACCATAACGACCGGCTCAACAGCGGCCTCCAAAGCTTCATCGGTTGACGCATTTACAGGCACCAACGCAACTTTCATCGTCGGGTCAGGACCTTCTTGAAGAACCAGTTCATGCGTGCTTGCCGAAAGGTTATAAACACCAGCCCATTCAAAGGGATACTCCGGTTCCATAAACTGTGGGTCAACCTCCATCGCCCGGTCCAGATCGAATCCGCCGACATTGAGAATCTTGTCCATTTCAACCACGGCGTTTTTCGTTCGATAAATCTTCGCTGCACTGTTCATGCTGGAAATTCTGGCTTCCAGTTGATCTAACTCTCCGTCGGTCACAAGGTCAATCTTGTTCAACAAAATGACATCGGCAAAGGCAATCTGCTCACGCGCCTCGTCGCTGTCATCGATGTGCTGCCAGATGTGTTTGGCATCAACCACCGTCGTGACGGAATCCAGTTGCAGTTTCTCCTTCATTTCGGTGTCCATGAAGAACGTCTGAGCAACTGGTCCGGGGTCCGCAAGCCCTGTGGTTTCGACCATGATGTAGTCGAACTTATCACGACGCTTCATCAGATTCCCCAAAATACGGATGAGATCACCGCGCACCGTGCAGCAGATACAACCATTGTTCATCTCGAAAATTTCTTCTTCGGCACCGATGACCAAATCATTATCGACGCCGACCTCGCCAAACTCGTTTTCGATGACGGCGATACGTTTGCCATGGTTTTCGGTGAGAATACGGTTGAGAAGCGTGGTTTTACCAGACCCTAAAAAGCCGGTTAACACGGTAACAGGGACTTGATTGTTTAGCATGACTGTGTTCATCTTTCTCTCCTTGTTGAATTTAGCCAGCGGTCAAGCTAACGATGTCCGTCTGCTTCACCTCCGCCAGCGGTTTGTGAATCTTGTATTGCTGGGGCTTTCCCGGCGTCTCCATGATTGCAATGACCGTTTCAACAGGCGGGCAGCCTTCTTCGGTGCATTGCAACTGAGTAATCATCACAGAGACGTCTTCTGATAGGTTAAAGGCTTCGGAGACCCACGATTTGACTTGGACGAGTTGCCGTGGGTCACTCTCTTTTTGCGAATTGAAAAAATTCAGCACTGTTGTATGGCCTCCTTTCCTCGCATATAATGCTGTTTTAATACCTGAAATCTCACTACGAATCGGTCATCGCACACGATTCTGACCAGATTTTTCTCAAGTCCGCGGTCTCTATTTTGTGGGAGGTGTGTAGGAAGATCGAAACCGATCAAAACGGTGACCATCAAAGGCTGAAGGCAACGGAAGTAGCGCATCTGTTCGCGCCACGGCTTCCGCCCAATCCACGAGTCGCGCATAGTGTAGCTGGAGTTTTATCCGTCCTAACCACACGACCCCGCGCGGTGATGTGATACAGACGACATTTGCGAGATCGCATGGCCCAAGGCAGCCTTCGCTGATTGTCAATGTTATTGAAGGGGACAGTCGTCTGTTCCGCCACTCCTGTTTGAGCCACTCGACCGGAACAGGCGGTTTCCGTTTCGCTGTCACGCCACAACAACAACCCTTACAGACCAGCATATGCGTTAAGACCCGCCGCCTTGATACCAACTTGGGCGACGATTCAATTCCATCTGCTCTCATACCTTTTTCCTGCATAATGTTCAAATCTCCTCTTGACGTTGTTGATGATATTCCTTAGAAATAGACACCACTTGAAACCCGCTTACCCACATTATTTCGACCATCCCAATGGGCAGCACGTGCCCGGCCTTGTAGAAACCCGCCGGCTGGAAGCCAAGGGGTTATAACTCCGATTCCCCAATCAAAGCATGTACAATCGTATTAATATTATATCGGATCATCCCGATGTAAGTCCCTTCAGGTGTCCCCTCGTTTCCCATAGCGTCTGTGAAGAGCACACCACCAATCTTCACATCAAATCCTTTTGACTTCACAGCAGCTTTCACCGCTTCGAGACTCCGTGAAGAGACGGATGACTCTACAAAAATAGCACGGATACGCCGCTCCGCAATAAACGTTGCCAATTCCTGTACATCAGCAATACCGACTTCTGTCGCGGTGCTAATACCTTGTAATCCGCGTACCTCAAACCCGTACGCTTTTCCGAAGTAGTTAAAACAGTCGTGCGCCGTCACAAGGACGCGTTGCTGAGATGGCACGCGTTCCACTTGCGACTGTACGTATTCATTGAGTTCCACGAGTTCCGTGAGGTAGCGTTCGGCGTTGCTTCGGTACAGGTCAGTATTATCGGCATCGAATTCACTCAGGGCATCGCGCACTTTTCCCACCGCTTGCATCCAAAGCGTCACGTCAAACCATAAGTGCGGATCATAGAGTCCCTCGTATTCTGCGGGTGTTAGCAGCAGGCTCCGATCTACAGCGTCTGTTACGGCGACCGTCAGCGTATCCTTCGACATCTTCGCAAGGATGTCCGTCATTTTTGCTTCAAGATGCAGCCCGTTATAGAAGATGATGTGTGCTGAACCGAGCCTTTGAACATCTTTAGGCGTCAGGCTGTAAAAGTGTGGGTCTACGCCAGGCTCCACTATCCCGGTCACCTCAACGCGCGTACCGCCGACATTTTTAACAATATCAGTAATCATACCGATCGTGGTAACAACGCGAAGTTTATCGCCTGTGGCAGCCCCCGGTTGTCCCTTCGGATCACAGCCAGACCATATCAGTATACCTATTAAACACACTGAAATGTATATTCTCTGCATAATTTTATATATCTCCCGGCTCGCATGCTGGACAGGTCCTGCAGAGGTGTCGATTCACGAGGTGTGCGGAGGCGAGTAAAATCGCACCGATACTATAGAAGACGACTTCAAAAGTGCCCTCAACCGCTGTTCGAGCGGTGGCGATGAATGCCAATGCCACTATCAGTATCAACAATGCTCGCCAGCTTCGGTGGTGTCGAATCCCCCACGCTAAACTCCCAACTGCCAACCCAATTGCCACAAGGATAAGGAACAATTCAGCACGTTCATTCGCAAGGAAGCCCAATCCAATTAAAGGCAAAATTGCGACTAAAAGCGGCATCGTAAGGCAATGAATCGCGCACGCCACAGAGAGACACGCGCCGGTCGTATCCGCTATTTCGTGGTTAAAATATCTTTTCAATTTCATCTCCTTAGAAAATCGAGAACGGGGATCGATGATAAAAACCATCGTCCCCGTCCTACAGTTTCAAAAATTAAGTTTATACAGAAGTTTCGCGTTCCGTCCGGGTTCCGGCATTACCGCTTTGATGCGGGACAAATGTTCGCGGTATGCTGTATCCAAGAGGTTTTCAACCTCGAAAACAACCATGTTCTCAAGCTGCCACCACGAAAAATTGAGAGAACCTCCAATATCATAGACGAGGTAGCCGTCTGTCGGTTCCTCAAATTCGCCGAGTCGGGTCTGGCTGCCTGAAAAACGGGATGTGACATGCAAATGCAGCGGTGTCGGCGTGTAGCTGATGACGAATTTACCGTTGAGCGGTGGGATACGCTCCAACGGTCGCCCACTGGCTTGCATAGTTCCGTGGATGTAACTCATATTCAACTGAAAATGGACCTGTGAGAGGACCTCACCACCTATCTGGATCTCAGCCCCATCCATCACAACATCGTGTCCCATGTATTGATAAATCCACAACCATCCCGCTGCCCCGCTGCCCCACTCTTTTTCGCCGCTCTGCGTCGGAATGAGGTAGTTCTGTATCTGATTCCTGAAAAGCGCCAGATTGAGTCTGAACCTATCGTCTGCGTATTTGACGAAGAGTTCAGTGCCATAGCCGTCCTCAGATTCCAGTTCTGCATTGCCGATTTCGTAGGAATAGACAGCCAAGTGGGGTCCATCGCTGAAAAGTTCCTCAATACCGGGTGCGCGAAACGTTTTCATCAGGGTCGCTCCAGTGCTCAACCTATCTGTCCAATGGTAAATTCCAGAGGTAGCCCCGGAGAAACCGTTGAAATCGCGGCGTTCGACGGTTCCGGCTCGGACAACTGCTCCGGGTCGAAACGGTTCCGAACGCCTAACGTCGTAGCGAATAGCCCCCTGTAAGGTAAATTTGTCGAAGTTACGCTGGTTTAGATAAAATCCTGCCAACGCGAACTCACGGGTGTGCGGTGTCCAATAAAACCCACCTGTGGCATGGTCTCGATATTCCCCCCAAACACCGGCAACGGCGTTGTCGAACACGTGCGCCATCGCTGAGACATTGTAGGTTAGCACCCCGAATTCCACACCAAGGGTTCCATTTGATTCCAACTCTTGATGCTCATAACGCGTATAGGCAGTCTGGAGTTTTACCTTTTCAAGCATCCTTGTATTGAAGCGGTACTCCATCTGTCCTTCATAGCGTTGCTTGTCGAGTGCGATGTTAACGCCGCTGATATGTCCCTCTGGAGAACCAGGAACACCGTAATCAGAACGGTAGCTGCTGCCGGCGGCACCGATGAAGCCCCACGGCTTAATCAGCGAGGCACCACCTGAAAAATTGACATTTGAAAGGGCAGTGTTTTCGAGGACTCCCACCGGCGTTTGTATGTCAGATGCAAGGCGTCGATTCCATTCGACATTTCCCGCAAAATCACCAATTGGAAAAGTAAAACCTGTTGTTCCCGTCAAACCTGAGTTTACAGATTCACCTTGGAACGTTAGGTGCATATCAAGCCGTCTCGGTAGAATTTGGGGTATGTGATTGCTTTTGACGTTGATAACACCGCCGAGTGTGCTTGAACCGTAAATGAGCGATGCGGGTCCCCTCGTAATTTCAACGCCTTCAGCGGTCGTTGGATCAATTGATACAGCATGGTCGGCACTGGAGGCGGATTTATCGCCTGTCCGTTCGCCATTTTCCAGAATGAGCAGCCTGTCACCGCCCAATCCACGAATCACAGGACGAGCGATTGCGCGACCCATCGTTCGTTGTGAAATGCCGATCTCATTCGCCAACGTGTTCGCCAAGGTCATACCTAACCGTCTTTGGAGTTCTTCCTCATCCAATGCTAAGTCGGTTGTTTCCTCAAACTGTGACAGATAGCGATTTGAACCGTAGACTTCGATGGTGTTCAGTTGAAACGGCAACGCCGCCAGTTCAATATCGAGATAAGGCGTGGAGGCATTGACATCAACGACTTGTTCAAACAGCTGATAACCGACCTTCAAAAACTGAAGCGTCTGCTGTCCTTCCGGCACTGCGTCGAACTTAAACTGACCGCTTGCATCGGTCCGGACGCTTTCTTCCAGTCCTTTTATACGGACTGTAACTGCACCGAGTTGGGCATGCCTAAGCTTTTCGACGACTTCACCTTCCAAGGAATGTAGTGGGTTTTGAGCACTATGTTCCCGTCCATAACAGTAGCGCAGACTTACCGCTCCGAACATCAACATACATAGACAGACCCCCTTAAAAAGTGCCCCTATCCGATGAGACCTCGACAGACCCCTATAACAGGACTTACGCGAAATTGCAGAATTCCGCATACCTCCACGCGGTAGGTGCGGTTTCAAACCGCACCTACAAGGGGACTGCGTAAGGCCTTTATAAATGCCTAACATGGTCATCTCCCTTTATTGGACAGTGACCGGTATCAGGAGTGCCGCCGTGAAATCGGGATGATTCCCGTGAAGAAGTTGCAGTTTAATTTCCGTTTTTCCTGCTTTCAGTCCTTCGAGTCCAAACGGTAACGCGTCACCGTGTTCTTCGTGGTGTTCCTCTTCGGCGTGTTCCTCTTCGGCGTGTTCCTCTTCGTCCAGATGGATCTGAATAATAGAGGCATCGTAACCCGACAGACCCAAACTGAAGAATTCCGCTCCGCCATGTCCATGGTCGTCATCTCCATGGTCGTCATCTCCATCCGGCGGGGGCGCTACTTCATCGAGATGGAGTTCCGCTTCGTTCGCGTCAATAAAATGTACATGTACCTCAATCTCTTCACCAACGCCAACGGTGAGACCACCTTCATGGGTGCCTTGATGTTGATGATAGACCACTTCTCCATTGATTTCCAGGTTAAAGCCGTCAGCATCGGCGTGAAGGGGTGCATCCGCTTCGTGTTCGTGATCATGATCATCATCGACAATGGGGTTGTCATCTTCGCCACAACCTCCCATGAGGGGAAGTACAGCGACAAAGGTTAGTAACATTAATCGAGAAAAGGCGACAGAAAAGCCGCTTCCATAAAAACGTGTAAACATTGTATTCTCCAATATTTTACTTACTTGTTAGTTATTAGTTGTCAGTTGTCAGTTAAGAGGGTTTATCCTGAAAATCCTGATTCTGACCCCTAAAGATGCACAACCTAACAGGTTATGCTACAAAGAACCACTGCTTTTAACAGGCGGCATGGCGCGTGAAAGAAGAATGTGAAAGCGCGTACTAACATGCCAGTGGCAGCTTGGACATTTTCACTTCAATTTGCAAAGTAGAACTATACAAAGGGACGGAGAAATATAGATATTCCCGCACCCTTTGGACAACATAGCAACATAAAATAGAAAAAGATTTTGCCTTCAGGCAAAATCTGGAAGTTCATTGGAGAATACAGGTGGGGCACGACTTCGCGTGTTCGTGGTGAGTCTTAAAGGAAGAAAAACGGTAACCTCATAAAGCGAAAGCACCGTAATCGGAAGGAATAGAAAGATGAGTGCAACGAACGCAATCTCCTCTCCGACATGTTGACTGCAGTAGAAACAGGCTGCACAGGCTTCCCCGCAATGGGCGTGTTCGTCATGATCGTGATGATCGTGCGTGAGTGCAATGACACTCAGCAGCGCAACATAACAGCATAAACCCATTAAAATGCCGGTTTTCAAATTACGCCGAAATATTAGTATGTTGGGGAAAACCATGCCGTTTCTCATACTGAAACTTGACTCTCTAAAAAATGATTGTCAATTGATTTGCGGAATATTATACCATGCTATTGCACCAATGTCAAACGAAGTTAAAAAAAACGGGGTTGCCTTCAGATGGCAGCGAGAGGAAACTGAAGCGTCCTACACAGGTGTAGAGAAACCCCCCGAACTCATATGTAATGGCGTATGGCAAGGTTTTAAAATCGCTTCAAATGTTCCAATCAGTTTTGCTCATTTCTGAATAAAATTTATTTTTTTTAGATTATGCAAGCATTCCATCGAAAATTGTGTCTTTAAGGGTTGAGGGACGCAAACAACGCTTTTTTGAAGATCCTGAAATGTGGTTCCTCTGGCTAAAGACGACAGGATTTTCATTATGTAGGAGGGAGGCTTAGGAAACTTGTCAGTACCAAGGGTGTGTCATTGAATAGAAAATGACACCGAAGCTGCTTCTTTTTAACAATTTATAGTCCTACACATCCACTTTTCACCGGATTTCATAAGATATTCCATCGGAATGGAGACCCTTATAAATGTCAATAACCTTAATTCAGAAAGAGATAATGCTGCATATTTTTAGTGCACGGTTTGTCGCGCTACTCCTAATGTGTGTCCTGCTCATTCCACTTAACTTCCATATCAACTACCGTCGTTATCTCCAACGCCAAGTTGACTATCAAGAAGCCATCAAAAAGGAAAATAGTAAGGACCCTGCTGACCAACCCTGGGCGCACGGAAAGACTACAGAGCCAAATCTTGAAGTCTCCAAACTAATTCTTAAACCCACGCCTTTAAGCGTATTCGCGACCGGTTTAGAATCCATCATTCCGAGTTATCTTGGGATGACACGCAACGGGATAAAGACAGGGGATACGGTGCTGTCTTCTGCACCGATAGCCTTTCTCTTCGGACATCTCGATTTTGTGTTCGTGGTCAGCACAGTTTTTAGTCTGCTGGCTCTCCTGTTTACGTTTGATGCCGTTGCAGGAGAAAAGGAAGCAGGTACGCTTCGGATAACCCTCGCCAATTCCCTGCCACGCGATATCTTTTTGTGGAGTAAACTCATCGGTGGCTATCTGGTATTTATCGTTCCGTTCTTAGTCTCGTTAATCATCGGTCTACTTGTATTAGTTTCGCAAGGATTCCCGCTGGCTGAACCGGATATCTACCCTCGTGTCCTCTGCCTTATCCTTATCTCGTCACTCTACATTGCGGTCTTTTTTGCGCTGGGGTCCGTAATTTCGATTTATTTTGACAGTTCCAAAACTACCCTGATTGTTGCCTTTACCCTTTGGGTGTTCACCGTCTTAATCCTACCGCGAGTTGGGTTCCTCGCTGCACAAATTGTAGCATCTGCGCCAACAGCAGAGAGCGTCTACAGAGAAAAAGCAGCGAAGCAAACAGAATTATGTGCAGGTCTTGAAACCGAAAAAAGCAAACTCTTTTCTGAAATGATACAAGACCTCATGCCAGAAGAGCCAACGTCGGGTGGCTTTGCTGCTGTAGTAGGTGGCCCGGAATACTTCGACAAAATGAATGAGAAGATGGCTCCCCTTGAAGAGGCAGCTCGATTAGAATATCGCGATTTCGCGGCGGAGCTTGACCAACGTTATCAGCGGAGAAGGAAACACCAAGAAAAAATCGGTATCAACCTTTCCCGGATCACGCCTACGTCTTCCTTCATTTCTTTGGCAACCGATGCCACGCAAACCGGTCAGGCGAAAAGGGATGCTTACTTTCAAACAGGAACTCGCTACTATGAGACACTTGATGCGGAAATGTTCAGCAAAATGTCAGAAACCGCGATCCACTCAGAAGAGATTCCATCTCCGCTGCCGCCGCCATCCATAGTGGAACCGACCTTGGAAGAGACCCTCCAGCATGCCGTTTTAGATCTGTTATTGCTCTGCTTTTTCGCAGGTGGATTGACAACTGCGGCGTTTCTGAAATTTTTCCGCGCAGATATTTGAGAAGCAAAAGGAGTGTTCAAACGACTAAATCTATTGATTAGTCATGGAGGACCGTGATGGAAAAAGACGATGCACAACTGATTCGCAATATCTTGTCAGGCGATGAGTCGGCATTCAGCATTTTAATCCAAAAGTACCAAAAGCGTGTTCATGCCTTGGCATGGCGGAAGATTGGCGATTTCCACCACGCTGAGGAAATTACACAAGACACCTTCCTTCGAGCATACACAAAACTCTCGACCCTCAAGAATCCCAATCAGTTTGCTGGGTGGCTTTATGTCATCGCAAATCGGCTTTGCCTGAATTGGATGCGAAAACAAAAATCCGGGATGCTGTCGTTGGAGCAGATGTCTGAGAAAGAAATAGACTCGTTAACTTATGGGCATTCTCTATCGGAGTATCGCGAGGCAGAAGCTACTGAACATCGTTATGAAATTGTCCAAAAACTCCTCGCGAAACTGCCAGAGAGTGAACGGACGGTCATGACCCTCTACTATCTCGGAGAGATGCCAGCGAAGGAAGTCAGTAAATTCTTAGGTGTCTCGGTAAAGACGATTCACAGTCGGCTCCATCGAGCACGAAAGCGTTTACAGGGAGAAGAAGAGCTCCTCATCAAAGAGGCACTTGGTAAGATCCAATTACCACCCAACCTAACCGAGCATGTTATGCGGCGAGTGGCCGATCTGAAACCGTCCCCGACTCCTGCTGGCAAACCGTTGATTCCTTGGGCGGCTCTTGGCACAGCCACTGTTTTAGTGCTGTTGCTGCTCGGTGCAAGCAATCAATACATCGCCCGTTTTCAGAAGCCGTATAGTTTTGAGGCAGCATCCGAACCCACAGTTGAAATTATTGATGTTCTTACCATGCTTGATATGGATTCAAAACCCGCTGTGCGGAATCAAGTAGGACAGATTAATCGCTCCACACATAGCATCGGTACAGGTCTATCAATGGCTGAGACAGCTTCAACATCCAATACACAGGTGGATTCTACGAAGTATGCTAATTCGCAGTGGACGCCAACAAACGGACCCCACGGTGGGATCATATACAACATTTTTGCTACAGCCGAGAGGACCCTCTACGCTGCTACACCAACAAGCATCTATAGACGAACAGCAGACACAACCGAATGGACACGCATTAACACAAACAAACCGATCAGTGGATTGCGGATGCCGATGGCAGAATATGCCAACACGCTCTATATTGTTTCAACTGATAAAGTGTTCTCTTCAACCGATAACGGTGAGACATGGAATGTTCTTTGCGCCCGGCCAAAAGGACATCCGACCGGACTCATCGTGATGGATACAGTACAACAACATAATGCACACGCGGGTTTTGTAATGTATCTCGCTTTACAAAACAAAGGTGTTTTTCGATCTACGGATGCCGGTGCGGAGTGGAATCATCTACAGAATGGATTAGTAAACGAAAGCGTTTACGCAGTGGCTGCAATTGGAAACACAGTGTTTGCTGGCACAAACAAAGGTCTCTATCACCTGAATTCAGACGTTTGGCAACAATTGTCTGTGGGTCTGTCAGGACCTGTCTACGCCGTGACAGGATTTGAAAACAACCTTTACATTGAAATAGGTCCTGAGCTCACTTTGGGGAGGGCTGAATCGAAGCAAAAGACAGCATATAGCATCATAATCGGTGATAACGTAAATTCAAACAGAATTTTACACTCGACCGATTTGGGAGTATCATGGACTCAAATAACGCATAAAAACGAATCACCCTTTATGGATACAGCATTTGGTATGGTCTTTCTAATGGACGCTGGTGAAATATTGTTACCACAAGGCGTTGTAAACGTAGACGAAAACACCTTTTATAGAAGCGGTCCATTCGGTATTCAGAGCTCAACCGACCGCGGTAAATCCTGGCATCAATTTACAAATGGGATAAGGCAAAGCACAATACAAGATTTGGTCACAATCAACAATAGACTTTACGCATATACCGGCACGAATCTCGTTCAATCCACTAATGATGGTGAGACGTGGGAAACCGTTCGGATTGATTCCAGCGATCGCATACTTAAAACGATAGAGATAACGTTTTCTCCTATTCATTCTCATCTTGTTTCACAATTAGCAGTCGATAACGATATTCTCTATGGAATTGCTCTGAGAAACGGCGGTCTACGCGTTCTCCATTTATCTGCAGATACAGATGTGCTTGTTCCGGTTCAGGGATCCCCCGTTTTTGAATTGGCATCGGCGTTGATTGAATCACAAACAGGAGTTGAAGAGACCAAGGTGGAACGTTCATTTAATAACGATGAAAAAAGTGACCACTTGCCAACATCGTCGAATTCTATTGAAATGCATATCGAAATCATTGGATTAGCAGCGAGTGGACAAACACTCTACATGGAATATAACGGAAGACTTTTCAGATGGCGGCCTGGCGATTTAGAATGGAGGGACACCGGTTTAGTAGATACGGGTGAATCCCGTAGCGACGAACTCGATAGGGGTTTCAAGTTAGCGGTTTCAGGAGAAACTGTCTATGTCGGTAGGCGAGATGGCAAACTGTTTCAATCATTTGATGCTGGCAACAGTTGGAAAGATGTTACACATAACCTTCCACTTCACTTTGAGCGTTTCAACGAGATTGTCTTTGTAGGCTCAACGGTTTACGTCGCAACGGACACCGGGGTCTTGGTCTCGCAGACTGGAGAACACTGGTCGGTGCTGACCGATGGAACGGGAACGCGCCCTGTCATAGACAGGTTCGCTGTGGATAGCACGGCGGTTTATGGTGCTGGCGATGCAGGTCTTTATCGTTTAGATACTTATGGAAAGTGGAGACAGGTCTTGCCAAGCGTTCCGGGTAAAGTTATTTCTCTCGTGGTCAGTAACAACGTGCTTTACATTGCTACCGACCACGGCGGGCTGTTCCACATCTCGCTTGAAGAAGAATGGTCGAAAGCCAGTTTTTAATCCGAAGCACTTACATCCTCTTACCTGATGCTGGATAGGTCTTGCAGTGATGCCGATTCGCGAAGTGGGCTGCAAGGAGAAAACCACTTACACTGTGAAAGACTTTCTCAAATGCGCTTTCAACCGCTGCCCGATATGTAGCGATAAATACCAACATCCTACCAAGATCAAAAATGCTCTCCCAGCTAAGACATTAAATACCCCGAAAAATAGAGGCTTGCACTTATCGGCGCGATGCTTTATCATATTGGCAAAAGATTATGCGAAGGAGAAAAAAATATGCTAAGTGTTGAAGATGCCCGTCAACAGATGTTAAATACCATTCCTGTCTTATCATCAGAAAAACGAGGCATTCTGGACTGTACCGGCTATGTTTTGGCAGAGGGACTACATGCTGCTGAAAATATCCCTCCATTTGACAATTCAGCAATGGATGGGTATGCGGTACGCGCAGCAGACGTAAAGAATGTTTCAAAAGAAAACCCGGCTGTTCTTTCGGTTGTAGAGATGATCGCTGCAGGGTATGCCCCTACAAAACAGGTCATGGCAGGACAAGCGGCACGCATCATGACAGGTGCAATGATGCCTGAAGGTGCAGACGCCGTCGTTATGCAAGAAGTAACGCAACAAGTAGATAATGAAGTCAAAATACTTGAAAGCGTTGACAATTCTGAAAACGTCCGTTTCACAGGTGAGAGTGTCGCGACGGGACAGCAGGTCATGGGAAAAGGGAAACACCTACGCCCGCCGGAAGTTGCAATGCTCGCCTCTCTTAATCGCCCAGAGGTTACAGTCTATCGTAAGCCCACCGTTGCGATTATTGCGACCGGTGATGAACTCATGCTACTCGGCGAACCGCTGGAACCGGGAAAAATTCGAGAGAGCAACCGTTACGGTCTCTATGCACAGGTCGAGGAAGCGGGAGGTATACCGATTGATATGGGGATTGCTCCTGACGATGAAGCAGAAATAGAGCGCATCTTTCGGGCGGCACTCGCGAAGTCGGATGCTTTGATTACAAGTGGTGGTGTTTCGGTAGGGGAGCACGACTTTGTGAAAAGTGTATTGGAGAGATTAGGTGAGGTTAACTTCTGGCGCGTCGCGATGAAACCCGGAAAACCGCAGGCTTACGGTATTTCGGACGGGAAACCTATTTTTGGATTGCCGGGCAATCCGGTCTCTTCACTCGTTGTGTTTGAGTTGTTTGTACGACCTGCGCTCCTCAAAATGGCGGGGCATACAGAACTGTTGCGTCCGACTTTTAAAGCCACTTTAACCGAACCCATTACCAACAGGGACGGACGCGTTAATTACATGCGTGCAATCCTCACAGGTGCCAACGGACAATACACCGCTGAGACAACCGGACCCCAAGGGTCAGGTATCCTGCATTCACTTGTCTTGGCAAATGGTTTGATTACGATTCCAGCCGGGGTAACGTTAGGTGTTGGAGAGACAGTGGATGCCCAATTCCTGTTCTAAACGTTGGTAAAGCTTAGAATTAATTAGACACTCTCAAGAGGCGAGGATACAATCCTCGCCTACCGGGTCGGGGGGAAATGTCTGTTTATTTTTCTGGTTTACCAGTAATGCCTTAAGGAGTTTTCTATGATTGTAGACACCCACGTTCATGTTTGGGAAATCGATCCTCCGAAGTATCCAGTTGGTCCGACTGCTCCAACTTGGAATTCTTATCCAGATGAACCCGGCACCGCCGATGAACTTCTGGCGGAAATGGATGCACACGACGTGGACTGGACAGTCTTGGTGCAAACCAGTTGGTCAACATGGGATAACAGCTACATAGTAGATTCGGTGGATCGCTTTCCAGATCGATTCATCGGACACGGTTTAATCGACCCACAAGATCCAAAGAATGCGGAGCGGGTGCGCTATTGGATAAAAGAGCGGGGTCTGGTAGGCTTTCGTTTTCACCCGATGTACTATCCTGAAGAGAAGATACTGCTAACGCAACAGAACCGCCCGATGTGGGAAGAGATCGCGGCGTTAGATGCGATTATCCAATTTCATTTACGTGCTGAGTTTGCTGATCAGGTTGCGGTTATCGCACAACAGTATCCACACCTCACACTCATCCTCGATCATATGGGATATCCACAAGTAGATGCCGACCCAGCAGCGTTTCAACCAATTGTGGATCTCGCCCGATACGATAATATTTACTTCAAATTATCGGATGTCGCTGGACGCTCACACCAAGATTTTCCGTATACAGATGTCCATCCGTTCATTGAAATACTGCTTTCAGCATTCGGTGCCTCACGGACGGTATGGGGAACAGGATATCCCGGACACCACAGGCAAAAACACAATTGGCCCTCTCTGGAACAGGAACTCCGCCTCATCAAGGATGGACTTCCATTCCTGACAGATGATGATCGGGAACGAATCTTAGGTGGGACTGCCGCACACATTTGGGACTTAGCAACATAAAGTGAAATCCGACACTATGATGACAATTCCAATATGTTGGGAAGAGAGGTCTTACTCTGACTGCGATAACGTAGGTCAGCCGGTCCTCTTTTTACATAGCACTGGGCATTTGCTTTTTTCCGTGTTTGAAAATTTCAGACGCTTGTGATACACTATTTAAATCAGTTTCGGGTGGCACTACCACGAATCGGTACCTCACTCCGTTCCTATCCCCCTCCCACCATGATTCGCAGAGGAGCGTTTTATGTCAGATCAAAATAGTCTTGATATATTTGAACTTAAGGAAGATGCCATTCGTCTTCAGGCAAGAATGGAAGAAGTTGATAAAGTTGAATCACGTCTCAGCAATGGATTCAGGAAGTAAAAGACAACCTGAAAGGTGATATTCAGGGTGCCAAGAAGGATCTCCATGACAGAATAACTCGATTAGAAACACGTTTGCAATGGTCTGTAACTGTCGCAATAGGCGTCACAGGCATCGTTGTTGCTATAATCGTTAAATTTGTATAGTCGAAAAACGGAGATTTACCATGTCAGAAAAACCACAAGGGTTGCATATATATACACCAACGCGTCTGGAATGGCTTGCAGTAATGTTAAACACCCTTTTCCAGTACGACAATCTCTCATCCGATGGATTCATGTTGTATTATATGGGATTAAAAGATGGAGAGACTATCCGAATAGTCATCAGGTATGATGCGAATGTGAATAAATCTCTCATGGAGCAGAAGATTAGGGTCGCCAGAGGAGCTATTTCAAGGTATGCTAAGAGTTATGGATGGGAATCATGGATTAAGACTGAAGTAGATATTGAGGAACTCAATCAGTAATCAAAGTAAGAGGTATCATGCATCACGGAATACGTTGGGTTTCACGAGTGCAATTCAATCTGCTGACTGGGAGTGTATAAAGTTTTTGTCAAAGGTATAAGTCGAGTCCCATCCAACCCCGTGACACGGGTTGATTGGAAGTGTTTGATGCAGTTTTCCAGGAACGCATTCGAGGACTGGATGCTGCTGACTGGATACCAGAGGATGAGGACCCATAATTTCTATGGGCTTTTCAAGCGGAGGCAAATGTGAAAGAGCTCCTGTTAGCGGATGCCCATCAGTTATCGGCATCCCTCTCTGAATACGAAGCGACCCGACAGCAGATAGAGCGAGCAGAATACGAGACCTTTACACTGAGCAAGGCAGACTTTGACGATCTTGTTTTCATGGAAGCGAATGACGCGGTTTGGGCAAACAATCAGCAGTTGGTAGACACGCTAACACTGAAAGGCAAATCTCGCACGCTCAAAGAAGTCGTAGACAGGATTCTGAAGGTATACCCGCATGAGCGTCCTATTGAAGTCTTTAAGCAGCTCTCTGAGGACGAGCCGTGGTTTGAAGGCTGCTTTCTTATCAGTGCGAGGTTCGATCCGCGCCTAATGGGAGAATTGTTGATTCGACCCCTGGCTGCCTATGAGAAACCCGCGCATTCCCCGAACATCCGATTTTACCTTGAAGACGGGAATCATCGGGCGTTGGTGTATGCCGTTTACTTGCGGCTGTGTGCGGAAGTGTATCAACCGGTCCGGGTCATTTTCAGCAAAAATTGGACGCACCTCTATCCGTGGGCACAGTTGACTTCATGACGACGTAGGAAAGAAAATTTGTAATTTCTCTGTTTCTTTCATACGCTTTTCAAACCAATTCGGTGGTACTAACGTGAAATTGGAAATAAATCGGCTTTATCACCCGTCTCACCCTGTCGCGGTGCCGCCCTACCCGCTGTGATAAGCGGTCTGGCTCTCATGAAAACGCTCATTTTTCTCGCGATGCTTTTCTCTGTTCTCTCGCTACCCTCAGTTGGTGAATTGACACAAAACGACCTGAATAAAATCCATCTGATTGTCAAAGAAGCGACCGGGCCGATAGAGGCAAACGTTGCCGTTGTGAGAACCGAAGTGAAACACTTGAATACGAAAATCGACGACAAATTTAATAGCATCGAAAAGAACTTCGATAGACAGAGCAATTTGATCATTGCCTGCATTGCGATCCCCATGGCACTCATTGCGATTTTAGTCTCATGGCGGAGCATTCGAGACAACGCGCAAAGCAAACAGATCGAAGAACTCACACGTAAAATCGAGATCCTCGAACAACAGTGAGTCGGTGATGGGGCGGTGTTGTTGGGCGTTATCGGTTCTGGTTTTTTGGGCTGGTCCTCAGAGTATTGGCGGATTTTTATGTCAACTTTCTTTGAAAATGAGTAAAAGTTCAAGGCGTATATTCAGAAGCACACCGATGAGGTGTTTGGTGAGGAGATTCGTTGGGTGGCAAGGAGTTTTCGGGGAGAGACAGGTCAGATACGCCCCGATCTGGTGGGTTGGGATGTCAACGGCAATCTTGTGATTGTTGAAGTCAAACCGTTGGATCCGAAACCAGGTCGTAATCAGTATAACAAGCCTCGTCAGGCGATAGGGCAAGTGATACATAAGGTGATTCAATCTTAGGGTGCCGGAACATAAAGGAGATTTACTTATTATGTTCAAATCAAAAGTTCAAATCATCACAATTTCTTTGGTATTAATTGTTTCTATGGCTCAAGCAGATTTTGAATTTGAATGGCTCACAAACGAAACACATCAAGGTCAGGAAACAACTACTCCTGTGGAACCTCTACAGATTAATATATTAGGCAAAGAAGTTGAGGTATTTGATGATAGCTTTGCTTTAAAATTACATGATCGTTACAATGTGTATCTTGATAACTATTCTTGGACACATGAATACAGTTATGCTTTGTTTAATGCTTTCGAGCAAATACCTGTACCTTATTGGGACTCGCTTGAGCGATCTATGTGGCATCTCGTTGATATAGAAATAGACAACGATATACTTATTTTGAATAACGGTAACAACACATCTATCTTGATTTCTTTAAACGCTTTTTCAAACGCGAATTCTATGTTAGCTGAGATAGATGGTGTTCGAGGTAAATTGTTTAGCAAAAGACTACATAATGCTGTTTTAAGGTATATTACAGACCATGGTAGCAATAGACAGCGTATAGATTATATATTATCGGAGAGGTATGATGTTAGTCTCAATCCACCCGATTATTCCGAATTAACAAAACATACCACGGGTGAATTTAATGAGCGTTTTACCACATTCAAAAACGAGGAAATTCTCACCGTAATAACTATGTTGGAAGAATTCCCTTCAGGAATGATAACGACGCCCGGACTGAGATATATCGTCAGAAGATTAGATGGTACACCTCACCCTTTACATCCAGAAGCACCAGCTGTGGCTTGGACAGATCCAGGATATATTGAATTTATGGAATCTGCTTTTACTGGTGATTATCAACATCTACAGCGACTTATATTGCATGAGAAAGCACATTTTCTGTGGTCGCATTTGTTCGATGATAAATTAAAGGAAGATTGGAAAATATTAGGAGAATGGCACCAGGATAAAGATGGTAAATGGTTTACTCTAAACGAAACAGAATTTGTATCCGCGTATGCTCACGATGAAAACCCTAATGAGGATATGGCTGAAACAATTAGCTATTACATAGTTAATCCTGACAAGTTAAGAGCTGTGTCACCAAAGAAGTATGAATTTATTCAAAACAGGGTTATGCACGGTAATAGATATATCTCAAAAATACGTGAAGATTTAACTTTTAGAGTTTATAATTTGTATCCCGATTACGTGTATCCTGGTAAAATCATAAGAGTAAAAATACAAGTATCGGGTTTGCCGGAGGAAGATAAGTTTGTAACCGTAGAATTGGAATTACATCACGAGAATATATTAGATTTATCAGCAGGTGGTTTCACTAGAATATATAGCCCTGAAGGTGATAAATATACTGATCAATATTTTGCACCTGTAGATATAGATGGCAATAGAATATCACAAAGCAATATATTAAGAACGGAATTTAAAATATCTAAGTATTTACCCAGTGGGTACTGGCAACCAGGCGGTATACAGGTGTGGGACCCCAATGGCACACCTCGATTTACCACTGATAAAAAGTTTGGTTGGAAGATGTATATAGAAAACCCCTTACAAGACATTGAATTACCAGAATATATACCAAATTCTTTAAAGTTAACATCTGAAGAAATTAACTCACCTGAAGGTTCCTATATCTCAGTAACGGTTATGTTTCACGCATCAGATGATACAGGTATTGGCTGGTTTAGGGTGTCGATAAACGATGAAGACTCGGAAACTTATAGTAGGTACTCAGATGGCGGTTTACGATATGGAAATAATAGTTACAATAAAGAAACTAGTATGGCTAAAATCTCAATAAAATTCCCGCACTATATGCCAAGAGGTGTATATCAAGTAAACTATATTTCGATAACAGATATGGGAAATAATAATCGCAAAATTTATTTTACTGAGTCAGGTGAAGATGAGCACCCGGTATCTATCTACATAGATACAAAAACTCCTGATACAGAAAATCCGATCATGGATATAAATAGAATAAAGGTTGTTGCTAATCCCACTAATCCTGATAACCCTAACGGTGAAACCATTGTTGATATAGATTTCTATGTAAGAGATAATATAAGCGGATACATACTAGGCGGTGTAAGTATAAGGGATCCGCTGGGAAACACTCATCATAGATGGCATTACCCAGACAACAGAAATAAAATGTATCCAGATTATAACACTACAAGATTTCGTAAGTTCACAAAGCAAATTTTACTTCCTGTTGGTAGTCACCCAGGTATTTGGGGTATTACTAATATAAAAATTGAAGATAGAGCAGGAAATAAAAAGAATTATGACTTTACTGAAATAGTTAGATTTGAAGTTGATGAGGATGTACCCGCTGCCCCCAGTATCGTAAGAAATGCTCTGTTATCTAATTATCCTAATCCTTTTAATCCTGAAACTTGGATTCCCTATCAGTTAGCAAAGCAATCTAAAGTAAGCATATCTATCTATTCTGTGGACGGTAAAATGATTAAGAATTTAGATTTAGGTTATCAGCCAGCTGGTATCTATCGATCTCGTGGTAAAGCTGCCTATTGGGATGGCAAAAACGAAATCGGCGAAAAAGTGAGTAGCGGAGTTTATTTCTATACTCTTAATGCAAAAAATTTCTCAGCGACTCGCAAAATGCTCATCGTGAAATAGTATCAAATAACAAACAAGGCAGGGGACAGCAGCAACCCGTTAGGTTCACTTTTGGAGAAGATTTGCCCCTCGTTGATGCAGATGAGAATGAGCGAATAGTACGCGTCGTTGATATTATCGGTAAGGCTGCATTGATAGAATATCGTCCTTTTTTAAAGAAAACCCATGACATCGAGGGATAGAACCTCTAGGAACACCAAATCACTTGGATGCTCCCTCTCCAAACCGCGTGTGCGACTCTCACCGCACACGGCTTTCCCTGTCAACAACAAATACTACACAAAGATTTACCTTGACTTTTTACTGATTTTATGGTATTATTGCGCCAGTTTCAATTGGCGGTTTACTCACCACTTGAAACCCTCTAAATTAACCCGAGTTGCTACTAACGGGTTTTGAAGATTTCAAAGACAATAATGAGTCCCCACAAGCAACAGACCCATCCAAAGGAGAATAAAATGAAAATTGCATTCAACAGTGGGAATCCTGTAGATCTCTCAGCCATAGAATCGATGGATGTCAGTGATACCGATGGCAACGTAAAAATTGTCGTTCGCTACCAGACGAGAAAGGGAGCGAACGTTAATTGTATTAACTTCCGTAGGGCACTAAGCCTTGATCCTTACAGAGCGGTGTCCAGAGAGTTTGCTGAGGAAATGGTTGAGGAAATTGAAAGCCTCACGCAGCAGCCAGATCGACCAATTGAGAAAGTCATTGACTTAAAAGCTTGGTGTATCGGTTGTCTAAGCGTGGATCTTAACACCGCAACAGATACTCAAGCGACACTTGCTTTAGCGCGATTGTGTTGGCATTGGAGTATTGGTAGAAATAACCACCCCTCTGAGAAGCAGTTGGAAAAAAGAACTAAATTAGATACCAGCACCATTAATCGCATCACAGACAAAGACAACTACAAGCGATGTGTTAAGGATCTCATGCACAATTGCTTCCTTTTCGAGCCGCAGACCGCTGAAGAATTCAGGGCGTGGGTAGCGGGATATGGGAACATGCCAACACGGTTCGGCAAGCGCATGCGGCTTTGTGAAGATGAAGTTGAAATGCTGGTGAAATCTGCCGCCAACTATCATAGGATAGTGTTGCCGGACTTCTCCAGGTAAACTTTGCTCTGCGGAGTTTGAAAGTAATTACAGGTTTTGCTATAAGTGTTCTTGGAAAGCCCTAAAACTTGTAGTAGTGGAAGCCTGGAGGTTCAGCTTCTTCAAACGATCGAGGTCGCGAATCGCTTCAAGAACCGATCGCACTGCGGTGACCTCGGCGTTTGGGAAGCGTTCATTGAGGATGGCGAGCGTGCTTTCAATACTCGTCTGACGCGCACCTTGTTCTATACCTTGTTCTATACCTTGCTCTAAGTAATGTTCTGCCATACTTTGCATCAGAGATGCCTCCTCTGTTGAAAGACTCAAGGTTTGCTGATGTTCAGAGATGAACTGTTCTAAAATCTCACGCTCTTCAACCGAACGTTGATAGAAAACTAACAGGTAAAGATAATAGAGTGCCTGTTTCCAAGACGCACCCTCTGCCACACTCAGGGTCTCAAGATGTCCACTCAAACGCTCCAACGCAGCACTGAACTCCCCAGCATCCGCAGACTCGCGTTTCAAGAGCGTCATCAGCCAACCGAACGGACGTTCTGTCTTCAACAGGGTCGCATCCGATTCAGACTTGACACCCAGAAAAAGCGTCTCAAACTGAGGGACAAACCGAACTAACGGGCCCGGAACATCCATCAACGTCTCAAGCGAAGGCAACGTTTGCCAGACCTGTTCACCCGTATAAAAAACGACAGGGATAATCGGACGAAACCGCCACTGCCCTTTCGGAACATTCTCCGATACCCACTTCTGACGCTGCTGATCCCATATCTGCACCATGTAAAATAGCAACCGAAACCCCATCGCAGGGTCTACCGTGGATTGATGTTCCAGCAGAACGTAGATCATCACCTCCGTTTCATCAGCCTCCGGGAACGGCAAGAGGAACACGAGGTCCGATTCTTGTTCGCGGAGATTGTCGGCAATAAAAGTCGTATTGACACGGTGAACCTTGCGAAAGTCAAGCGAGTCTACGAGGTCGCTCCCAATGATTTCAAGCAGCCCGTGGAGGTTATCCGTGTTCGATAACAACCATTTCGCGCTCCGGTCCGGAAATGTTCCAAGGGGTTCTTGTAAGAAAGAGAGGACCTCGTCAAAAACGTTCATCAGATTTCACCCGCCGCACATCATGAGAAACATATTGCGTTTCAGATACCTTTTATTTTACCCAATTTTTTTGCGGCTGTCAATCTCATTTTCAGCATGAGAAAGGTAAGTGAAACGCCGACATCTCCAAAACGGGTCGAGTAGTCCAAGCGCATCACCGGTTCGCTCGTGCCCCAAAAACCGACACATTTTCCCACTTGCGGGGGGATACAGGCGGTATCCGTTATTTTGCGTAAATCCTATGGGTCCAAGAAATTAATAAGAGGGTGCGGCCAAGTTCCTGAATCCTAAGCACTTCAGAAGTTCAAAGCAGGTTCTTCTTAGCCAAGTATAGACGATCACAGGAATCCGCCTATCATAAGGTCTTATGATACTATTTCTGTATCAGCATCTTCCGTGTCGCAGTGAAATCGCCTGCGGATAGCGTGTAGAATTGACATCCTCTCCGCGCTAAAGCGCGGAGATTCCTTTTGTTCCTCGTGGGAACATTCTCTGCTCAGGCAGAGCAACATCGGGTTTCTAATTGAAATCCGATGGACGATGCCATAGTCGCCGCTACTGGGTCGCCAAGGCGGCCCAGATACTTTTGTCTTATATTGATTGCACCAACACCATCGCGATGATATGTAAATCCACATTTACATTTGTAATCACGAGTGCTTGGCTTATGTTTATTACCGCAATTTGGGCATGTCTGTGAAGTGTAAGACTCATCAATCACTTCAACTTTGATGCCTAAAGCTTTGGCTTTATAGGTTACCAATTGTGTGATTTTACCAAAAGCCCACTGATGTAACTTCTGATTGGCACGTCTGCCATAGTTGATATTCCCGCGTATTCCAGTTAAATCACCTAACACAATAGTGCCAATATCGCGTTCTTCACACAGCTTCACAAATTTGGTGGTATGTTTATGTAAGCCGTCCATGATTTGATTATCTATCTTGCGAATGCGTTTCCATTTGCGTTTCACAAGATGCCACCAACGCTGAGAATGACGTTTACACCTGTCTATTTTCTTGCCAAAAGACGCAATCACCTTATTCCTCAACCGGTATAAACTCCGAATATGCCGCCCATTGAAGATGTTAGTAATCAAGCCATCATGACTTACCATAGGATGCACCTCGCCAATATCAACTCCAACAATACCTTCAGATTCACACTTCACAGCCTTATCAATCTTGTAAACAAAATGCAACTCATATTGACCTCTGTTATACACAAGATTAATGATGGCTGGTATATTCTCGAGATTAAATTTCTTTGGCAAATCTACCACCAAAGGTTTATTGCCTCTGCCGTTAGACATAACAACTTGTTTGCCAAACAAGCCTTCTTTGAAACGAATTGCTGATTTCTTCCAAGTGGTTGTTTGAAATCTTTTCTCTTTATGCGGAGGTCTCGCTGTTTTATCGCCATTGCGTCTTAATACGCAGAATCCATGCCAATTCTTGAAATATCTCGAACGTACTTCCTGTATACTCTGTGAATGTAAAGGTTGCGATTTACTTAATTGTTTATCCAGCCACAATTCACAAGACTTGATACACGGAAAGTAACCCCAAGAACCATGCATATAACACCATACCTCCTGCAACACCAAACACTCACGCCAGACAGACGCTGACGCAGAATTTAACTCATCCAGTTGGACAGAATAAGGTATCTTGAGTTTATAGGTTCGCACAAAATATTTACCTCACATATATTTAGTTATAGTATAGCACATACTTAGTCGCAAGTCAAATTAAATTTTGACAATTTTATAGCAATAGACTACAATTTAAGCAAAAAGAAACAGGCTCGCAACAACAACGAGCCTGTTTCATATCACGCAACAAGGGAGTACAGCCCATGTTTACGCCGAATACTTTAGCAAGGATTGAAACTGAAATGCTGGCATCGAGAAAAGCAGCAAAATCAATCCAAAGATGGAAAACTTTTCTGAAAATATTAATTGGTATGTTCCTTATAATATTCACAGCGTTTTTGAATTCCATCATACAGATTATCTGAAAACCAGAAATCTGTCAAGCAAAAAATTTTTACTTGACAGATTTCAGGAAATCAGATATACTGCACACGTCTCAACTGAAATAGCGGACGGTGCTTTAGCCCGGCCTGTTGAGATAACCTGATTAGGTAAATTATCTTATCTGTCTGGTGGCTTTTTGCATATCAGAATTAAGTTTGTGCATCAATTCAACATGTTTTCTGATAGCATCAAACTTCTGTCTCTCAATAGAAGATAACCGAGATAATTCGAGGTTGATGATTTCAAATTGTTTATCAGTCATGATTGTTTACATCCCATTCCTTATCGGGAATTTTAAAAGCGAGTGTTTAGCCACTCGCTTTTAATTTTAACATACAACTAATAGAAAAACAAATTTATTTATCACGGCAGTCATAATAGTAATAGAGACCCAGTTGATTCATGAATATCCTCTCAAGTAATTCAAAGTTTTTACGCATCCATTCATATAGTTCGTTGCAAACAGGTTTATCCTTAATATTAATATCCCTCCTAAACAATCCTGCACTAAGAAAATTCTGCCTTTCCATCCATTGAAAATCATCATTAAAATGTTTTTCTATGGAATTGTTGTGAAACTTCAACATTTCATAAATATTGTTTAATTTGCAGTTTAATTGTATTTTAATACTTAGGTGTCCCTTATCAGGATTAAGTATGCCTACTAAGAATATATCACGAAAATTATTTTCTCCGAATTTTTCAATGCCAAATTCGAATCCAGAATATGACGTCTCATTGTATTTATCATACAATTCATTAGGTTTGTACAGAGACCCAAAATGGATTAATGAACTTTTTTGTTCGTGAATATAATCTCTAAATCCAGACCAAAATTCTTCATGTGGTGGATCCTGAAATTTTTTGCCAAATAACGCCATATCTGACTCCTCCAATTATAATAACTCAGGTAGGGATGTGCGCCCTTGCAGCCTCATATCTTGCGCCTGAGCTGTTGATTACTTACGTTTCTTGAATTCGCTCCAAGTGGTTATTTTTTTTGTTTTTGATAAACTTGGAGCAGCTGATGTAATTGCTTCAACCGCTTTTAATTTGACTAACAACAGATCTAACTCATCAGTAATACCATCATTGTTAACATCGGTATCATAAGTTAGTGTACTTTGCATAGCAGCTCGTACAAGTAAAACTGAAGTGCCACCGTTTATTCAGACCACTTTTTCGCAAATTTAATCCAAGTTTTGTTGCTCGAATTCCATAGGTGTCAAATACCCTAACGCCGAATGTGGGCGTTTGAGATTATAGACGTGTGTGATAAAATGCCCAAT
>JAJDUH010000038.1 GCA_022826805.1 Candidatus Poribacteria bacterium
CGCTCAAGCGTGAGGTTCAGGCCTGGCAAGACCGAAGAAATCAGCAACGCACTACGGTCAACTGGCGGTTTACTCACGAAGATGCACGTATCAAACTCAAAACACTATACCCAGCAGTTTAGACTGGACAGACTACTAGTGCAGTCTAAGGCAATGTTTATGGGCGGAAGGCGGTCATGTCAGAAGAGAGACACCAACCCCAAATCGGAACTGAAACGACTTCGCTCCTCCTTCCGCTCGTTATCGGTGTGATACTCATTTTACTCAATGCGTATTGGATTGCACTGGTCAGCGGTATCTACCACTCCCTGAATCCTGCTTATGCTTCCCTATTTATCCCCCCGATTGTCAATCTCCTTTTTGGTTTAATACTCAACACATTGCTAAAGCGGATTCGTCCACAACTCGCCTTGAGTCGCGCCCAACTCCTCTTAGTCTATCAGATGCTGGTTATGCTTTGCGTGGTCTCTGGGCATAACCCGATGGACTTTATCTTGGGAATTTTGGCGCATCCGTTTTGGTTCGCTACCTTCGAAAATGAATACGCAACCCTTTTTCACAGATATATCCCGCCTTGGTTCACTGTTCAAGATAAAGACACTCTCACGGGTTTCTTTGAGGGCAATTCGACCCTATATACAGCAAGGCACCTATCAGCATGGATAGGTCCAACCTTGCTTTGGTCGTTTGTTACGTTTGTGCTGTTTTTTATCTTGATGTGCTTTAATAGCATTCAGCGTTTGCAGTGGAGTGAACGGGAAAGGCTTAGTTATCCGATTGCACAACTCCCGATAGAGATGACTACGCCACGCTTTTTCTCAAAGCGCCTGTTATGGCTTGGGCTTGGTATCTGTGCGGCGGTAGAACTTCTCAACGGACTCCATGTTCTTTACCCGCCTGTGCCAGGGGTGCCGCTCAAAATCCCGGACTTCGGAGCGAAAATTTTTACGACGAAACCTTGGAGTGCTATTGGATGGCTCCCACTCTTCTTTTATCCTTGGGTCATTGCCTTGACCTTTTTTGTACCGCTTGAACTTTCGTTTTCGGTCTGGTTTTTCTTTTTGTTCACAAAGCTGCAGCTGATTTTAGGGAGCATGGGAGGATGGAAATCGTTACCAGGTTATCCTTATTACAACCAACAAGGAATTGGCGCATGGTTGACCCTCGGAATCTTGATTCTATGGGTAAGTCGCAAGCATCTCAAAACGGTGTTTACTATGGCTTTGAAACCCTCTGATAACGGCACTCCTGCTTTTAGAAACGAACCGCTTCAATATCGCACCGCTCTGCTTGGGATTTTGATTGGGATCATGATACTCGTCTTTATTTTTCAACAGGCTGGTATGTCTGCCGGAATTCTTCTCGCTTTTTTACTTCTCTACTTTCTCATGTCCATTGCGATAACATACGCAAGGGCAGCGGTCGGTGTGCCTTATCATGAAGTGATTTGGACGCATCCACCACTGATGCTGGTCTCGGTTTTAGGTGTGCGACGGATCGGTGCGGCGAATCTGACACTATTTACTTTTTTGTATCCGTACGTTCGTGATAACGTCTCACACCCGATGCCGAGTCAGTTAGAAGGGTTCAAGATAGCAGAGCGAGCGCCAGTCTCTCAGAAAAAGATGACGATTGCAATGATAGTCGCTCTGTTGGTAGCAACGCCTGCTTCGTTCTGGGCGTATTTGCATCTGATATACCAACACGGTGCGGTCCGAACTGAGGGATACATTATCGGTATCGGCTTTGAAACCTTTGAACGTTTACTGCTGCCGTGGTTACAACAATCACACGCTACGGATAGCACAGGATTGAATTTCACGGCGTTTGCCTCGCTATTTACGTTGGGCTTAATGTTTTTGAGAAGGCAGTTTATATGGTTTCCTTTTCACCCAGCCGGCTATGCGCTGGGTTTATCTGCGGGAATGGTTTGGGTCTGGAGCGCGGTATGCGTCGGCTGGATCATTAAGGCGGTTCTACTCAAATTTGGAGGTTTGCGACTCTATCGGCAGGCAGTGCCATTCTTTGTTGGCGTAATTCTGGGTGACTTTCTGACGGGGACGTTTTGGAGCTTGGTCGGTGCTGTCTTTGAGATACCAGTGTATCGGGTTTGGTATTAGGGTTGAAATTTTTAAATTGACACTTCAAGGAGTATATGGTAAGTTAAGAGACAAAGCACACCCACAATTACAGTATGAATGTACGCTTAAACAAAAGACATTGGAGGCTATTTTTAGCACAAAAACCCCAGCCACGTTGCAATGGCGACGGATTGAAGCTCTTTTTAAAGCGCTTGGTGCCACGAAAGATGAGAGAAAAGGATCATCCGTAACCTTTGAATTGAATGAGAAATCAGTCACGCTTCACCGACCACATCCTCGAAAAGAGGCGAATCGATATCAGATACGGGACGCGCGAGAATTTTTAAAACGAGTAGGGATAACATTATGAAGACAATGACATATAGAAACTACACAGCTGAAATCTACTATAGTGATGAAGATGGTTTTTTCGTCGGTCATGTTGTTGGTATTGGTGATGATATCGTTTCTTTTCACGGGAACACCGATGCGGAGCTGCAGAGCGCACTTGAAAATGTGCTAGATCACTATCTTGAATTTCGAGAGCAGCGCAAAAGTCCGCCTCAAAAGCGTGCTGTTGGTAGTTTTTGGGCGCGTCTGCGTGAAGCATTTCATCTGTAAAAACATACAGTCTGCTTTGTCCGCTATAGAAATAAAATCAGAGAAATAAGGAATTGTGCCGGTGAAGATGTGTGTCATTGTTTTTGCTAAGAATCCCGTGCCGAATCAGGTTAAGACACGGCTCATTCCAATGCTTTCACCGGAACAAGCGGCGACTCTTTACACGGCATTTCTTACAGATTGGTGTGAGACACTCGCCAAACTCTCTGGCGTGGACTTAATTATCGCCTATACACCCCCAGAGGCAGAATCCGATCTACAAGCGTTAATTGGAGACGATGCCACCTATATCCCGCAAATAGGAACGGATCTTGGGGAACGGCTCACTTCGGCGACACAGTGGGCAACTAAACAAGGATACACAAAGATTTTACTCGTCGGATCCGATAGTCCGACACTACCGATCTCATACATCTCGAAAGCGCTCACACTGCTTGACTCGCGAGACATTGCTATTGGACCGAGTACAGATGGTGGCTATTATCTTATCGGCTTTTCTGCGGCAAATATGGCAGTGACAGTACCGTTTGTCTTTGAGAAAATTTCATGGAGCACGGCAGACGTTTTTCAACAGACGATGACACGCATCTGTTCAGCAAAGGCAACGGTCGGACTACTACCGCCATGGTATGACATAGATAGGGCTGAAGATTTGGCGTTTTTGCATGCACACATATCGGCGATGCGGCTCGCTGGCGATATGGTGCAGGCAGTCAGAACAGAAACACTATTAGCAGAATTATTTTCATAAAAAAGGAGAAACGATAATGGGACAATTAGATGGAAAATTTGCAATTGTAACGGGTGGAAACCGTGGAATCGGAAGAGGAATTGCGAGAGGACTTGCGGCGGAAGGTGCAACGCTAACTATTGCTGCAAGGGATGCTAAACTTCTTGAGGAAACCGCTGACGAATTTCGAGCGAATGGCACAAAGGTGCTAACCGTTCCGACGGATGTAACGGACGAAACACAGATTAAAGCACTTTTTGAAAAATCGATGGGTGAATACGGCCGTTTGGACATCCTCGTAAATAACGCAGGGGCATTTAATGGGGGTCCGATAGGTGAACTCGCAACAGAGGATTGGGATTGGGTTATTAATGTGAATCTCCGGGCACCGTTCATCTGTACACGCGAGGCGTTCGCAATTATGAAGGCGCAAGGTGAAGGTGGACGTATCATCAACGTCGGGAGTATTTCCGCCCATCGGGTTCGTCCTCGGACAGCCCCTTACAGTGCCAGCAAATTCGGCATCTGGGGCTTGACGCAGGTAACGGCATTAGAGGGAAGAGTCCACGGTATCACAGCGAGCTGTTTACAACCCGGTAATACCTACGTAGAGCGTCATCAAAATCGTCCACAGGAACCCACTGAACCGATGATGGATGTTGACGATCTGGCACAAGCCGCTGTTCTCATGGCAACCCTCCCGCCAAACATTAATATGTTAGAAGCGACTGTTTTGCCTATTGGTCAGCTTTATGTTGGGCGAGGTTAACATGTAGCCGGAGACACATTATGAAAGTAGATCGGACGCAATTTATGGAAGAAGGTTACCTCGTGTTTCGGGAGGTAATCCCACCGGAGGAACTGGACTCGCTTCGAGAAAGTTATGAATTAATGGTATCCCGTCAGCGAGAACTCTGGTCACGAGAACGGGCACCAAACGACCCACCTGGCGGCGTATGGGAGACTTCAGCACAACCACGCTTACTCCTCGGACGCGCCCCACTCGCGGGACATGTCGATGAGAAAACCGCCAGTGCTATCGAAATTTGGGTACATGAAAATATGCAAGGGGTCAGCAGTGAACTCCTTGACACGGAGGATGCAGGTGTTACCGAGATGATGCTCATGTGCAATCCGGTCAAAGACCGCGGTCCCGCTACTTGGCACCGCGATCATCACCCTATTGATACCGCTCCACTACAGGGCTACATCGACGATATTGTAGAGACAGGACCGCGCTACGTTCAGTGGAACCTTTCACTCTACGACGACAGTGTGTTATGGGTGCTTCCAGGTAGCCATTTACGCGTGAACAGTGAGGCGGAAAATGAGCAGCTGTTGGCGGATCCGAAGGTTCCGTTACCGGGTGCTGTCCAAACACATCTCAATGCGGGGGACGGGGTGGTTTACATTCTGCCAATCTTGCACTGGGGTAGTAACTATAGTAGAAAAATGCGCCGTACAATCCATGGCGGATTTTCAAACTATACCCATTATCCCGCGTCTGACTATTTAGATTACCTATCACCGGAAGTACAAGAGAAGTTTGGTCGGTGGAATGCACGCAGTAATGAAATGAAAACTTGGTGCGAAGAGGCACTCCGAGCTACTATTGAGAAGGATGCCACTGCATATCATACTGCCTTAGAAAAACTGCACCCAGAGCGAGGCGAAAAAGCGAAGATGCTCTCAACCGTCTTTTTGTGTAAAGCTGCGTGTTTTGTTGCGCTGACACACGGTTATGAACTTGCGGACCTTCCAGATGAACTCAAGAATCGCGGCAAAGGTCCTCACCCTATTACTCTTAATTGGGGGCCGCCTTTCGCCGAGCGGTTCACAAAAGAGGAAGCATCTGTCCTATGGGATCGCTTCAAGCCGCTCGACGCGCTTCTTAAAACCGACGAAGAATTGTATCTGCCGGGATTCCAATCGGGTCCGATGCACTACTATTTCAACGAAATGCCTGCCGACTTCGGAGTTTCAGATTTCATCAAAACGTGGGAGCTATAGTTGTAAACCGAGCATTCCCTTAAGATAGAAATACGCCTCTTCGGTATAACGAGGTAGGTTTTCTGGGTCTTCGACTTCTAATTCTAAGGTCAAGTCGCCTTGGTAGTCCACCGCTTGGAGTGCCTCAATAATCTGCTTGAGATTGAGATCACCACGTCCAATGCCAACAGAGACAGTACCGAGATGGTCTTTGAGGTGTACCGCATATAGACGGAAGGCAAATTGACGAATTGCGGCGAGCGTATCAACGCCGGACGAGTGGAAATGCCCTGTATCTATACAAACACCGACCCGTTCGTCTGGAATCGCATCTAAAATGGTTTGGAAATCTGAGGCTTGTTCAAGGACATTCCCGTGGTGTGGTTCGAGCGTTAACTTGATTTGACTTTCCGCGGGTATGCGCTGTAGTACCTCGCGAACGCAGGCGATCACTCTATCCAATGCCCCAGGATCCGTTCTACGTTGCGCACCACTTGTCGTTAGATGTGTTGCGCCAAGTCCTTCTGCGATTTCAACGCATCTGGCAATTGCTCCGGCGCGTGCGTCAACATCGGCATTGTCCTGTCCACCCCATCCAGGTGGATAGAGTCCAGCACACTTCATACCAGAGGCGTCAATCTTCGCCTTCATACCGCTTATGTCAAATGTGTGTGAGGCATCCACGCTCCAGATGAGCGGTCCGTGAATTTCCATGAGTTGATAGCCAATTTGTGGGGCATATTCCAGAGTTGCGGCTACCTCGTCTTCGGCGTAGCCCCGGTAACAGATAGAAGCACAGATAATATCCATACAGACTCCTTTTTTATCGTTGTCAGTTATCAGTTATGAGTCCTCGTTGCAACCCAGTGTATTTCAGAAGATAGCGAACCTTTTTAACTGCCTATGAAAACTGATAACCGTTCAAACTGTGTTATAATATATTAAAACCAATCAGTAAACTTGGAGCATACTAAAAAATGATCCACCAAATCGAAATAACCTTACCCGAATATCGGCGTGGCTTTCATCTCGTCACAGATGAGATTATGAAATCGCTCGGTGAACTGCCAAAAGCGGGCATCCTACATCTTTTTATTAAGCACACTTCAGCAGGTTTGACAATCAACGAGAACGACGATCCGGATGTACGCGAAGATTTTGCGAGCAGTTTTGATCGACTCGTCAAGGAGCGCGAACCGTTCTATCGACACACGATAGAAGGGGACGACGATATGCCAGCGCATATCAAAGCGTCGCTCGTGGGTTTTACCGTCTCCGTTCCGATTACCGACCAGCGCCTCAATTTAGGCGTGTGGCAGGGCATTTATCTCTGCGAATTCCGAAATAGGGGTGGAAGGCGGAACCTCACAGCAACGCTCTATTCTTAGAAAAGGATACCCAATCATAATAGATTCTACAACTATCAATACACAACATACTGGTGCGGAGGGCCCGGCGAGGTTGGAAACCTCGCCTACCGCGTGGGACCTATTGCGTTTCCAGGGCATCGAAAAGTCTATGTATTCTTATAATTCACTATAATTATACCCATGATGACCTTAACTCATGTACCTTCAGCGATGCCAGCCTTGCTGTGCCGCCATCGGCATAAATTCCGATGTCTGCATTACTGAGATCTGGCAGGAAATAGGAGGTCATTGAGAGTTCACCGGCGTTGCCGAACGCCTCAATAGAGATACGATCGACCAAAATTTGCAAACTGATTTTTCCATATTTTGGTGCGAGCGGCCCGCTTCTTTCAAGGAATGTGAGCTGCTGTTCTGTGACGTCGTAACGGATGTCCTGTCCACGAATGTTGAACCCGACAGCTGCAGCGTCATCCAATGCTATTTCAGCGCGGATATCGAACAGTTCACCTGTCAATCCAGCAAGTAGATTCTCGCCGGGTTTCAGTGTGAGGTCGCTCCACGCGTGTGTATAGGTGTGGATATTTTCAATCTCTGCTACCGGCTCGCGATGTAGACGGATTCCCTTTGAAGTCGTCCGAAGGGTTAGTTCACAAGGGAAGCTCATCTGCTGATTAAAGGGCATATCGGGGGGTTTACTGCCACTCATCCAAGCAATTTGGATGCGTCTGCCATCGGATTCCGGGACATCACTCCACGTTTGTGCTGCATAAAAGTTGGCACCGTGATCTGAACGATGGGCGTCTCCCTCCGGCGTAAAGGTTGTTCCGTCGAAGTCCCCGACGTAATACTTCCCTGCGGCACCCCAGAAAACCCATTTGGTATCATCGGGATTTCCATCAACAGGAAGCTCGAAGATATCGGGACACTCCGTATCGGGGATTTGGAGGTCGGACAGTCGGGTCCATTCCTTAAGGTTTGTCGAACCAAACAGGGCATAGTCATTTTGGTCGAGGTAGAGTGCCATCACCCATTTTTGTGTAGGTTCATGCCAGATGACTTTCGGGTCGCGGTTGCTGCCGACGATATGCTCAATGACAGGATTGCCCTCATATTTTGTCCAACTTCGCCCTCGGTCGTTGCTGTAGGCGATGCTTTGGGTAAATGGGACTTCTTTGGGTGTATGGCTGCCAGCGGATGTATAAAAATTGACGAGGACTGACTCGTCTCCGGTCTGGAAATCACCAGTATTGTTCCAATCTACGACCCCAGAGCCGGAGAAGATTGTGCCGAGTTCATCAGGATGAAGGGCGTGTGGGAGTTGCTTCCAGTGGATGAGGTCTCGACTGACAGCGTGTCCCCACGTCATGTTCCCCCAATCGATGCCGAATGGATTGTGCTGGAAAAAGAGATGATATTCGTCTTTATAGTAAATTAAACCGTTCGGATCATTGGTCCAGTTGGTTTTCGGCGTGAAATGGAACTGTGGACGATATGTTTCCTTATAAGCTGTTTGGATCATTAACGATTTCCTTTCCCTTTCAAGAGTTGAAAGGAGCGATTCGCTACTTCTTTGTTTTGTATACTATTTTATACAGATACCTTATTTTGTCAAGTTTGGAGAGAAAACTGGCACCGTTAAAAAACAGGGACTCCCAATTATTAGGAGGAAGATGGATGAAATCAACACGGAAGATTGTGGCAATCGGCGGTGGAGAGCTTAGAGATCTGGAGACTATCGAAATCGACAAACGCATTATTGCATTGACTGGTAAAAGACGACCTAAGGCACTTTTTATTCCGACTGCCAGTGGCGATGCTGCTGGATATGTAGAAACTTTTGAGGCGTGTTATGGCAAGGAATTCGGGTGTCAAACGCGCACTCTTAACTTGATTCAAAGTCTATCTGCATTTGAACAGATGTCAGCGTTGGTTTTGGACTCAGATCTGATTTATGTTGGTGGTGGAAATACCTACAGAATGATGAAAATATGGCGGAGGTTGCGGTTGGATAGTGTGTTAGCGGAGGCTGCATCCCGTGGCATCGTTCTGTCGGGTCTTAGTGCAGGTGCGATTTGCTGGTTCAAATACGGGCATAGCGATTCTCGCTCTTTCTCAAGCAACGCCGAATGGAACTATATCCGGGTCAGTGGATTGGGATTCGTCAATGCTGTCTATTGTCCTCACTATCACAGTGAGAATCGGGAAGACGCCTTTTCGCAGATGATTGCAAAACGGGGTGATATCGGGATCGCCTGTGACAACAATGCAGCGATTGAGATTGTTGGAGAGCATTACCGCGTGCTTACCTCTGCTCCGAACGCGAAAGCATACAAACTCTTCAAACGCAAGGGACGTGTGGTTACTACGGAATTACTTCAAGACGATGAATATACGCCTTTAGCCAATCTCTTGAGACGGAAATAATATCAGATCTCTTTTGAGTTGTAAGGGCGAATTTCTGTATCTCTCTTATATCTGACGATAAAGCCTGCAAGTCAGTACATGAATTCACGTGTCAGATTATGGAGAACATCTACAAAGATCCTCTCTGTTTCTTTTTTTCCTTTAAAGTTTCAATCAAAAAAGTATGGAGATGCCCTGGGATCCAAAGGTTTGGCAACTTCAAACTTGCCAGTCATCGATTTACGCGTCAAGACGATAATCCCATAAGAACTGTATGTGCCTCGTGTTACCCAATGTGCCTCATCTACCAATACATCTTCAATACCGTCATTGTTAAAGTCGGCACGCCCGATTTCCTGCAATGATTGCACCAGACCATCACCCTGTATCTTCAAAACGTGTTTAGCTTTTTCTATCACCACCAGTTCCCCAGTCTCTATCTTTTGCTGATACGTCGTTTGTAAATCTTTTGCGAACTCTTGACGGCTTTTGTACTCGCCAATATGCGGGAACAGCGAAAATGGGAGCAACTCTACATTCACAACGCCAACATCAGCGTCTGTGATAAAACTTTTTTCGGCAACAGACGCTATTTCAAGTGCGTTTAACAAGGCGCAAGGATACTTGAAAAATGATGAGAGTTTTCTCTCCATATTATTCGCTGGGTGATAGCCGTTTTTCAGCCCAGCATCATATTCTCGACACGTTCGCACTTCAATCTCGTCGCCCTTTTTCTTCCAGAGTCTGACGCTCTCAATCCCCTTATTCTCGCCAAAACTTACAGGCAGATCCCGAAGCCCATCAATCTCAGACTTAGCAATAGATTTCACTTCCGTCCCATCCGCAAACTTTATGCTCTCTTTGAGGTGAAAGATAACTTCAGAATCCCGCGGCGCTTTTTCAACCGATGATGATTCTTGGGCTTCAACAAATTGATAACTAAAAATAAAAAGCAGTAAACACAGGATGCTACAAAAAAGGTTAATTCGGCTGCTTATCTTCGAGGGGGATCTCATCATTCGCTCCTTTTTCACTCTGAAGTTGCTTGCATCGGGGACCTCCCTGTGCAAAAACATACAGTTTCTGTAAATTATACACGACACCCTGACGAAATTCAAGACTTTCTTTGTATGAATTAGGGTCATTTAGTTTTAAGATTTGATTTGTAGAGTTATGATTTTATATGGGCATGTATTGCGTGAGTTTTCACGCAATACATGCTATACTTCACCCTAAAAATCCACAACGACTTTGAGGTGAAGACGATGACGAGA
>JAJDUH010000027.1 GCA_022826805.1 Candidatus Poribacteria bacterium
TTTGGTTTGGACTCATCTCATGCGTAGTGCCTATCAAAAAGGTCAAACGCTTTATCAAGTCAAGCATGGATTGATTTCTGAATATCTATGTCAACAACTCAAATCTCCTGCTATAAAAACCGATTTTGCGTAAGTCCTAAAAGTGTCTCTTAACTGACGACTGATAACTGAAAACCAACAACCCAAAAAAACCGACAACCCATAAAGGAGCCAAACTATGAATGAAAACGAAAGTAAGCCAAAAGTCAGTCTCGGCCTGCTTTACGGCATTGTGATCGCAATTGTTGCGGGTGCAATCATTGGCGGATTCGCACCAGACTTTGCAATCCACACAACAATACTCGGTGAAGTATTCTTAAACCTACTGAAAATGATAGTCGTTCCACTTGTTATCTTGTCTATGATAGTCGGGATAACAAATTTAGGTGATATTCGCAACATCGGTTCTATCGGTGGGCGGACAGTCCTATACTACATGGCAACAACTGCCATTTCCGTTCTCATCGGGATAATTCTCGTTAATATCATTTTGCCAGGGAAGGGACTATCGCAAGGTGAAGAACGACCTGATCTGAGTTACACACTCTCTGGTACTGAGATGCTCACGCTTGAGTTGAGCGGAGAATTCAATCGGACCTATAACAATAAATATGTTGTTACCCTCACCGACCAGGACATCCGAGGTGAAGTTGAATCAATTTCGGGAACAACCGTCACAGTGAAGTCGTGGCAACCCTTCAGGGATGCACGCTACGTCACCACAGATGATGGGGAACGTTTGTTATTTTCTGATGGTCGCCTCGTCCGGATAGAACCTCAGAATACGGGCGAAGGCATCGATATCAGTTTGCCCATCGCCACAAGAATGTCCGACAAAACAGAACGAACCATGAGCAACACGCTCAAAGAGGTATTCCTCGGCAATGAAGCGACCGGCAAAGAAGGGATGATCCCCTCAAACGTCTTCAAGGCAATGGTACATACCGATATTCTGCCCCTCATCTTTTTCTCACTTCTCATCGGTGCCGCGTTATCTATGCTTGGTGATATTGGCAAACCTGTTATCTCCGTGATTGCAGGGCTAAATGAGGCGGTGATGAAACTCGTCCACTGGATAATGTACGTCGCACCGGTCGGTATCTTCGGCTTAATCGCAGGGCGGATTGGTGAGGCGAAGGGGTTCGCAGGTTTCTGGCCCGAACTCATTGCAGTTGGCAAATACAGTGCCACGGTTTTATTAGGACTTGGCTTACACGCTGTTGTCATTTTACCATTACTCCTGTTATTCTTGGGGCGCAGGAATCCAGTCAACTACTTCAAGGGTATGGCAACTGCCTTACTCAACGCCTTTTCAACGGCGAGTTCAAGCGCAACGCTGCCCTTAACGATGGAAGGGGTCGAGAATCAAAACGGCGTTTCCAGACGCACCTCCAGTTTCGTCCTGCCCTTGGGAGCAACCATCAACATGGACGGTACCGCACTCTATGAGGCAGTCGCTGTCATGTTTATTGCTCAGGTCTATGCGATTTCTATGGACCCAGCACAGCAGATCGTTGTTGTGCTTACTGCGACCTTGGCAGCTATCGGCGCAGCCGGAATTCCAGAAGCAGGACTCGTTACGATGGTTATCGTACTCAGAGCCGTTGATCTTCCAGTTGAAGGGATAACGCTCATTCTCTCTATCGACTGGCTGCTCGATCGATTCCGAACCACAATTAACGTCTGGGGCGACAGCATCGGAGCAGGTGTAATCGAGAGATATGAGTCTGGAGATTCAACCCAAGCAACAGCAACAGTATAACAACTATCGGTCAGGCAATGAATAGTTTCTCTACTACAAACGGTGCTGTTCGTAGTAGTGCGATTTTGTGGCGTACTCACCCTCGGTAATGCCCTCACGGGCATTATACCGTTGATTCGCATGAATACCCGGTGAATGCCATAAGGCATTCATACCGTTGATTCGCATGAATACCCGGTGAATGCCATAAGGCATTCATACCGTTGATTCTGATTCATGCGACGTGCATTATCGCACGCACCGCTGGCGAAGTTTCCCAACTTCGCCTACTGACAACCGATGACTAATAACTGATAACTAATCAGAAATATGAAATCCCAAGACGATGTGAACTCACAACAACCAGCAGTCTTTTCGGCAACTATTCTCGCAATTATCAGTGTCGTACTCACCGCAGGGTGGATAGCTTTCGCTTACTACAAAAGCAACGCCAGCGATAGCAATCGAATACTGTTATTACACCCTGTAGTACCTATACTGCTTATTGTGCTCCTCACACGAATCTATCGTTGGATCGACATAAAAAGCATTGTCATCTTAGAGATCTTGGCGATAGGTGTATGGCTTTTTGTTCGCCTGTTAGGTGCGTTGACCCCTTTCATTGTGGGGTTCTGTTTCGCTTATGTTTTCAGATTTCTCTGGAACGCGCTCCCCTTCAAAAGGGAGTATCAACGCGCTATCGCTACTGTATTAATTCTAATTGTCTGTGGCGCCGTGGTCTTCTACACTGGTAAGCAGGTCAGTCAGCAAGCCAGGCAAATGGGTGGCGGATTGATGAAGTTTTATCATGAAACCGTTCTGCCTTATGTCAATGGCGAAACCTTTAACGCAATCGCTATCGGTGTGAATCCTCTAACTGTTGGAGACACAATCGCGACCTCCAATACCGCAGAGAAACAATCAACAGAAACCCTTTATATCGCCACGAACCACGGCGTTTACAAAATTCAAGCCGATGTAGGAGGCACACGCGCTCGCGTCGGTATTACCAATGGCCCACTCTTGGGCAAACAAATACAAACGCTTGCGACGAGTAGAAACGTTATCTACGCTGGCACTCAAAAAGGATTGTACAGATACTATAAGGTCCTGCCCCGCAGGGGTGTCGAGATGGTCACTGCCGATGGGAGTGTTCGGAGAATCCAGTCGCAAGTCTGGCACAAAGTAGAAGGGACCCCCTTTGATACCACATCCGTTCAAGCCGTTAATACGCCACACTGGAACAGTGCTTGGATCTACGTCGGAACGCAAACAGGACTTTACACGAGCAAAGATGCTGGTCGAACGTGGAATGAGGTTTCGCCTGCTATTTACGGTGAAAAATCTATTGTTAGTATCACTTCCATTGAGGATGTCAACGGCAATAGAATAACTTATGTCGCCAGTACAACGCCAGTTGACTCGACACCTCTGGAGCCTATAACAACGGCAGTACATTGGTATCTCGAAGGTGCTTCTCTCGGATGGGACCCGCTTCCCCCGGTAACGCAGCCGGTTTACGCACTCACAGGTGGACAAGCAGCCGATCAAGATACGGTGGATAACTCACAAGTTTCTGATATTGAACTATACGCCGGAACCCCTGAAGGGCTTTATGCATGGAATCGTCTTGACAGTTGGCAGAAAGCAGAAGTGCCAACAGAAATTACACTATTAGCGAATGCGCCTTCAGGACTATACGCCGGGGATCACACCCTCATTCGACATCGTATCAAACCAGCATCTGGATGGAGACCTTTTGCTATAAATAAGATGGGTATTACCCACAAGTATAGGGATGAGCCGATTGTTAAGCAGATCCAGGCATATCTTACCGATCGGATACCCGCAATTGCTCAGACCGGTGGGGAAGCCGTCAGATGGGTGTCAGGATTCGTTGGATCTATCGCTTTTGGGTTCGGAGGGTTCTTGGTAACACTACTGCTTTCGTTTGTTGTGTTTGTCTATGCAAATCAATCGTTTGACAACTACTTCCGCAATGTTATCTCGCTGCTTCCCGAGCATCGTCGGGATGCAGTCAAAAGTTATCTGCGCGAAATTGATAAAAATCTCCAACAGTTCCTGAAAGGACAAGTCACGGTTATCGCTATTATTTCAGCAATTTCCTGTATTGCCTATAGCATCATTGGCGTGCCTTTCGCGCTGGTTGTAGGTTTACTCGCCGGCATCTGTAATGCTATACCGACCTTTGGTCCCTTCATTGGTGGGGCTTTCGCCTTGCTAGCGATGCTGATGGGATTGGCAGCTGGGGATTTCGAAATCGTCGATTTCCTTGTGCGTTCCGCAATTGTGGTAGCTGTTGCACTGGGGGTCCAAGGGCTCGACAATTCGCTCGTTTCGCCTAAGATCATGAGTGATGCTGTTGATGTAGATCCCTTGCTTATTATGTTCGGGGTCATCGTCGGGGCAACTGTACTGGGTTTTTGGGGTGTATTGCTTGCAATTCCTATTATTGTTGTGATAAAATCCATTGTCGCCGTTTCGCGGACGTTAGCGACGGATCAACACGTGGAAAACACATCCGCAAACACAAATGCACTGGAGGATAACTAATGGAAACTGGACGGCCTATTGTCGCGATTGTCGGCAGACCGAATGTCGGAAAGTCATCGCTTTTCAATCGGATCACCGCGTCTGCCCCCGTACGTCCACAACAGATACCTCCTGATTTTGAAGGAAATGGTGATAAAACGCCACAGCGCGACAGACCGCGGCGCACCAAAAAATCACGGGCTTCACGTAAAGTTGCTGTTGTCCACGATGTACCCGGCGTGACGCGCGATAGGAACTACGCAGACGTTGAATGGAATAGCTGCCCCTTCACCATCGTTGATACGGGCGGCTTAGACATCGACCCGGATGACCGGCTTATTGATAACGTCCAATCGCAAGTGGATGCTGCCTTGGCTGAAGCCAGGATCGTCTTGTTCGTCGTTGATGCACGAACCGGGGTTATGCCACACGATTTGATTGTCGCTGATAAACTCAGAGCTGCCGGCAAACCCATCTTCCTCGTCGTCAACAAGGTAGATAGCGAACGGTTTCGCAATGAAGCGGCAGAGTTTTATTCCCTCGGATTCTCAGAACCGATGTGGACATCGTGTGTCCAGAACGACGGAATTCGAGAACTTCTTGACCAAGTAGTGGATGTTCTGCCGGATACCGACGAAACACCCGATAACGCATCTACGACAATGAAAATGGCAATTGTGGGCAGACCGAATGTCGGAAAATCCTCGCTTATCAACAACCTGTTGGGTGAAGAACGGATGATCGTCGACGACCGACCTGGAACGACGCGCGACGCTGTAAATATACGCATCGTTCACGATAACATCCCGTTTGAGGTGGTTGACACTGCAGGAATGCGGCGTAAATCGGTTATTAATGACGAACTCGAATCGGTCACTGTCCAGCGAGCTATCCACAGTATCCGCCAAAGCGATATTGCTGTCCTTGTCCTTGATGTAACCAAAGAAATCGCACAACAAGATAAAGCGATCGCTAACTTCATCGAACGACAGGGAAAAGCCTCTGTTTTAGTGTTGAATAAATGGGATCTGATCGAGAAGGATAACACAACGCATCCGGCATTTATGGATAGGATTGATGCCCAACTTCCACAACTCGATTATGTTCCCCGGGTTTTCGTCTCTGCTGTTACGGGACAACGCGTTACCCATATATTGGAAATTGCTCTTGAGGTTTATCGCGAGTATTCCACCCGTATCCCGACCCCTGACCTTAACCAGTTACTCCTGGAATTGCGAAACGCACATCCGCCGCCGCGTGTCAAGGGTGTGCGACCCGCACTCAAATATATCACACAGGTAGAGACGAAACCTCCTACCTTTCTCATATTTGGGCGAAACCTCCATTGGATACGTCCGCCATACGAGGCATACCTGGTCAACAATATCAGGGAAGAATTCGGATTTAACGGCACGCCAATACGCATTTTTTACCGCCAATCGTAAGGAGAGAAGCCTTGGCAAAATTCAAAGTTTTTATTACACGTCCTGTTCGAGAAGAAATCCGAGCTAAGATAGCCGAAGAATGTGAAGTGGATATGTGGCATACGAGCGCGATCCTACCACCTATTGCTGAAAGGATTTCACCCCTTGACGGCCTTATGACCTATGGACACGAACTCGTCACGCCGGAAATGATCGCTACCTCTCCCAATCTCAAGGTCATCTCCGTCGTTGGGGTCGGCTATGATCACGTCCACGTTGAGACTTGTAGGGAAAGAGGGATTGCAGTCGGGCATACACCCGGTGTCCTGAGCGATACCACCGCAGATATGACGATGGCACTTCTGCTCGCCGCATCGCGAAACGTTGTTCCGGCGGATAAACACGTCCAGGCAAAACAGTGGCTCTACTACGATCCGAACATTCTCTGGGGATACGATGTACATCACGCAACAATCGGCATTGTCGGCATGGGACGTATCGGTTATGCTGTCGCAAAACGCGCTTTAGCTTTTGACATGCGGGTACTCTATTACAAACGCGAACGCAGACGCGATTGGGAAGAAGAACTTGGCGTCGAATATGCGGACATGGAACAACTCCTTCAAACTTCTGATTTCGTGACGCTTCACGTCCCTCTGACAGAAGAGACAACCCACATGATTGGCAAAGCCGAACTTGAATTAATGAAAGACACCGCAATCTTGGTGAATATCGCCAGAGGCCCCGTTGTCGATCATTACGCATTATACGACGCCCTGAAAGCAGGGCAGATTGCTGGTGCTGCATTTGATGTAACTGAACCAGAACCACTTAACACCGATCATCCGCTTCTCGGTTTAGATAATTTTATTGTCGCACCACATCTCGGCAGTGCTACTATCCAAACGCGGATGAAAATGATGACGATGGCAATGGAGAATCTACTCGCTGGATTGAAGGGAGAACAGTTGCCTTATGCCGCGCTACAGTCAAGCTTTTCCCCATAAGCGGCATCATCTCCAAATCACAGTTTCTAAAGGCGGCGTTTATCCATACACAATTATCCGCTAAGGGAGAGAAAATGCTACTTGAAAAATTATTTCAGTTGAAAGAATCTGGCACCACAGTGAGGCGCGAACTGGTTGCGGGACTCACGAATTTTATGACAATTTCATATATAATCTTCGTTCAACCCTCGCTCCTTTCAATTGCCGGTATGGATTATGGTGCCGTCATGGTTGCGACCTGCATATCCAGTGCAATCGCAACATTTTTCATGGCGTTTCTAACCAATTATCCAGTCGTATTAGCACCCGGTATGGGACTTAACGCCTATTTTATTTTCGATGTTTGCCAAGGTCTAAACTTACCGTGGCAAGAGGCATTGGGCATCGTTTTCATTGCTGGCATGTTGTTCTTTATACTCTCGTTCGTCGGCATCCGTGAAGCCGTTATGAATGCCATCCCGCCTTCGCTCCAGAATGCTATCGCTATCGGAATTGGACTCTTCATCGCCTTCATCGGTTTGCAGTGGAGCGGAATAATTATAAGGCATTCCGCCACTTATGTAACCCGGGGCGATCTTCTATCAACGCCTGTATTGCTCTCCCTTTTTGGGATCGCTGTAACACTTACACTCATGGTGCGCAAGGTCCGAGGTGCGATTCTCATCGGTATTTTGGTCGCAGCTGTTGCTGACCTCATTTTTGGGATCGCCAAGTATGACGGAATTGCCGCGCTCCCGCCTTCCATCGCACCCACCTTCTTTAAACTGCAATTCCCGAATATTTTCGACAAATTGGAACTGATTTCCGTGATTTTTGTCTTTTTTGCTATTGACATGTTCGATAGCATCGGCACGCTCACGGCTATTGGTTACAGAGCAGAATTAATGGAAGAGGGGAAACTCACAAAAGCGAGGGCAGCACTTTTGACGGATGCCGGAAGCACTGTTGGAGGCGCGCTCCTCGGCACCTCAACCGTTACGTGCTACATCGAAAGCACAACAGGTATCGCCGAAGGCGGACGGACAGGGCTCACTGCTGTCGTTACAGGGGCTCTTATGTTGTTATCTCTTGTCCTCTACCCCCTCATTAAAATTGTTGGGGGTGGCTATTTAATTAACCAGACCACACTTTACCCGATCATTGCTCCAGCACTCATCGTTGTTGGCGGATTGATGCTCAAAAACGTCAGCCAGATCAATTGGGAGGACATCACAGAATCGATCCCTGCATTCCTTACAATAATAATGATGCCACTTTCCTTCAGCATTACAGACGGCATCGGCTTCGGACTCGTCTCGTTAGCGTTTCTCAAGTTAGTCGCGGGGCGTAGAAAAGAAGTGAATCCCATCATATACTACTTTGCTCTCTTTTTCATCGCATGCTACATCGGGGATCTGTAGGTCAGATTTTCTCCTAAACCAGAAAGGTGCAGTTGATCCAACGCACTAAATCCTTGTAGGAGGGATTTCCAAATTTTGCCCCGGGGAATGCCATTAAGGCATTCATACCGTTGATTCACGCGGCAAAATTTGTCTTAGTTTTACATTTCCCGACTTTACCAATTTCCTGACCGTACCGTTCCTTAGCCCCGGCGGGGCGATATGTGTATAGCAGCATAGACCCCTCCGCATTAGCCCCAGCGGGGCGACAGGTGTATAGAGAAAGTTAGATTGCAGGAATGCCTAAGGTATTCTTAACAGAAAAAATGGAAAAAGGAACAATTTTAAATGCCCCGTATTTTCGATAACATTGACCAACCACTCCTCCCCGCCCTCCAGAAAACCCTTGAAACTGCGACGCATGCCGACTTCTGTGTAGGCTATTTCAATCTCCGTGGATGGAAAGGACTCGGATCTTACGTTGAAAATTGGAATGGTGGTGACGGCGAATGCTGCCGTTTGCTCGTCGGCATGCAACGCCTCCCCGATGAGGAACTCCGAGAAGCCAAGCGACTCGCTAAACAGGACGGTGGAATCGACAACCAAACGGCACTCCGTCTCAAACGCAGGTTGGCGGAGGAATTCCGTGAGCAGTTAACCGTCGGGGTCCCGACCCGTGCGGATGAAATCGGATTACGTCAATTAGCACAGCAAATTCGCGACGAGAAGATAAAGGTAAAACTCTTTCTTCGACATCCACTCCACGCAAAACTTTATCTCATCTATCGCTCTGACCTTGTGGCACCGACCGTGGGTTATCTTGGCAGTAGCAACCTAACCCTTTCAGGGCTTTCACAACAGGGAGAACTCAACGTTGATGTCCTTGATTCAGATGCGTGTGAGAAGTTAAAAAACTGGTTTGAAGAGCGATGGGAAGACAAATTCTGCATCGATATTTCTAAGGAATTAATTGAAATCATCGAACAGAGTTGGGCGCGTAAGGAACTTATTCCACCATATCATATCTATATCAAGATGGCGTATCACCTATCCCAGGAAGCACGCGCTGGCCTGACTGAATTTCAGATTCCACGCGAATTTCAGGGTAAACTCTTTGAATTCCAAACCGCTGCTGTGAAAATCGCAGCGCATCATCTCAATAGACGCGGTGGTGTCCTTATCGGGGATGTTGTCGGCCTCGGCAAAACACTTATGGGAACTGCACTCGCACGCATACAGGAAGACGATTACGACCTTGATACACTGATTATCTGTCCGAAAAATCTCGTCAACATGTGGGAACATTATCGAGAGGAATATCGCTTGGGGGGAAAGGTGATCTCAATGAGTCAGGTCCTTAATGTATTACCAGACCTTCGGCGCTACCGTCTCGTCATGATTGATGAGAGCCATAACCTCAGAAACCGTGAGGGTAAACGCTACCGCGCCATTCAGGATTACATCCAACAAAACGAGAGCAAGGTCATTCTCCTCTCCGCGACACCCTACAACAAAACCTATCTCGACCTGTCTAACCAACTCCGCCTCTTTGTTGACGAAACCGAGGACCTCGGCATTCGTCCGGAACAATACATCAAAAGGTTGGGCGGTGAAACTGAGTTTATCCGTAAACATCAAAGCGGGGTCCGCACACTTTCAGCGTTTGAACACAGCGAGTACATTGACGATTGGCGCGAACTGATGCGCCGCTATTTGGTGCGTCGGACCCGCAGCTTTATCACGGAAAACTACGCCGAAACAGATCCTGAAACAAATCGAAAATTCCTCTCTTTTCCTGATGGTACGCCCTCCTACTTTCCCACACGCGTCCCAAAAACTGTACAGTTCGCAATTGATGATCAAAACCCTGACGATACTTACGCCCAGCTGTATTCTTCTTCTGTTGTGAACATAATTAGCAATCTCAAATTAGCGCGATATGGACTTGCCAATTACGAGATCAGTGAACATTCATCCGAATCCCTTTCTCAAAACGAGAGGACAATACTGGAAAACCTTTCTCGTGGTGGACAACGGTTAATGGGGTTTTGCAGAACCAACCTTTTCAAACGTCTCGAAAGCAGCGGACAGGCGTTTATCCAATCTGTTGATCGGCACATTCTGCGTAATTACATCTTCCTTCACGCCATTGAGAACGACGAACCGCTACCTATCGGTGGACAAGATGCTGAAATGCTGGATACTCGGTTTGAAGATAGAGACGCCGATGATGCCAATCTTATCTTAGATTCTTTTGGTGATAATGACGATACGCAGATTAATGACACCGACTTGCAATCTAATGGATATACAGCCGAGGCATACAAACAGCGCGCTGCCGAAATCTATGGACGCTACGAGACGCAGTATAAAAGCCGATTTAGATGGATCCGTTCAGATCTCTTCCACCCGATGCTTCGCGAAGATCTCACTGATGATGCACTCGCACTAACTAAAATTTTGAAACCATACGGCACATGGAACCCCGAAAAAGACGCAAAGCTCAATGCCCTTCAAGAACTCTTAACCCGGACACACACAGACGATAAGGTACTGGTTTTCACACAATTTGCAGATACAGTACAGTATCTGAAAAATGCGCTCTCGGAACGCGGCCTGACACATATCGCCGCTGCAACCGGCAATTCGGCAAATCCCACTGCTTTGGCGCACCGCTTTAGTCCTGTCAGTAACAATAGACAGAATAGAGTTAATCAGGAAGACGAACTACGGGTACTCATTAGTACGGATGTGCTGAGTGAAGGGCAAAATTTACAAGACTGCGCAATCGTCGTCAACTATGATCTCCCCTGGGCAATCATACGCTTAGTCCAACGCGCAGGCAGGGTCGATCGGATTGGACAGGTGGCGGAGGACATTTCGTGCTACTCATTCCTACCCGCTGAAGGCGTGGAGCGCATCATCAACTTGCGTGGACGCGTCCGCGCACGTCTGCGTCAGAACGCTGAGGTCGTCGGCACAGACGAAGCCTTCTTTGAAGATGATGGTGATGACGGCAATGAGACAATTGTTAACCTCTATAACGAGCAGGCAGGCTTGCTTGATGATGAGCGAGATAACGATGTCGATCTCGCCTCTCATGCGTACCAGATATGGAAAAACGCCATTACACAAAACCCAAGTTTAGAAAAGGTTGTTCCCCAGCTTCCGTCTGTTGTCTATTCGACCCAACCGCACGTTCCGACCGATAACGAGCCTGAAGGTGCACTCGTCTATATCCGAACAGGACAAGAAAACGACGCCCTCGCGTGGATAGATCGAAACGGACAGAGCGTAACGGAATCCCAGTTTGCAATTCTTCAGGCAGCAACATGTGGACCCGATACTGAGGCACTGTCCCCACTTGAAGAACACCACCGTCTTGTCGAGGAAGCCGCGAGGCTCATTGTCTCTGAGGAAAGATCCGTCGGCGGACAACTCGGACGACCGTCGGGAGCACGTTTCCGCACCTATGAACGCCTCACACAATACACCAAAGATGTGGAAGGTACACTATTCAATACACGCGAACTTAAACAAGTCATTGAAGCCATCTACCGGTACCCACTGCGGCAAACAGCAACCGACACCCTCAACCGCCAACTCCGTAGCAATATTTCCAACGAAGACCTCGCAGCACGAGTTATTGAGTTATGGGCAGACGAGCGACTCTGTATCATTGAAGAAGAACGCCAAACACGAGAACCCCAAATCGTCTGCTCATTGGGGCTTCGTGGGAAGGATTTCTAACCCCTACTCTTCTGTAGGAGGGATTTGTAATCCCGACTTTTGCTCTCCCTTGACATCCGAAAAATCTTGAACACCATCAATACATTCATGTATAATGGAACAAAACTAATATAGGAAAATGCCAATGCTCAACGTCCAAGAAACACGTCAATACCTCAAAGAATCCGACTTTGAACCCCTCTTTATCGAAGAACTCGGTTGGGACTATCACACCCAAACCCATTCTATAATAATAGACGAAACCGAATATACACTCACTGCAATCGCCGAAAAACGCGGGATGGTTGTTTTTGAATGTGCCGTGACCGAAAATGATGCCAATCTTCCCGATTACGCCACCCGCCGCAAAATCCAAAAACAGGTCGCCAAATCCGCCCACGAACACTTTATCATCTACACAGATGTTGACAAAACCACACAGATATGGCAGTGGGTCAAACGGGAACAGGGCAAACCCGATGCCTGCCGTGAACACCGCTACGACAGCAACCAACAATCCGGCGAATCTCTCATCCAAAAGCTACGCGCCATCGCCTTTACTTTTCAAGAGGAAGAGCAGCTGACACTCCCTGACGTGACCGGACGCGTTGGGACTGCCTTTTACACCGAACGAGTTACCAAGAGGTTTTATGACCGTTTCAAGAAAGAGCATGACGCATTCCTCAAGTTTCTCAAAGGGGTTCCCGATGAAGAGATGCAAAAGTGGTATGCCTCTGTCATGCTCAACCGTTTGATGTTCATCTACTTCATTCAGAAGAAAGGTTTTCTTAATAACGACGAAAACTATCTACGCACTAAACTGACAGATAGCCAATCGAGAGACACCAACCAATACTACAAAGACTTTCTCTGTCCACTCTTTTTTGAAGGATTTGCGAAACCCGAAGCCGAACGCTCCAGAGAGATGAAGCGTCTGCTCGGCAAAATCCCTTACCTCAACGGTGGCATCTTTCAAAAACACCAGATTGAGACCCTTCACGGCGAAAACATTGAGATTCCCGACAAAGCATTTGAACAGATTTTTAACTTCTTTGAGCAATACCAGTGGCACCTTGACGACCGTCCGCTCAAAAACGATAACGAGATTAACCCCGATGTTCTCGGTTACATATTTGAAAAGTACATCAACCAAAAGCAGATGGGTGCCTACTACACCAAAGAGGACATCACAGCGTACATCAGCAAAAATACCATCATTCCGTTCCTCTTTGACAAGGCGCGGAAATCGTGCAAAATCGCATTTGAAGGAGATGCTTCCGTGTGGCAGCTCCTACAGGAAGACCCTGACCGATACATCTACGATGCCGTCAAAAAAGGGGTACAATCGGATTTGCCAGAGGAAATCGCTGCCGGAATCGAAGATATCCCCAAACGCAACGATTGCTGGAACACACTTGCCTCTGAGGAATATGCTTTACCCACAGAAATTTGGCGGGAGACCGTCGCGCGCCGCCAGCGTTATGAAACCGTCCGCGCCAAACTCGCAAACGGAGAGGTCCGCGACATCAACGACCTGATTACCTACAACCTTAACATCCGTCAATTCGCCCAAGATGTCATTGAAAATTGTGAGGGTCCCGAACTCCTCCGCGCCCTCTGGAAAGCCATCACCGAAGTAACAATTCTTGACCCCACCTGTGGTTCTGGTGCGTTCCTATTCGCCGCCCTCAATATCCTTGAACCGCTTTATGAGGCGTGCCTTGATCGCATGCAAGTCTTCTTAGACGAATTGGGGTCATCTCATTACCCCCCTGATAAGGGAGCAGGGGGATCAGAAAATACCCCTCTGATAAGGGGGGCAGGGGGGTCAGAAGATACCCCCTTGATAAGGGAGGCAGGGGGGTCAGAAGATACCCCCCTGATAAGGAGGGCAGGGGGGTTACGTAAATACAACGACTTCCGTGAACTCCTTGGCCGTATTGATGAACACCCCAACCGCAAATATTTCATCCTCAAGTCCATTATCATCAATAACCTCTACGGTGTAGACATCATGGACGAGGCAGTCGAAATTTGCAAACTCCGTCTCTTCTTAAAAATGGTCGCACAGATTGACGATGTCCGACAGATTGAACCGCTGCCCGACATCGACTTTAACGTCCAAGCAGGTAATACCCTCGTCGGCTATGCCACTTATGACCAGGTGAAAAACGCTATCGAAAGTAAACTTGACTTTGACGACACCATGAAACGCATTGAAGAGAAGGCAGAAGACGTTGAATACCTATTTGAACAATTCCGCAAGCAACAGACAGAATTAGGCGGAGTCGTGACACCCGCTGACAAACAGGCATTACAGGACAAACTCAAGGCATTAGAAGATGAACTCAACACATACCTTGCCGGGGAATACAAAGTAGACCCGAACAAAGAATCTGCTTACCAAAACTGGCTAAATTCACATAAGCCTTTCCACTGGTTCATTGCGTTTTACGGTATCCTCAAGGACAGTGGCTTTGATATGATTATCGGCAATCCACCGTATAAGGAGTATAGGGAGGTCAAGAAGCAATACACAGTAAAAGGGTACGAAACAGAGAATTGTGGTAACCTCTATGCCTTTGTATTTGAAAGAAGTTTCCAGCTTCTTCAACGAAACGGTTGGAAATCGATGATAATTCCACACTCAGCATACTGTACTGATAGAATGGGACCCATCCAAGATTTATTTTATAATTCAAAGCGAGTCGGGTGGGTCCAGACATATAGCATCCGTCCTGCAAAATTGTTTGTCGGAGCGGAACAAAGATTAGCAATTTATATCCTTCAACAAAGTTCAAAACCGTTTGATGTGTTATATGCCTCTCGCTATCACAGGTGGCAGGAGCAGTTTCGTTCACATCTCTTTGGAGTTACGGAACATGCAGATGTTACACAAATGTCGTTTAAAAACTCAATCCCTAAAATGTACAGTAAAATTGAACAAAGCCTATGGAAGAAATTATCTCAATTTTCAGTTTTGGGTAAATGCCTTATTAGAAACAAGACTCCTCACACAATGTATTTCCATAACGCTCCCCGTTATTGGATTCGGGCAATGGACTTCGCTCCATACTTCTGGAACGAGCGAGATGGGGAGAAAATATCGACTCAGGTCAAACCTTTGCACTTAGCAACGGAATTAGATGTATCTGTGGTTGTAGCAGCTTTGAATAGTTCGCTCTTTTATTGGTGGTATGTTATTCTCTCTGATTGTCGCCATTTGAACCTGCGTGAGATTAGAAATTTCCCCGTTGGTATTGATGCAATGGAAGCGTCAATAAAGCAAAGTCTTTCGGGGCTTTCCGATGATTTGATGCGAGATTTGAAGCATCATGCACAGCGCAAAGAGACATATTATAAGACGACAGGACGGGTTGTCTATGACGAATTTTACCCACGCCACTCCAAACCCATCATAGACAAAATCGACCGTGTACTTGCCGAACACTACGGCTTCACAGACGAGGAATTAGACTTCATCATCAACTACGACATCAAATATCGTATGGGCTTGGGAACTAACACAGTTAACTGGACGTAAGAGCGCAATACACTTGATTTTTCTTGTGCTGTGTGGTATACTTAATGTTTGTTGACATTATCACATGGTTCAAAACATTTTCGATTTATCCGGCAATAACGCTATTTAGGCAACCGTTCAATTATAAAAAATCAACGGAGGAACGATTATAATGGAAATTCCACCAACAGCCGAGGAGACTTCAAGGTACGACGCAGGCATCGCAGCCTACGAACGTGGACACTATGAAATGGCAATGTACGATTTTGAACAGAGAGCTATGCAAGGCGATCCCATAGCACAATTTTGCCTCGGTTACATGTACAAACACGGCAAGGAAGTCGCTCCCAATACCCAAAAAGCCATTGAATGGTATACAAAAGCTGCCGAGCAAGGCTATGTTCCAGCGCAAAACGACCTCGGCGTAATGTACTTACGTCTTTGGGAGGAATTAGAACTTCGTGAACGAAAATTAGGAATGGATAATCTTGAAGCAGATATGATGTCGTGTTTTGACAGAGCTTTTCGATGGTTACAAGAAGCAGCAAAACAAGGTGATCCGACTTCGCAATTCAATCTTGCATCGTCTGGCGCGCTTTACATAAAATTCATGCCTCCGGAAACCCCTGACCTTAATAAATGGTCTGAATCGGCACTTTTTGCATATAGAGATGCTGCATCTCGAGGTTATGCTCCTGCCCAAAATGAACTCGGCAAGATCTATCAGTTTGGTCTATTAGGAATTAATCAAGATTCTAAACAAGCCCTGCAATGGTACCTTAAGGCAGCAACTCCTAATCTCAATGCATCAAATTCTTTGAAAGATGGATATGCGCCGGCTCAACAGAACGTCGGTACAATCTACCTTGTAGGTGATGGAGTACAAAAGGATTCTACAGAGGCATTCAAATGGTTTAAAATGGCAGCTGAACAAGGTAATGTCGAATCGCAATTCCATCTTGGTCTTTTGTACTATAATGGTGAAGGAGTAAAGAAAGAGGTCAAAGAAGCACTCAAATGGTTTAAAATAGCGGCTGCACAAGATCATACCGAGGCACAGAACAACCTATCTCGCATGTATCTTGAAGGCGAAGAAGTGCCCGAAAATTCTGAAATAGCTTGGAGGCTCCTTTTCGCGTCAGCTCAGAAAGGCTGTGCTGTTGCACAGGTCAACATCGGTCAAGCGTTTGAAGAGGGAGTAGATAAAATACCAAAAGACTACACTGAATCATATTATTGGTATACTTTAGCACTTAAGATAAAGATTGGTTTAGATCGTGTTGAGGCTGGAAATATTGTTCCTGAAGTATCTACCGCGCGTGAGCGTGTTGGAAATAGATTGTCAGAAAAACAGAAAAACGAAATTCAGAAACAAGTTGATAATTGGGATCCGAAGCGTCTTTTTTCCTCTGGCACAGGATTTTACATCAGCGAGAATCACATTCTGACCAACGCCCATGTTGTAGATTTATCCGATGAGTTACGTATCCCTTACCGTCGTGTAGAAATCATTGTGGTAGATGAGGAAGCTGATTTGGCACTGCTATATGACCCAGAAGGGAATCCAAATACCGCAACATTCAGAAGTTATCCCGTTGATTTCGGAGAAGAGGTGTCTGTGTTCGGATATCCACTGAGTGACATATTGTCGTACGAAGGTAACGGAACATCAGGTATTGTCAGCGGACTGACGTCTATAATATATGATCCTCAGTCCAAAATATATGATCCTCAGTCCAATAATCTTTTTCAGTACACCGCCCCAACCCAGGGAGGTAATAGTGGAGGCCCCGTGTTGGATGCTGCTGGAAATGTAGTTGGGGTTGTTGTGAGTGTTCTTAATCCTGATGTCGTAAGCAATCAGAATGTTAATTTCGCCATAAAATTCAGTGTCATTGAAGAGTTCCTTCAAAAAAATAATATTGCTGGTTCCAAGGACCCGATTCCAGTTTTGGCAAAAGATATTGACTTAAGCGATATATACGTTAAGGCTGAAAAATTTGCGGTTCCAGTGCTGCACTTTGTAAGCAAGGAGGAACCTTTTCCATTAGAGGAAATCGGTATTGGCGGTTTGAAGTAGTGAGGGGTACAAGCCCCAATACAACTAATGTCGGACTTGATCTAATATCGTATGGGTTCAGGAAGTTAATGCAGATACAGGACAGAATTTCATGACGAAAACCACTGATAAAGTCTCACCTGAATTGCGAGAAGTTGAGAAGGAGATAGATAACTATTACAAATCTAATCCACTTCTCAAACTTCCTTTTGCGGCGGCTGCGTGGTCGTTGTTAGCGTATGCTGAAAATTGGCAACGAAGGCAAAGACACTTTCATAGCGGAACGCAGGCCCATGCGATAATAGCTGACGATCTTGTTAATGAGCTTAAGTATCCAGTGTCCTGGCTGTACAAAGTCTGCGAACCGGGCGGTCAGGCTCCTTTTGTTTTTGATGGCGACATTTTCAAAACGTCTCAGGATTTATTGAAATTAGCACGGGAATATAGATGGTTTGTTTTAGTTTACACAGGTGCCACTAATGGGTGGATTGAATTGGATCTTCAAGGGTCAACTATTCAGCCCAAGGACGATTTTTTCATGGGTATAGAGTACGAAGCCTATGATCGCTTGGTTAAACCGCATAAATCACGAGAATCATTACCTTTGGTGAATTTTGATAATTTTCCGAGAGAAGCGATTGAGCGTTCACTAAAGGTCGAAGTCAATCGATTTAGTTATAAGTTAAACCCAAAAATTGTTTCTGATACGATGACAGTTCTGGGACCTCTATTTGATAGGAAGTTTTTGTTACCTAGTGAGTGGCAATTTAGCCGTTACTCCTTGAGAGATTTTCGTAGGGTTTTTGAGACAATTTCAGCTATGGCATATATTCGCTCTATAGCACAAACAATAGCTGAGAATCAAGGGGGTATTAATGGTTATGCTGACAGCATTTATGTTCCAACCTGTAGTGAATTACTAGGGCGTGTTGTTAGATATTCTGGTGTGTCAGACGCAAAAGTACAAAGCATCTTTGATGATTTAACCTATGGAAACAGAGGCATCAAACATCCTGATCCTGCTTTGCAGCCTTTAATTAAGCTGAATTCAAAGCATTATGCAATTATGCCTAGTCTGTGGTTGTCACTCTCGCCAGAACGGAATTTGACTGTGCTCTTCAATAAACTGCCATCTGAGAGAAAAATTTACGCAAAATTGGTTGATGAAAAAGAATGTTTTATGAGACAAGGTTTTACCGATAATTTGTCCGGTAAGGATTTTCGATTCGTGTGGGGAAGTACTGCAGACTTACCAGACGTTGATCTTGCCGTTATACAGGATTCGGAGAAAATGTGTTTACTATTGGAACTCAAATGGTTTATTGATCCAGCGGAAATACGTGAAATTGTTGAGAGGTCTGCAGAAATTGAAAAAGGTATTTCCCAATCGCTTAAACTTAAAAGAGCTGTTACAGATAATCATAAACCATTATTAGAAAAACTTAACATTGATTCCAGTTATAGAGTTGAGGTGGTTGTTGTCTCGGAGAATTGGATAGGCTATGTTGATGTGCAATCTCCAGAAGTACCTGTCATCCGTGCTGACCATCTGATAGGAAAGTTAAAAACGACAGCGAGCCTTCAATCTATAATGAAATGGCTCATAGATCGAAAGTATCTTCCTAAGGAAGGAACGCATTTTAAGGTTATCAGACCTACCCACACAATTGGTAAATGGAGTCTGAAGTGGTATGGGATTAAGCCTCTTATTCGAGATGCGTTTTTTCCTTTGTAATACGGTTGCACTAATTGCTAATTTTTGTTAAAATAATAGGACTTACGCAAAATGTGCAAAAAAGCGATATATTTTATCAAAAAAGGTGTTCCTTCAGTGTTTAACCCCCTAAATCTCCCTTATCAGGGGGACTTTAAGAAAAAGTGCGTAAGTCCTAAATAATTCTTTGAAGTTCATAATTGACCTATGTGAATCTGATTGGATGCCACACATAACACAATTACAGATTATTCCTGATTTCGTAGGTGAAAAAATCAATGGCAGTTCTGGGAAAATTATGCTAAATGAATATATAAACACTCAATCACCCATAGTAGCGGATGCCGGTTTTCTCTTCAGTGCTATAAAGGAATTGGATGCCTCACGGCTTCTTTGGCAACCTACGGAAGTATTGCTCAAATTTGTCTATCCTAAGGCAATAGAAGTTGGAAGCATAAATTCTCCTTCCGGTGAAGAAGAAAAACCAGAGATTTCAATGCCTTCTTTACCAAAAAAACGCCTTGCTTTTCCCACCTACGATGAAGAGGACATCCTTAAGTGGGATGTTGTTATACCTCCGCCTCCTCGTCCATCCGGAACAATACGGGTTAGACTAAAATTCAAGGGACGAAGGAAACCGATTCCTATTGAGGATCCTTGGGCAGAATAGACATTATTACTTTATGCATGCTTTAGAAACAACTTACCCTTGGTATTGCTTAGTAAGCGGGACTGAACTTGAGCAAGGAGACATTCTGGAGGATTGTCCCGTGTTTTCCCCACCTGCCAATCTCACGTTAAATTCTTTGGAGGCAGTAACAGATTTTGCTTGGGAACAACAGGATGTGATTATCATGTCTCAAAGCTGCGATTTAGTTGAAGGTAGGGAGAAAATTGAGGAAGTATTACTTTGTGCTGTTTGGAAGCGATCAGAACTTACGAAGGGGCATCTTTCCACAGACAAAGGTATGGAAGATGCTCGTAGAGGACAGCTTCCGGCTTATCATGTACTTAACGAGTGTAAATTGGCACAGATGGAAAAAGAATTCAGGGTCGTCGACTTTCGCTATATTTTCACCCTTCCCTTAGATTTTTGTAGAGAGTTCGCAGGAAAATCCCAACCTCGCATTCGACTGTTACCCCCGTACCGAGAGCATCTTTCTCAGGCTTTTGCCCGTTTTTTCATGCGGGTGGGTTTACCTACTGATATTCCTCAGTTCAGATAATCATGCTCATTTGACAGTAGTGAATGAAGTAATTACCTCTGAGGATCTTGTTGTTCAATACTAGTGAACGCATATTATTTAGAGCAATTCAAGGGAAAGGTTAACAGAGCCTTGTAATGAATTTTAAAACATGGGGGATATCATGGACGATTTAATCCACAAAAAGATTGTTTTGTGTTTGCTAGATTGTGTTCCCAAATCCGTAGATGAAGTGGCTGATGAGATTCGCCAACCGTCAGTGACTGTAGGACACCAACTTTCTATACTCGTTTCAGGAGGTATCTGCGAAAAAGTAAGTGGGGATGAGGTGAGTCAGTATGTTGTCAAGCGAGATATTGCGGTTTTCGCAGAATTGGTTAAAGAATTCCTTTCAAATAAAGAAGATCATGAGGAGCAAATAGAACAGTTCATTACTTCGAAATATTACCTTACCGAAATTAATGATGAGCTCATTGATTATGTCCTTAACCGCTTTTATATCAATTTGGTATATCAAACTGATGAGACTAAAAAGGGCATCCAAAGAATATTACTTGCCTCCCCCTCGGCTCTCTACTTCACTCTACATGGTGACACAACAATCTTTAGTCAATTGCAGTCAAATTGGAGTCAGTTAGAGCCTTCAGATGAAACTCGGGAGTGGTTCACTCAAATTATTCATTCGCAGTTCATGACCCCATTGTTAGAAATGCTTATTGCTGATATGAAAGTTACCACTTACGGTTTTCTCTATGCTAAACTCCAACTTCGAGTGGCAAAGGTAAATATTCAAGTGAGTTTAGCAAATCTGGATGGAAAGTATGTTGAGGCAATGGCAGGGGGGATATTTTCTTTATTTAGAGCGACAGAGGATTTTCGTGCTGGGCAATTAGTTTCAGCTGTTGATCCAATGGGTGCCTGCTATGATGGTATAGCATTTCTTCATCTTGGAGAGTTCCAAACTGCCCTTGAACATTTTGATAAAGCATTTAGCGCAGTGCAAAATCCAATTCAAAAAGCAATCGTTCTGAATAACAAGGGATGGGCTTTTCTTAACCTTAAACAACACCAAAAAGCAATTGAGTGTTTTGAAAAAGGTATCGAATTTGATTCAGAAGGTGAAATTCCTTTGTTACGTGAAAACAAACAAGTAGCCGAGGAGTACTTAGCGCGGGCAACTGACACAGACAACTTAACCGAGCCGACTCAAATTCGTTTTATTCAGGATCAACCCGTTCCTTTTGAGGAAACACGCCTTTATGAATTTAAGGAAATCGGAGGCAGAAATCCGGTTAGATCGATTACAAATACTGCTGATGAATATGCCGTTGCCTTTTTCAATTGCGAAGGTGGACGTACTTTCTGGGGAATAGATAATGATAGAATCACAGTGGGTGTAAACCTTGATGACCAACAGAGAGATGAGGTGCGTCGTAAAGTATCTGAAAAACTTGGCTCTATAGATCCTCCGATCAGCGTCGAAAATTGGCACCTTGAATTTCATAATGTTTACAACCTTCAGGCGGAAACTATAGAAGATTTATGGGTCATTGAACTCCTAGTCCTACCTCCGCAAGAAAGAGACATTTTTTACACAAACAGCGGAGAACTTTTCGTCAAAACCGAAGGGGGTAAACAGAAATTATTAGGACCGCAGGTAACTGAGTTTATCCGCAGGCGTTGTTAGAACGATACGGAAACAGACTAAATTCGTTCGGGGATCATGTTGCTCCTCTTACTTTGATATTGAGCATTTTGATCGGAGGAATTGAACTTCATCATCAACTACGACATCAAGTATCGTATGGGATTGGGAAATTGATGCATTTGGTTGTCTGAATCGCGGATTTCACAGATTTTCCCGCGTTCAGGGACAGCAGAATTGGCTCCGCACAGACACTGATCGCTAATTCACCCGGACAGTTTGCACAGATATTTCGTTAAATATAATTTATCATTTCGTATTTTCACGGAGAGAGGCTATATTGCGTTCCACGAACCCACGGCTCCCCTGACTTTAGAAAATCCTCCGTGAAACCTCCGTGAATCGTGCCTATTGAAAGCATCGCGAGCATGAAGAAACACCCCGGGGAATGCCATAAGGCATTCATACCCGGGCAAGTCCACACGGACTTGATACCCGGTGAAGTGCATAAGCACTTCATACCGTTGATTCTGATTCTGATTCGCAAAAACACTCGCTCCTACAAGAAATTGTCAGCAATCAGCAAGCAGCAGTTGGAATTTGGAGATCTTGCCGACGAAAGAATAACGACTGGCTATCCGCCTCTGAAATTTCAGAGGAACTTCCGATAAACCTTCTTCAAAAACCGCCTAAAACCCAGTCACAGTATAGGTTTATAACCCTTTCTCAAATCTATCACTTTTCAGATTTTACGCTGAATACTCTGAAAAAGTGCTCTATCTCCGTTTCGGGTTTCTTTGTGTAATACGGTTGCACACATTCCCAACTTCTGTTAAAATTGTATACAAAAGTATTATCGTAGGTTGGGTTGAGCGGTGAAAGTGTACAATCCGCCAGTTGATACGCAGGTGTCCATTGGCGATCCGCATTTCTCAGAGATAGTCGTAGCGAAACCCAACACATTATCAAAAACTATGGAAACCTCTAATCTCAAACAACGCATTGCCCAAGGCGAAAACGCCACGACCGAATTCAAAGAGAACTTCGATCAGGAGGTTATTGAGACCGCTGCTGCATTTGCTAATACCCATGGCGGTACTGTGTTTATTGGTGTTACCGATAGACGAGACATAAGCGGAATTACCATCGGCAAAGAGACACTGAGAGACATCTCAAATCGAATTTCCCAAACGACTGAGCCGCGGGTGAGTCTGGAGATTGAATCAGTTGACGTAGAGGAAAAATCGGTGTTGTTGGTGCATATCGCGGAAGCCTCTATAAAACCTGTTTCTGTGAGAGGGAGATGCTACAAGCGAGTAGGCAATAGCAACCGAGTCATAACTCCCCAAGAAATTGCCCAGATGCATCTCAATACCACTGGACAAACTTGGGATGGACTCTTAGTTACACGGGCTGGGATGGATGATATAGATGAGCAAAAGGTTCAATGGTATCTGGCGCGGCGAGAGGAAATCCGAAATGTGTCTAAACCGCAAGATATGAACATAACAGCGTTTTTGAAGAATATTAATGGTGTTGGCGATGAAGAAACCCCAACCCACGCTGGCCTTCTTTTCTTCGGTAAACACCCCCAACGAAGATTTTTCTACAATGCCCAATTACGGGTCGTTAGATTCAAAGGAACATCCGTTATCCACCCGGTCATTGACCGGCTTGATTGCTTTGAGACACTCTGGGAAAACGTTAACGCTGCTGAGGAGTTCATAAGAAAAAACATCCGGCTTCTCAGTTTTCGGACCGCAAGGAGTTTCCAACGTGATGATAAATTTGAATACCCGCTAAATGCCCTACGGGAAGCCATTATCAACGCCTTGATTCACCGCAATTATCAAGAAACCGCGGATGTCCGCGTCTTCATATTTGACAACCGCGTTGAGGTCATTAACCCCGGCGCTTTTCCAGAAGGCGTTAGTCCAGATGAGCCTACTCACAAACCGGTGAACCCGATTTTGAGTCAATTGATGTTTGATATTGGTTTCATTGAACGGTACGGTGCTGGCATCAGGATGATGCGGAGATTATCTGTAGAGTGGGGAAACAAAGAACCTCGCTATGAATTTCATCCACTTGAGACGAAAATTATCTTTGACTCACCGATTCAGGAGAGCACTTTTATAGAGATTGATGATATTTCAGAACAGTTGAACGAGCGTCAAAAAAATGCTTTTTCCTATGTGCAAAGACACGGGCAAATTGCGACAAAGGAGTATGTGGAGATTAACAAGGTCTCACGCCGTGTTGCCTATGAGGAACTTAGGGATATGACAGATAACGGTTTATTGTTTATGATAGGAAAGGGAAGGGGAACCAAGTACGTACAAAAAGTGAGGGATTAGGTAAGCGATTAGGTAAGCGATTAACTACACGAATATAAGAGGCAGGTCCCACATGTCAGAAGAAAAGATCAACGGCATCACCAAGATAGCCGTGAAGGGTTTCAAGTCGATAGCGGAGGAATGTGCAATTGACATCCGTCCGTTGACAATTCTTGCCGGTGCCAACAGTTCTGGGAAATCCAGTATTATGCAACCGCTACTGATGCTAAAGCAAACGCTGGAGGCACCTTATGACCCGGGCCCGCTGAAAATTGATGGACCGAACGTTCAATTTACTGAGGCAGTGCAATTCCTGTCCATGTTACCGCAGAAAAAAAAGACAGATAGTTTTCAAATTCAAATTGAGACTTGTGACTCCATCATTACTCACTCGTTGAGAGAAGTTTTCAGAAAAGGACCAAACCGGATTGAAATTGTTGAAATGGCTACCGAAACGAAGTCAGCCGAACCAACCTATGGATATCCTAAGCGTTTAAAATTGTTTCCCGGGATGTCACTTGGAGAAATCAAAGCACAACTTGACCAAAACATGATTCCCGAAGATTACAATGTGGTGAAACGCTTACGATGTTTTTTGCATTTAGAATCTCAAGATAGCTATCGTTCTGCAAAGAGCACTTCTAACTTTGAGTCCAATATCCTCGACATTGTTCACCTCCCCGGATTACGAGGCAATCCTGAACGCACCTATAGACTGATCAGCACCGGTCGGCGTTCCCCCGGTACTTTTGAACATTATGCTGCGAGTATCATTCACGAATGGCAGGAGAAGAAAGATGAACGCCTGAAAACATTAGGCAATGCCGTTCATATTCTTGGGTTAACAGGAAAAGTCGGGACGCGAAGAGTTAGTGATGTGGGTATTGAAGTTCAAGTTGGTCGTCTCCTGTCTACTAAAACTGATGAGGCGGGCATGGTTAACATTGCCGATGTAGGGATTGGTGTATCCCAGGTCCTGCCGGTTTTGGTCGCTGTAATTGCCGCGGAACCGGGGCGGTTAGTCTATCTTGAACAACCCGAGCTCCATCTCCACCCTCGCGCCCAAGTCGCTTTAGCACAAGTGCTGGCAAACGCGGCGAAGCGAGGGGTCCGCGTCGTTGTTGAAACGCACAGTTCACTGCTACTTTTGGGGATTCAAACGCTTATTGCCGAAGGGGACCTCTCACTCGACTTGGTTAAACTCCACTGGTTCACACGACGCGAAGATGGCGTAACAGAAGTTACCAGTGCCGACTTAGACGATGTAGGAGCTTACGGAGAGTGGCCCGAAGATTTTGCAGATGTGGATCTCAAGACACAGAGTCGCTACCTCAATGCTGTGGACAGGCTTAGGTTTGGAAAAGAGGAGGCATCTTGAGAGCAAGAGATTCAAAACGGTTGGTTATTGATGCCGATGTTGCCCAAGCCGCTGGTAGTGAAACAGCAACCCATCCGAGAGCTAGGCATTGCCGTGATTTTCTGGATGAAGTGTTGACCCTAAGCCACCGCGTCGTGATGACAGAGAGAATTAACAACGAGTGGAAAAATCATCAATCCCGTTTCGCCCGCCGGTGGCGAGTGTCAATGGATGCACGCAGAAAAGTAGATCGCATTGATCCGCCGGAGTATGAAGAGCTCCGAGACAAGATTACAGACACAACAACCGACGAAGATGAAATTCAAAATATAGAGAAAGATTTTCATCTCCTCCAAGCAGCACTCGCAACCGATCAGACCGTCATTTCGCTTGATGAAATCATTCGGGGACTGTTCAGACAAGCCTCCCAAAGTGTTGGTGAAATCCGAAATATTATCTGGGTAAATCCAGATAGAACAGCAGAAGAACACCCCATCGCTTGGCTCCAAAACGGTGCACCACCTGAAGCACATCGCCGCCTTTCTGCTTAATCCTATATCTTCAGTAATGCTATAGAGAACAAGTTGGCAATCACAGAAGGTCTATAATCCTGTCCACCCTAAAATCTTGTAAATCCTGATGCAGACAATTACCCCCGCCACGCCATATTAATACTCGTATATCCGTGCGTATATTGATGCAAATGCGGCGGCAAATCCGCTAAAAACTGCTTACCCTCTTCTGGAATCTCCCACGGAATATCAATATGGTGGTCCCGACTCCGAAAACCCACGCCGCACGAGAGCCTTATCTCGTCAATCTGGTTCGGGAATGCGCCGTGATATGTACGATGCGCAAACACAATCATGTCACCAGGATCCGTAAACAACGGTACCAATCCCGGAATATCGAATCCCACATAAGCCTTTTCCTCTTCACCTTCCTTGTAAAAGGAGCGTCTATCCGCCGTCATCTTAAAGCCTTCAGGTCCCTTCCAGTTTTCCGCATGAGAGTCCTCAATCACGCATAGACCGCCGTGTTCCGGACGAGAACCCGTCAAGTAGAACCATTTGCCAGAGGGCCAAAGTCCACGGTTTAGCACGTCACCTGAATTCTTCGGTGCGTCCGTTGAAAACCCACACCAATCTGTATGCCATGCAACAGGCTGAGACCCAGGCATCCGAATAATAGCCGCAGACCGGTGGAGGGTCAAATCTTCTGCCCCAATCAGATGATAGTGTATTTTCATAAAGGGTTCGTATTCCAAGACTTTCCAAGCACCCGGTCCAGACTCAATCCAAGCGTGTCGAGTACTACTCTGTCCATACTCTAATTCCCCATTCGGGTCCGTCCCATCAAAGACTGCTTGTTTTAGAGTATCGACTAACTCAGGAGGCAGAACATCTTTGATAATCGCAAAGCCGTGCGCCTCCAGGCATTTAGACATGAGATCAAGTTGATCGACCCCAAACTCGTAGGTGTAGTCGAGTTCAGGTTTCTGAATTTCCAAATATTCTTTCATAGGTCAGTCCCCAAGTGTTTCGTCGGAAATATCCGCTGCGTGGTAGGCGCGGTTTCCCTGAGAATAGGTAGGCGAGGTTTTCAAATTATGCTCCTAAAGCATAATTTGTCTTAGCTTTACATTCCTCGCCGGTCACAAGATCTAATTAATCCTAATATCTACTATAGTTGTTTATTGCAAGTCCCAAGTGTCATGATTTTAGCAAGTATTCACCCTTGGGTCAACGACATTTTTTACGAAATCCGGTCATCGATTAAAAACGGAACCATAATCCTGATTCTGACAATAAAAGGTTTCTGACCACTAACTGTTAATTGCTAACCACTAACCGTCATACACAATCCTATAAATCCCAGTTCAGACAATCCGAGTGCCTTATATCCTTGCATGAATTGTCAAGTTTTGTTAAAATCTTTACCATAATAGTTAGGGAATCCTGTGAGCGAAGTGATGCAACCCGTTCAAGCTGTCAAACGAACAGACACAAATTATCCGAAGCGATTGAAGGACTATCTAAAAACAGAAATTCCGGAAATGATCTGGGCACGCGGAAACATTAACTTATTACGAGGACCAAACACCGTCTTAAATGGAAATCTCTGGGCACTCTTCTGCTCCAGTAAATGTCCGGGCGAAATTATCCTGAAAACGCACGATTTAGCCCAGAGATTCAAGGAGACGGATATACCAACCATCAGTGGGTATCATTCTCCAGTTGAGCAAGAGTGCTTACGCGTCTTACTGCGTGGCTCGCAACCAATCCTCTTCTGTCCGGCACGGGGCATTGAGAACATGCGGTTGAAACCTGCATGGAAAGACGCTTTAGCCGAAGACAGACTCTTAATCCTATCTATTTTCGGAAATCAGTATCGTCGACCCACTTCCGCACTTGCCGATCAACGCAACTTCTTCGTTGCGGCACTTGCGGACAAAATCTGTATCGCACATGCTGCTGAAGATAGTAAAACCTTGGAATTCGCACGTATGGTAATTGCCTGGGGGAAACCCGTTTTTACCTTTGATACACTGGCAAATCATGCCCTCTTTCAACTTGGAGTGCAACGAATTGAACCGTCCCTAAATGTCCAGCCAAGATAGGTTGTGCCTTAATGGTACAATTTGGAGGAAAATAATGGCAGAAACCGTTTTTTTAGGAGAACATGAACTCACCTTCCCCAGTCCACACCTCGGTGTGCTTCGGGACTGCAATGCCGTCCTTAATTCAGCAGAAGGCTTACATCAACAGATAGCAGAAGATGGATATTTACTCGTTCGCGGTTTAATAGACAGAGAAAAGGTGATCGCTGCGCGGCGGGCAATCCTTGAATATGCGAATGACGACGGAAAAGACAACGTTTTCAAGCCCGGCACCGATATCATGGACGCATTCGCTGGTGATGGAAGACCCGGCAGGACGATGGGTACACGCGCAGTTACACACCATCCCGATGTCCAGGCAGTCTTGGAAGGCGATGAACTTTTCAAATTCTTCCGGAACTTCTTTGGTGGCGATACCCGAACCTTCGATTATAAATGGCTCCGGTTTATCCGACCCACCGTTTGGTCAGGACCGCATTTCGATTTTGTCTATATGGGAAGAGGGTCAAGGCAGCTCCATACCTGTTGGGTCCCCTTTGGTGATGTGCCAGCAACGATGGGAACACTGGCTGTCCTTGTTGGTTCGCACAACCTCTCCAGTTTCGCACCGGTACGGGATACTTACGGCGAAACAGATGTAGATAAGGACGGCACGCCTGGCCATTTCGGGAACGACCCGATGCAAATTAGCGATAAATATGGCGGTGAGTGGAAAACAGCCGATTTCCAGATGGGCGATGTCATTGTGTTTACGATGCACACGATGCACACCTCTACGAAAAACCTGTCTGATCGGTGGCGTATCAGTTGTGACATCCGTTTTCAGCCCGCAGAAGATCCTATTGATGAACGGTGGGTTGGCAAAAACCCGATTTCTCACACGGGTAGCCAAACGATTTCGTTTGAGGAAGCCAAAAAGCAGTGGGGGCTGGAGTAGTACTTTAGTCCAGTTTGAATTGAAAGGACTGCTCCTCGCCCGGCACCAGCCTTGATAATCAGACATGTATAATTTTCGGCAATTTTTATACATATCGGGGGTGATATGTATAATTTGTATACATATTGACCATTAACCGAACAACGCCCGGCGAATTTGACGAACCGCTTGGCGAATCCGATCTTCGTTCTCTACAAGCGCGATCCGGATATACCCTTCGCCGTTGTGCCCAAATCCCGCGCCCGGAGAGACGCAAACTTCCGCCTCGTTGAGAAGTTTCATTGCGAAGTCCATAGAGGAGAGATGCTTCCACGCTTCAGGAATCGGGGCCCAGACAAACATAGAAGCCTGCGGTTTCGGAACCTGCCATCCAATCCGGTTTAACCCTTCAACCAACACATCGCGACGTTTCTGATAAACCGTAGCGTTTTCCATTACTGTATCTTCTGGCGTGCGCAGTGCCATGATCGCCGCCACCTGAATCGGCGCGAAAATCCCGTAATCGTAGTATCCCTTAATCCGCGCGAGTGCCTCAATAATCTCACGATTTCCAGCTGCAAATCCACACCGCCATCCTGCCATGTTATACGATTTAGACAGAGAGAAAAATTCGATGCCGACATCCTTCGCACCCTTCGCTTGTAAGAAACTTGGTGCCTTATAGTCATCAAAAACGATATCCGCATAAGCCAAATCGTGGATCACCACGATCTCTTGGTGCTTCGCGAATGCCACGACTTCCTCGAAGAACCCAAGGTCAACAACAGCACCCGTCGGATTGTGTGGGAAACTTAGGATGAGGACCTTGGGTCTCGGCCAAATATCACGCGTAATTTCGGTGAGGGAAGGGATGAAGGCGTTCTCTTCCGTGAGCGGTATACTCACGACGCTGCCGCCAGCGAGCACAATGCTGTACGTATGGATGGGAAACGTCGGATTCGGCACCATCGCCAAGTCACCGTTGTCAATCAAGGCTAACGCGAGATGTCCCAATCCCTCTTTAGTCCCAATAACAGAAATGGTTTCTTCGTTTGGGTTGATGTGAACACCAAACCGGCGTTCATAATGCCAACTGACTTCCCTACGGAGGTTGAAGATACCGCGGGAAGCAGAGTAACGGTGGTTCCGAAGTTCTTGTGCCGCTTCAGTCAGTTTGTCAATGATAGGTTGCGGAGTTGGCTGATTCGGGTTTCCCATCCCCAAGTCGATAATATCTATTCCCAGCTGTCGGCGTTCATGTGTTAATTGTTTGAGTTTGCCGAACATGTATGGTGGAAGTCGATTTAAGCGCTTTGAAAAGATGTCCATTTTTCCAAAATCCTGAGTTTTTTAAATTTGTATTAATAAGTCTATTTTTCTATACGCTATCTACCGTGTTCCCAATATGCCCGTAAACGCTCACCCCAATTTGATATTACCCGTTTCGGACTTGGATGCACAATTTGTTGCCGATGGAGTTTAGTCTCTTGAGCGAGCATTTTGTCTCTACATTCTTTAACGACTTCATCGTAAGCAGCGTTTCCTACTAAATTTTCTGTCTCTCCAGGGTCATTCTGAGAGTCAAATAACTGCGCCAGCCCAAGTTGTTCAGCATCAGGTCCAGGAGGCGAAAAATCCTCCGTCTCTTTCGGTTTATATTCTGTAACGTATTTATACCGCTCGGTAACAATCGCACGTCCCCAATAGTTGCTCTCGATATAGGCGTAATCACGCCAAGGAACATCTCTCCCTTCTACCAGCGGACGGACGCTCATTCCCTGTACCCGTTCAGGCACGTTAGCATCAGCATAATCGCAGACAGTCGGGAATAGGTCTACACCGGAAACGAAATGTGTCTCATCGAACCGATCTTTCTCTGCAGCAATACCGCCACCTAAGCACGATACAATGAACGGGACCCGTACGCTCTCTTCGTAAAGCGTGAATTTCTGGAACATTTGGTGGCTTCCGCACGCTTCACCGTGGTCTGCACTAAAGATAATGAGTGTGTTTTCGTGCAAGCCTGTTGCTCGCAACAGCGCAAGTACCCTCCCAACCTCAGCATCAACTTTTTCAATGAATCTGTAATAGTTCCATCGCAGGTAGCGCCAATGAAATTCGTCCCAATCGCGGACGCCTCTGAGAATAGCAGCGTGGATAAGAGCGTCATCAACCCTCCGACAGACTCGGTGCAGCACTGTTTCCCGTTCGTCATAATCGAAGTTTTCAGGAAGAGGCGGCAAGTCATCTTCCGAAACAGTTCCTTGTTTCAGTGGATTAGGGATCCGTTTTTCCTCGTGGTTGTGCAAATATTCACACACATCGTGCGGATCAACGTAACCGATCTGGAGATAGAACGGTTCATCGTCATTGTAGTTTGTTAAGAAATCAGCAACCGCATGCGTGGATGCTGAATCGTAATACGCAGCTCCACCTGCCCCAATATCCTGTTTCCCGTAATAGAGCGTCTGAAAGCTTTCACGAACATTTCTACCTGGCACATGCCACTTACCACAGTGGAATACGTTATAACCATTGGCATTAAGCACCTGACCTAAATCAGGAATTTCTGGGTGTAGGTAGCCACCATTGAACGGCACACCTGTTTCTGAGGTATATAAACCCGTCGCCCAACTGGAACGGGCAGCAGCACACACCGGATCCGTACAGAACGACCGACGAAAGGAAGTTCCATTCCGATGAATTTCATCAATATTGGGGGTATGAAGATACGGATTTCCGTGAGCCGAGAGCGCGTCCCATGAATGCTGATCGGTGTTAATAAAAAGAATATTAGGACGTTTGCTCATACAACCTATCCTATCCTCTCTTTGAGTACCAGCGTCTCGAAAAAGGTTGAAGCAATCGCAACGTCCCCGTGTGCGTCAAGCCACCAATACGAGGGCGAAAGTCCTGAACCGTGGAGGTAGTATCCATCAAGCGGGACAGGTGTCTGTATCGATTCAAGAAAGCCGAGTCTACTTTTCGGTCTAAGTTGCTCCAGATCTTCCATGACCGCAATGTCCATCCCGTCGTCTGACGATTGAATTGCCTGCGTGAGCGCCGGAATGACATCGAAAAGTGCCCAATTACACGTCAGTTCAGCAGGGGCACTCACTCTTCCAGCAGCGATTTCAGTAGCGTTGATATGAAGCTTCACCTCTCCATTTACGGTAAGATGACCGGCACAAGTCAATCGCGAATACGCATCATCCCCACTGTTTCGCGCATCAACACGCCAATTGTCCCTGAGAGGACGGTAAGGCGAATCACTACAACGGAATTGCATCCGTAGAATTTCTCCACTCGTCGTATTTTCGTATTGGACAGAATAGTCCCACACATTGCCGTCTTTGCGCCGTTCAACAGTAACCGTGCCAATGCTCAGCTGCGCTTCGGTATCATCTCTACTGTAGCCACGCCAATAATTCGGTAAAATGTTGTAAACGTGTTTTATAGTCTGTCCGACTTGCGTCTGGTGTGCATCAACTTCCCGGTTATACCCACGGAGTGTTTGAAGCAATTCCTGTGCGAATTGAGGGTTTTGCGAACCGTAGTTATAGTCAAACGACCAGTGCTGCGTGTTGCTATTAGCCATAATATTTGATTATTTGCGTATTTTGGGGATTTTACCGGATGCGGCATTGTGTGCGTAGCGGGTCGTCTCAGGCAAGCGATAGCCTCGACAGCATGCTAATGTCCATGTACGTGCTGAATCTAAGGAGATCCGGTGTCCTATGGATACGTAAACCACCCGAACATTTGTACGCGTCCGAACAACGGCACCAATTACCTCTCCTTTATCGGTCAGGTATGTGTAAGCTCCCAGTTCCTGTTCCGGTTCTTCGTATCTTCCGCAGAGCCGAGATTTGGCACAACCAATCGTCGGTTTGTCCAAGATCAGTCCCAAATGCGATGCAAGTCCAAACCGTCTCGGGTGCGCGATCCCTTGTCCGTCTACAATCACCAAGTCTGGTTCCGTTTTCAACCGATCAAACGCCGTCAGTAACGGAGGAATCTCCCGAAACGACAACAACCCAGGTATATAAGAAAAACGAACAGGGCATTCTGCAACCTCAATATCTATCACCTGCAATTCGGGAAAACTGAGGACTACCACGGATGCGCGCGCGATATCCTTTTTCAGCCCAATGTCTACCCCAGCAACGGTGTTAATTGTCCCAAACCGGTCTGCCGTAACTACCTGTGAACGCAGTCGATTTTGGAGTTCCCGTGCTGCCTCAGGTGTAACATCCCATGAATGTAGGGAGTGATACTGCATGTCTGCCGCTGTTCGTTTTAATATAAACTTTGCCCTGTCTTACAATGTCTTGAGCATCCGGAGCAGAATTATAAACTCCCTACTAAAGCTCAATGAGATTATAACACAAAAGACTTCAATTGTCAAGATATTTCGGCGGAACACCGAAAGGATTATTTTTTGGCCCCTGTCTCTTCAACTTCAAGGGCATTGGGTTTCGCGATATGCCGAATGCCTGCAAAAAAAGCAGAAAGAACCAGGTAGCCACCACCAATACCAATGAGAGCACCCAAACCACCTATAATGATTTCTACACCGTTAAACATGATAAGCTCTCCTTATTATAAAAAAAATTATGATAATCCTATATAAACTTTCAGTATTGCGCAAATGCAAATCTGTTACTGAAAGTGTTGGTAAAATAAACGAGAGTATTAGTTAATCGGTTTCGGATTTATTTGTGAATCCTTGTTAATCAACGCTGCAAGAATCGTGCCATCGCAAAAACCCTGAAAAATCGGTGTAAAATCCAACGAAGTGTATATTATTTGACACAACTGGACAGTAATTCTAAAAAAATGTGGTGAAATGAAAACACTGTATTATGATTTTGCTTGAGCTGTAGGAAATTGGAGAAATTGGTTATTCTGTATGAATGGGTTTAGAAAGGAATTCGAGAATACTGGGAGGCACGAGGTGTTCAATAGCCTTGTCTTGTTCTAACAGTTCGCGGACTTCTGTTGAAGACATATAGGCATAAACGTCAGGCAGCGGAATACACGAAACATAGGGAGCATATTGGCGAATCTCAGGTTCCGCCATAAATGCCTCTATTGTTTTGATATCTGCCTCTGCCCGATTCGCGACAATAAAGCGAGCGGCGACAAATAACGCCTGCAATTCTGTGTGAAAATCTCTGTAGTATTTCGGATCGAAAATCCTCACCAAGGTATCATACCCGACAATGAAGTGGAATTCGGTGTTTGGTGGTAGGACGGCTTTTAAAGCGGCGACCTTATCAATATATCTACCGTGGCTTGATACACCAACAGAAAACCTTGGGCGGCTCTCTACATATTTCTTGAGCGTTAGGAGTCTCGCCGCAAGTGGCAAGCCGAACACATCTTTATCCACATTTGCTTTCGCGAGGAGTAGGAGCATCTCATCGAATTGGTACGCAGTAAGGGTGTCCTCTACCATTTTCGCATGGGCGAGCGTCAACGGGTTAAAGGATCCCGAAAAAATACCCAGTTTTCCTGCACGCCGCAACGGTGGTCTGGCACGGTGGATAAGTTCTATTCGCGGTGGTCCTGACGGATCCAATCCGCTAAAGAGTTCAGTGAACCGCTCATAGTCGGGGTGACGTTTACATTCTTGGGTTAATAGGTTCAGTAGTGTGTTTGTCATCTTGTTTCGTGCGATCGTTAATTCCATCAAAGGCTTGTGTGAAAGTGAAAAAGGCAGAATTACCCCGCTTTGGTTTCTGCTTTCTTGGCTTCTTCCCAAACGGTGTCGAGACTCTCTAAGTCTTGCGCTTCAAAGTTCGTCCCGAGGCGCTCTAATTCTGCTTCCATCCATTTGAAGCGAGCTATAAACTTACGATTTGCCTGTCGTAACGTCTCTTCAGCTTGGATTTCCATAAAACGACACAGATTAACGATAGCGAACAACAGATCGCCGAGTTCCATCGCAACTGCGTCAGGTTCATCAGTGCTGATACTGGTTTTCACCTCTTCAAGTTCCTCTTCGACCTTGGCAATCACATCGGTCAGTTCTTCCCAATCGAAACCGACCCGCGCCGCTCGACCTTGTATCTTCTGAGCGCGAAGCAGTGTAGGCATCGCGTTCGGGATCCCGTCAAGCACCGATTTCCTGTCCTCGTAACCTGTCTCTTGGCGTTTGATTGCCTCCCAATTTTTCACTACCGCTTCTGAATCCTCAACATCAACATCGCCAAAAACATGCGGATGGCGTCGGATTAGTTTTTCTGTCAATGTTTCGATCACTGCGTAGATGTCGAAATTCTTATCCTCGTCTGCAATTTGCGCTTGGAGCATGACATTCAAGAGGAGATCACCCAGTTCCTCTTTCAGTTTACTCGGATCACCTGTATCAATTGCTTCAAGCGTTTCATAAGTTTCCTCAATGAGCGTCGATTTCAGCGTTTCATGGGTCTGCTCCCGATCCCACGGACACCCGTTTTCGCTCCTTAAGGTTGCTATGACATCAACAAGTTCTTCAAATAACTCTTTAGACATAAAATCTCCTTTATTTCATCCCTGTTCTCTTTTTCAATTCGTTCACGTGTTTTTGGACCTTTGGATAGTGTTCTGCTTCCTTGAAATGGGTGAGATAGAGTTTATACAGCTGCAGCGCACGAGCATATTTTTTTTCTGCTTCTGCATCACGGGCGCGCCCCTCTAACGCATCAGCTTTCGCGTTCAACAACTCGCGAAGGGCTTGAGAGGCATATTCGGCAAAAATACTCCCAGTATATGTGTCTCGGAGGGTCTCTAACGCCTTCACCGATTCAGCATACGGTTTCTCGTCTGCCTTCTTTTTAATCTGGTCGAGCTGCGTCTTAGCTATTCTAACAAGGCGTATTGCTGATTTTTTCGCATGCCGACACACCTCTGTATCGGGCAAAATTTTCGAAATCTGATCATAAAGTGTGAACGCTTCACCCAGCCTATTGTCCCTCTCAGCGGCTTGTGCTATCGCAAATCCTGATTCAGCCTGCTTTGCCGGGCCATAAGCGATGAGCCATTCCTGCATTTTTGTCTTCTTTAACCACTCTGGAGAAAGCTTGTGTGTTTCATCTGGCCATGCCTCAAACGTCACATCAGCACCCCAATTCCTGTAATATTGCGCCGCGCGTTTTGCGCGTGGATAATGCGGATCATCGAGTGCTCCGACACCAAAAAAGACTGGATGCTCGCGAATCAGTTCCAGCGACGGTGGGTTCATATCCATGTCGCGTCTGCCCGCACCGAGGATAAGTCTTCCTGCTAATTGATCTAACAATTGTTCACCTAAAACGGTTGTCGAATATCCGCCTTGGCTATAGCCACCCATAAAGATGTACGCTGTTGCGATATGCAATCGTGCTGAGAGTAGCACCAGCACCTCCTCAAAGAAGCGTATGTCCGCAGCGGTTTCGTAAGGACTAAGCCCCTTATAGTAGGTGTCAGTCGCGTAGTTCATACCCACAACGATAAATCCTCTGCCTTTTGTTATCCTTTTGAACATCCACGTCGTTGCTGTTCCACCCATGCCGTGGTAATAAAAAAGAACAGGAAAAGGACGTTTGTCTGTATAATCGACGGGAACATAAACCAGAAACGTCTTCTCTGCTTGCGGGGCTGTAATGCGGACTTCTGTACCGGGCGACATTTCGGGCATATCAGCGGCAGGCGTTCCACAGAGCAGAAGCAGCACGAGTGTGCTAAAACAAACCGTCCTCGCGCCGCAAGGCGAATCGTTAGTGAAGTAGAGAAAAAAATGTGTGTTCATGCGTCAGTGGCGTCTTCCTGGAGCGTTTCTAATTGAATAATCAGTTGACCTAATTGCAACCGCAACAATAACATATAAATTTGCATCAGAAGTGTAACCTGTCCCTCAGTCGGCAAATCGCTGGTATCTATGACTGTAAGTAGTTCGTCTGCACGCTCACGCACCTGTGCTGCTTTATCCAAGTCATCTTCTGTCGTTTCCGGTGTGCTCTCTTTAATAAACTGCCAGATGCGATCTTGAATTTCGAGCAAGTAATTTTTTGCCATCGCCGTGCGTGCCCGTTTCGCAGAATCCACCCAGATCGTATTCGCCTTCCAATTGAGCATAAATGCCGCACTATTGATAAGGACATCTCGGAGGCTATCTTCGCCTGAGAGGAGTTCCTCAATATTGGTAATACCTTCCGCTTCTGCAGAGAAGGTTCGCACGCGCGTATACTCCTTCAGATTTTTCAACATCAGTTCGTTTTCAGCGATAAGATGCCAAAGATCTGCACTCGTTGAAAGCAGTATCTCTATACGATCACAAACCGTACTTGGAAATTGCGCACGGATGCAAGAGTAGTGGAGACTGTGGAGCTGACTCCGAAAGCCTTGCAAACTCTCAGTCGTTTGCATCGTTGATGAGCGGACGATATGTGGGAGAATTTCTCTCCGAATCTGGTTCAAAAGTGTGGGAATAGTACGTTCAGCATTCATTTTTCGGTTATTGTGTAGAAATGATCCTTGAATACAATAGCTTACTGCGGATTACACAAGTCGAGAACGCTTATCAGCGCAATCCTCTTTCTTAATAGCGTAGCAGGTTTCCTCTAAAAAGTCAACTTGACTATCATGTAAAAGGCATGTTAAAATGGTAAATAAGAAACACAAGGGACCGTTGACTTCTATGAAACCGCTTATTGCTGCGCTCATTACTATCACACTCTTTGCGCCGTTTGTAAGTTTCGCTGACGAAAGAACCGAAACAGGACCTCCAAAAGTTGGTGATACGGCACCCGATTTTCTGCTCCAGGATGTTGACGAGAAGGAACATAGTCTGAAGAAACTTCGAGGCAAGCTCGTTTTCCTCATTATGGGTAACAGAAAGATTCGGAAGGAAGATGACAAATGGGCGGAGGCGTTCCAGAAGGACTACCAAGAGATAACAGAGGTTACCGCCTATATCATTGCCGACCTGCGGAGCGTCCCTGGATTCATACCGAAAGGCTTTATCAGGGGACAACTCAAAAAAAATCCGCCTCCTGTGGGATTCCTGTTGGACTGGAAAGGGGAAGTCCATGAACGGTATCAGACTGAAGAAAAGAAACCGACGCTTTATCTAATCTCGCAGAAAGGTACCATTGTATTTCACCGAAAAGCGAATTTTAAATCCGAAATTTACGCTGAGCTTAAAAAAGAAATCGACAAACTTTTAGAGATGGCTAAAAATAAAGACGAAAGGAAATAATCATGAAATATCTCGTTACCGGTTGTGCTGGATTCATCGGATGGAGAGTGACGGAGTTCTTACTTGAAGCAGGGCATACCGTTGTTGGGATCGATAACGTAAACGCCTCCTATGATCCACAAGTCAAGCAATGGAGACTTGAGCAACTCGAAGGTGCCCCAAATTTCCACTTCCACTGTGCAGACATCTGTGACCGGGATGAACTGCGAACAATATTTGATTCCCCTTATGACGCTGTAATTAACCTCGCTGCGCGCGCCGGGGTCCGAGACTCTGTTGAAGATCCATGGGCATATATTGACACGAACGTGACCGGCACGCTGAATCTACTGGAATTGTGCCGTGAGTTTGAGGTGAACAAATTTGTGTTGGCGTCAACCTCAAGCCTCTACGGTTCGGGGAACGACCTTCCGTTCAGTGAGGAGACGAATACAGACAAACTATTGTCCCCTTATGCTGCTTCAAAAAAGGGTGCCGAAGCCATCTGTCATAGTTATCATCATCTCTACGGCATTGACGTCACAGTTTTCCGATTTTTCACCGTCTATGGACCCGCTGGCAGGCCCGATATGAGCGCATTTCGCTTTGTACACTGGATTAGTGAGGGGAAACCGGTTATTGTTTATGGCGACGGCAAAGAATCCTCACGGGACTATACCTATCTTGATGATATTGCCAGGGGCGTGATTGCAGGGTTGAAACCGATCAAGTACGAAGTGATAAATCTCGGTTCAGACACTCCTATTGTACTCATTGATACGATTCGATTGATAGAGGAGTTGGTCGGCAAGAAAGCGATGCTCTCCCATCAGCCCTTTCATCCAGCAGATGCCCGTGCTACATGGGCAAACATCCAAAAAGCCGAAAAACTCTTGGGGTGGCGACCACAGGTTACTTTTCGGGAAGGTATAACTGCACTCGTCGAATGGTATCAGGCGAATCGCGATTGGGCAAAGCACATTCAAACAGACTAAACCGCAGCCATAGTTTTAAGTCAATAGAGCGACCGCCTTTTTTAAGGCATCTGCATCTACTTTTATTTTCGCGTTTACTGCCTCGCGTTGCACATAGTTCAATGTATGTTCGGGACTCATCGGAGCGGCGATGTCCTGAACAATCTTGTGCAGACGTCTCACATCGGCTTTCTTAATGCCGGTTTCTGCTTCTACGCGGGTATGTAGGGCAGCGGGTGTTTCTGGTTCTTTAGTAGGTGCGGTGCGCTTGGAACGAGTCCCGTTGGTTTTCGACTTTCGGGTTCCAGATGAAGCAGACGCCGTTTTCGGTTGACGGGTCCGTTTGCGAGGCGTCTTCTGTCTGGGAGACTGGATCTTTCCGACTTCAAGTGATTTGATGCCGCACTCCTTACATAATTTCGCTGTGGCATCCGCCAAAGTCATCGTTACAACCAATTCGCTAATTGCCCCGCAGAGATCGCATTCGACAAGGTCTTCAATGCTTGTTAGAATCTCTGCATGTATTGCCAACATTTTTGCCTTGTCGGTTTTTGTCTGCTTTTCTTTTTGGCAGAGATTAATCAGTTTCTGTGCCGCTTTCTCAATTGTGTCTAAATGTCCCATCTCTCCCCCAAAGCTATGAAATACAGCGGTTTAGAACTCAGCTATGCTCTCAGTCACAGAGTGTTATAGTGTGTTATTCCGACCAATTACTTATCCTGCAGCGAGCCAACAATCCCTTTATCCGTATAAAGTTTATATTCAAAACTATCCATCAATGCTTCACAACTCGCGGAGATAATATTTTCTGAGACGCCAACAGTTCGCCAACTCCGCTCTCCATCGCTCGCTTCAATAAGTACACGGACCTTTGAACCTGTTCCCGCTTTGGTATCCAGTACCCGGACCTTGTAATCTATCAGCCTAACCGTCTGTAATGCAGGATAGAACTGTTCAAGTGCTTTTCGGAGTGCCGTGTCGAGGGCGTTAACCGGACCATCGCCATCAGCGGCAGTGTGTGCAGTGAGACCATCCGGTGTTGTGACCTTTATTGTTGCTTCAGAACGCAAAGCGAAGTCACTGAATTGCTCGATAATCACGCGAAAACCGACAGGCTCAAAAAAGGACTCGTGTCCGTTAAACACCTTGTATGTTAAAAGTTCAAACGATGCTTCAGCAGCTTCGTATTGGTAGCCTTCCTGTTCTGCTTCTTTGAGTTGCTTAAAGAGTTCCAACACCTGTGGTGAATTCTTGTCATAATCTGGATATTCCTTTTCGATCTTCTTCATAATCGTGCCGCGTCCCGCTTGATCGGATACGAGAATGCGTTGTGTATTGCCCACCTTCTCCGGTTCAATGTGTTCGTATGTAAGGCGGTTTTTGCGGATCGCATCCGTGTGCAAGCCTCCTTTGTGAGCAAAGGCAGAGCGTCCAACGTATGGTTGACGTTCATCATGCGGAAGATTAGCCAATTCACTGATGAGTCGTGAAATGTCTGTTATCCCCTGCAGCTGCGTCCCACTTAGGCACTCGATTCCGAGTTTGAGTTGAATCGTAGGAATGATGGAGGCGAGATTCGCATTGCCACATCGTTCACCGTAGCCGTTGAATGTCCCTTGCACGTGGGTCGCGCCTGCTTGCACCGCCAGCACGGAGTTCGCAGCACCCATGCCGGCATCGTTGTGTGTATGAATACCCACAGGCAGTGACAACTCGGAAAGCACGGCTTTTACACCTTCCTGGATTTCTAACGGCAGTCTACCGCCGTTCGTATCACAAAGGACGAGGCAACACGCACCACCAGTGGCAGCGGCTCGTAGCGTCTCTATAGCATACGCAGCGTCATCGGCGTAGCCATCAAAAAAGTGTTCTGCATCGTAAATCACCTCACGACCATTTTCCACAAGGTAACGGACAGAATTTTCAATTAACGCCAAGTTCTCCGCTGGTGTCACCCGCAGAACGTCAGTTGCATGGAGTCGCCAACTTTTCCCAAAAATTGTGATAGTCCTCGCGCCAGTATCCAGTAAGGCAGCCAAATTCGGGTCGGTATCGGGAGTATAAGTCGGGTAGTAGGTGCTGCCAAACGGTACAATAGTCGCTGTTTCTAATGCCATGCCTTTCGCACGCTTAAAAAATTCTATATCTTTCGGATTGGAACCCGGATAACCGCCCTCAATATAGCGAATACCTAATTTATCAAGTGCCTCTATAATGATAAGTTTATCTTCGACGGAAAATGCTACCCCTTCTGCTTGGCTTCCATCCCTGAGTGTTGTATCGTAAAATTCAACCATGTTGCTTTTCACAGCAAGTTTTGGCTTGCAAACTACGCCAAAATTCGGTGTCTCCTTTTATGCGTTTATGTCGTCATTCCTGTCTAATTTACCTACACATATTTTACCACATTTTAGGGGAAAAGTCAAATTCTGTCTATGTTTTACAGGGCTATTTAGTTTTAAAAGTAGTAGGCACACGCCGTGTGCCGTAACAGGTGTAGCAATTGCGTTTTATATGTTTTTGCTTCACATAGATAAACTGAAACTAAATGACCCTAATGTTTTACGCACTACTGAAAACTGAAAACTGACTACTGAAAACTAATGTTCTATCCGTTTGTATTTGGATAATACACATAATTATGATATATTAAAATTATGAAAACTTACACCGTTTTGTTAGTCTGCTTTGTGTTGTTGCTACCAGGTTGTGGGATATTTGCTACTAAGCCTACCGAAACCGAACTACCGACAACCTCTGTAGATCCACTCGAAAAGTTACAAACCGATATTGATGTCGTCTTGCAGGACCCGTTGTTCACAACAGCGAGCATCGGTATCAAAGTCGTTGCTGTTGAAACAGGGGAGGTGATTTACGAAAAGGATCCTCTCAAATTACACCACCCCGCCTCCACAACAAAACTCTTCACGGCAGCAACCGCCTTGGCAAAACTGGGGTCAAACTACCAGTTTGAAACAACTCTTTATGTTGATACGGATGTGGATGCACAAGTCACAGGGAATATCTATCTCAAGGGCAGAGCCAATCCAGTGCTGCAACCCCAAGATATAGTGGAATTAGCTGATATGTTGCTTGAAACCGGTGTGAAATCGATAGAGGGTGACATCGTCGTTGATGAAACATACCTTGACACTATTCGGGAAGGTCCTGGATGGATGTGGGACGATAGACCGCTTCGGATTAGTGCTTTAAGCATCAAGCAAATCGAACCTGATCCAGGCACAAGGAGCAGAGCCCTTGCCTGCGGGTATCTACTGAAAACCGAGCTTGAGCAAGAAGATGTTGAGGTAATGGGTAATGTCGTTTCTGGAAGGGTTCCACCAGACGCCCAAGTTGTCGCGCAACATCTGTCGCCACCGCTCGCCGATATTCTCAAATTAATGAACAAACCCAGTGACAATTGGATTGCTGAATTTCTCTTCAAAACGATCGGTGCTGAAGTGATCGGTGAACCGGGAACTTGGAGAAAAGGAAGGCGAGCTGTCACTAAGTACTTAAGTGAAATTATCGACGAACCGCCTGTACATCGGTTCGTTGAAGGCTCTGGACTCTCTCGTTACAATCTCCTCAGTGCTGAATTACTCACAGATCTGCTTGTCTATATGTATCAGAATTTTGAGTTGATGCCGGAGTATCTGGCATCACTGCCGATTGCCGGTGTCGACGGGACTTTAAGGAATCGGATGCAAGGGGTGTGCGCTGAAAAGGTATTGCGTGCGAAGACCGGTACATTAAGCGGTGTTTCAGCGCTTTCTGGTTACACCGTCACAGCGGATGATGAGGTATTTGCGTTCGGAATTCTCATCAGCCATTATATTGGGCTACCAGCATCTGCGCGGGCTATCCAAGATAAAATCGGGAATTATCTAACCGCTTTCAGTCGTCGCAGCGAGGCAGAAGAGTGAAATGGTCGCTTCGACTTTGTGAGTCTCAATTTCCGGTAGGCGCGGTTTTAAACCGCGCCTCCATAAAGAAAGATGTTAAAAATGGTCAAGCTCTAAGGATGTAATCTCAATCAAACCGAGAAACAATCTCCGGTGGCGGTTTTCCCACAACAGACTGTCCATCTTTCAACAACGGCTCCGCATTCCCCCACAAACGACTTCCATCATGCGACAAAAGTGGTTCTGCCGAATACTGAGCGAGATATGCACGCCGTAGATTATTCGTGAAGTTCGTGCTGCTACAGTGGAAATTGATGCTCGTAAATGCCACAATGCTTCCCGCAGGCACAATAGCAGGCACACCCTTTTCTGGTCCAAAATAACCCACCATATCGTTGCTGCCCTCTTCACGAACATGCTTCACCCATGAACGGATCCCAATACGCGAAAACGGCATCACATAAACCGTCCCGTTCTCTTCAGACATATCGTCAAGCGCACACCAACAGGTAAGATACGGTTTGTGGTCGGGATAGCCGACATAACCAGAATCCTGATGCCAGCTGAACTTCATTCCCGTTCCCGCGCCTTTAACAACATACTGTTCCCAGAAAAGATACGCTGTCTCGCCTAAAGTCGCACGGCAGACCTCTGCCATCAGGTCGCTGAATAGAAACTCGCGAAGTTTCGGCTGTTTCCTGAAGCAGTTTGAAACGAAATATCGTTTGTTGCGATGATTGATGCCGAGGACATCCGTGTCCTGTCGATCCATCTCAGCGTCCATCTGGGTAATAAAAGTTCCGCATTCACCGCGGAGCAGTTCCAAAAGCGACTCCGGGATAACATTCTCTAAAATGAAATAGCCTTCCTCTTGGAATTGCTGTTTCTGTTCATCGGTTATGTTCATATAATCTCCACGAGGGCTTACAAGCACAACTGCCCTATCAAGCTCTCCTATTCAATATGTATGGGACGGACGATCTGACCGTGGCTCTCCCAATAGGTGCGTTTACCAGTGATATAGTCAGAGTTCGCTGCGGGTTGGATGTTTCCCATCGTATCAATCGCTCTGGAGACGACGGTGTGTTCACCTTTCGATGGGTTGTTCCAATCGAGATGCCAGATCTTCCATGCGAATTCTGCATCTTCTTCTGGGTCTATTGTCGCCTTTTGCCATGCTCCACCATCAATGCTAACCTCGACAATTTCAATAGGGGCACCCCACGCCGCTCCGTAGACACGGTATTTCTCACCAATGCGCGTTACCTTCGCCGCTAACGACTTCAACTGCGTTCTGCCAACCGAGGTCTCCATCCAAACCGATTCACCATCCGGACGTTTTTCCTCGCGTATTGTAACGTAATCGCGTCCCATAAACCTACCCATAAACCGCGTATCGCGAACCTCAACACGTTTGAGCCATTTAACACACGCGATACCGTACCAACCGGGAGCGATAAGGCGGAGCGGTGCCCCGTTCGCCTGTGGTAACGGTTCGCCATTCATTTCGTAGCAGAGAAGAGTGGTGTCTTCCAAGGCATCTTCAACAGACATACTTCGAGCGAAGTTCTGACGCATCTTCATATCCCGTCGTTCTTCTTCTCCCTCATCGTGTCCGAAGAAGATAACTTCAATGCCGTTTTCTTGGATACCAGCCTCTTTAAGAATCGGGGCAAGCGGTGTACCTGTCCATTTCGCGTTACCAATTCCACCCGTGAAAGTGGGGAATCCGTGGTTACCAGAGCATTCCAATGTAAAGATTACGTCCTTTCGCGGACGTGCTTTGATATCCTCTATTGTGAGCATCAACGGATTCTCAACCAAACCGCTCACCTCAAGCCGCCACGTCTCAGGATCAACTTCAGGCTTGCCGTAGTGTGAAACATTGAAGAATTCATCGTTCGGCGTGATAAAGGAATCAAGTTCGTTCCAATCCAGCAAACCGCGCGCTGAAGGCGGTTCCGGCGGCTGATCAGCGAACGGGATAAGCACTTCACCCTCACGGCTTGGAAAGGCATAGACCGCCCAAGGACTCAGCAGTAATCCTGTGAGTGTTAAACCGCTCTGTCGCAAAAAATCTCTACGTTCCATACTGCCTCCTCATTCTTCCCGTAGGTGAGGTATTTAACCACGCTACTGTATATCTATCCGCTCATTGCTGCGATATAATTGGAGTTGACCTGTTCCCAGTTAATGATCTTACCCCACGCGTCAACATAGTCGGCGCGTCGGTTCTGGTAATTGAGATAATAGGCGTGTTCCCAAACATCAAGACCGAGGATGGGAGTGTGTCCTTGCATCAACGGACTATCCTGGTTGGATGTCGAGTAGATTTGTAGTTTCTTGTTTTCATCAACAACCAGCCATGCCCATCCTGAACCAAAATGCGTTTTCGCTGCTTTAACGAACATTTCACTTCCAGCATCAAACGAGCCAAACGTTGACTGAATCGCTTCGGCAACTTTTCCCATCGGTTCGCTACCGTTGGGCTTCATGATGTTCCAGAAAAGCGTATGATTCGCATGTCCACCACCGCTGTTAATAATGGATTGGCGGAGGTGTTGCGGAACGTTGTTAATATTACGAAGGATCTGCTCAAGGGTCATGTGCTGCAAATCATGACTGCGCGCAATTGCCGCATTAAGTTTATTGACATACCCTTGGTGATGTTTTCCGTGGTGGATCTCCATTGTACGTTTATCAATATGAGGCTCAAGCGCATCATACGCATAGGGCAGTGGTGGTAGGGTCTGACTCTCGTGATGATTGGCATATACACGCAGAGAACTGTTAGTAAGAAGCAATCCTGCCAGGGCAGTGCTTCCGTGAATTAAAAAATTTCTACGGTTCATAAGTTCACCTTGTCGCTCTGTTTTGAACGGCATTTTAACAGAAATCACGAGTTTGTGTCAAGACACTTTAATTAGAATTCGGTTGATTGTAGCAACAGGATATGGTATCTTGGTTATTGCAACATGCGACAATAACAAAAGCTCCTGTATGCGAGACACAGGAAAAATCAATGGAAAACACGGATACCTTCCATATCCTCACGTTAGACGGCGGCGGCACCCGCGGCATATACACCGCACAACTCCTCGCCAAAATTGAACAGACTTTTCAGATCCCTATCAGAACCTGTTTCGACCTCGTCGCTGGTACAAGCACAGGGTCAATCATTGCCGGTGCCGCTGTCTCCGATATCCCCATGCAGGATATTGTCGAACTCTTTGAGACCGAAACACCCCATATTTTCCGAAGAAGATGGTATCGTATCCCGTTGTTCCTCAGCAAATATCCAAGCCAAAAACTCGCCCAGATCCTCGCTGCGCATATTCCCGCAACACCTCTCGATGAAATAGCAACCCCATTGATGATAACAAGTTCAGAGATTTCCAAAAGTGAAGTCCACATTTTCAAATCAAATTATGACAGTCGCGATTCGGAGATCGCTCCTACGGATAAAGGCGTAGGTCTGAGAGATGCTATCCTTGCTTCCTGTGCAGCACCTACATTTTTTGCTCCGAAATCCCTTAACAACTGGCTCTTAGCAGATGGTGGACTCTGGGCAAACAACCCCTCTACGATCGCTTTTACAGAGGCACTCTCAACGTTTGGAAAAAATGCACAAGAAATCCGAATGCTATCTATAGGCACAGGACATTCCGTAAACATGTATCACAATAGACGCGGTTGGGGATTTATCACAGGGTGGGGTGGCGCGAAGTTGACATCCTACGTGATGAGTTTGCAATCTCAAGCATCCGCAAATATGGCGAAACGCCTGCTTGGGGAGAATTACCTACGCATTAATCCAGAAATTGATTTTTGGGAGTTAGATACCCTTACGCAGCTAAGCAATCTCAAATCTTTCGCAGCACGCGATTTTGAGAAAAACGCCGAAGAAATTGAGGCATTCCTTCGGCGCGTTTAGCGACGAAATTCAATGTCTGTTCTTACATCGCGTTGGCTTCTTGAACTAACCAAACCGAAATGGATTGGATCATAATTTGATGTGCCCGTTCAACAATCGGATTTAACGACGGTATATGCGCAAACATTTTTTGTGCTTTGTGTTTCAGATCCGCCGGTGCTGGTAATTCAGGAATTTTCAGCTCTCTGAGGAATTTTTCTACCTCTGTATGACCTATGTGCGCACGTTTCCGCAGTTCTTCCAACTTTGGCGTCTGCGACCATGCTTTCAACAGTGCTTTGCCAATCTGTTCAATCGAAAAACTTCCAGCCAGTTGATGCGCCGCTTTTTCTACGACAGTTAAGGATAATTTACGTGTACCCTCAACCACATGTGTTGGCGGTAAGCGAAGATCCCAAACAATCCTAAAAATTGATAACACTTTCAAGATATAATATGTGACATCAATTTGCCACCAATGAAAGCCTTGAGGTGTAGCACTTGGGAAATGGTGATGGTTGTTATGCCATCCTTCTCCTAATGTAATAATAGCCAGAAGTAGATTGTTGCGAGAGTGATCTCCAGTGACGTAAGGCTGTTTACCGTAAACGTGGGAAAGGGAATTGATCGTGAATGTTCCATGAAAAAGTAGGACCGTACTCACGAAAAATCCTACGATAAGTCCAGACCAACCGGCAACTGCCCAAACGGCAACCGCTAACAAGAATGGAGGGAGTCTTTCCCATTTTTCTAACCAAGCAAGTTCAGGATATTTCTGAAAATCCTTAATTAAACCATAATTGGCAGTAAGCCCACGTTTGGAGAATATCCAAAGGACGTGGGAATACCAAAATCCATGTTTAACAGGCGAGTGTACATCTTGGTCGGTGTCAGAGTGCTTATGGTGTAGACGATGTTTCGATGCCCACCATAGGACCCCGCGTTGTGCTGAACTCTGACCCAGAAACGCCAGGAAAAACTGAAATACGCGACCGGTTTTAAATGAGCGGTGGGAAAAATATCGATGAAATCCTGCTGTGATTCCGAACATCCGGACAACGTACAAGGCACCACATAAGATCCAATCTATGGGTTGAACGTCTACCCAGATAATTCCAAAACACGCCAGGTGAACCATTATGAAAGGTAAAACTCGTGGGTGAATAATGTCCTCCTTATCGGCAGGACACGAGGTGTTTGGTTCTTTAGATGACACTATTATTATGTTCCTTTTTGCTTTCTTGCATAACAGTTATGTTTTGCAGAGTTAAAAAATTTACCTGTACACATCAGTGCCAGGTCTTAACGTGGACTGTAGTTATTATAATCCAAGTTGCTACCTAACGAGTTATAGACGTACAAACAGATTTTGTAACCTTTTTCGCCACCTCAGAGGGGTGCTATGTCTATAGAATCGGGGTTTTCCGTCTCCTGCACTCCAGAGGAGTGCTATGTCTATAAATACTGGCAACTTGGGTTATTATGCTAAAGTTTGGACAATTCGTGTTGCGTCCGAGTTAGGTTTCAAGGATTCCCCTACTTTTCTCTGTGTCTGCTACAGACCCCACACTCTGAGAAAAAGCGTGAAGGTGTCAAAAACGCAGCCCCAGCGGGGCGGAATGTTTATAGAAAGGCAAGCATCCTCCACGTCCTTAGCCCCAGCGGGGCGAAATGTGGATACTAAAAATTGTCCAAATTTTAGTCAGATATAGATTACTTCAGTACAACCATTCTACGTATGAGCGAAGTCTCGTCTGTTTGCAGTTGATAAAAATAGACTCCACTCGCAACTCCTTCTCCTAAACCATTTCGACCATCCCAATACGCAGCACGATTTCTACCAGTGTAATAGCCTGCGGATTGATGTCCAAGTGCTAAGGTCCGGATTAACATGCCTCTTGTATCATAAATCGTAATTTGGACATTGCTTTCGCTTGCTAACTGGTAAGGTATCCATGTTTCAGGGTTAAAAGGGTTCGGATAGTTTGCGAGCAGTTGCGTGTCGTCAGGAAGTGAGGCGATTATAGGTGCTGCAGCCGCACCTTCGTCCACTTCAAATCGGACGATTTCCGTAAAGTCCGCCTGAAGTTTGTTGTATGCTTTGTCAAAAACAACCATTTCGGCAAGTCCCCATATACCCGGAATACTGCCAACTGGTAAAACAATTGTCTGGTGACAGATTTGGTAAACAGTTGGATCCCGAGAAAAATAGACTTTCCATATATCTTCGTCACCGTGTCCGAAATGATGCGTTGCTCCCTGCGGATCCCGCAGAATAATAGCAGTTCTAAGGTATCCACTAATATCATCTTTAACCCAAAAGGTAATGTCCACACGCGTTTCGCCGTTAGGAGCTTCCGGTTGCGTTGGTTCTGCCTCAATGGTAATCCGATTTAAATCCAGGACAGGCGGTTTATTATCTGGATTCGTTGTCTGAATCTCAATCGTGGCAGGTGGTTGATCAAGGATCCTATCCACGGGAGTTCCGGGTGTGAAACCCGGGTGGGTAAAGAATATATTTCTATAATTTTTAGCGACATCTCTCATTGAAATAAAATTAAGAGTATATGTTCCACTTTGGTAGTAGTCTGGAATAACGAATATTGCATTTACTGTCCAGAGATCTATCTCTGGATTATAGATGTATTTGTTTCCATAACCTCCAAATTTCCGAGAGTATGTTTCAGGATCTTCATCATTTATTTCTCCATAAGCATGGGCAATGCCATTTTTTTCCCTGACCTGCCACTCGGCTGTAAGAATTTGATATGGGCGACCTGCCTCGTGTGCTTCTGATAAAGAAAGCCTCATTGAATTGTTGACATATTCCGGCGGTTGGCAATCCGAAAGCGGATTGTCAATATAGAGTTTCCACCCAAAATCAATACGTCCATGGAAACGCTGGTTACCAACAGCATCTGTGAGATTAAGGGAGTCGGGAGACCAATACCCGTTTGCTGCATACTTTGACAATGTCACATGCCCCCGTAAAATGTGGCCTGACGTAACACGCTGTCCATCTACGCCAACCGAGAACAGTCCAAGATCAAAGTAGGTGCCTTTTCCACTGACGACTCTGGTCGATGCCATTTGAGCAGTGTCTAAGTTACTCTCCCCATGAATTTCAATTTCTACTGTTATAAGTTTATCTTCCTCGGGTTCACCTTTGACCTGTATATCTACTTGGATGATTCGGCCTGGGTACACATAGTCAGGATAGAGGTTATAGACCTCAAACGTTAAATCCTCGCGTATCCGTGATATATACCGTGTTCCGTGCATAATCCGATTCTGGATAAATTCATATTTAGCAGGTGAACGCGAACGAAGTTTATCAGGGTTCACGATGTAATAACTAATACTTTCCGCCATATCCTCATTCGGATTTATGCCGTGTGCATAAGCGGAGACGAACTCGACCTGCTTTGTTGTAGACCAGCCATCTTTATCATCTGGATTTTTGAACCAGCCACCGAGTTTTATCCAATCCTGTTTGAGCTGCTCATCAAAGAAATGTGCCCATAGGAAGTGTGCTTTTTCATGCAGGATCAGACGGTGGATATAATCCGGACTGCCTCCTTTGAATGCTCCTTCCATGAATTCAATATAGCCTGCACTTGTCCACGCAACTGCGGGTGCCTCTGGATTAAGCGGATGTGGAAGTCCATCTAACCGCCTAACCAAATATTTAAGGCCTGGTGTCTTAATCATACCTTGTGGGAATTCTTCAAGCATAGACACCAATGCCATCAATTCTTCGTTTTTGAATTCGGAAAAACGTCCGGCATGTTCGCCTGTAGTATGCCGCGTGAGTTCACTATAATCTGGAACATTGATGCTGACTGCGTATCGTTCCTGTAATATCCGCCCAAGCGCGTATCTGTCTGCTCCGTTATCGGTTACGAACCGAACCACGGCATGATGTAGGCGTTTGGAGAAATACCTGCCCCGGACCCCTTCAATTTCCGCTAATAGCGGTGTTGCATGCACAAACGCTTCTTCAGCAATAGTAACAATCTGCTGTCCGTCTCGATATTCCACCGAAAGGTCATCTTGAATATGACGGTTGCTTAACCGCCACACAGAGGATTCCACCCCAGGACTCTCAGCATAAGGATTGTTCGTTTCTTGGGGTATAGATTCAAAAGTTTGGAGCAACCTATATGCATGCCCTGGACTCCATTCGGGCCCCAGATACACAGAATACTTCCGCATTAACGCTAAAGATGCACTATGGGACACTACCTGTATCGGTTCATCAAGCAGTGTCACTTCCACAGGTTCAACGATGGTCGCACTTTCACTGCCTTCGGGGGTTTCATCTATTTCCCAGTGGTAGGTGAAAGTCTCGCCTTGAGCGTCGGGATTACAAATCCCTCCTACAAGCAGGATAACGAAAATTAGTGCAAACTTGATAGTTTTCATCGTTTTTCCTTTACCGAAAACGTTTAAGAAAATCCTCTGTTAGATATGAGTTCACAACTCATCAATTCCCATCTCTTTGATGCGATCGGCTTTAATATCAGCCTGGACTTTACGCGCAAGTTTGGCAAGTTTATCTTGTGATTCAGCAAAAGCCTTATCCCATAACCGTTTATCTTCGAGTTCTTCAAGAATCACGGCAGCAATAGTGTCCTGTCTTTCTGCAGGCAATTTATAGACTTCAGTAAGCACTTTTTCAAGAAGCCGTGTCATAATTGTTTCATCCTTTGTGAGTCCGGCTGTCACAAATATAGACTTGGGTATTTATGAAACAGTCTCAGGTTGGTTATAGGGCGAGGTCCGCAGATCCCGCCCTATAATATTAGAGGAGGACTATTGATTTTCACGCAAGCGAGCCTCTAAAGCCGCCAATTCATCAAATAACGCTTCAGGCAATGTCTCTTCAAAACGTTCATAGTGCTCTCGAATTGACTCAATTTCATTGAGCCATTCTTCGACATTAACGTTGAGGAGTTCTTCCATCTGTTCGGCTGTTACATCCAGTTCAGCAGTGTCGATGGCATCAGGTGCTGGCAGATAACCAATCGGGGTTTCGACTGCTTCACCCTTTCCAGATACACGTTCCACAATCCATTTCAAAACACGACTATTTTCGCCGAAGCCGGGCCAGAGCCAGCCACCATCGGCATCCTTACGGAACCAATTGACGTAGAATATCTTCGGCAATTTGCTGGCATCGGTATTCTGACCCATTTCCAGCCAGTGTGCGAAGTAGTCCCCCATGTTATAGCCACAGAACGGGAGCATCGCCATTGGATCGCGTCTAAGTTCACCAACCGTTCCAGCAGCAGCTGCTGTACGTTCAGAAGAGGCAATAGAGCCAATGAAGGTGCCGTGCTGCCAATCGAAAGTCTCAAACACAAGCGGGACCGTCGTAGCGCGGCGTCCACCGAAAAGAATAGCAGAAATTGGGACGCCGTTCGGGTTTTCCCAGTTCGGGTCGATAATTGGACATTGAGAGGCAGGGGTTGTGTAGCGTGCATTCGGATGTGCCGCTGTTTTTTCATCACCGGGATGCCACTCTTCACCAAGCCAACTTGTGAGCGTTTCAGGTGGTTCTTCGCTCATCTCTTCCCACCATACGTCCGTATCCTCTGTGAGGGCAGCGTTCGTGAAAATTGAGTTTGATGTGAGTGTGTGCATCGCGTTCGGGTTCGTATCCATTGACGTACCAGGAGCAACTCCGAAAAAGCCAGCTTCCGGATTAATGGCATAAAGTCTGCCATCTTCACCAAATTTCATCCAGGCAATATCATCGCCAATCGTCTCAGCTTTCCAACCCGGTATGGTCGGCGTGAGCATCGCGAGGTTCGTTTTACCGCAGGCACTCGGAAACGCTGCTGCGATGTAGGTTTTCTCACCTTCAGGACTCGTTAATCCCAAAATAAGCATGTGTTCTGCCATCCATCCATCATTTTTTGCCATCACAGAGGCGATGCGGAGGGCATAGCATTTTTTGCCGAGCAGCGCGTTCCCACCATAGCCACTACCATAGGACCAGATGGAACGTTCTTCGGGAAAGTGTACAATATATTTATTATCAGGATCACAGGGCCAAACAACATCAGACTGTCCCGATTCAAGCGGCATTCCGACGGAATGTAGACACGGCACAAAATCTCCATCTTCACCAAGCACATCAAGCACATCATTTCCCATGCGGGTCATGATTCGCATATTCACAACGACGTAAGGTGAATCACTAATTTCAACGCCGATATGTGAAATGGGTGAACCAAGCGGTCCCATGCTGAACGGCACGATGTACATCGTTCTGCCTCTCATGCAACCCTTGAAAAGTCCTTTGAGAGTGGCTTTCATTTCATCTGGATCGTGCCAGTTGTTTGTTGGACCCGCTTCAAGTGGAGTCTTCGAGCAGATGAATGTTCTATCTTCAACGCGTGCGACGTCGCCAGCATCGGAACGGGCAAGATAACTCCCTGGTCGCTTTTTGGGATCTAAGCGGACAAAAGTTCCTTTCTGGACAAGTGCCTCACACAAACGGTCATTTTCTTCCTGAGACCCGTCACACCAATAAATCGAGTCGGGTTGGCAGAGGTCAGCTGCTTCTTCAACCCAACGCTGTAACTTCTTATTCTTGGTCATTTAAACCTCCAGTTGTTGTTGAATACATCTATTATTGCTCCTATATATTTTACAACAAATTTTCCGACTTCGCAAATTAAATGCCAAAACAATTTATATCTGTTCGTTTAATACGTCCCTTAGTGTCAAAACGTAGTTGAAACCCAATGTCATACGATATACCGAACGCTTTCTACGTAGTAGAAGTCAAAACGACGCGCCTAAACTGACATGAATTTTTCCTCTCAACAGCGAATCTCCTGCAGCGAGCCCGTAGTTCAATCGTAGAATACCGCCTTTAGACTCAAGCCGGGCACCAAATCCGTAGCCAACTCGGAGTCTATCAAAAACTGAAGGGGTCTCAAGCAAGGTTACCGCACCTAAATCAGTAAAAACAAAAATCTGGGAATCAGGTCCAACGAGATACCGATATTCAATGTTTGCATACACTCGTCGTGGTCCAGAAAACCAATCTTCATCGTACCCGCGCAATGTGGTGGCACCACCGAGATAGAAAAGTTCGGTTGGGGGGATAACTATGTCAGAATCACTTGCAAGCTGCGTTTCAAAACCCCACGCCGCAGCACCGTGGAGTTCTATAGCAATCGTCTGTTTTTGCCATGTTGGGTAGTATTGCTGGAGAGAGAGCCACGCCTTCCTGAGCCGAAAGTCGCTCCGTGATACCTCAAGAGCAATGCTGTCACGCCGACCGCGCATCGGGTTCAAAAAATAGTCACGTGTGTCCCGTGTCAATCGGAATGTGACACTATACTTTGTTCCACTGTACGCTTCGGAATCGGTTGAGGGAGTAGTAATCGGAGATTGAATCTCAAACGGAGTTACTGGTCTCGGAGGCAGACCCACATTTGGTACTTTAATCTGCTTATATCCTAACGTCATAGTGCCTTCAAAGACCCGTCCGAAGTTGGTAGTTGCACTCACACTGCTGGAACGTTCTTCCGAGACTGTTTCACTGTTGTCGGATGGAAAGCCTCCAAGCTGATCCTGACCGAGACTACGTTGTTTAATTTGTCCATATGCTACACCGATCGTTAACGGTTTCCCAAATATCCACGGTTCAGCATAACTGAGTCGAAGGATTCTAAGCAGACCGGATTTCCAATAGAAGTCGAACTGCCTGCCTGTCCCTAACAGATTGGTTTCGCTGGCTTCAAAAATCCCGGTGAGTTGTGGGGCCGCGTCAACTTCGGAGTCTGGGGGGGCATATCCGATAACGCCGCTCAGTCGTCCCGTTTTTGCTTCGGTTACATGCGCGTGAAAGTTAATCCTATCCGCTGTTGCCCCCGCCTCCAACACATTTGGGTTAATCTGATAGAAATACCCCAAATTGCGCAGGCGGCGGTAACTTGTATCAATATCGCGTTGATCAAAACGTTGGTCAGGTTTTACCGGAATTTCCCGAAGAACTACCTCTGTTTTAGTCTTCTGTAGACCGCTCACCTTCACATCACCAATCCGAATCTGTGAACCTTCACGGATGTGCAACTGAAAATCGACGGTAGATGTCTCTGATGAAAGTTGAATATTTTTGGTTTCAATCTCAATCTTTGGGTAGCCGTGTTCGCTGTATAGCGTCTGGACACGCTCGATTCCATCTGCTAACGCTGCTTCTGTAAAAAGGTTGTCCTGCTTTAGATTAAGCGTATCGCGGATTTCTTCTTCGGAGAATAATTGATTCCCTGTAAGTGTCAGCATCCCTATACGGATCCGTTTGCCTTCAACAATTTTCACTGTAATAGACACGTCCGTTTCGTTCGCTAAAATAGGTGAAACAGCCGGTGTCATTTCTACAAACACAAATCCGTCTTTCCGATACGCCTCAAGGATGTGTTCAAACCCCTCTCTAATTTCCGCTTGGGTATATGTTTTCTCCGACTGCCATTCAAACAGGTTCGCTAATCTGTTTTGGTTAAAATGTGAGCTACCATCAAAACGGAGTTGGCGAATGTAATAGTGTGGTTTGGTCGTCTGGTCTTCTGTTTCGTTGTTAGCAGTCGCGTCTTCCGAACTATTGCTCTGTTCTGTGTCATCGGTCCCATATAGTGGATCAGATGTTCCGATTATGCAGAAAAATAAACCACTGAGTAGTATAAAGAGTTGTGGAAATCGGTGTTTGTACATCTATTGTCTCCATTAAGCCTGAACCTATACGATGATATTTTAGCATGTGTGATACACGAAAGGCAAATCGTCCTTATGTGTAGGATGGCATATCTACAACAGTGATTCTCAGTGTCCCATACTTGGTAGTCAAAGTTTCTTGTAGGTTGGGTTGAACGGGACTTCACCAGGACCTTGCAGTACCCCGAAATCCTCGGACATACAAAAGCCCATTGATACCCCTAACTCTATAGTGAAACCCAACTGACGCCTTGAAAAGTTGGGTTTCGCTGAGTTTCTGTGATGTGGCAGGATTCTGGTAAAATTATGGGCTTTTTGGGTCTATCCCCGCTTCGGTCTATTCCGCTCAACCCAACCTACGTTGATCTATGCTAAAAACTTTACACACCCTTACACGAGAATAAATTTGATAAAAATTGGAAAATATGGTATAATATTGCTTGGAGTGATTCAATTAATAATTTATTCGGAAAAAATTGGCAATATGGGTATGACGGTTACGCCCGCTAGGAGTACATATAGATTATGTCAAATGCGCTATTTGTTTATCCAAAGTTCCCCCCATCTTATTGGGGGTTTAAATACGCCTTAGATTTTCTTGGAAAAAAATCCTCAATGCCTCCGCTCGGATTGCTAACTATCGCCGGGATGTTCCCTAAGAACTATAACTTGAAGGTCGTTGACCTTAATATTGAACCACTTACTGATGCACATATCCAGTGGGCAGATGTCGTCTTAACATCCACGATGATTGTTCAAAAAGCCTCGCTTTACGAAGTCGCTGAACGTTGCAATCGAGCCGGAGTACCAATTATCGCCGGAGGACCACATCCAACTTCTTACTACGACAATATCAAAGAAGAGACCGACGCTACGATTAACCATTTTCTCTTCGGGGAAGTTGAAGAAATCTTTGAAGACTTCTTAACCGATTTTGAGAGCGGAACCGCAAAAGAGATTTATCGCGAAACGCGAAAACCAGATATCACGAAAACACCCCCGCCTCGCTACGATCTTATCAATATTAACGCGTATGGTTCAATGGCACTCCAATTCTCACGTGGGTGTCCCTTCAACTGTGAATTCTGCGATATTACAAAGTTATTCGGACGCGTACCCCGGACCAAGAGCAATGAGCAAATGCTCACTGAGTTCGAGATGCTCTATAAACTGGGTTGGAAAGGCGCAATGTTCGTTGTTGATGACAACTTTATCGGCAACAAACGCGACGCAATGCGTTTGCTTCCTGCTGTCAGGGAATGGCAGGAAGAACGGCAATTTCCGTTCTCACTTTATACCGAAGCCAGTGTGAACCTCGTCGAAATCCCTGAAATGCTTGATGCAATGAGCGATGCCGGTTTTAACATGGTCTTCCTCGGTATCGAAAGCCCTAATGATGATGCACTGATTAGCACCTCCAAAGGACAAAATACGAGCAAACAGGAAGACGCCGGTAGTTACCTGTTGCGCGCTGTCAGAGAGATACAGAGCAAAGGGATGGAGGTTACAGGTGGGTTTATCATCGGGCTTGATGGCGATACGGAGTTTGATTCGCATATCAACTTTATTCAGGAAGCCGGCATTCCGATGGCGATGGCTGGTCTCCTTACTGCCTTGAAGGAAACTGATCTCTGGCATCGATTGAAACAGGAAGATCGGTTGCTTGGGGAGTCCAGCGGAAATCAGACCGACATGACCCTTAATTTTGTACCGGAAATGCCGCGTCAGACGCTCATGCAAGAGTATCGGAGAGTCGTATCAACACTCTACGATCCGACCTTGAAGAACTATTTTGCTCGATGTCTGAAGCTGCTTGAGTATATGCCTAAAACCCATAATAATGTCAGATCGATTAATATGAATGAACTCGGAGCGTTTATGCGGTCTATCCAGAAGCAGCTTTTCTCCAAGCAAGGTGTAGAGTACGCACGGTTCTTGCTGAAAACCTTAAAAGACTATCGTTCGATGTTCCCAGAAGCCGTCCGATTGGCTGTCATGGGCTACCATCTTGAGAAGATAACTCGCCACACTGTTGCTGTTGAAGACTTCAGAAACTTCTTGGCTCATGAAATGGAGACCTTTAAAAAACAGGTCTCGCAATTCACGCAGGTCCAAGGCGATCGCATGGGTGAAATACAAAGTTATTCACGGCAGCTCTTTGCACGTGTTAAGACGGAGTACAATTCGATTCACGAGGATTTTCGCTACGCCGCACATGCTGCGCTTACCGGTTTTCAACAGTCGATGTTCAAAGAGTACTTAGAGGCAGAACTCACGGCTTTCAAAAATGCTGCCGGGGCTTTTGCAAAAGCGCAGAGTGCCCGGGTCGGTGAGTTACAAACCTATGTCCATAGACTCTTTGCCCGTGTTCGCGCACAGCATGCGCAACTCTACGATAGTTTCAGGCATCATACTGACGATTTGAGTCATCATACCCAAGAAGCCTTTGATGCTTTCCGTGAATCCATCGCACGGCATTTGGAACAACTCTTCGGTTCTGTCCCTGTACAAATTGAAGGGCTAACCTAACACGATCATGGCGTGTATTGGGATAAAAAACCTCGGTTTCACATATCCGAGTCGTCAGCACCCAACATTGCAGGGGATCACCACCGATATTCCTTCCGGGGCATTTGTGCTGTTGACAGGTCCAACCGGATGTGGTAAATCCACATTGCTGCGGACATTGAACGGTTTAATCCCGTACGCTTCGGCGGGAACATTCACCGGAACAGTACTTCTCAACGGAAAAAACCTCGCTACTCAACCGCTTGCTACCACATGCCAGCAAGTCGCACTCCTTTTCCAAAACCCTGAAGATCAACTCTTTTGCACTTTGGTCGAAGACGAAGTCGCCTTTGGGCTCGAAAACCTCGGTTTTCCGTCCAAAGAGATTAAGGCACGAATTGCTTTTGCCTTGGAACAGGTAGGGCTCCCTGATTTCCAGAGCCGGGAGATCTCATCACTCTCCGGTGGTCAAAAACAGCGCGTCGCACTCGCTGCTATCTGTGCGATGCAACCGCAAGTCTTGCTCCTTGACGAACCTACCAGCCATCTCGATCCGCAAGGCACGAGGGATATTCTCGATATCGTCGCGAAACTAAATAGGGAAATGGGGATAACAGTCGTCTTGGCAACCCATCGAACCAGAGAGGTTGCACCACTGTGCGATCATGTTTGGCTAATGGACGAAGGACAACTCTGTCTGGATTTACCGAAGACTGAGGCGTTTCAAGACCTTGCTCCATATCAACGCTTGGGTGTACAAGTGCCTCTGGGTGATGCAGCCTCGTCTGCAACCCGATTTTCTGATCCAAAAACTTCTGGCGTAGCACCCTCAAAAAACTTCAGTCTGAGTCTCAGCCAACTCCATTTTCATTATCCAAATACCGACAAGGATGTCGTGTGTGGGATCTCCTGTGATGTCCAACGTGGAGAAGTCTTGGCAATTATGGGAGCAAATGGGTCTGGCAAAACAACGCTAATTCATCTGATGGCAGGTTTGCTGCGTCCGTCAGCAGGGGAGGTGTCAATTGCCGGAAAGACGCGCCGTCGGGTAAAACTTCATCAATTGGCAGGTGAAATTGGTATCGTTTTTCAGAATCCCGATCTGCTACTACAGGCGAAAACCGTCAGCGCTGAGGTGGCATTTGGTCCAAAAAATCTCAGATTTCCAACAAAAACCCTTGAAGAACGGGTTACCAAGACCCTCACACAATTTGACTTAAATAGCCTTGCTGCAGAAGCACCCTATGCTCTGTCGCGAGGACAACGTCAGCGCATTGCAGTCGCAGCAACCTTTTCACTACATCCCGATCTTTTTCTTCTCGATGAACCCACCACCGGTCAAGATGCACAGCATCTCTATGAGTTAATGGATGAACTTTGTGATGAAATCCGACGCGAGGATAAGACCCTCATTTTCGCAACCCACGATACCGATCTCACCTTGAAATATGCCGATCGTGTCCTCTTGTTGCAGGACGGTGAAGTAATTTTCGATGGGGTCCCTCGTGCTGCTTTTGCCGACCAGGATCTCCTCCAACAAGCATCACTGTAAGTTCACGATCCCGTTGATGGTTATTACCAAATATGTTATACTCTTATGAGGAGGATTCGTATGGTTACCCGAAAAGAGATTCAAGCCACTTGTGATGACATCGTGCGCAAATTCGCGCCCCTCCAAGTGATTCTCTTTGGCTCCTATGCCTACGGCGCGCCAACAGATAACTCGGATGTAGATCTCCTCGTCGTGATGGATATTCCGAAATCGGAATTTCTCAACAAAGCGATAGAGATCCGACAGCATATCTCATACCACTTCGGTCTGGATCTCTTGGTCCGTTCACCCGAAGAGATTGCGTATCGTGTGTCATATAACGATTGGTTTCTCCGCGAGATCGCTGAAAAAGGCGAAGTGCTTCATGGTTCTGATATAGACTATAATGTTGAATACCTACAAGCCATGTATAATGGAGCGAACGTTCTAAAAAAAGAGAAGGATTGCATGAATCCGTTGACGCTGGAGTGGGTAAAGAAAGTTGAAGAAGATTATAATGCGGCAAAATGGCTCCAACAGGCACCAAATCTGCTCCATAACTCTATCTGCTTCCACGCGCAACAATGTGTTGAAAAGTATCTCAAGGCATGGTTGCAAAAGGCGAACATCCAGGCACCAAGAACGGACAACCTTGAAGAACTATTGGACTTGATTGTGGCGACGCTGCCTGAGTGGCAATACTGGCAACCTGACTGTAAAATAATAATGGCGTATGCAGGGGATCCTCGGTATCCGCGGGATTCAAGGACCGCCGAGGATACACATCACGCCATGCACATCTGCGATGCCGTGCGCCGAGCCGTTCGCACGCAACTAAAACTCCCAGCAGATGGGATCGAGACTTAAACTGATACAAAACTCTGTATGTTGCGCAAAAATATTGATTTTTCACAGCAATCGCTTTACCTAACAGAAGAAATTCAATGAAAATAAATTCAATATTCCATGTTTTGTTTTTTTTGGTAGCAGTGCTGATGTTCAGCATGCCCTTTGTGGGACTTGCTCAACAGAATTCAATTGAGGTCGAAGCTGCGATTGCTGCAAAAGATGATGCAAATAAAGATGTCAACAAACCTCTATGGTTTGGTACTGGCTGTCTGCTTTCGGGATTTGTATTTGTGCCGGTTGTGTATAGTCACCTTTTACCTCCAATAGGTCTCGCTGGGATCCATTCCTATCGTCCGAGCCCGCCTGCTGCACGTTTGGTTGGAAAACCAATGGAATATGTGGTACTCTACACTGAGACGTACAAAAAAGAGAGAGGCAAACTGCAAGCGTTCTGGTCAACAGCAGGTTGTGTCAGTAGCTGCGTTGCGATTACAGGGTGTGTCGCTGCAGGTATTTTTATTGGTGTAATTCCACTTCCGCCAACAAGTGAGTCTGACTAAGTATGCGACAATTAATTAAAAACTTACAATTTCCTGCTACTTTTTTGTTGATATGCCTCCTATGTCAGACACTCCACGCCACGCCGTTAAAAACGCTTTCCTTAGATTTTACACGTGAATTAACGGAAAACAACGAAACGGAGCATATCGCAGGTACACTCCACTGTGATGTGAAAGCATCGCGGGTCGTCGTTGAAGTCAACCGCCCGCTCAAGCAGATTATGGTCGTAAGAGACAATGTGCTGGAAATTTACTATCCTGTGGAAAAACAAGCATTCCGTTTCACTTCCGAAGGACGAGTTCCACTCCCATTTGTTGAATCCATTATCCAGTCTACACAAGCTGAATACGGATTGACGGCAATCGGTTATACTTTAGGCAAGCACGACATTATGGACGAGACACTCTATACCTATTGGGCACCACCTAAAAAGGCGAAAGATAAACTCGGTTCCGTCATCTTGGGAATGCGTGATGACCGACTCATCTCGGCAGAGATTAAGAACCCGAAAGGACATATCATCGCCAGATCTCACTACCAGCAACACAGTAAAATTGGTGCTAACTATATCCCGATGACCGTTATTTCCAGTACGTATGATGAGAAATCCGAAATACACCAACGCGAGCATATTAGCTATAGCAACCCCCAGGTAAACGCTGATCCGCCAAATGCTATGCTAAATTTCACCGTTCCTGAGTCCGTGGAGGTTAAAGAGATCAAATGGTAAATTATCCTGTTTGTAGTAAGGCAATTTATCGCCTGTTCTTCCATTTTTGTGTTTTCTATTTAGCATTCGCCATACCCGCTTCGCCTATGTTCGCGAACGAAACCGCCGACCTTGCTTTCATCCGCAAAGTCAACCCAATTACAATACCGAAAAAGCAAGAAATCATTCGCTTTAATCCACAGGAAACTTCGGAACTGAAACTCGCCGCGACAGGCCTGATTCGTCTCTACCAGAAATTCATCTCTACCCAAGACGGTCCCACATGCAACTTCGTACCAACTTGTTCACGTTTCGGCATGGCGTGCATACAGGAATGTGGCATAATGCGCGGTTTGCTATTGACTGCTGATAGGTTACTCCGATGCAACGGTTCACAACCGGGGCATCATCATAGAGACGAAGTAACTGGTAAGTACGTTGACCCGATTTCAAATTATACCTCAGTAAAATAATACCATCGTCCCTACTTATTGGTAAGTGCAGTTTCTAACCGCATCGAGCCTAAGCGAAAATAATCGCGTTTCACTACATTCAGCCCCGTTGACTCTCACTGCGAGGCCGGTGAATGCCATAAGGCATTCATACCCGGGGAAGTCCATACGGACTTCATACCGTTGATTCTGATTCTGATTTACGCGCATTCAGCGTTGATTTCCTACAAATTATATGAACACTACACAACTACACAGACTCCTACTCATAATTTTCCTCACCACCACCCTTCTACCATTCGCATCCACCGAGGAACCCATTGAATATTATACTCCCGAAAACGTCCGCAAATTCGCCGATTTTCTATATGAACAAGGCGAATTCCTTCGCGCCGCAGGTGAATATCAACGTTATCTTTTTCATATTTCCGAAAAAGAGGCAGAAAGCGAGCAAATCCGCTATAAAATCGCTCTCTGTTATCGCTTTGCTGGTCAAACCGAACAAGCCATTGAGAATTTTCAAACGCTTTTACAAACCCATACCAAAAGCCAGTTTGCAAGTCGTGCCTATTATCAAATCGGAGCAACCTATTTTCTTCTAGACCGATTCGAGCAGTCCACGCAGTTTTTAGGTGAAGCATTGCCATACATAACAGATACACGGCAACGCGCCGAAGCCGAGCAGCTTATTGGACTTTCTTACCTCATGCAGAAACAGTGGGCTGAGGCGGGTGAAGTTTTCAAAATATTGCAGAGATCGGATGTCATCTCAGTGAAAGAAAAAGCGTTGGTATATCACAATTATGCCGAGACAGGGGCACAGTTACCTACTCGCAGCCCGTTTTTAGCTGGTGTCCTCTCTACAATTGTACCCGGATCAGGACGACTCTACGCAGGTCTCCGTATCGGTGATGCCGTGACTTCTCTGATTACTGTCGGTGTAACAGGTTGGCAGGCTTACGACGGGTTCCGAAGAGATGGACTTTCATCGGTGAAAGGATGGACGCTCGGTACGATCAGCGGTATCTTCTATCTCGGCAACATCTACGGCTCTGTCATTTCGGCACGTGTTTACAATCGTCAGGTGGAAGATGAATTCTTGACAACACTGTCCATAGAATTGCCGTATTAAGGCATCCATCACATTTCCCTTACCACTGTTAGGTGAGGTCTCTGTGCCTCGCCAGCTTAACGCCGAGCTACGAATTCGGGTTGAGCGACTTGCATACTTATCGGTGGTAACCCCGCCGCGATCGCCTCAACGTCGTCTGTAACCATTTCTCCTATTCTGTAAAACGCGGGATCAATACCACCCGCCATGTGGCATGTCAACACAGTATTTTCTGTTCTCCGGACGGGATGATCGGGCGGCGGTGGTTCTTCAGGGTAGACATCGATCGTTGCTCGGAATTTACCAGCATTTGCCAACTCGATAAGAGCATCAAAATCAACAAGATGTGAACGGCTCGCCAAGACAAGTACCGCTCCCGGTTTGATCTGTTCCAGGTTCTCCCGGTTCAGCAATTCCCTATTTTCCCGCGTCGGAATCGCTAAAACGAAACTAACATCACACGCTTGCAATAACGCTTCCAGCGTCATAGGCTTTATGCCCTGCTGTTCTAAATATGTATCAGGAAGCCACGGATCATAGGCGTGCAGTTTGCAGTTGAAAGGTGCCAGCAACAGTCGCAATTCTCGTGCTAAATTTCCGTAGCCGATGATGCCAACCGTGGCATTGTAGAGCGTACAAATATCCGCTTGACCACGCCATCCCCATTTCTCTTCACCTCGACGTATCTTCTGGTCTGCATCAACGATGTTCCGCAGGGCAGCCAGCGCATGTCCCAATGCAAACTCAGCCACCATTTTGGCAAAAGCAGGCGCACAACTCAGGACACGAATGCTCCGTCTGAAGCAGGTTTCATAATCAACCAGTTCTCGCCTCGGATGGGCACCGCCTACCTCCATAATCGCTTTCAGATGCGGAGCAGCCTTTTCGTCAACATCACCAACCCCATATCTGGGAATACCTATCAGAATTGATGCTTCTTTTTTCGCTTGGGTCCACGATTCTTGGGGCATCTCCTCGTCTTTACCCCATAAGACTTCAACCGTCCCATTGAGGCGTTGTAAATCTTTTTGTGTGAAAATAGTGTCAAGTTGCCGCGATGGACGTGTATGCAAAATCGCTTTTAACATTATCAATCCTCTCTTTTTAATCTGTATCGGTTTTCAGAAAAATCTCGCCATCAAGATCTGGGATCTGATGACGCAGCTGACGTTCGGTGCAATTGATACCAATAACAGGGGTATTGAAGATGACAGTTTGCTTAGCGCCGCTGCGGTTGTAAACTGCCCAACCGTTTTCAAATTCACGAATAAAAAATCCTGTGATCCCTTGATATTGAACTGCTTTCTCTTGGATGGGTTGTCCAAGGTCGGCATCCCAGAAGTCATACCAATTATGCAGATGGTCCGGCGTTGGCATAGCGTTATCATCACTAAAAAGCACATACCCATCAGAATGCGTTAGACTGAGTGTGGTAATCATCCGCATCCACTGCTGGTTCTTTTCACTGTTTCGCTCTGCAATCCGAGCATTGAGATCTCCCATATAATCCGTTACCATCCGCCAACCTTCTAAACAGTTAATCCTCGGTTTTTGAAGGTGCTGTTCCGCCCACAGGAGCGTCTCTTCTATCTGCAGAACCTGATCAAGGCTATATCCTTGGTCATATTCCTGCTTATAACACTCCATGAAGATACCGTTTACATACTGAGCGGATTTTGGAATCTGACGCGTATTAGCGTTGACCAGGATTAAGAAATCATCATCTGCTTGTGCTCGTATTTTGCGCAAAATAGACAATCGCGCTTCTAATTCAGCCTTCCGCGTGAGAATAGTGTCTGACCAATCATCAACACCGATTGCGCTGGTTGCATCATTCTCGTTCCACCAATCAAGCATGATCCCGTCAAAAAGTCCAGATTTGTCTAACGCAACTGCTTGATTGACTATCAAATCCTGTACTTCTGGGTTCGGAAAGTCTATGAGGTAGTTAAGGACTGTATCGTTTTCGTCTATCTTTCCATCACTGTTTGTATCTTCACCCCAACCGATGACAGGTTCACCATTGCTACCCTTGAGCCAGTAAGTTGAATCCGGCGGATAAAACCCTACCTCCCACCAATTTTCAACCTGTGCTTCATTTTGTTTGGACAAATATTTTGCATCTCTGCATCGGATTTCGACAAGCAGTAAGAGATGCGGATTTAAAGACAGAAGTTCCTGTTTTCTTTCGCGTGCTGCAGACAACTGATCGGGATTTAAGTCTGTTGTCAATCCTACATAGGGTTGTTGCTCTGATATATTCCAAGTAATTCTTAACAACGTGTAGGGGTCTGCAAAAGCAAGGTTGTGTCGAGCAAGGAGGTGGAGTTCGTCTGCATCGGAGCTATTTTCGATACCGTTCCACGCCTGAAAGATTGACGGGTAACTTCTCATATATCTGCTCTCTTGGCGTAAATTTTGTCCCTTTCCAATATTTGCTGCCATTACAACAAAGATAAAGAAAAGCATCATATATTTAGATGTAAATCTTTTCATAGGTCTTAAGAGCCACTCTATCGGGCAAAATCTGAATCTTGAAGGTAATTGATATATTATCATGGATACGTCTAATGTGCAATAGGGTCATTTATGGTAGAACCGATAAATAAGTGGACATTTCACGGTCACAACGCCTCCTGCTCTGAATGTCACAGGCACATTCGGTGTTGATTCCGGTCGACAGGTCGGTGAGCAATTGTAGATTTTTCTATGCGATTAATCGAACTTACGTTAGAATAAGTTCCAGGTATCCCAATTTTGGGCTCAAATGGATTAGGGATTTCACATGCAATACACATCACAGCAAAATGATTGGTTGGTTCAGCCTTTTCGTCAGCCTGCTGCGGTAGAGGAAACAGGCAATCAGCTTATTCTTGATAATGGACTCATTCAGCGAACATTTGTCACCTCGCCTAATTTCGCAACAGTCGATTATACCAATCTAATTACCGGTAGCAGTCTTCTCCGTGGCATCAAACCAGAGACAGTTCTTACAATGAATGGACACCAATTTGATGTGGGTGGCTTGAAAGGGCAGCCCGACTATGCCTATCTTGATTTGGATTGGATACCGGACTTAACCAGTGACCATAACGCATTCCAATTTCGTGGATATCGAGTCGGTGAACCTGAAATCCGCTATCCGTGGGTACGCAGGCGTTCTACCACATCATCAGTATATCCTCCAGAAGGTGTAAAACTGACAGTTGTGTTTTCACCGCCGCCATCCCTTGATTCCGTTCAGATTTGCGTACATTATGAACTATACCAGGGCATTCCAGTACTGTCCAAGTGGGTCACTATTCGCAATGCCGGTCAAAAACCGATTCAACTTGATGCTTTAAGCTGTGAAATCCTTGCCGTCAACGAGCAGGAGAAGCATCGGCTACATGTCGAAAGCGATTATGCCTTCAGTGGGATGGAAACAACACAGTGGGGACCAGATGCAGATTACAAGACGCAAGTCGATTATCACTATCAGATGCCACTGTTGGTGACAAGTAGCTATCCACTCGGACCGGGGGTATATCTTCAACCCGGAGAGACTTTTAAAAGTTTTCGGACCTTTGAGACTCTGTATGATAGTGATGCACGTGAGCGAAAAGGACTCACGCGCCGCAAAATGTACCGTACGCTCGCTCCACAGGTCACGGAGAATCCAATTCTAATGCACGTTCGAAGTGCAGAGCCGGACGCCGTACATTTGGCGATCGATCAGTGTGCCGAAGTCGGATTTGAAATGGTGATTATGACCTTTGGGAGCGGCTTCAATATTGAGAGCGAAGATCTGGAATACATCACCGTAATGAAGGAATTGACCGATTATGCACATCGCAGAGGTATTCGACTCGGTGGTTATACGTTGATGTGTGCTTCGCGGGATGTCGGTGAAGAGTTCAACTGTATTGACCCGGACACCGCGCAACCCGGAAGTAGGTTTGGACAGAGTGCTTGTCTTGCGAGCAGATGGGCAGACGGTTATTTCCGGCGGGTGTTAAATTTCATCGATGAAACCGGAATGGATGTCATAGAGACGGATGGTCCATATCATGGTGATGTCTGTGCTGCAACGACGCACGACCACCATAACGGCTTGGCAGATTCGCAGTTACGCCAGTGGGAAGCTTGTGTTCATTTTTACCACGAATGCCGAAAACGCGGTATCTATATCAATTCACCAGATTGGTACTACCTCAACGGTTCAAACAAATGCGGTATGGGCTATCGTGAAACGAATTTCAGCTTGCCTCGCGAGCGGCAAATTCTAATTGCCCGACAAAATATCTACGATGGCACATTTGAAAAGACACCGAGTATGGGCTGGATGTTTGTTCCGTTGGTCGAGTACCATGGTGGTGGAGCAGACGCAACATTCGAGCCGCTTTGTGATCACCTTGGGGACTATGAATCACATCTTGCACAGAACTTCGGCAGTGGTGTGATGGCGTGCTATCGCGGCCCCCGGCTTTTTGACACTGAACAGACGAAAGCTGTTGTTAAAAAATGGGTTGACTTCTACAAAAAGTATCGCCAAATATTGGATTCTGACCTGATTCATGTGCGACGTCCAGATGGACGTTCCATTGATTGTGTGCTCCACGCTAATGCCCAAATCAGTCCGTGTGGACTCCTCATGCTCTATAATCCTACGCATATAGTGCAGCGGATCACTTTGAAATTACCCATCTATTATACTGGATTGTCTGAAATTGCCAAGATTCGTGAAAAAGAAGGAGAACCCAAACGATACAAAATCGACCAGAATTACAACGTTGAAATTCCAATTAAAATGGAACCAAAGAGCGTTAGCTATTTCGTTATTGAATCCTGAATATAAATAAAGCAGATTCCTCGAGCATTTTGAACCGTTTGTTAGCAAATGGAGGTAAAAATGAGAGCAATTCAATTAGAAAAAGCAATTGTGGTATACGGAATGCTAATCTGCATCAGTTTCATGATCCCAAATCTAAGTTCTGCCAAACTCGATGCGGACACACTTTTGGGAATATGGTTCTTTGATGAAGGTAAAGGCGGTGAGGCAAAAGATTCTACCGAGCATGGCAATGACGGAGAGATTGTTGATGCCCAATGGGTGGATGGCAAGTTTGAAGGGGCTTTAAAATTTGAAGGTGGTGCTCATGTTGCTGTCGGTGACTTTTCTGACTATGAAGATGAAGTGTCGATCATCGCTTTGATTAAAACGCCTGCCGCCCCTGCATGGTCTGACATCATCGTAGGTCCCTGCGGCGATGTTATCTTGACATTAAGGGACCACAAATTAAATTTCGCTGGACAGTGTGCACAACCGATCCCCCATAATACGTGGTCTAAATCCTTATTGAACGATGATAAGTGGCATCAGATTGCAGGGACGTATGACGGGAAAGAAGTGAAGGTCTATGTGGATGGTGAAGAGGAAGCATCTAATGCCGCCGCAGGTCCATTTAAAGCGGGTCCAAAGTATATCGGCTCCAGAGACGACAAGCAGGAGGCTTTCACCGGTCTCATTGATGAGATCGCATTTTTCAATGTTACCCTCACAGAAGCTGATGTGAAAGCGATTGCGGACAGTGGATTATCTGTCGCACTCGGCTTTGCCGCGGTGTCTCCTCAAGCGAAACTGACCACGGCTTGGGCGAAATTGAAAACGGAACATTAACTCGTTAAGAATATCAACTTCGTTATTATACGTGCGCGCCCTGCTTCGCAGTGAGAATCGTTGGGGGTTGAACGATACCTCAAAAATTGGAGGGTTTCGCAGCGAGACGCCAATGTTGACTGCACTCCAGCGGCCAATCGGTACAGATAGCGTCCATTTTGATAGCGCGGGCTTTGTCCCAGATGTCAGGTTGCTTCTCACCAATGTTCAAGGCGAGCCAGACTTGCTTACCGAGCTTATGAGCCTGTTCCATCGCTTCCGTATTTGGCATGAAATGCACCCATAAGCAGTCTGAAAGTGGATCCTGTAGTGTTGCGGCAAACTGATCGGCTTCACTGTTATTTAGGTATACCGTGGTCTGTAACTTCGGATTGGCTTGTTTGAAGCGACGACTCGAATCACTGGGCTGACCGAAGGTGCAAAGTTGATTGAACAGTTCGTATTTTTCAACGAGTTGCACGATGTTTTTCTCAATTCCCGGTGAGATAACTTTCATGTTCAGTGCGATGGTCACTGGGGTTCTTTGACGCTCGCGAATAAGTTTGAAGACCCCTTCTAATGTCGGGACCTTCTCGCCATTGAAACGCTGATCGAACCAACTTCCGGCATCCAGTTTGTGGATTTCCGCTAAAGTCATTTTGGTCACTTCACCGGTGCCGTTGGTCGTGCGGTCCACAGTCTTGTCGTGAATGACCACCAGGTGTTCGTCGCGCGTCTGGTAGACGTCCAATTCTATTGATAAGCCTAACTCGATGGCGGCGGCAAAAGCCGGTAGAGTGTTCTCAGGCGCGTGCTCCACCAAACCACGGTGAGCGAGCAAGATTGGATCCGCGACCGATGCATTCACCGTTAGCTCTGGCGGCGCAGCGATCGCACACGTAAACATCAGCATATTGAACGACATGATTTACCTCCTGATAGCAAATGAAGCCTCATCTGGCAGCGCAAAACGGCGGTTTTCTGATGCATCGAAATCCGGCGTGTCGCTTTCCTTAGTTGTACTTAGGGTCATTTAGTTTTACATATTCACTTTGTATATGTGTATATTTTCTTCTGTAGGAGCGAGTGTTTTTGCTGGGGTGTTTCTTCATGCTCGCGATATTGCGAAGAAACGTTAACATCTGTAAACGAAAACCAAAATTAAACCGAAAACTAAATAGCTCTGAGTCGTACTAAAGGAATTGACAGATACCCTCTCAACCACGTTGCACGACATCGTCTGCAAAAATGATAACACACTTAGCCAAAATAGTACAGAGAAAAGGTAAAAATACGTGGGTTCGGTAAAAGGGACGGGTTCTTATACGGAATCAACACCGAACGGAAGAAAGCTTGCGTCGCGAAAGATAGGTGTTTTTCTGAACAAATTCAGTCCTTATTTGCCTAATCTTAGTAAAGAACGTGTGCATCGCATAGAAATTCCCAACGCTTAGAGAGGAAACAGATGAAACGGAAACATGTTATCATAACCCTTTTCTTGTGTGCAGGGGTATTTTCATTGGCAATCGTCCTAAACACTTGGACCCAAGATAAGCTTTCAAAAGAAGAAATGCGATTTGATCTTGACCAGAACGGTGAACTCAGTGACGTTGAAGAGCAACTCATGTTTCGGGTAATGAGACTCGAAGTCGCCAGAGGTAACAAGTTCAGTGCGCAACAGATACGTGAGATGCTAAGTGGACAGCGGGATAGATCCCGTCGAAGGGGTGGGTTCGGTGGACGACGCGGCTCCAGGGAACCTTCAGGACCACGCTTGGATCCCGAACAGGTTGAATTCAAGGATGGCACAGCCACAATTCCTGACCGAGAGACCTTTGAAAAGTTATCGTATCAAGGGATGGATGTACGTATTGACACGCAACTTACTGGAATTGAATTTGTAAAATTTCAGATTGAGAGGACGCATACACAAAATCCACAACTCTATTTCATGAATACGGAGACCCATCGCTCTCATGGTAGTTTCATGAGTGCTGCTGGCTTGGGACGAGGACAAGGACAGATGCGGGGTGTGCTTAGTTATCGTCCACTTTCCACGGCTCCAAATGGCGAACCCGGTGTTTATACCTTTGAGTTTAACCCAAACGATGCATTCCCTTTTGAAGAAATTAAGCTCGCTCACGATCTACTTGTGGCGAAAATGCCGATACTGAAAAATCGACTCGGTTATTGTCCGTTGTGGGGAGCGATGGGTATCTATAATCGTGAGAAGATGCTGTATAACGCAGCGGAATTCCCCGTCTATTTTGAGGATGATCTCTATGCGAATATCGGCTACCTTCCACTGAATCAGGCAGCGTCATTCGGGCGGTTGCGTATATTAAAGGTAGACGAACGTCCTTCACCGCGGGACATTGTCATTTGCAGAACTCTACCGAACGAAATGTCGCGGGTCGCTGGGGTTATCACCGGCGTTCGACAAACACCGCTTTCACACGTTAACCTTCGTGCGATTCAGGATAAAGTCCCGAACGCCTTCATTGCCAAGGCGTGGGAAAACAAGGAAATCAAGCCGCTCATCGGTAGATATGTCTACTATGAAGTGAATGCCGATGGTTTTGAGATTAGGGAAGCAACGTTTAAGGAAGTAGAGACACACTTTGCCGATTTACGTCCATTGAAGACACAGAAACCAACGCGTGATCTCTCTATTACGAAGATTCTACCACTTGAAAGCATCGGTTTTGCAGACGCATCGCGCTTCGGCGTGAAAACGGCTAATCTCGCTACGCTTCGGGCTTTAGGATTTCCTAAAGGTACGGTACCGAACGGTTTTGGCGTGCCATTGTCCTTTTACGATGCGTTCATGAAACACAACAGTTTTTATGCGGCGGCAGAAACACTGCTCAAAGATTCCGAATTTCAGGATAATTACAACACAAGAGAGGCTGGGCTGAAAGAGTTTAGAGAGCGCATTGAGAGGGCGGAAATGCCGACATGGATGATGGACGCACTTTCGGAATTACATCGGGCATTTCCAGAGGGGATGTCCCTCCGATGCCGTTCCAGCACAAACAACGAGGATTTACCCGGCTTCAGCGGGGCAGGCTTATACGATTCCTACACACACCATCCAGACGAAGGACACCTATCCAAGTCGATTAAACAAGTGTTCGCAAGCCTTTGGAATTTCCGGGCATTTGAAGCACGCGAATTCTATCGCATTGACCATTTCGCTACGGCTATGGGAGTGCTTGTCCATCCCAATTTTGCAGATGAATTGGCGAACGGAGTTGCTGTAACTGATGATGTCGTCTATCAAACGGTAGGCAATTATTACCTCAATACCCAAGTGGGTGAGGACCTCGTGACAAATCCTGAAGAGCAGTCTGTGCCAGAAGAGATTTTGCTGGATTGGTGGGATAGCACTAACTACAGGATTGTGAAGATTTCCAATCGCACAGGAGACAACAAACGGATCTTAACGGATGTCTATCTGCGTGAACTGAATCGTTATCTCATGGTAATACACAATAAATTCGGTCAGCTATACGGTCCCGCTGGACAAACGGCAGATTTTGCTATGGAAATTGAGTTCAAGATTACAAACGCCGGCAAACTCTCGATTAAGCAAGCGAGACCGTGGGTGCGATGAGTTTATTGTCTCCAACCGGTGTAGATGCGGTGTTTTTGCTTGGGTGTTTCCCCTAACCGCACCGAACTTCTTCTTTTTTTATTTAACAGCGTTTACTGCTTACCGATTCCACCAGTACGTCAATTTCCCAAGGATAGTCCAGTTGAGAAGTTTTGCACCTCCCTCACGGGTGTCGTAACTCTGGTCGAAGACAAGGTACAGATCGCTACCGGGACGGTAGATATAGTTGACGAGAAAATTGGCGGAGAGTATATCTCTATCGGTACTCCATTGCGTAAACAACTTTGTGAAAAGAGTTGTGGAAAAAGAATATCCGATCCGCCCACCGAAAGCGTTGGCATCAAATTCTTTGGTAGGCAACGTAATCCGGTTAAATTCGATGAACGGTTCTATGCTCAGCTGGGCGGTCGGCCTGGCGATCGCATCTATTAAAAAACCGCGTCTCGTGCCGCTGTAAAACTCACCGAATTCCACTTGCAGTTGAGCAGCAATCATCCGGCTACTGCTCGTCCGACCCGATACCTGAAATGATGTAAAATTGTAATGGTCAGTCGGGATGCTAACCCCCTGGATCCGAAAATTGCGCTCAAGATTTTCCTGCGTATTCTTGACTTGGAACCCAATGTCATCACCCGTTTTAAACTCAAATTGCGTATCAAATGTTAGCTCTTGGGTCTCCAACCAGAAATCTTGAGTCAGAACAAGATCAATTTCCGGTCCAATCTGAATTTCGCGAATGCCAAATTTGTCGGGCCACGGTGTGTAACTGGCATCGCCACGAAAACGGCGAACATCGCTACGTTGGATGTATCCAACTTCGGGATTAAAATCCTCGCCAATGTCTGTGTATGAACCGTTAAGTCGGAACAGGTTCGTTCGCCAATCGCCACCAATAAAGAAGGCATTGCTATTTCCAGTGATATCCGCTTCAAAGGTGCGCGACCACAACCCTTGGACATTAATCTCTCGCGTCGGACGGTAGGAAAAGTCAAGTCCTGCTGTGCGATTATAGGCATCAGCGTCTTGCTTGTTGATAAAGATACCCCCAACAGTTGATCCCGCTAATATGTCTCGGTTCACCCGCATCACCGAGTAATTCGTGCGCGGCTCATCAATGGGCGGTTCACCTATCTGAAATTCATCATCCGTAAACTTGTTCGTTAGCACGTTCAAAATTCCGATACCGTAAGGTCCGATTTTTCCTGTCATTTTGCCGCCAGCAAGAATAGGAATCGCCCGTCCTTTTGCAAGCCCGATGCGACGGCTGTAAAAAAGCAGTAAAGGTGGTGGTCTACGGAAACTTGGACGCGGAATCCCAACATCGAAAATACTCGCGCCTTCCAAAAAGAATGGGCGCTGCTCTGGGAAAAAGAGACTAAAACGTGTCAGGTTCACCTGTTCTTGATCTGCTTCTACTTGGGCGAAATCGGTGTTAACGGTCAGATCGGCAGTCAGGTTAGGCGTTACCCCATATTTGAGATCTAAACCCGCATCGAACACGCCTTCCGTTGCCTCTGTTGACGATTCATAACTCGCTCCAGGTAACACGTAAGGTAACAATTCCAGATGTCTTGACGGAGAAATACCTTCTATTCCTTCGAGCGTCCCAAAATACGCCGTGCGGTACTTTGCCAATCCACCGTAGGTCTTGGGAGCTTCATTCCATGCATCAAGCTCCTGCTTTCGTGCGATTTCACGCCCGAAATTTATGCCCCAGTTCATCACATCGCTTTTTTCAAAACGGAGTTGGCTGAAAGGGATCGCAAGTTCCGCTGTCCAATTGTCTTCATTAATTCTACAGCGGCACTCAAAAACAATATCCCAGCTTGTATTGAGACTCCCACCACTGTTGGATACCGCTGTGTCTTCCATCCCACCCACTGGGGTGAAACGAAAGAAAACAGCGTTTCGTCGGTCGTTGTAGGTATCTAAGAGTAGAAAGCCGTAATCGTTAGAGCGCAGACCAGGAGAGTCTCTCCGCATATCGTTAGCGACAATCTTGTCCATCTCATCGAAAAAAATAAAACCGAAATACAACTTTTTGTCATCGTAAAGAATTCGTACTTCGGACTGTTCTGTCGCCGGTTCGCCTTGATCGGGTTGAATCTGGTATAACTCACGGATCGGTTCTACGCTTTGCCATACAGGTTCGTCAAGCACCCCGTCGACTTTGATTTCCTCAGAAGTGCGGGTCGCTGACATACGCGGTAGCTCCCGTTCAGTCTGAGGATCGGCATCAATAGGAATAAATAGTACACACATCCACAGTAGGAGAAAAAAACTAACGTTGCCTATACATTGTCGAAGTCGAAAATTAGTAGTGATATGTGTCATTACGGGATAGTGCCTCCTTGTTGGTAGCTTCTGTGTAGAAGGTGGCGTGTAGATCCACCATCAGTTCCATCCTCTGACATCAGCGACGATAGATGCTGACCTCCATACCATCACGTCTACCCGGGCGCCGCCGACTCTCGAACCAGTGTGTTTCAGAGTCGTAATGTGAGCGGACATGTTCCAGATAATCAGCCATCTGTTCTGCTCTACCGACGTTGTCGGCGACAATCGTTGCTGGATTGGTTAGCCGGAACTCAATCGCTTGGAAACAGGAAAAATAGCCATCTTTGTTGTTATCAAGGAACAGAAAATCGACAGGCTCTTCGATGGTTTTGAGGACTTCAGCAGCATCCCCAATGCGAGAATCCACGAGGTCAGCCACGCCTGCTTTTTCAAAATTTGCCCGCGCCCGTTGTGCATTGGCATCCGCTATTTCCACTGTTATTATACGTCCTGTGCCTAAAGTTTTCAATACCCGTAACATCCACAGCCCGGAATAGCCGATAGCAGTTCCACACTCTACAATCAAAGATGGTTTTGCCCTTTCAACACAACTCGCGAGCAATTTCGCTTTGTCAGGTCCCAGCATCGGAATGCGTTCCTCACGACACTGTTCTTCAACTAATTCTAAAACCTGATCTAACATTAGTGTCCCTCCATATTTTTTGAATCGTGCAAACCCACTAAGTGATAATCGAATAATTTGTCACTCATTTTGTGATGATCTTCAAGCGCATAGTGTTCCAAGAGCGTTTTAGGACCGTGATTTAAGGCAAAAATGCCGTAGTCTTTCCCATTAGGGGAGCGGGTAATGGTGTGGATATGCTCCAGATTAGCACCGCGGGATCCGCGATCACGTCCACTTCTACCACCACGACCGCGTCCGCTTCCACCGGCATTACCTTCGTTGTTAAATTCGATCCAGACAGCGGGATTGAAAACACGGTAGTAGATTGGATCGTCCGTGGTCGTGCCGCCAATCCAAACGAAATAGGTGTCATCTATGCCAGCATCAATATCAGCCATCCATATATCCGCGAACTTAGTTTCAAGATTGTAGACATACGTCTTAATCAAATCCCGAAGATTCTCTTTCTGGCCGTCATTCATCTCTGATGCCTTCAAACCGACACCGACAAAGTCAGAATAATCGTGATTTAAGTAAGGATCTTTTGACCTGCCAGGACCTACTTGGAGTTCCCGCCGCCCCGTTTGAATTGCTTGCTCTTTCTGGTTCATGTCAAGACTGTTAAGTAAAGCAAAGGCGTTCCGTCTTTCGGCACCAAGTACAACGATGCCGTTAATCGTTACAGGCTCAGATCCAATGAAGGCGGGAACAATAGAAACTTCATCGCCATGTACCAGAAAGTTCAGAGCTAAATGATGTCCATCTAATTGGAAACCCCATGATCCATCTGTCTCTGGATTCCCAAACAAAGCAATATGGTAAGCATTCGGATCCCAAAAGCCAGGCCTGATTTTGCTAAGATGTGTTTCAACGTCCTTTGTAATGAGAGATACTTTAGTATATCCATCATCACTCAAAAATGCATTCAAAACTTCATAGAAGAGCGTCAATTGCTCAGCGGACAACCTACCAAAACGGATACCCCCACGATCATTATCGCTTGGCGGGAAATTGCTCCAACGGTAGGATTCTTTATGTCCGAGTGGGAAGGAGGCTGCGTCAAGAAGTTCACTGCTCAGCGATGCGCTGAAACTTTTCATCACACTTGCCAAAGCGACAATTGAGGGTTTTGTGGAGATTTCGGCGATCCCTTCTGTCTTTTCTGCTTGAACGGTTGAACTATCAAAAATGTTAAGTGTGAGTGCCACGATGCTCAGTGTAAATAGTACAGTAAATGTGAATAGAATCTTGTGTAACATTGAATCCTTTCCATTCTTAATTATTCAATAGTAAATGTAGATTGGGTTGAACGTAGAATAAAGCACAATTCTGGTTAGAGTGGGAATTTCTCATTAATCAACATGAGCGGTTCTTGATTCGCGAAGACTCGGTAGGCGCGGCTAATAAACGCCTCGCCTTCAAGGTGCAAAGCGACAGGGGGTAGATTATCTAAGATTTCGATACCGCACCAGAGCAGCTCACGCCGCGTCTCTAAACCACTGCGCTGCAAAAGTCCACCCAATCCATGTTTGTCGGAATCTAATTCATCCAAAAGAGATTTAGGAAAGCGTTGCGGCACAATGAGTGAAGTTGCGTAGGTATGAATTATCGGAGATGATGTGTTTTGCGAGTGGCTTTGAAGCACCACTTGCCGAGATATGACGTCTTCTCCTGCCGGTAGTTGGAGCCACCTGTGTTTAGTAGGTAATGTCTCTTTCGTTTGTTGTAGCAGCACGACTTCCACAGGTGTGAGTGTATACGTTTCAATGAAGCGTGTAACTGTTCCATCCGTGACGAGCAACCCACGTTGGAATGGAGTGAGTCGTACGAGGTTAATTTCTTTTATTTTTTTCGGTTTAGCATCTTGTGCAACAAAAAGTGTTTTTATATGTGTGTTGGCAAAACTTCCTGAATCCTGATTCGTGTCTATTTTCATAATGGCACTTCTCTTTTTTTAAACGTGTTTGTTAAAAACGATATGCATTATAGAATTTCTCGCAAAATTAGACAGACAAGTCTGGAAAAGGTTCGCTTCTGCTAAAACGGAGACCAATCTCGGCTTGACAAATACCGTGAATATGTCGTATACTACTCCTGCTAATTCGCTTGCAACAGTACGGCCTGTTAGGTGATGGAGATACATTCCAAGTGTCCAAAATATTAAACGCTTCTCTATTTTTCTTTTTAATTCTCTTATTCTCATTTTCCTGCGGTTTCACCACAACAGCGGAAGAACTTCCGCTGTCCTTCGCTAAATACCTCTTCGCCCAAGCCAATTACGATGCTGCGATTACCGAATATAAACGCTTCCTTTTTTTTCACCCAGATGATCCGCGTATTGGAGAGGTATATCAGAATATTGGACTCGCCTACAGAGCACAGGATTTATGGGCAGAGGCAACTAACTCGCTACGGATGGCAGTCCATCACGCCGCAGATAGTGAATCAAAATCGGAATGTCAATTGGAACTCGCTGTGACGCTAATTGCCATGCAGGATTATGATCTTGCCCAATTGGCATTGATTAAGGCGACACTGCAAGCCCCTTCTGCCCTGATTTACCGTCGGGCACTGTTTTTGAGGGGGATTGCGTATATCTACCAGTTTCGGTGGGATGAAACGCGTGAGGTACTAAGAGACTGGAGCACTGATGAGAAATTGAATACGCTTTTTGATGAAGCGTCTAATGTCCCGCAGAAGTCGGTCAACGTCGCAAGGCTATTGTCAACAATCCTTCCCGGTGCTGGACAGGTCTACGCTGGCAATTGGACAAGCGGATTAAACGCCTTCCTGCTAAACGGTACGCTCGGTTTCCTAACCGTTGATGCGGCATTTGATAGACATTATACAGACGCACTATTATGGGGGGTGGTTGCTTTCTGGCGTTATTACCGTGGAAACACCTACCGCGCTGGGACAACAGTAGAACAGTTCAATGAACAACAGATTCAGCAAGCTGCTGAAGCGATCTTACAGCGACTTCAAGAAATTGCTGACACACCATAAAGACTGTTTGCTATATTGTTGAGCGTTTCTGGACAATGTAAACGACGGCGATGAGCACGATCGCAATGATGAACGTCCAGATGTTATAGATGTATGCTAAAAACGTTGCAAGCGCCAGCACTATCCATTCATACCAATGCGTCTTTCGGACGAAATAACCCATTGTTACCATCGAGAAAATGATCGTGCCGATGACCGCACATACCACCGACAGCGTGTATTCAACCGGCGTGCCATCTGTGAATAAGATGTGCGTGTACGCAAACAACAACGGCATAATATAAAGAAGTTTTGCAAACTTGAAACACGCCCATCCTGTTTTCCACGGATCGGCACGCGCGATAGCAGCACCAGCGTAAGCCCCTAATGCAACCGGTGGTGTGATGTTTGAATCTTGGCTTAACCAGAAAATAATCAGGTGTGCAGCAATGACGGATATACCCATTTCAGCGGTAGTCAGAATCGGCACAGCGAGCTCAGAGGTAATTAGGTAGGCAGCGGTAACAGGGATCCCCATACCGAGGACTAAAGAGGCAGCAGCGAGAAACAATATCGCGATGGCTTTATTGCTCCCCGCAACCGTCAACACTAATTCCGGGAATATCCTTCCTAAACCCGTCAGGTCAATAACAGCAACAATGATGCCGATAGTGCCGACCGCACCGCCAATCGCAAGCGAATTCTTCGCACCACCCACCATCGCGTCCCAGATCCGTTGTGGTGTTAACCGAGTCTCTGGACGAAAGTAGCTCACCCCAATCGTGACCAAAATCGCGAAGAATGCTGCTTTATAGGCGGTATATCCAGCGATGAGCATCCCGATCAGCGTAAGCAATGGTAGTGAGTAAAACCATCCACTTTTAAGTAGAGGCAAAAATTTTGGTATTTCCGCTTCTGATATCTGTTCAAGTCCCTCTTTTTTCGCTTCAAAATGAACCATCACCCAGACAGATAGGAAATAGAGAATCGCTGGCACAATAGATAAGAGCGCGATTTGACTATATGGTAGCCCCGTTCGCTCTGCCATTAGAAATGCTCCTGCTCCCATCACCGGTGGTAAGAATTGTCCACCTACAGAAGCCGATGCCTCTACCGCTCCAGCGACATGCGGACGAAACCCTGTGCGTTTCATTAATGGAATGGTGAATGTTCCAGTGGCAACTGTATTAGCGATCGCACTTCCCGCAACAGAACCGAAAAAGCCAGAGGTCATAACCGAAACTTTCGCCGCGCCACCTACTGAACGTCCAGCTAAGGACATCGGCAAGTTGATAAAGAATTGCCCAACGCCGGATTTCTCCAGAAACGCACCGAAGAATATAAAGAGAATTACGTACGTCGCCATCACGTTTGCCATGATACCAAAAACGCCAGCTTGATTGAAAAAGCAGTGTTCAATGATTCGACGCAGCGGAAAGCCTTTGTGGGCGATAGCATCGGGCATAGAACGACCGATAAGAGCGTATAGGATACCAATCAAAGCAATGATAGGCAACGCCCAACCTACTGTTCGGCGGCTCACCTCAAAGCTAATCACTATCGCGATGGCACCTACAATGATATCGAGTTGATTGTAATTACCCGCCCGAGTTGCCAAATCCGGGTATTCCACAATCCAGTATCCAATAGTAAAGATGCTACATGCGATAAGTCCTATATCTATAAAGGAGGGTCGGTGTACTGGAGAGGTCTGTCGGCATCGGTAGAGTAGTCCAATGAGCACGTAAGTAAGAAGGAGATAAAAGCCGATATGGTATTGCTCACTGGCGCTTCCAAAGCCCGCACTGTACAGGTAAAAAAAGACAAGACAAACCGCACCCAACTCAAAGACCCATCTATATATAGATTTCAATTCAGTCCGTTGGGTTTCAAAGTCGGTAACGCCTGTCGTTTCTGATTGTGTCATTCTGCCTCCATTGTGAATGTTTCCTTTAATTTTACATGACGGATATAGAAAAAGCAAATGGTTTTAGTTATAGTTTCAGGTGAATACGGTCTTCCTTGCAGGAGGGATTTCCAAATTTTGCCCCGGGGAATGCCATAAGGCATTCATACCCCGGTGAAGTCCATATGGACTTCATACCCGGTGAATGCTTTATAGCATGAATACCGTTGATTCTGATTTTTCATGCTTATAAGGCATGAATACCGTTGATTCTGATTCACGCGGCAAAATTTGTCTTAGCTTTACATTTCCTGACTTTTCGCGAAAATCGGATAAAAACCTTAAAGCTAAATAATCCTAACCTACCGATAGGGTCATTTAGTTTTAAGAAATTATCGGGTTTTACACCCTTTTTTTCAAGCCAGCGAGGTTAGGAAATCTCGCTTACCGAGTTGGAAGGGTAAAAAAACACGAAAAACATCCATATATATAAAGTAAATATATAAACT
>JAJDUH010000026.1 GCA_022826805.1 Candidatus Poribacteria bacterium
ATCATTCGGATCAAGGCGTTCAATATCTTTCAAATGCCTATCTCTCGACCCTCCTGGAGCCTGGCATTGAGATTTCCGTAGCGCCTCGCGGGTGTCCTTGGGAGAACGGATATGCCGAAAGACTCATCCGCACCCTCAAGGAGGAAGAAGTTCACCTCAACGACTATGGGGACATTCACGAAGCGAGAGCCCGTATTGGGCATTTTATCACACAGGTGTATCATCAGAAACACCCGCATTCGGCGTTAGGGTATCTGACACCTCTCGAATTTCAGCGAAAAAACTTGTCTTAACTTTGCTAATTTTTGGTCTAAATTAACGTTGGCCCTTCATTTTGTAGGTCCGCCGATCTATTAATAGCTTCATAAAATTTGTCAACGATATTTGCTAGCAGTGTCAGATTACGCCTATTAAGCTCAGATTGCCTTGTTAGATTATCTTGATAGATCGAAATGAATTTCACAAGTTTATGGTCAGTAGATTTAATCACATCCCAGACATAGGAAACGAAATCCCAAATCAGGATTACAAACATAAACACTAACAGCAAAACAATCGAATTTATGCCTGTTAATACAGGAATTGTCTCGGCTGACATACCTGAGCTTATCCCTCTAATGCCCACCCCTGTAACGATAGCACCAATAATAAGTCTGATAGAAGCCTTAAAATAAATTAACACTATACATACCCCCAGAGCGAAAATCAAATTTTCGCCTAGCAATACAGGAATTTTATCAGACCACATACCCCAGATTATACCCAGAACAAGTACCGCTGCAAGGATAACATAGATAACACGACTTATGAGATTTTTAGGAATGTTGTCGTATATATAGTTGCCAACTACTCCTAATATTATACTTAACACGATGCTTGACACATATGACCATATTGGTTCCATGCAACTACTTCCTCATTTCAGGATAAGTTATATTTACTAGTTCCTATCACTCAATACAGGTGATAATAGCAAATTTCATTGCTAACGCTTCCGCAGCAAACATCGGACATCTGCACATCGGCGAGATAGATAATATTAACAGATAACATATCTCATCCTACCATTGTGTTTTCATGCTTTTGGATCTTCCAGCTGCAATGTTAAATGCTGTATTTTAACCATGCTCAATATGAAAAATATACAGGATGTGTCTGGGACAGGTAGATTGCCTTTTAACCTACATGCTTCGCATATCACGACTTGGGCAACGTCGGTAGCGTTAAACGCGGGCGGTCGCCGAAATCGGGGACTTCAGGTGGGTTCTCTTCCATCTGCTGGAGGAGTTCCTCTATCGCCCGATCCAACTGCGGATCGTTTTCCGTGGCATAGTCTTGCGGACGATAGTCTACTTCGATATCCGGGTCGGTGCCGTAGTTTTCAACGCGCCAGCCGACATCAACGAACCAGAAAGAATACTCGGGTTGGGTTGTACCACCACGATCCACGAACATCTGATGTGGTGAGATACCGATCACACCACCCCACGTCCGCTTTCCGATAAGTAAGCCTAACTCCATAAGTTTGAAACAGTGTGAGAAAATATCGCCATCAGAGCCTGCGTTTTCGTTTGTGACGGCTACCATCGGACCAAGGACTGAAGCGTCTGGATATGGGTGCGGTGTTCCCCAACGCGGAACATCATACCCAATCCGACGACGGGACAACTTCTCTAATAGCAGCTGCGAAACATGTCCACCACCATTGTAGCGGACATCAACGAGCAAGCCGGGATAACTCACCTCGGCGAGAAAACCGCGGTGAAACTCGGCATACCCACGCCGTGACATGTCAGGAATATGGACATATCCGACTTTTCCGTCTGTTTTTTCGTGGACGTACTGACGATTTTGGGACACCCATTCGCGATACCGTAATTCCCGTTCGCTCCGTAGTACCTTGAGCGTAACGACGCGTTTTTCGTTGTCGTCTGCGTTTTGGAAGGTGGCTTGAACCTCTTGGTTCGCGAGGTTCACCAGAAGTTCACCCGGCGAAACGGTTTCGCTGAGGTGTTGTCCTCCGATAGCAAGCAGAATATCACCTTTGTGGACGTTAATTCCGGGTGCATTTAGCGGTGAATCTTTCGTCGCTTCCCAGGCATCGCCTTGAGGAATGTGCGTAATTCGATACCCACCACTCCCAGTGTCATAGGCGAGATCTGCACCGAGAAAGCCTTGTGCGTAATTCGGTGATCTCCGATAATCGCCTCCGAATTCATAGGCGTGTGAGGTCCCAAGTTCACCCTGCATCTCCCACATAAGGTCGGAAAATTCGCCGCGCGTCGCGATCCGGTCAACCAAGGGCAGATAGCGTTGATAAACGTGTTCCCAATCTACGCCCGACATATCCTCGGTCCAGAAGTAATCTCGCTGAAGTCGCCACGCCTCTCGATACATCTGATGCCACTCGGCTGTGGGAATGACAGACGCTTTGATACGATTGAGATCAATCCAACCACTTTGACGACTCGGTCTTCCTCTACTACCAGATTTCGAGTCGCCTTCTGCTTTTTTACCAGCTTTTATAACGCGCAATCGATTTCCGTCGGAATATACAAATGTCTTTCCATCGCGGGAGAGTTGGAAATCGTCAATACCGGAGACAAGTCTTTCCTTTTTCTGTTCCTTGAAATCGTAGGCGTGGAGTGTACCCCTTGCGCTACCGTTGTCATCATCGAAAGGACCTGACCTATCTCGTGAAGGAAAGGCGGTAAAAATTGCCTTTCCCTCGATACCAGCAATCTGTCCATAATGTCCTCGCGGATAGGGAAAAGCGACGATCCGTTGTGAAATCCCTTCCAGATCGATGGTAATTGGTTTACTTTCTTTGTCAGACTTTTCGTCTTTCTCGTCGGACGCTTCGCCTTGTTCTTTTTCGTTCTCCTTGTCCTTCTCCTCCTCAAGCGGATGCGGCTCTGGCACGAACGGATTTCCTAAAGTCTCCTGTAAGGTTATCAGCAACGGACGCATCGCTGATGGGAAACCGAGATCGAAGTGAAGGGCATCGTAGACGGGATTGAATTCGCGGTAAGAAAGAAAATAGAGGTATTTTCCATCGGGATCCCATGCGGGTGAGAAATCACTGAATTCGGGCTGGGTAACGAGCCATGTCTCACCTGTTTCGATTTTGCAGAGTTTAATCGAACGCGTCGTTTCTGTGGATGGGAAACTATATGCGCACCACTCACCGTCAGGGGACCAGACTGCCCCTTGGATGTTCTGATAATGGCTTTTGTCAAGCACCCGTATCCCCTGTGTTTCGAGATCGATGTGCAGAAGCTCAAAACGGTTATTAATCAGAAGCAAACAGTCATTTTTGTCGTCTTTAGTCTGTGGAGAAACCGTAAGCGAGCGAACATGTCCGATGTCAAGTGTGTCAAGTCGAACGATATCTGCGCTCCCATCGCGGGTATGAATTTCCAGGACTTCTTCTCCATCAGCATCGGAGAGGGTAATAAGACGCTTTCCGTCGTTGAGCCACTTTGTAAAGCGATAGCGTGTTCCACTCCGCTCACCGTGCTGGAGGACTGCGCCTTCCCAATTCGCCATTGTAAAGGGTTTCCCCCGGACTGTCAAAGCCAATGCGTGTCCATCTGGGGTTAGCGCATACTCTCGTAGGTATCTTGAAGTACTGACGAACTTCCGCTGTCTCTGGATGCATGGGCTGCGGAATTCGACATCAACACGGGTATCGGAGTCGTTTTCGATGTGATAAACAAAGAGGTCTGCGCCAGCATGGTAGACGATGCGGGTTCCATCTGTTTGCGCCGAACGGCAATAGTAAGTCCCCTGATGCGTGTGGCGTTGAATATCCTCACCGGTAGGGAAACAGGAGTAGATGTTCCCGACGCCTTCATGGTCAGAAATAAAATAGATACGTTCACCGATCCACATAGGTGTTGTGAAATTGCTATCCACAGGTGCGAGCGGTTGGAACTCCCCATCTCCTTGTGCGTCTATCCAGAGTTGCCCGGCTGTGCCGCCTCGGTAGCGTTTCCAGCGTGCGGGTTCTCGCGTCAGCCTACCGAGGATCACACCACCGGTATCGCTGAAGTCAATGTGATTGGCGGGACCATAGGAGAGGCATTGTGGTTCTCCACCTTCGGCGCAGATCTTCCATATCCATGGATCGAATGCCAACCCGGCACCGCTTGAATAGAGAATGTGCTTGCCATCGCTATCCCAACCGACGACGGTGGCGTTGCTCCCTTGATAGGTGAGTCGCTTCGCCTCACCACCGAGAGCAGGCATCACATAAACTTCTGATGGACCTTCTTCACTTCCGGCAAAAGCGAGTAACTCGCCATTTGGCGATAAGCACGGAGAACTGGCTGCACCGAGATTCGATGTGAGTCGTCGGGCGATACCGCCTTCGACTGGAACTGTCCACAAATCATCTTCACACACAAAAACAATGGTATCCTGACAAATTGTTGGAAATCTGTAATATCCTGACATTCACTCCTCCGAGATAGATAAAAAGACACTATACACCTAATGTCCCGCTGGGGCTAAGTTTTTTATAGACATAGTACTCCGCCGGAGTGCTGGAACCTTGAGTATCCCATTTCTATAGGCATGGTACTCCGCTGGAGTTCAGGTAGCGTCTAATTAGATGTTGGGTTTCGCTGGAGTTTAGAAGTGTTCAGATCTCATAAAAGCATAATGTTTTGGGGTCACGAGCGTCTAATTTTACTTTTTCGCTCAACCCAACCTACGGGGTTTTTAGTTACAACCAAACCAGCGAGGTTGCAAACCTCGCCTACCTATGAGAGACAAACACTATTATATATTGCCTTTATGGGGTTGCATTGCGCATTTAAGCGCGGGTGATGCCCTAAATGCCTACCCGCTTCTTTTAAGACGACCGACGCGTTTCGCATACTTTTCACCGAGATGGAAGACCCAAAATCCAAATGGAATGATCAGGACACCAATAACGAGCAGTAGCAATAAATTGCCTATCTGGCTCTCAATGGATGCGTTATCAAGCATCGCCGCGCGGATAGATTTGAGTGTATAGGTGGCAGGCGAAATCTTGGAAATGGGTTGAATCCACTCGGGTAACACCTCGATTTCATAATAGATACCGGAGATCAAGAGCAGGAACGATTGGATAATACCTGTTGCAGCCTGCCCTTTTTCCGGTGAGAGTAACGGGAAGATCGCTGCCATTAGACCGATGCCGATGAAAGAGAGGCTTGAGACGAGGACAGTAACAGCCATGGTTAGCCAATTCGCGCTTCCTAAGTCGATGTGTTCACCAAAAAAGAGTGGCATTATCGCCAGAACTAAACCGGTTCGGAGCAACCCATACAGTATCGCAAAGAGACATGAACCAACCAGATGTGTAATCCGGTAGATTGGTGCCATAAAAGTATATTCGATCGTGCCTTCCCAGCGTTCCCAAGTAATCGCATCGCTCACCTCACGCATCATGACAGAGAGAAATCCCCAGATTAGGGCGCCAATGACGAGATAAAGGACATCCTCACTGCTGCCGCGCCCTACCATAATCAAGCCGATTGTTAGGGCGTTGACGATGGAGTAACTGAAAAAGAGGATTTCCCAACTGAGATACCGCTTCACGAGATTAAAGTTGCGTTCGATAAACGCGTAGGAGACGACGGTCTCCCTGACAAGATTCAGCATGGTTCTACTCTTCCTCTTCAATACTTTTACCGGTTAGCGCGATAAAGACATCTTCTAACGTTGCGGGTACGCCGTTCTGTGATGGTGCGCTGGCGATGAGTTCCTCGACGGGACCTTCTGCGATAAACCGTCCTCTGTCGATAATGGCGATCTTATCGCATAACCTCTCAGCTTCCGCCATATCGTGTGTCGTTAGGACAATGACGGCATTCCGCTCTTGACGAATTTCTTCAATAAAGGCTTGCACATCTCGCTTGGATTTGGGATCGAGTCCCGTTGTCGGCTCATCCAGCAGGAGGAGCATGGGGGTCGTCAGCAGAGCGCGTGCAATAGCGACTTTCTGTTGCATGCCACGCGATAGATGCTCCATCTCTTCATTCATCCGATCTGCGTCAAAACCGAGTCTTTCTAAAATTTGCTTTGACTTTCGCTCGGCTTCGGGGGCTGGAATACCGTAGAGGCGAGCCGCATAAATCAGGTTTTCTGCTGAGGAGAGCCGTTTGAAGAACGAGGCTTCGACAGAGACGCGGTTCATTACCTGTCGGACTTTCAGACTGTCTGTCACAACGTCGTCTCCGAAGACGTGAATACTCCCGGCATCGGGGATAAGCAGCGTTGAAATAAGGCGAATCAGGGTCGATTTTCCTGAGCCATTTGCACCCAGAATACCGTAGATTTCTCCGATGTTTACCTCTAAAGAAATGTCGTCAACTGCCCGGATGACCTCTTTCTCTGGCTTGAATATCTGGCGGAATTTTTGATGTAAACGTGGTTTACTATTTGCACGTTTGGTTCGGTGAAAATGCTTTGTTACCCGGCGAATAGCTAACCCATAGATAGGATCTTCCACTTTCTCTGCTTTCACTAAATTGAATACCTCCAAATCCCTTGACATTTCATATCGACTTTTATATATTATTATACCCAAAGTTCGTGAAGATTTGGTAATTATTTTTTATTAAATGGTTCTCAGTTTTCAGTTCTCAGTCTTCAGTTTTCTATAGATACAGCACTTTACAAGCGGAAGCATCGTGTTCTGTGGCTACTTATTTTTACAATTCACCATATAAGGAGGAACAATGCCGAAAATTAAAGGTCCAGCTATCTTCCTCGCCCAATTCATGCGGGACGAGGCACCGTATAACAGTATGGAAAATATTGGGAAGTGGGTCGCTGGCTTAGGATACAAAGGTGTCCAACTTCCTAATTGGGACGAACGCGTCTTGGACATCGGGAAAGCCGCTGAATCCAAAACCTATTGCGATGAATTAAAAGGAACACTTAACGAAATAGGACTTGAGGCGACAGAGGTGGCGGGCTACCTCGCTGGGCAGGTCTTGGCTGTGCATCCGGCATACGAGATTATGTTTGAGGGATTCCATCCACCCGGCTTGCGCGGTGCTGAAAGGACAGCATGGGCAACGGATGAATTGACGAAATGTATCCACGCCTCAGTAAACATGGGGTTGGATGTGATTCCTGTGCTTTCAGGCGGCTTTGCGTGGCACACCGTCTACCCGTGGCCCCAACGTCCCGATGGCATTATTGAAGAGGCGTTCAAAGAACTCGCCGCACGATGGTCTCCGTTGTTGGATCTGGCACACGATAACGGTCAGGTTTTTGCTTATGAACTCCACCCAGGTTCGGACATTTACGATGGTGCGACATACGAGATGTTCCTCGATTACACAAACGACCATCCTGCTGCCTGTCTCAACTACGATCCAAGCCATTTTCTCCTTCAACAACTCGATTATATCGACTTCATCCGACTGTATAGCGAACGCATCAAGGGATTTCACGTTAAGGATGCCGAATTCCGTCCGACAGGTCGCGTTGGGGTTTACGGTGGTTACCAATCGTGGGCTGGACGTGCGGGAAGATTCCGTTCGCTTGGGGACGGACAAGTAGATTTCACGCAGGTGTTTACACTGCTCACTGAAGCGGGCTATGACAGCTGGGCAGTCTTGGAATGGGAGTGTTGTGTCAAAAGCCCAGAGCAAGGTGCGGCAGAAGGTGCGCCATTTATCGCTAAACATATCATCGAAACGACCGATGTCGCCTTCGATGACTTCGCAGGCGGCGAGACCGACACGGCGCGGAATCGGGACATTCTCGGCTTGAATTGAAAACCGTCGTCGGTTTTTAAGTTACTGATAACGGAATTGGAGTAAATATTATGGAATCTTGGAAACGAAAATTACGAATGGGTATGGTTGGTGGTGGACAGGGGGCATTTATCGGTGGCGTTCATCGTATTGCTGCCACACTCGACCAGCAAATTGAGGTCGTTGCTGGATGCTTCTCACGCGACCCGGAAAACACACAAATCACCGGTGAAGAGTTGTATCTCGACCCAAATCGTTGTTATAACAGTTATGCAGAAATGGCGGAAGCGGAAGCTGCGCTTCCCAAAGATGAGCGCATTGATTTCGTGAGCATCGTCACACCAAACATCTCTCACTTTGATATCGCCAAGACCTTTTTGGACGCTGGTTTCCACATCGTTTGCGATAAACCGATGACTTACAGTCTCGAAGAAGCGGAGGCTCTTGTAAAACTCGTCGGAGATTCGGGACTTGTCTTTGCCCTGACACATAATTACACGGGACATCCGCTCGTACGGCATGCGCGGGAGCTATTCGCTGAAGGCTCAATGGGGCAAATTCGCAAGGTCATCGTAGAGTACCTTCAGGATTTCCTGATGGTCCCACATGAAAAGCTCGGTCAGAAACAAGCGGCGTGGCGCGTTGACCCAACACAGTCGGGCATCGGTGGCACGATGGGCGATGTTGGGACGCATTGTGTGAATCTGCTTGAATACGTCACTGGCGATCCGATCGTTGAACTTTGTGCCGATAAAAGCACTTTCTTGCCTGACAGGGTGCTGGATGAGGACGTCAACGCCCTACTCCGTTTCAAAGGCGGTGGTAAAGGCGTTCTAAGTATAAGTCAAATTGCCACTGGAGAGGAGAATGGGCTGACACTTCGCGTTTACGCCGAACAAGGTGCGGTAAAATGGGCGCAAGAGAACCCGAACTATCTCGAACTTTATCGTTACGGTGAACCGAGACAGACGCTTACCCGCGGTCAGGGCTATCTTTCCGATGCAGCGGCGGCAGGTGCACGTATCCCAACCGGACATCCTGAAGGGTACTTGGAGGCGTTCGCGACTATTTACGTCGGCGTTGTCGAAACAATCCGACGCTTTATTGACGGTGATCCCATGGAAACGGAAGCCTATGATTTCCCGACAGTCTACGATGGATTGCGGGGTATGCAGTTCATTTACAAAGCGGTTGAGTCTTGTGAGAATGGATCGACTTGGGTTTCAATGTAGATAGTTGTCAGTGATCAGCAATCAGTTGTCAGAAAAGAAGGATATGATGTGCATTTGGGCGAGGTTAGAAACCTCGCCAGCGGCTGTTCGGGTATCTATAGACTGGCGGGCAATGAATTGCCCTACTACAAACTGGGAATTAACAAAGGGAGAGAGTTATGCAAGCACCTAATTCTGAACCTTTCCGTGTCGGATTTCTGAACGTTGACTCGTATTCGCACATGCCACTCTGGGCACCGCATATCAATCCGCGCCCAGGTGAAAAAGATACGCCTTTCACAGGCATGCGAATCACGCACTGCTGGGATATTGAATACGAGAAAGCACAAGCGGTCGCTGCACGCTACGGTTGCGAAGTTGTTAAGAATTTTGATGAGATGTTGGGAAAGGTAGACGGTGTGATCTCTGGAGGCTACTACAATCATCCGTGGAACCATATTCTCCATGAACCGTATCTTGAAGCTGGATTGCCGAATCTGATTAACCGCCCCTTTGCAAACTCCCTTGCGAAAGCGCAGCAGATGATTGAACTTGCAGAAAAGAACGGTGCAACGATCCTCGCGCCGTCAAGCCATGAACACAACGATGCAATCTCACGTGCCAAGGCGTGGGCAAGCGACAAGCAAATCGTTTGCTATACGGCGACCAATTCGTTTGACGACTATCCGACGCACGGGATTCACGGTGTTTACATGGTCTGCAAGGCGATAGCGGAAGCGGGGAACAGCGTTGTGTCAGTGGGGTATCAAGCGGACAGTTGGCATAGCCCGCCCGGTGTGATTACGTTTGAGCATATTGACGGCGACGGTCGGCAATTCTATGGCACGCTCCATCAGGTAAGCGGTTCTTGGGGAACAGTGCAGATTCATACACAAGAAGCATACGGTGGTGAGAATTTTAAAATCTACACCGGCACGGGTTATCCATTCGACAAGACGGAGATTTGGGTGCCGACGATTTGGGCGTTCCAGCACATGGCACTCCACAACGAGATGCCGCAAACCTTTGCGCAGCTCTTACATAAAACGAATGTTTTCCTCGCAGGATGGAAATCGGTTCTGGAAAACGACGGCAAACCTGTGAAATTAACAGATGTCGCTGAAGATTGGGCAGCACCGGCTGAACTTCCGAATCATCCTGACCACGACACTGTGGCGTTATTTCGGAAAAAGTTCGGGGACGCTTGAGTATAGCACTTTGGATAGGAGTACTGAGACAGAAAAACTTCAGGAAGGTTGTTTCTACAGCAGTTGTATAGTGGTGCAGAAATCGGTTAGTAAAATAGGTTTTGGCTTCTTGCTTGGCGACGGCTTTTTTATATAACTAATTCTGTCTGTTTATCTGCGAAGTGACGCTCCGATTTGCGCGTCGATCGGACCCTCCATTCGCCTGGCAACCGGAGAATGGCATTGATCATCTCCGGGTTCTCAAAGTATGTGTCATCTATTTGCCAAAATTGGAGACGCGGGTATCTCAATCCATTATGCTCAAAAGTGCCCATTGATGCTGCCTCTCGGCGCATGCCTGCTGTGACTGGCTCTATTGTGATAAAGATTCCGACCTTTGCCTCGTTCCGTTCCATTACGTGGCAGAAAGAGCGAACGCTTGTTAACGTAGGTTTGCCGGTCTTGACCTCAGCAATCACTCGTGCTTTCGTCTTTTCCATGCCGCGTGGTGTCCATACTGTAAAATGACCAACACCATCATATCCACCATCACCGGTATCTCCTGTTGGCTTCAACCCCAGCTGTGTAACAGCCCAATTTGAAAAGTCGTGGTATTTCTTTTCATGACGCACCAGCTTTATGACTTCCTGCATGTTCGTCGGATAGCCGTGAATCTCATAATCTCTTGTGGGTGTCAAGTTGTGCCGGTCCTCCAATCGTTGACGCATTGGATCTAACGCTAAGATTGTTAAGTCAATCCCTATCCACTGACGCTTGAGCGTATGGGCCGCATCAATCGTCGTACCACATCCGCAGAATGGATCCAGAACTACATCCCTTTCATTGCTGGACGCTCTAATCATGCGCTCATAGAGGGCACGTGGCTTTTGTGTAGGATAGCCGAGACGTTCCTTAGCAGACGGCGCAATTACGCTTATCTCCCATACATCCCTGAGCGGCACTCCTTTAGATTCTTTATCCGTTATTTCAGAAGGTATACGTTTTCCATCCGGTGCGTAGGCACTCTTTATTTTTTTGTTGCCAAACCTTTTAAGGGTTGATGCTGGTTTGGGTTCATATAGTTGATTCCAAGTCGCGTTTGTGCCTTTTGAATAACGCAAGATAATATCGTGCATTCGTTGAAAGTTCGGGTGCTTTGCGGCCCAACGGCGATATGACCACACGATTTCATTCCGAAAAAATTCATTCCTGTTCCGGTTTTGCTGATCCCAGATAGCATCCATAATCCCTTTGAGGTAGTGAGATGCAGTCGGATCGCAGTGAAGGTAAATAGTTCCATTTCTACTGAGAATGCGGTGCATTTCGGCAAGTCGCGGTCCCATGAAGGCGAGATAAGCACGCATCGCGCCCTTGTTTCCAGACACAGAACGCTGAAGCACCAAGTCATAACCACGCAGGCACTCGTCAAGAACCTTATAGGTATCCCAACTTAATGCAAGTTGTTGAATATCCGCTCGTGATTCTTCCGCGGCAGTGTCCCACGTCCAGATGTCGGTAAACGCCTTCCTTTGAGCGAGGGAGTCATCAAGAAACGCGTTGTAATCGCGACCGCTGTTAAACGGTGGGTCGGTACAGATAAGATCCACACAGGCATCGTCCATCGCTCGTAGGATTTCGAGGTTGTCTCCGAAATAGAGTTTATTCATTTTGTTCCCCTCTTGCAGTGTGCTCATAAATTTCATCAAGGAACAATCCAATCTCATTTGCGAGTGCCCAATCGCTAGACTCTTCAGCCAACTGCAATGCTACTAGAAAATCTGCTTTCGCTTCACCTACGTCTCCAAGGCGAAGTTTCGCCTCCGCTCGATAGCCATATGCTTCTGCATAACCAAGGTTCTGGTCGATAAACTTATCAAGGTCAGAAACAGCAGATGAATATTGTCCTGTATAATGCTTTGCCCGTCCACGTTCATAGTACGCTTCTATATAATTGGGATCTTGGTCAATCGCCCTATCACAATAAGCAATAGCTTCAGAATAATTACCTTCTTGGAATTGCTCCTGCGCGAGTTCCTTACATTCATAGATACTGAGTCCTACGTATGATTCACTCACACCACGTAGAGAAGCGAATTTCTCAAAATCAGGAAAAAGCATCGCTTCAGTGATACCCGATACTTGTTCCAACTCAGTTTGAATATTTTCTTTTCTATCCACTAAGATAACGCACTCATCATCTGCCTCAAATTCGGGGCGTCCAAACAAGAAAATCGATTGTTGTGCAATAATGCGGTTGTTCTGCTGCCGAGGTTGCCAATAATACAGTGGAGAGGTTTCTTCGTCTTCGAGAAAATAATCAATGTCATTTTTTAGTATATCCGATTTAACTTCTTTAAAATTGGGCAGCTGGTTATATACAGCAAAGACTTTACCGTTTGGAGGATTGTCGGAATCTTGCGAAGTTTTCGAATCTTGTCCACAAGCAAACCAGAGCGCAATTTGAGCACTATAACTAAAGTCTATTAGACAGGTAGCTGCGCCATGGTGCTGTAGTTCTGCGAGCATTTCCAATTCGCTAAGTTGTCGTCCATTTCTCTCGTCGTACCCTCGAAGGATTGTTTCATCAATCAAATCCTTATTAACTTGAAGAAATTTCAAAAAACTTCTGTCCTCTTCCTTCAGGCGGCGATAAGCGGATGCCTGTATGGGGTAAGTTTCATTCCGGATACCCCGAAATACGTATTTTCCAGGAGTGAATTTCTTTGCCCATTTCGTAAATCCATTTAGCGTTTTAATAAACACTGACCAAAGACCGCGTTCTGGATTCTCAGCAAGTCTAGCTTTTTTCATTTTTAACAATGCGTGCACGACCGGATGCTGCGACTCCGCCTGCGAGGGATATCCACCACGCCCCTTATGGACCTCATCCACTTTCCTGATGATTACCTGCCTCCGAACAGTCTCCCCTTCAAATAGTTCCTGAATGAGTTCTTGTGCTATACTCGGCGTAAGATACTGTTTAAAATACTGATACTGGTCATTCATAATTAGTATTGGAACCATCAATCTGTACTTTCCCGATTCCCTTTCAATAACTCAACTGCTTGATTTAAAACATCACTGGAATGAAGAGTATCAGCAACTTTAAGAAAGGTTGTCTGAAAAGAGGCATTGTAATTGGCCTGATTAGCGAACTGCGAAGTGTCCGTGTTGTTCCTCTGCGGAAAGATCAAGCGTTTCCTCAGCTGCAGCATCTTTTGCTAATTTTTGTAGAGATTCATCTGACAAGCCTAAGAGATGATTAGGGTTTGGCTTACTCATGACGCGGTTTGCAATACGCATCGCCAAGTCGTTCGTGTTATACATGTTTGAATTCCTCCAGTTCTTTATTCCCCTACGAAAATGAGGGGCAGAAACAGAAAGAGCCTTCGATTTGTAGTTGTGCCACCCAAACTGGCTTGAATAGTGTATCATATAGGAGGGAAAAATGCAAGACGATTTCAGATTTCTCTATGGAGCATTTAATTTTTCAAAATTTTAGATTTTCGGTTCTACATTCTCCGCTGTGGGAACTACCTTGATCGCGACTTTTTGGATAAATTCGACAAAAAACCTAACATTAAATAGCCCTGATGATTATGTAAAGTGTGTCTGCTCAAAAAAACCGGCGAATAATATCTTCGGGACATCAGGTTAACGCAAACTGCCGATTCCAGTCGTGATATGACTTGGCAATACTCTCAGGATTGGTCCGACTCCGAGCGACGAAACCCGGCACACTCTCTCGCCCTGTAGGCAAACCGATTTGGCTGTAGCGCGTATCAACACTCCAGCGAACGGTATCCCCGCGGTTTGGAAGACCACGGTGTACGACGCGCTCACTGGTTAGCAAGACATCACCTACATCAAGTTCGGCAGTAACGACGTCGCCGGGAGGTAGTTCTACATCGCTGATGCCTTTACCACCTGTATGTCCGGCGGTCTGATCTTGGAAGTTGTGATTAATCAGGTTGAAATGGTGTGAACCACGGATGACTTGCATACATCCATTTTCCTCATACGCCCGAACGAGTGGAAGCCAGACATTCACAACCAATGTATCCCCGGCTTCTTCGGGTATGAGATACGCCAAATCTTGATGCCAAGGGATGACTGTAATATCTTGGTGTGGCAATTTGGCACGGAAATTAAACTGCGGATGCGCTAAGATTTCCTCACCGATGAGTGAGGCAACCACATCAAGGAGTGCAGGGGCTGTTCTGAGCGTGAACATTCCGGCGGTTCGGATTTTCTGATCGCGAAAATAATTGCTCCAAATCCAGTTCGGTTCAGAACAGGCATCTGATACGAGCGCGAGCCGCGTGTCAAACGGTGCGTCGTCATAAGTATCCGATGGGTCCAGGATCCCGTGTTTGACTGCTGCCCGTGCACCGTCATCAACCAACTGCGATAACTCATCAATCAAAGGTTGAAGTGCTTGATTTGGTAGCAAGTTTTGGACGAACAGGAAGCCGTCGTCGTGGAACTGCTGCTTCTGTTGCGGTGTAAGTCCGCTCTGTCGAGGTAATTCCGAATTGTATTGTGTAGTCATTTTTTTAATTATGTACTCCTGAGCCTGTAACACGCTTAACAAAAAGCGCGCAGCCCGTAAGCATAGCGGAGGGCGGATATACGGAAAGGCACATGAATATCCTAACCCGCCTCACCGAACCGCAAGGAAAAATTAAAAAATTGCAACGGCACTGCCAATTTCGCTGGATTTCATCGCAGCATCGAGCATCTGCATCAGCATTACCGCTTGTGAACCGGAATTGAGAGGCTCATCTTCTTCTCGGATCGCTCGGATGAATTCCCGTGCCTGAAGTGTTATCTCATTTGCCTTTTGCGCGGGCGCTTTGATCGGTTTGACCTTAACACCGTCGGGCGTACCAACCAACAACTTTCCGCTTTCAAGTCCTGCCTTTGTGCCATAGAGATGAAACTCCTGCGTCTCGCTCTTGACGAGATCGCTTCCGGCTGCAGGCGTGTGTCGATTTGTGGTATTCAGGGAAAATGCGACAGCAAAGTGTAAGGTACATCCATTTTCAAATCGGACAAACCCACATGCGGCATCATCGGCGGTATAAGTTTGTTCAGGGGGTGTAAGATGTGAGAAGGTGCAGTATAGTCCAGCCATCACCTCTGTAGGACGTGGGCACCCCATCATAAACCAGACATTGTCAATGGCGTGAATTCCGAGATCGAGCAGCACACCGCCACCCTGCGCTTTATCGTGCCGCCATCCGCGCGCAGAACACCATCGTGTGCGTATCCACCGAGTTTCAGCGTAGTATACATCGCCGAGTTCCCCTACTTTCACAAGTCTACGCCCCTCCATCAACTGGGAGGTAAAACGCGATTGTCGGACGAACATATAGGTGAGACCTTTGCTTTCGGCGAGTTGTGTGACGGGTATCAATTCGGCTGCATCATTTGAGGGCGGTTTTTCACAGAGGACGTGCATCCCAAGCTCGATTGCCTCTTGTGAGACGGGGGCGTGCATCCACGTCGGAAGTCCAATGCAAACTGCGTCTAAATCGCAGGCATCAAACATCTGTCGATAATCGTCAAAAATACGGACACCTTTAATTCCGTCCAAGACTCTTTTCCTGCGAGTTGGGTCTGGGTCAGCAAGCGCGACGAGTTGGACATTCGGTTCTGCGGCGAGAATAGCGGTTGTGCTGCCGATCGTTCCTCCGAGACCGATGATTCCGACTTTGATTGGGTCCTTCATACACACTCTCCATTTGCGTTAGATTTAAAGTGTTTGAACCCAACGTTGGCATGTGGATTCAAATAGGACTCTTTAGTTTTCAGTTTTGATTTTGGTTTTCGTTTAGAGATGTTAACGTTTTTTCGCAGGATCGCGAACATGAAGAAACACCCAAGCAAAAACACTCGCTCCTACAGAAGAAAATATACACATATACAAAGTGAATATGTAAAACTAAATGCCCCTGGGATTCAACCAAAAAGGCTTGACATTTCTTAGGTCGTGCGATAAGGTGTACTCAGTCAAGTTTAATCTGAGATTCGTTAAATTGTGAGAATTTGCGACGCGCTTACTAAGGTTACAAGCGACTATGCCCAAATGCTTTATTTTTTCAAAGTAAAATCCAAAAGGAGGAAAATGCTTCTTATGTATCACTACTTTTTCTTACTAATTCTCGTGGTACTACTTGCTGCAGGCACGGTTATCGCTGAGGGCGAAAAATTGTTGCTCGTTGGCTCTGGTGAACCCGATCCGAAGGACATTTTGCTCGTAGACTACCTTGAGGAGTGGGGTTATGAAATTGAACTTCGCGAGCACTTGGCGAAGCATCCAGGCAATCTCGCAGGTATTGATTTTGTTTTTATTTCAGAATCTACTTCCAGTGCCAACATTCTCGACGCTTACGAAGATTCAGCCATCCCAGTCATCAATGCAGAGACATGGACCTACGACGATATGGGTTTCGCACCAGATGGAACGTTCAACTCGGATGCAGGTGACGACTTAACCATCGTCAACAGCGACCACCCAATCACCGAGGGTTTCAAGGATAAAATCACAGTCAGCAAACCTGCAGCATCCCTCATGACGTGTAGTGGATTTGAAGGTGACGTTGATATATTAGCCGTGCGTGCCGATAATGACGATCTCGTCGCCATTTCTGTCTACGAAAAAGGTGCGAAAACAATGAAAGGCACCACAAAAGCGATACACGTCAACATCTTCCCGCATTCAACCGGTTGGCAAATGGTGACAGACGACGGTTGGGAACTGATCCACCGTGCAATCCTTTACGCCTTAGGTCAGATTCCATTTGATGTTGCTCCAGAAGATAAACTCGCAGCGACTTGGGGGCAAATCAAAAAGTGGCGTTAGATTTATTTTAGTGGCGAGGTCTCTGTGCCTCGCCCTACAACAAGGATGCCGAGCGTGCGTCCAGAAACACCGAGCAGTCCGAGTGGGTCTGTAAGATTGAAGCGGGGTGCATCGGCGTTATCTCACCGTGTAAACAATTACGTACTGCCTCCGCTTTCCGTTCATCTGGCACAGTGCAGACAATCGTCTGTGCTTTCAGGATCTGGCGGATGGACATCGAAATCGCTTGGGTCGGCACGTCATCAAGTCCGTTGAACCATCCTTCACCTACCTGCTGGAGACGACACGCCTCATCTAACTCAACAAGGATATAGGGATCTTCTGTATCGAAATCCGCCGGTGGATCGTTGAAGGCGAGGTGTCCGTTCTCACCAATACCGACGAACGCCACATCGATTTGATGTTGCGAAATAATCTGATTGAGTCGGTCACATTCGGCTTGGGCTTCGTCTGCTTCCCCATCCAGAAAGTGGACTGTTCCGGGATGAACGACGTCCACAAGGCGTTCTCGGAGATACTTGCGAAAACTGGCGGGATGCGTCTCAGGAATGCCGATGTACTCGTCGAGATGGAACATCGTTGTGTTGCTCCAGTCGATTGTCTCGTCAGCAGTGAGTGCAGCCAGGAAATCAAATTGGGACGCGCCGGTGGCAACGATGAAGCTGGTATGTCCGTTGGCATCCAATGCTTGGCGAAGTTTTCTACTTGCGAGGTGCGCTGCGGCTTCACTGGTTTCACGCTTGGTTGTTGCTTTAAAAATATTCATTTTTTTGTTACGGCACAACGGCGTATGCCTACTACTTTAACATCTTCGTGAAATCCCGTTTCCAACTCGGTGAGAGGGCGGGCAGTTTTCTGGCTTGCGCGATTTTCTCGTGGTTGTCTGTATCAAAATAGCGAAGATTCACTATTTCTGTGACGCTCATGGATTCCGACGCAATGTCAATGCGTGCGATTGTATCACCAGCAGCGATTTCGCCTTCTTCAAGGACTCTGAAGTAGAAACCGACGCGCCGGCTCTCCAAAAATTGTTTAGGAAATTCCGGCAGTCCCATTTTGTACGCCAGTTTGAAACAGGGGACACGCGGTTGGGTAATTTGCAATTTTACCGTTGAACCTATCTGAAAAACATCCCCTATGTGAACCCCATCTTCCAATAGTCCCTCAACAGTAAGGTTTTCGCCGAACTGTCCGTAAGTCAGATCGTCTCTTTGCAATTCCTGTTGCCAGTGGTTATAATGTTCAAACGGGTATCCGTAGATGGCTTTATAAGTGCCGCCGTGTACCCGCAGATCGCCCTGTCCATCACCGTCAATGTTCTTTGCCCTGAGTATAACGGTGCCTGACACCGGCACTTTAAAGATACCAGTTTTAATGGTTTTGCTGCCGTATTGGATAGGCTTCGGTTTTGAGACATTTATAGATAAGAGTTTCATAATGGTTATCGGCTGCTGGATTTCAGTATTTAGGTGTTGATTTTCGATTATAGATTCTTGTGTCAAACTTGCGTTATCTTAGTATATGGATTTGCTTAAGTTGTGTCAAGAGAAAGAACTGAAAACAATACTTTTTTCCTGTCATGCAACACTGGATTTTATAAGTCACGTCATGATATAATGGTAAAAGTCGTACGACAGTTGCGTATCACACCACCTTTTATCAATAAACTGAAGGGATCCGTCAGGAAAATCAACGAAAAAGATATAACTATTGTTTATTAGATAACTTTGCAGCTATCGCCGCGTTTCCAAAATGGATTGATAGCGATTTTTTCACCAAAACCGTAGGAGAAACATCATGACATTGGCACCTGCCTCACGTTTTGTTTTAATATGCACAGTAATATTTGCCATGCTATCGGCGAATGTTTCGGTCGCTAAATCGAGTGAAACGGAGAAGAACTCCCGCAATGACACCAGAATTGGCGAATCTATTGGGCTTACAACACTCACAATATTGAGTGTTGTTTCCCTGGGACGCTGGTTAACCCCCTTAGATGAATGGCATGCAGAAATTCGTAAACTCACTGCAGACGAGCACTTCGTTGAACGTTGGATGTTGCTCAACGATGACCCAGTGTCTCTTGAAAAAGGAAACAGAGCGCTTTCAAAAATCCGAGAGGAAAGAAAAGCCATGGAGAAGAAATACAATCGGTTCAATTGGCTGTATGTTACGGCGATGGGCGTTATTGGCGGCGTTACCACGATACTTATCTTTTCGTTGCGGGGTGATTAATCACACAGAGAAAAGTAGATTTAAAAAATAAACAGAAATAAGGTTCTGTCTTATAATTCAGCTAAGTCGTCGTGGGATTAAAGGTCCTTCACAGGCTTGGCTGTTCTGCGTCCTAACAATCCCTATTACAATAACTGACCGCTTCTACCTCCAAAACCTCCCAACAATTTCAAGAGATTTTTCCATTTTTTAGGTAAAAACACAGATTTTTTTTATTTTTTGTCAGATTATGCACCCTTTTTGCCTTAAAATTGTATCTTTAATGACAAAAGAATAAAACAGTGTTTTAAATTTAAGGATTCAGTTTATTATTGTGTTTGATATCCCTTTTTTTTGGAAGAATTAGGGGTCAGCGAGTCGTTAGATTGGAGAAAAAATGATACATCGGCAAATTCTTGCATGCCTCTCTTTACTGATATTAATTCCGCTGAGCGCTAAAGCATTTCCACCGGCTTCACCAGGGGGTGGAAACTACTTAGTCCTTGACGGAGTGGACGACTATGTGGTTTTAGACTTTAAAACCTTCGGTGCTCTCTTGCCGAAAGACACCGACGAGTTCACTGTCGAAGCGTGGGTATATCCGACCACATCGCCTGCCGAGAATATATACGCAATGATTCTTAGCCAACAGGTGGAGATGCGGGCCGTGAGCGATAACGAGGGATGGCAGGAGATAAAGAAAAATATCGATTGGCGGAAGGGTGATTTATTCCTAATAATTCAAGGGCATATTACAGTTGGGGGAAGACCCGGTGGGACAGGGTTCCGCCCAATAGCACTTTCCCCGAATCAATGGAATCACATCGCATATCAGGCAAAAGGGAAACAGAGAGCAACTATTGTCAACGATATCGTAAAGACCGGCCCGCGAGTCGGAACGCTCGCACACGATCTCTCGCACTTCAAGCATCCAAAGGATTTTACACTTGGTGGGTTTGGAAAAAAAATTAAGAGGCCTCACGGTGATTACTTTTTCGGATCTTTTGCCGGATATATTGATGCGGTCCGTATCTCGACAGTTGCTCGTTACGATACTGAGAAACAAGGTTTTACACCGCGGAATAAATTCAAAACAGACCGGAAGACAATTGCGTTGTGGCATTTTGATGAACTCAGTGGAAATCGGAAATTTTCAGATGCATCAGGTAACGCATATCATCTGGAGGGTAAAAATGGCGCAAAGACCAGCATCCCCCTTGCAGTCGAAGCAGCAGGAAAACTTACCACAACATGGGGCCGACTTAAGCAGTAAAAATTTCAAAGGACCTACTTGCGTGTAGCTCATAAATCTATGCATTAACCGTGGAGATTCTGATGGAAAGAGAAACCGATGTTCAACTGATTCATAGCACCTTGTCGGGCAACGACGAGGCATTCAGCACTTTAGTCCGAAACCACCAAAAGAGTATTCACGCCCTTGCGTGGCGGAAGGTTGGGGATTTTCAGATTGCTGAGGAGATTACCCAGGATACTTTCCTTCAGGCATATAGAAACCTTGCTCAACTAAAGAATCCGAACCAGTTTGCGGGATGGATTTATGTAATTGCGAACCGGCTTTGTTTGAAACGACTGCAAGAGAAGACATCTGTGATACCATCATTGGAGGATACGCCGATGGAAGAAGTAGATAAATTTTCTTATACCCGTTATGTATCCGATCAACGCGAATCAGAAGCCTTTGAGCACCGCCATGAACTTGTCAAAAAACTTCTGGCAAAGCTGCCAGAGAGCGAACGTACGGTGGTGACACTTCACTATCTCGGAGAAATGACGACGAAGGAAATTGGGAAATTCTTAGGTGTATCGGTGAATACGATTAAGAGTCGACTGCGCCGCGGCATAAAACGCCTACAAAAACAAGGGGAAGAAACCCTTGTTCGCGAGACACTTGGGAGTATCCAAGTCCCCGCTGACATAACAGAGCGTATTATGCGGCAGGTCGCTGAGATTAACCCAACAGTTTCTCCGCCAGTTGGAAAACCGTTGCTTCCGTGGGCGGCTTTTGGGACGGCTGTGGTTTTGGTTCTATTGATGCTCAGTGCGAGCAACCAAATTCTTGCGCGGTTTCAGAAGCCGTACAGTTTCGAGGCGAAATCCGAACGGACGATTGAAATCGTTGATGCGCCTATCGTTCTTGATATTCCAATGAAACCGGCTGTGCGCAATCAGTTCGGTCAGGCTGCTGCACCCGGTAAGAGCAGCGGTGCCGACACGCAAATTTCTGATGTGACACCAGCATCTGTTTCATCGGCGGATTCCACCACATTTTCTACCTCACAGTGGATTCAGGGAAAAGGACCCCCCGCGGGTTACATACGCGATCTCTTCGCTACATCTGAAGGAACCGTCTATGCTGTTGCATCAACAGGAATTTACAGATTATCAACAGATGCGACCGCATGGATACACGTCAACGCGAGTGTCCCTATTGGTGAATCTCGAATGCCGATGGCAGCGCATGCTGGGTCCCTTTATATTGTTTCTACTGACGAGATATTTACTTCAGATAATAACGGCGAGACGTGGATAACGTTGGGTCCCCGGCCCAAGGGAGATGCTGTTGGACTTGTTATCATAGACCCCGAACGAGCGTCCACGCCACAAGTACCTATCACAATGTATCTTGCGCTTAAAGATGAAGGGATTTTCCGATCTACAGATAGCGGAACGCAATGGAACCTTCTTAAAGATGGATTGACAACTTCCGAAAAAATTTCTGCAGTAGCTGCTGTTGGAAAAACTGTGTTTGCTGGTACAGAGAACAGTATCTACCGTCTCGATTCGGGTGTCTGGAAAAAATTACCATTGGATACATCAGGTGCTGTCTGTTCCTTGACAGTGTCTGAAAATAATCTGTATGTTGGGACAGGTTCTGACCTGTTGGTGAGATTAACTTCAACGGAACTATATGAGTTGAAGCGGAACAACCGATTGAATTCAGAGTGGAATAACAAATTATATTCAACCAAGATCTTCCATTCAGACGATTTGGGAGCTTCGTGGACTGAAATAATGCAAGGAAGAAAATACAAATTCACGAGTGCCCATAGAGGTATAACGGTTTTAGCTGCAGATGAAACACTTTTGGCACTGAGTTACGACCAATCTCGTTCATCAGATGGTGGACAAACTTGGACAGCGCTTAAAAGAGACCAGAATTGGGTAAATAGAAGTAGCCTCCCAGCAGCGATGGTGAACGAGAAAACGTATTACAAAGCCAGTGTATGGGGCATCCATCGCACGACTGATGGCGGTGAATCATGGCACCTATTTATGAATGGGGTGACAGGAACATTTATAATTGATCTGGTTGCGTTCAACAATAGGTTATACGCACATTCTGGCTATGAAGTTTATCAATCCACCGATGCGGGTGCGTCTTGGAAAAAAGTTCGGGTTGATGGGCAGGAAGCCGCGCTCAATCCCAGGACCAAACTGGCTTATGAGTCGAAGTTAGTGGTTGTTAACAACACGCTTTATTTTTTTTCATCTGAAGCAGAAGAGTTCCAAATTTTCCGCTTATCTACAGATGGCGATATGCTTATTCCAGTTCAAGGTGTCCCGCTTTTTGATCGTAAAACAAATTCTTCTTATGTTATATCTCGTTTGCAAATTGATGCCCCTTACGCCATAACTCGTCTGCAAGGTGAGACGGCTACAACCAGTGGTGAGGCGTTTTATGTGGAATACCAAAGAGGACTTTTCAAATGGAAAGTTGGTGATCCAGAATGGACCTATACGGGATTGGCAGATACGAGTCAAGGGTATGATTATTGGAATGCTGGCGATTACAGAGGTGGATTCAAAATGGCGGTCTCAGGAGAAACTGTCTATGTCGGTCAACGGGATGGTAAGTTGTTTCAATCGCTTGATGAAGGAGGCAGTTGGAGAGACCTTACACCAAGCCTGCCGCTGCGTTTTACGCACTTTAAAGAGATAGCTTTTATCGGATCAACCCTCTACGTCTCAACAGACGAAGGGGTTTTAACTTCACAAACTGGAGAATATTGGCGCGTGCTAACCGATAGTGCTGGTGCACGTCCCATCATAGACAGATTTGCTACGGATAACATCAAGGTTTATGGTATCGGCGATATGGGGATTTATTGTTTGGATACTCGCAGGGAATGGAAGAAGATTTCTTCAGCAGCTATAGGTGATGTTATTTCTACCGCTATCATTAAAAACAGGCTCTATAGTGCTGTTGATAGACGTGGGATATTCCACATTTCGGTTGAGGAGTAGTCGGTTGTTAGTTGTCAGTTTTTAGTTAAGAGGTCTTGATATAAAATCTGTGCCCTCTTAGGAGACGCCAAACTGGGATTGATTGTTGCAAAGGCTGCTTTTAACTGACAACCGATAACCAATAACCATTAAAACAGTGCTAAGTTGCCAATGAATAATAATAGGAGCTCAACCATGAAAAGTCGTTTGATGTTAGGCATCGTGACCCTATGTGCGTTGTTTATCAACGTTGCCAATCTCGCAGCTGAGGGGAATTGGACGCGAAAAGCAGACATGCCAACAGTCCGATCCGATTTTGCCACGTCTGTTGTGAACGGAAAGATATACGCCATCGGTGGCACAATTGATCGATTTGGGGATATGGACATCTCAACCGTGGAAATGTATGACCCGAAAACGGATACATGGATGCAGAAGACGGATATGCCTACATCCAGAAGGACCAGTACTTGCGTTGTGGATGGAAAAATTTACGCCATCGGTGGAGCCAAAATACATAAACGTAAGATTGGTCCCGGACATGGTTATGATATTAAAGAACTTTCAACCGTAGAAATGTATGATCCAGTTACCGACATGTGGACGCAGAAAGCAGATATGCCGACAGCAAGATCAACGCATACTTGCGTTGTAGATGGAAAAATATATGCTATCGGTGGAGCAGCATTCAATAACATTAGGAAGAAGAAACCGTGGCGGTTAGACCTCGTGGAGGTCTATGATCCAGCTACCGACACATGGGCAAAAGCCAAAAGCATGAATCATGCGCGTGATAGCTTCGCAGTCAGTGTTGTGGATGGAAAGATTTACGCAATGGGTGGGACAGGCTGGCCCCAGATTCCATTTCATCCGGGTCCCTTTCTCTCAGTCGTTGAAGTCTTCAATCCGAAGACGAATCAATGGCGTGACATAGGAGACATGCCTGCAGCAAAATCAAGCCATACCGCAAGTGTTATCAACGGAAAAATCCATGTGATAGGTGGATTTTTTCGGGGCAACGGACTGGATATGAAAGATTTTAAAACCATCGAAATCTACCATCCTGAAACCGGTCGTTGGACACAGAAACCCGACATGCCGGTTGGCAAATCCGGACATACTGCTGAAGTCATAAAGGGAAAAATCTATATCTTTACCGGAGTGGGCCACGATGATGCCGCATTTGCGACTGTTGAGGTTTATAATACAGGAGAGTTCCCTCAGAGCGTCGATCCAACGGATAAACTTGCTAAAACGTGGGGAAGCATGAAAAAAATTGGCGCAGAGAAGTAGCTGCGCCTCGCTTCAGAAGATAGGGACGATGCAGCCATCTACGCCGATTTAAGATCTTTCGCCAAGATTTCAATCAACTCCGCCAAGGTCGGGAACTCGTCGCGTGCTTCTGGTGGAAGATCCGCGAGGTGTGTGCTTCCGACGAAACGATACATGTCCGCTGCGCCTGTTAAGATGTTGGGTGTCAACCCGACATGCGCGAAAGTTGCTGAAATCTCTTCCATCTCACCGATCCAACGTCTCGCCTTGGGTGGCATACCTGGTAATCCATTTTCCATTCGTTGAAACAGTGTCGATTGGCTCAACTGAAATTCGGCGGTGAGCGCATCTGAGACACCCAAAACCTGCGCCGCTGTGAGCAATTCAGTGCAGAGTGCAGTTAGCCCTTTTGTCAGGGAGGCGTAGCACATCTTAATCGCAGAGGCAAGCCCTATCTCCTCGCCAAGCGTGGGTACATCTAAGCCGTAATCGTTGAGTGCAGAGAATGTACTGAGATCGGGTCCTGATGCATAAAATCGGGTTGCCCCTGGATTACGCGGCGGTGGACCGATGATGGACGCATCGACAAAAGTCCCGCCTGCCGCAGTAATAATATCTCCCAATTTACGAACCGTCTGTGGCGCGATTGCGTTGCAGTCGGCATAGGTTAGGGTCGTGTCCACCTGTTGGAGAGCATCTGCGACTGCAGCGGCGGCAGACATTGCCTGTGCAGGCACCATGATCGAGAGGATAAGGTCTGCTTCGGTTACCAATTGCGGATAGGCGGGAACGTCTTCAATACCTGCCTTTTCTGCGAGTTGCCGGGTGCGTTGGCTTCTTCCTTGCAAACAGGTGATGACGCGTAAACCGTTTTGACGGAGGACATTTCCGACTGTGTGTCCCATATCACCAGGGCTTAAAATTCCGACAGTATTGGGCATAGGTTGCCTCCCTTATTTTTTTAAATGCCACAAATTAACAGTTTGTGCTACAAGGCGGATGCGGATTCTGAACCAGGGCAATGCAACGTCTCTGAATTTTGCTGTCCGGTGCGGTTCCAAACCGCACCTACAAAATTAAAGTAGATATGGCACTGGTATTTTTTAAATATGAACACCGACAGAGTAGATCGCCTTGAATACCAATATTGCACCGAGTAGAATAACAACAGCCGCACTAAAAATCGGTAGGCGTTGTAACCAGATACCCTCGCCTGTGAAACGCTCAATCAAGGGTTTCGCCATCACCATCAGAATACCGATAGCAACCAATACGGCAGCAAGCCCCAATGAGAAGGCAGATAGGATAATTAGCCCCCACACAAGTTTGTTAAGACTAATCGCAAATAGAAGTCCGATGAGCGCATCGACACATGGCACGATGCCCCCGGAGATTCCGAGCGATAATAACCCCCAAAAACCGGTGCGTTCCGGGGGGACATGGCTATGCGTACGCCCACCATGACTGTGTGAATGTCCATGGTCATGGTCGTGATCGTGGTCATGATCGTGGTCATGATCGTGGTCGTGGTCGTGTGGATGGTTATGGTTATGATCGTGACTATGCCCGTGATGGTGATTATGTCCAGGACCGTGGCTGTGCACCCCACCGCTATAATACTGTTTCATGTTCTTCGTAAGCAGCCATGCCCCAATACCAACAATCAAAATTCCAGAAAACAGACTCAACCACGGGACAATATCCTCTGGAGCAAACTCCTGTGCCACCAGCATGACGACGCCAAGTGCGATGACGCTGAAGGTGTGTGTAAAAGTAACGACCAGCCCAAGGAATACTGCATCAATTACTCTGCCTTTAGAGCCGACGAGATAAGCAGCGACTATAGCTTTTCCGTGTCCCGGTGTCAATGCGTGCAAGCCGCCAAGCACAAATGAAATGGCAAGGGCAGCAATTGCGAGTTGCAGGGTAAGTGGTCGGTTTACCAGTTCCTTTATCCTATCGCCCGAATGTTCATGCCCCTCATCGGCGAATCCCAATGTACACGCAACAACACTCATAAAAACAATACTAAGAATATAAGGGAAAAGTTTCTTCAAAGCTGATTAAACCCTCGCGAATTTCTGGAATCGCCTATCGGCGATGACTTCGCTGACGTAGATGTTGCCTTTTGAATCAATCCAGATGCCGTGTGGAGAGTCGCTGAATTGCCCCGGAGCACTACCTTTCTCGCCCCAGCGTCCGATGACTTCACCGTCAAGCGTCATGATACTGATGCGTTGTCCACCCTCGGCAATGTGGATGATGTTATCGCTATCAATAAAGAGATCATTCGGCGAGCGGAGGTCTGTCCACTCAGTTAGGTATTCACCTTTGTTGTTGAAAATCTGGCAGCGGAGGTTGCCACGATCAAGAATATAGACGCGATCGTTATGGTCTACGGTGACATCGTGTGGCAGATTAAATTCTCCAGGTCCTGTGCCGGGTGCCCCCCACGAGACGATGACTTCACCATCTGCAGTCATTCGGTGGACGCGGGATTGCCCGTAGCCGTCAGAGACAAACATCTCGTCCCCTGATGCGGTGAGTACGGCGCGCGTCGGTTGATTAAATGGACCGCCTGGTGCCCCGGGTTGATTAACAGTGCCGAAAGTCTGCAACAATTCACCATCAAGGGAAAATTTTCGGACAGTGTGATCGACCGTGTCTGTGGTATAGATTTCGTCATCAGGGCTAATCCAGATGCCGTGTGGTTTCTGGAAGATATCCTTGCCCCATTCGGTGACGAATGTGCCGTCCGCCTCGAAAACAAGCATAGCGGGTTGCGGGCTACGATTGAAGACGTAAACCCGATCATTTGAGTCGCACGCTACACCGGAGACGAGTCCGAGTTGGGGGATCATTCCCCAACCTTCTACGACTTCATATTGATAATCGCCTGTTCCAAAAGTTGCCATGGTAATGCCTCCTATTAGGTGCCAATATCTATGTGTTTAGCGACGATAGTTTTGAGGATCTGTACAATACGCTCCGCTTCCCAAAAACCGTTATAAGTCTTTGAGAGCTCAACAGTGAACTTGGGTTTCTCCGTTTCAATGTCTCGAACAATCCCATAAACAAACGTCCAGCTGTCAGCAACGGTATAACATCCAAAAATTTCCTGTTCCGGTTATTCCCATAAGTATTTTTCAGTACACTTCAAAAGGACTTCAAATTCCATGATACCTAATTTTCGGATATATTGCAACCCCTTTAAAACACTCCATTTAAAAATAAAACTGCGCGTATGAAATCCGCTTCCTGAAATCCGGTGGCATAGAGGACATTAGTTTCATCAATATATGTGTATCTATTCCTGCCGAAAAAGTGTGTGATTTCAAAATTCAAACGGAACGTCCGACTCAAGTCGTAATATATGCCTGCTCCCCAGTCAGAGAGGTTGGCGTTGAAGTCGAAGAATCGGGAATTGAATCGGTCGAGGGCATTATTGATGAAATCGACGCGGACGATGCTAAAGTAGACAAATGCGCGTGCTTCTCGGTAATTATAGAGACTATGGTCGCGTATCCACGTGAAATCGAGTTGGACGCGATCGTCCCAAGTCGTCTCGGTTGTTCTATCGTCTTGGTTGAAACGTCCACGGAAATCCTCAAAATCTCGTGCGCGATAGTAGCTTGTATCGGTTGCCCGGATGAAAGTGAGCTGATTGGAGAGGGCGAGTCGATACGCTTCACTGATGTCGTAAGAGAAGATTAGGTTTGCATTGACGGCATCCTGGATAATCTGTTCGTCAAAATCGGACTTGGTATAGAGATCTGCGTCTAAGTCATCCTGATTGTCGATTTCAACATCTTGTAGATCGCGCGTATACCGAAGCTTGAGTTCTGTTTGGAACATCGGAGAAATGAGGGAATGCGTCGGGGTATACTTTCTAAACCGCAATTCCGCCGGGTTAAGGTAGTAAAGATTCCCAGTGTTATCAATTCCCTTGAGTTGGAGCGCGACATCAGTTTCCGCTTCCCGCTGGAATGGAATAAGGAGTTTTTGGGTATATGCGCCATCTGCGGCGAATCGTTGAATCCGTCTCAGGCGGTAACGAAACAAGCGAGTATCATCGGTATAGCGCCGCGTCGGATCGTCGAGTCGCGTTGGAAGCGTGGAGACGAAATCCTTGAGATATTTCGCTGTATCGGCGACAAGCAGCGTTCCATCTTCCAACGCTGCTATTCTGAAGGGTTCGATAAATTGCCCGGGTGCATTTCCATATTCGCCGAAAGCGTGCAAGAATTTCCCTTCGGTACTATATTTCAGGATCCGATGTCTCTTTTCGTCAACAATATAGAAGTCTCCAGTTTTATCGACTGCTATATCGACAGGATAGACGGGGTGTCCTGCCCCAGGTTGGGCGAGAGGATAACGGGCAATCGGCTTGCCGTTCATATCCAGTTTAAAGATGAGTTTCTTTGGTCCGGTATCACAGACGTAGAGATTGCCGTGTAAATCTACGGTCAATAAAAAATTCCGTTTTGTGTTGCCTTGTGGAATGAGCAAGGCATAATTGCCGTCGGCATCAAGTCCCGGGCTGGCTGCCTCAAGGGGTGCTATCCGTTTGCTGAAATCTTGAATTGGGTATGTTGCGACGAAGGCACCTTGTGCGTCAAATTTATGGATGCATGGACCGTAGTTGAAGATTTTTGGTTTTGATGTTGCTTGCGGGTCTGTGTCGGAAATCTCCATGAACATCCAATCCATTACATAGATGGCACTGTCCGTTCCTATAGCAATATCGGTGGGGTTGATGAACCGAAACTCTCTCTTTTCCTCCATCTGGATATCGAATACAAAACTTCCAGTTTCATCGAATTTCTGGATTCTGAAGTTATCCGTATCTGTAACGTAGATAGCACCGTCAGGTCCAAACGCCACAAACAAGGTTGTTGCGAATTGTGCCTGTCCTTCTCCTTTTTCGCCGAACTCACTAACAAATTTAAATTCTTGAGCGGCGTTTATGTGCATCGGAATCAGGAGCAGAAGACAGAGCACTAAATTTTTTAGGCTAAACATTTGCTATTCTTTATATGAGTGCGTGACTTTCCCATGCAGCAGCTATTTTATTATTTTGGTGCATTCTCGTGTGTTTTTCGGATATTATCTAAGATGCCGTTGATAAATTTAGGCGAATCTGGGGTGCTGTAAGATTTGGCGATCTCAATAGCCTCGTCGATTGCGGTTGCCGGGTCAACGTCATTGAGATAAAGAATCTCATAGGTGGCACATCGCAGGATAGAAAGATCTACGATGGGCATCCGGTGGAGTTTCCAGTTCTTAGAGGTATTTTGGAGCAATGTATCAATCGCCTCAAGATGTGCGGTGGTGCCTTCAACAAGTTGGGTGGCGAAGGGACGAAGTTCTGATGATGCTTCTTGGCTCTGCCAAAACCGTTCCATGACGACTTTCACCGGCATCGTGGTGAGTTGAATTTGATATAGCATCTGCATCGCAGCGATGCGCGATTGTCTGCGAGAGGACATTACATTTCCTTGTTCTAATCTTTATCGCTACCGCGAGCGGTATTCGCCACTGCGGATGTATTATCTTGTATTATACGCTATTTCGGGCGGTGTGTCAAGTTAGTTTTGAGTTATTGGTTGTCGGCTGTCAGCAGTCGGTTGTCAGAATCAGGATTCACAGGATTTTAGGATTGGCAGGATTATTGAATTCCAATTGATTGAGAAGTATCATTTTTGGAATGAATGCGCTATTTCTTAAAGTTCATGAAAAAAAGTATAGTCCATAGTCGCTTGATTTTCGTCATAATTAGTGGGAAACTTGACAATTCTGTGAAAAACCTGTAAAATCTCACGTATTATTCTTGGGTGAAAGGAAAGACCTGTGAATCTACGCAAAAGAGACTACGGTACTGTTGTTGGACCGCATCCTCGTACTGCCCAGGCGGGATTCGAGATGCTGCTTGCAGGTGGGAACGCCGTCGATGCGGCTGTTGCTGCAGCGTTCGCAGAGGGAGTCGTTGAACCCTCACACAACGGCATTGCAGGATACGGAGGCTGTGTGCTTATCTATCGCAAGAAAACACAGGATGTTATCGCGATAGATTATAACACCGCAGCACCGGCTGCTGCGTCTGAAGATATGTTTACGATTGAAGATGCTCCCGATGCGGTTGCGGGCTATCGTGTGCCGGGACGTGTAAACGTTCATGGACCACAGGCCATTGGGGTGCCGGGAGTCGTGGCTGGCTTGTGCCTGATGTTGGACGAATTCGGAAGTCTACCGCTCGCGGATGTGATCAGACCGGCTATCAATTCGGCACGCTACGGCTACGCACCGAACAGTGCGAATCGCGGTGGCATGGCTGGGAACGCAGAACGGTGGAAAAAAGAGTTTCCAGAGACGGCGCGTGTTTTTCTGAAAAATGGAAGTGCTCCGAAGAAAGGGGAGACGCTCACTAACCCCGAACTTGCCCGAACTTTGGAGGCGGTCGCCGAAGGCGGGCGTGAAGCCTTTTACGAAGGCACAATAGCTGAAACAATTGCGAATTACATTCAGGAATCAGGTGGATGCCTAACCACCGATGATCTGAGGAACTCCCGTCCTTTTATTACAGAACCCTATAAAATTCAGTATCGAGGTTATTCGGTTTATACTGCACCGCTCGGTGCAGGTGGGTTGACTACTTTGCAGATGCTCCGCTTGGTAGAGGAATTTGACACGCCAGCGATGTCGGTTGCCGAAAGGTTTCATCTTTTCGCTGAAGCAATGAAAGTTTGCTGGCCCGAAAGGCTCCGTCGATTTGGGGATCCGAAGTTCGTTGACATAGACATCACAGCCGAACTCTCGGATAGTTTTACAGCTACACTCAGCAAACAACTGAAGAATGGACTTGAATCACCACAACCTGGGGAGGTCGTTTATTACGAGCCAATGAATTGCACAAGTCATATTTCTACTGCAGACGCGGAAGGGAATATGGTATCTCTGACACAGACTCATGGTGGTGGATTCGGTTCAATGGTAACGGTGCCAGGAACAGGATTGCTCTTTGGACACGGTGTTGGACGTTTTGATCCGAGACCCGGTATAGCGAACTCAATCGGACCGAGTAAACGTCCGCTTCACAACATGGCACCGTTCCTTGCCACGCGGGATGGCAATCCTTTTGCCACTTACGGTATACCCGGCGGCAGGACTATTCCAAATAACCAACTAAACATCAGTGTTAGCCTAATGGATCTTCAGACCTCTATGCAGTCTGCGTTGGATGCGCCGAGGCTTCACACTGACGGCGCAGAACCGATTCAGGTCGAACCTCGTGCAGGCGAAGAGACGCTTGCCGCGTTGCAGGATCTCGGGCACGAAGTCACGCCAAGCGCTGGCATCGGTGGTCCAGGACACGGTATTCGTGTATCGGAAGATGGAAATCGCCATGACGGTGGGACCGATCCACGAGGCGAAGGCAAGGTAATGGGAAAATAACAGGAGAATCTGGTGATGGCTTTCCGCGACGATGTCCTCGCGGGATTACATATTGTAATTTCTGGAGGGTGTGGGGCAATCGGGCTTGGCATTGTTAAGAAATTAACAACGCACGGGGCAAACGTAACCGTGAATGATATTCTGTCGGACGAACCGGCAACAGATCGACTTACACAGCATGGGATCGACACAGAGAAACTCTATTATGTTAATGCGGACTTAACGGATCCCGGTGAAACTGATATGTTGATAAGTGTTGCGCGCGAACGGTTTGGACCTATCCACGTCGCGCTTTGCCATATCGGTATGGTAATCCCGAAACCTTTGTTAGAATACAACACAGAAGAGTGGGACGAAACAATGGCTGTCAATGTCCGGACAGCGTTTCTACTGGGCAGCGCTGCCTCCCGTTCAATGCTTGAAGATGGTGTTAAAGGACAACTTATTTTTACGACATCTTGGGTCGCAGATGTGCCGTGGCCGGAGATTGGACCGTATAATGCAAGCAAGGCGGCGATGAAGCAGTTAATGCGTTCCTTCGCACGCGAATTAGCAGATAAAGGTATCCGCGCAAATGCGGTTGCCCCTGGCATTGTTAGTGTCGGGCTTGCAAAACAACAATGGGATACGGATCCAACTTATCGTGCGCGTGCGCAGAAAGCGATTCCACTGGGCGTTATGCAACCGCTTGATTCGGTGGCAAACGCTTTTTTGTTTTTGTGCAGCTCGGCTGCAGATTATATGACTGGGACAGAGCTACTCGTAGACGGTGGATGTAGCCTGTACCCAATGGATGACGCTTAGCTTTCATAAGGAATAGACAAAACAAATTTTTCGTGTGGTTTGGTAAGTAGACTTCGGTATATATGATTTTGGTCTGTCTTAAGACCAAAGTTCAGCACCGAAATCTTTCGGTATCAATCGGAAAATTCCAAGCGCGTTTTCCGATGTGATTTCAATTGCGTGTTTCGTAAGAGACGCGAAAAGACGGAGAAATTATGTCACAATTCGTAAAAGCCGCGACAACCGACCAGATTCAGCCCGGCAAATGTCTCGGCGTAAAAGTTGAAGGCGTTTTCATCGGTATCTACAACGTAAAAGGCGAGTACTACGCCATGAACAATATCTGCCCGCACCTCGGTGGAGTTTTGAGTTACGGTTTCTTAGACGGTACATGTGTTACGTGCCCGCTCCACATGTGGGAATTTGATGTGACAACGGGTGAGTGTGTATGGCCAGGTGAGGATAAACTACCGACATACGCTGTTAAAGTTGAGGGTGAAGATATCCTTGTGGATGTCGAAACACCGGTACAAGGTAATTAGTCCGGGCGTTGTACGTAGATTTTGGTAAGGCGGCGTGATCGTGTAATCGCGCCTTTTGAATAGGAGAAGAGAATATGGCGTATCTGCTCACCGGTGGTATGGGATGCATCGGTACTTATGTGATCCGCGACCTGTTGGCTGCCGGTGAAAAGGTAGTCGTTTACGATTTCGCTTACGACTTAACCATTCCAAAGATGGTTCTCACGGATGAACAGTTGGACAACTTTACCTTTGTGCAGGGGGATATTACCGATCTGCCGCACGTTTTACGCACTGTCCAAGAACATGAGATTGATCGGATTATTCATCTCGCCTCATGGCAGGTCCCAGCGTGTAATGCGAATCCGCCGCAGGCACTAAAAGTGGTTTGTGAAGGGACAATTAATATACTGGAGGCGGCGCGTATTTTCAAACTTAAACGGGTCGTGTGGGCAAGCAGTGTCGCTGTCTTCGGTTCACCAGAGGATTACAACCACCAACAGATTCTCAACGATGCGCCGCACTATCCAAAGTTCATCTATGGCGCATGTAAATCCCTCAACGAGAAGTACGCAACGCACTATTTTGATACTTATGGGGTTGACTCAATCGGACTTCGGTTTACTGCCGTTTATGGTGTCGGTAGAACGCGAGGCATGAGTTCATTCACGACCCAAATGATTGAGGCAGTGGCGTTAGGTAAACCGCATGTCTGTCCGTTCGGCGATGATGCTGTGGATTGGCAGTATGTGGAAGATGTTTCGCGTTCGATTGTGCTGGCGTGCACCTGTCCTACAACAGAGACACGCGTCTTCAATGTAAAAGGCGGGATTCGACCGGTTAAGGACGGTGTCTCCTATCTTAAGACGTTGGTACCAGAGGCGCAGATTACGCTGGAGCCAGGCGTGTTCGGCATCTCATGGGATTATGACGCAACGCCTATCGCTGAGGAGATGGGGTTCACGCCTGACTATACAATGGAACAAGGAATTCTGAAAACGTTTAACCGTTTCCGGGAGCGTGCTGGGTTGGCACAGATTGCACCATAGATAGGGGCGGAACGTGTCCCACCCCTACGGCATCACGTTAATTGATCACCAAACTTAGTAATACTTTTTCATTTGTGCCCAAGTGGCGGCTAACTTTCCTCGTGCGTCAACGGTGAGTACCTGTTCCCAGGGGATATTTCTGCCTCTGGAATCAGCCTGATGTATATCGTCAAAGTTCGGATGCCCCCACCCACCACTATTTTGATCAACAACGACAATTTGGGCAGTATCGCCTTTCAATCCAGAAAGATCCCACTCTACCCGTGCCATGGTTTCGGTAGCCTTACCAGTTGATGTTCGTACAACTTTACCTTTAATCTCTAAGTTAACACTACATGGACCAGGATCGTCCTTCCACGGGTGGTTACCGCCGCCGATGAGGAAATTCATCGTTTCTCCAACGATCGTGAACTCCATAGAGGTAAGGGTGCCTTGGGGCCCATCGCCTTGCGTACCCCCTGGATTCTGTCCGAGTTTTTTTCCTATTTTGGGACCCTGGTACTTTTCGTATAAACCTAACCACCAGTCTCCCTGATGTTGAGAGGGCTGACCGCGGTTTCGCGCCGTTGGATTATCACCCCAAGTGGGTTGGAAGTCGAATGCCTCGCCATCTGCTTCCCAATCAGTGAGGTCACCTGTCTCGAAATCGTTGTTAAACGCCCGCGCTGAAGCAAGGTTAACAGGTAGAACAAACAGCATCAGGAGGACGGATGGAATCATGAGGGAAATAAAGATTTTCTTCACGAGATTGTCTCCTTCTATATCTGAAAGTTACGTTCTTCAGGTGATTCATTGTCAATTCAGTAGGTTAACCTTTAACCTACGTATGGTCTGTGCATTTACGCATAATACACAATTGGGAAATTAATGTAAAGAAAATTTGTGGGTTTTATTAGGGGGAAAAAAGGACTACTACAAACTAACAACTTGTGCTACAAATATGTCTGGTTAATTCCAGGATTCACTATAATAACCTAAGTTGCCAATTGTAGCATACGGGGAATGCCATAAGGCATTCATACCGTTGATTCTGATTCTGATTTGTTAGATTGTGCATCTTGCGGGCGCAAACTGAAAGTTTACGCTACAAAGTAGATGCAAATCCTGAACCTTTCTCAATAAAAAAGCGTGTCTGCATGTCTAAATCCTGTAGGCAGCAACTTGGGTTATAATAGATTTCGCTATCAGGAAAAAACGCTCTCCAAAATCTTTGCAATTCCGAGTAGCATCACGGATATTCCAGCAAGCAGGGCACCCGTTTTAATGAGTTTCTCACGATTGACAGAGATCAATCCGGGAACAACAAGGCGCGCCCAGACGATTAAGGCACAACCATTTAGCAGGTATACCATCCCTTGTTCCCAATCCGTGATTTCGTGAGGCACACCGAAAATGAGTATTGCTCTTATTGCAACGGCATCAAGCATGAGTGCATAGCCAGCTGCAGCAGCGACGAGACTTGTTCCAATAACCAACGGGCGGCTTATCGGGGCTATGTTCAGCACTATAAAGACCCATATCAAAATTGCCAGATTCCCAAACGCTGAAGGCATCCATTGTACCCATTCCCACTGTTTCACAGTCGGAAAATCAGGCAATAGATGCTCCAACACAATAGCCAATGCCAAGCCACTTATACCACATCCCAAAGCAAATATGATACCACAGGCAATAGAGACAGAGAAAGAGACAGACGAAATTTTTAGCAGTATGAGACTCGAGGCAACCAACAGCAAACTTGTTGAAATCAATGCCAATGTGCTATCGCTATCCAAGGGAACTGCCATGATCCCTAAAATCAAAGGATTCGCCAGCACGTTTTTCCATGTTACCTCGGAGGCTCTTGTGGACCTACTGTACATTGTGCTATCTTTCACATATTCTAACCCAGGCTGTCACCTAAAAAACCAGACCCTTTAGTTTTTTTGTGTCTACAATCAAGGCGGAAAATCCTTAAAATTAAACAACAACCACCCGCTGTTGTCCTTCTCTCTCTTCTGAAGGAATAATGCGAATCTCAATATCGCGATTCAATTTATTAAGAAACCTCATCAATCGTTCAACGCTGTAGTAAGAAAGTTTGGCGGCTTTAAGGCGAGAAATTTCAGGTTGTTTAACCCCAAGTAACTTCGCCGCCTCTATCTGAGTGAGCTTGCGTTCCTTCAGAATGCGGAAAATCTCCGCTCCTAATTGCGCTTTTAGCAGCTCTTCCTCTGCAACTTCATCAGAAAAACCCATATCCTTGAAAATATTCCCGCTGCCTTCTTCAACTTTAATTTTATTGCTCATAATTTTCCCTCCATCTCCTTAGCTTGTCTTAATCTTCGTTTAATCAAGTCAATCTCCTTCTTCGGTGTGCTAATCCCGCGTTTTGATTTCTTTTGAAAACAATGCAGTACATACAAGCTTCGACCTATCTTAACCGTATAAACCGCTCGATAAGTGTCCGTGCCGTAGTTATCGACAATCTCAAACACGCCAGATTCTATACCTATCATGGGTTTTGCCGATGGCGGGGTTTCGCCAATCTGCACACGATACAGGGCGTGCCCAATATCCTGACGCACCGGCTCTGGAAAAGTCTGTAACCGTTGTTTTGAATCACCAACCCACCGAACGTTTTTAGGTGTTGTTATCTCTTGATCCATACCCTATTATAACTAATTAACTATAATTTGGCAAGTCCAAAGGTTAAATGCAGGGCTATTTAGCTTTTGGCATTTTTGTGGTTCCGTGATTATATCACGAGCCGCCTTGCGAAAATCAAGATGACGACACATGCAATGGCTGTCAAGGTTCGTTTTTCGCTCTTCATGGCGCGTGTCCAAGAAAAATCATGAGTAGATGGATTAGGATAGGGAGAGAATCGCGGGACGAAGCGAGGCACCTGCTCTTGATACACCTGATAGGTTTGACCGCAGGACTCTAACAGATACCCTTCTTCCAGCGCAATAATTGGTAGATATTGTGCAAAATAGCCGACAATCAGGACTGCGATGAGCCAATAGACATTTGCAACAAGGCAGACCCCGAAACTAAGTAGAAAATTGCCAAGATAGAGGGGGTTGCGGACGTAGCTGTAAGGACCAGTTGTAACGAGATCACGAGCGGCACCGAGAGATCTAGCACGGGTGGATGCACCTGCATATCCGACTGCCCATATTCGGAGAAATTCACCTATAACAATAAAGGGCACACCGATCGCTACTGTGTGCCACGATGGTTCTGCGAAATAGAGTAGTGCGAAGATGAAAGGGATTGGGGTGAAGCTGCGGATTTTGAAGAAGAAGCTGCCAATTTTTGAAGAGATCATGTTTCTATTGTGCCAGCAAGTGCGTTGATCCTATTTCGGTGTACGCCAGATCATGATACTCCCAACAACGGCGTAGAGGATATTCGCACCCCAAGAGGCGATAAATGGGTGAAGTTTGCCGCTTTCACTCAATCCTTCAAGCGTTGCGAAAGAGAGTGCCCAGTAGATGAAAGAGATGAAGAAAGCAATAACTAAACCCGCAAAAAAACCTGCTCTTCCAAATCGGATGGCAATCGGTGCTCCCAACATAACGACGACAACAGCAGCGAATGGATATGCTGTTTTGTGATATAACTTTACCCGCTCTTTCCGGTGGATCTGGCCTGCCTCTTTTTTATATGCAATCTGCTCGCGGAGTTCCTCAATTGTCATTGCTCTGGGATCCTTTTCGCTTCCGATAAAACGTGTGGGATCCTCATAGCGCTCAATAGCGTAAGTGTCGAAGGTTTCGTAATCGACCTCAACGCCTCGTTCAAAGTGGCGGACATATCCATCAGAGAGTTCCCACTGTGTGGGCGTCCAGGTTGCAGATTTAGCGAAGGTTATACGGTCAAGTTGTTCTTCTACGTCATATTCATAAATCGTCAAATGGCTGATTATCCGTTCATCTAAGACGATCCGCTGTGAGTAAAAGATACGGTTATCTTTGCCTTTGAAGACGATATTTCTGCCGCGTCGAGGTTTTACTTTGTTTTGCAAAAGATGTGCTTGGTGGAAGGCAGGTGAGGCAATTCGGTCATAGAAAAACGTGAAGAGTCCACAGATCAGGAGTGTCACAACAAGAATAGGGACGAGAAGTCGGTAAACACTTATCCCACCCGCCTTCATCGCTGTGAATTCGTTGCTTCTCACCATCCTGCCGAGTGTAAAAAAGACGGCAACGAATGCGGCGATCGGCACCATCTCCATAATTCTGCGAGGTGCCTGAAAAAACACAATCTTTGTCGCGGTGAGGTAGTCAATATCATCTTCAAACTTCTTGAGATCGTAATCCAAGAGACGAACAACAATAACCAAAGCGATAAAGAAAAAGAGCGCAACGGCGAAGGCGCGGAGATATTCCCGAAGCAGGTAACGATCTAGAATATTCAAACGGAGTTTTCCATTGTGCTGGCACACGGCGTGTGCCTACTACTTTGCAATTAGGATTCTATTTTCCTATTAACAACGAGTGGTAGTTTTCTGTCCTGATCAAGCCAAGTCCGTAGTTTTCCTTCGCCTATCATCCAGAGGCTGAGCGCAATTCCGAATACCCCAACCACAATGTTCGGTAGCCACATGGCGAACATCGGATGGAGGATATCGTCCACACCTGCGGTTTGTCCGGTTTGTAGTAGTAAATAGTAGACAACGATTACAGCCAACCCGATTCCAAACCCGATCATTTTGCCGCTCCGCTTCACCATTAGACCTAACGGAATGCCGATTAAACCGAGTGCTAAGCACGCAAACGGGATGGAAAACTTTTTGTGATACTCGACCTCAGCAAAGCGGAGTTTATGAAGTGTATATTCTGGATTTGTGCTGGTTGGAACAGCGGATTGCAATGTGCCGATAAACTCCTTGAGTTGGGTGATGCTCATCGAACGCGGTGTCTGGTTTTGAAATTCACCACGTTTCAGGTCCTCTGTCATCTGCAATGCGAGTTTTTGCTGCTGAAACTTTGTTATGCGGAACTCATCTGAATTGCTGGTCGCGGGTTCGTAAGAGAGTCCATCGTAGAGTGTGAGTACTGCTCTGCCGTTTTCAAAGGCGAGGGTACCTTCTTGTGCGTGGCTGAATCGTGGACGCCCATTCCAGATGCTATCCCAGATTTTGACGTTTTGCATGCGTCCAGTCTTTGGCGCGGTAGCCTCATACATCCAGAGTTTACCTTCCGTTTCCAATTCCTTCATAACCGTGGCTTCCTCCAAAACGAAAGCGGGATTGTGTTTCTGGATATCGCGTCTGAGCGAGGCATAGGCGAGGTTTGCTCGCGGCAAGGCATAATCCATTAGCGCAAGATTAATAAAACTCAATATAAGCGCAATCACTAAAAGAGGTAGCATCAATTGATGGAATGCTACACCGTGTGACTTCATTGCTATTATCTCATTATCGGTAGAGAGCCGTCCAAGTGCGAGTAGAATAGCGACTAAGACTGCCATGGGAAGCGCTAACACAACCATTACAGGCATCATATAGAAAATTAATTCAGCAAGATAGAGTGGATTTACCCCTTTCTGCACAAAAAGCTTCGTTAACCGAAAAAGGTCATTGAAGATAAGCATAACGGTGAAACAGGTAAGTGCTATTATGAAAGGCGGAAAAAATTCTTTGAGGATATAGCGTGATAATATTCTCATATTGTTATTAGTTGTCAGTTATCGGTTGTCGGTTGTTAGTCATAAGTTTAACGATATGCTGTCCGAAAGGGGTTATAAACTTAGGCGAACGGCAATATAGGTTTATATATTAGTGGGAATAAGCCCTGTATTTAATTTGAAATTCTGTGATTGAGATGGTATTATATCCACATGCAACTCACGTTAGAAGATATTCAACTGACAACTGCTGACCTTGCGGATGTTGAAGCGCGTTACGCCTCCTCGCAAGAGCTTTATTCTCCAACTGCTCCGAAGGCTCCTGCTGCGCAATTCGGTTGGCGTGATAGATGGTGGTTAAACCAGACAGCAGCGGCATCAATAGCCATTCATTACTGGTTTTTCGAGTCGGACGACGAGGCGCGTGTAGCGGCTGATGAAGGTAGATTTCGGCTATCGGCACAGACTGTGCCGAAACTCGGTGGACGCGATTCTATCTATCAACCACCACCGAACGATGGGCATGGACTGGGTAATACGGTATGGCAGGCTGGTGCGAATTTCTTATTCGTCCAACACACTGTTGTTATACTTGTAGCGGAAACAGGAGGGAAGGTCTCAGCGGACACAACCCTCCGCATTGCCCAAAAAATTTTTTTAAAGATTCGCCAAGCGTAGAATAAGTGCCTTAATACCGTAACGATTTCTGATCAAGCCTCGCTTGCGCCGTTGTTGCAAGCTGCCAGCACCCTTTACTGGTGAACCCGGACGTCCCTAATAGTCTTGGTACCAGGTTGCGGTCTGCTTGGCAATCCGAACATTTTGTGCGCCTCCGAACTGGCGATGTTCAAACCAAGGCAGCGCATTCTCCGCTGCGGCGTTCGCATTTTTGAAATTCGTTGTCGCCTCATTCTCAAGGAACTGCCTGACGGCGTTGGTGTCCGGGTAATAATTGACAGCGTCTTTCCAGATGGCTCTACCACAGAGGAATCCGCTTGCTCCGGCTCCGGTTGCAAGATGTACGTTCTCGATAAATTCCTCAATATCAACACCGGCACTTAGAATTACCCAAGGCAGCGTTGAAGCCTCATCCAACTTCTGGCAGATTTCCTTCACTTCGGCCAGTTCGTACGCCGAGTCTCCAGCATAAAAAGTAGAATTTTGATAATCCGCTGTGTATTTCAGATCAGCGGGGAACTCCAACTTCAGGATGTCAACCTTGTAGCTTGAATCCGTGAATTCCTCGACGCTCCGAATAACGAGATCGGGTTTCTGTTTCGCGAACGCGACGCTTTTGGTAGTGCCTTCAAGTGCGTAGCTCACTAGTTCCAATAGGAACGGCAAGTCGTGCTTTTCACACTCGTCCCCGACATGGCGTACAAAGGCCTGCTGATGCTTCAGGGTCTCCGATGAGGCATCAGGGTGATAGTAAGCGAGGAGTTTAATAGCATCGGCGCCAGCACGCTGCGCTTTTGTGATAGTCCAGTTTGTAATTGGATTCGAGAGGCGTTCGTTCTCTGCCACGCCTTCGCTGACGTAGCCAGATTCTTCATAAGCGAGTAGCAAAGCGACATCGCGCGGAATCGCTGTAATGGAGTAGGGATGTCCGTAAATAGGGTCGGTGAGAACTGCAGTGGCATTCGGGGCAAGGACCTGTGTTATCAATGTTTTGAGTGCGGCGACATTTTCATATTGGACATCGGTTTTATCCTTGTTTAGCACATTTGCGATTGCTTCGACCATGGAACCGCGTTGGTCAATTGCCATCATTTTGAAGCGCCCATTTGTATCGGCAAGCTTTGTGATGCCACGCAATTTTCCAGAAGAAATATCGTTCATAGCTTCTCCTTTTTAGTAGTTATTCGTTGTCAGTACGGATTACTGCGTAATCCTTTCAGTTGTTGGTTAAGCGGTTTCCTGTAACAATTTAGTGATCCCCAGAATACGCCAAGAGGAGGTAAATTGTTACGCATCAAGATTTTAACTGATAACTGACAACCGACAACTGACAACCAATCTAACTGACAACTATTTAGTATTCACGTTCAACGAAAAAATGAATTAAAGATAGAAACAACTGTTTTGCTCGTCCATCAGGGAGATGGGCAAAGTTGTGGCTAAATCGTCCAGCGGCCTCCTGTAGAAGCTCTTTAGAACGTCGTTGCGCGTAGGTAATAGATTTATATTTTTGCATTAACTGGAGGATACTCTCGACTTCCGCCTCGGTTTTTTCATCCCGCGGGCGTGCCATAATATCAACGACATGCTGTGCTTCAGCAGGGGTGCAGGCATTGATGAGGTGGATGAGAACGAGCGTACGCTTGCCTTCGCTAATATCGCCAGCGATCTCTTTGCCGTATCTACCGACATCACCAATGAGATTAAGAACATCATCCTGAATTTGGAAGGCGATCCCGATCTCTTTGCCGAGTTGTACGAGTCCATCTATTTCTGCTTCGCTTGCGCCACCGATGATTGCTCCGACCCGACAAGGTGTAATACAGGTATACCATGCGGTTTTCTGTATACACATGGTTAAGTAGTCGTTTTCGTCGAGATCCCAGCGGTTATCGTTGACCCAACTTAATTCAATATGCTGTCCTTCGACGACTTGGTTGCTGAGCTGTATAAACTCCGATAAAATCCGGAAGGTGAGTTCGTGTCCAAGGATCTCCGTGTTCCGGTGAAGCATTTCCCACATCTTGCAATGTAGGGCATCACCGACGTTGATTGCCATCGGAATACCGTGTTTTTGATGAAGACAAGGTTCACCTCTGCGGAGTTCAGAACCGTCTTCAATATCGTCGTGAATTAGGAGCCAATTCTGGAGGAGTTCAAGTGAGGCAGCGGTATTCACAGCACGCTCTGGATCTCCACCGAATGCTTCACAGATAAGCATACAGAGCGCGGGTCTTAACCCTTTACCGGCGCGGCGCGGGTAGTCTAACATCATCTGGTACAATTTATGTACATCCGGGTGCGTGTGGGCAGTCGGGAGGAAATCGAAGATACAGGCATCAACCTTGCTTTTGACATCGCTGAGGTATGTGGTAACAAGGTGCTGTGTTGGTGCTGGGTCCTGTTCAGTTTTCTGCATCGGTCTCCTTATACTTTAGCCGTGTCCTTGATTCGCACAGCCCCCGCGTGCTTTTTAGATTTCTGAAGCAGAAATTCTAAGACTTCTTAAGGGTTGACTTGCAAATTCCGCCTTAATATTATAACACATCATGGCGTGAAAATCAAATTTTTGTCCAGCGAAATTGAACCTCACCACACGTCACACCTATAGAGAAAAACCATCATTTTATTTTTTTACATTTCTACAATTCATCCAAATCAAGCGCGACGAAGCGATATCCAAGCGGCTTTATTCGCTCAACTAAGGTTTCTCGGACTTGAAGCGCATGCGCAAACTGGGCCTCGGAGATTTGGATACGTAAAACCGGGGTATGGTCAAAGAGGACAGCACCTTTAATCTGAAACTCGCGCAGAACCTGCTCGATCTCTTTTAATGATGTTTGATCTTCGTCGTATTCCAGGTTGTGTTCTTTTTTCATCCTAAGAACGCCGCCTCCAGTCACTACCAGCCATGAATCCACCATCAACGAAAACCATTTGACCTGTGACAAAATCGGAAGCATTGGATGCGAAGAAGATTGTCAAACCCGCCAAATCTTCAGGCTCTCCCCACCGATAAGCGGGTGTTCGATTGAGAATCCACTCATTTCGGGCATCCTCACGCGCCGGTTCGGTCATCTCTGTTCGGATAAAACCGGGGGCGATGCCGTTCACCTGAATGTTGTGTTCCGCCCATTCCACGGCAAGGAGTTTTGTCAATTGCAGGAGTCCACCCTTTGCCGCTGTATAGGCGACGCTTGTGGGCAGCCCGATCGCTGAGGTGAGCGACAAGGTGTTAATTACCTTACCAGCCTTCTGTTCTTGCATGACGTTGCCGCAGGCTTTTGCGAGAAAGAAGGCACCTTTCAGATTAATATCCGTGACGAAATCCCAATCTTCTTCGGTAAATTCCAGCGCGGGATTCCGTATATTGACGCCAGCGTTGTTGACGAGAACATCAATTCTGCCAAAAGTTTCAACGGTCTGGGCAACAACTGCCTCAATTTCAGTGAGATTACCGACATCCGCCCGAATTGGAAGGACGGTTTTACCGGTCTCGGCAGTAATCTGTTCAGCGATTGGTGTTAATGTATCCAACTTTCTGCCGACGATGGCGAGGTTTGAACCTGCCCCTGCAAGTCCCTCTGCCATGGCAAGTCCTATACCACGGCTTGCCCCACTGACGAGGCTCACCTTGCCGTCGAGTTGAAATTGTTGGATAGTGGCTGTAGCGGATTTTTGATTCATATTTTCTCCGATTTCAGTATGTAATTAATCGTTCAATCCTTCTTGCTCTGCGAACTCATACAATAGATCTGAACCAATTGCTTTTATATTTCCATTGTGTTCCTCAACGAGAGAAACAAGCAATTTCGCGCCACGTGAGCGTTTTAAATCAATTTCAAAGCCAACCACATAGATAGCGGCGTTACTGATATTACGCTCGCGAACAGCGTCAAGAATTTTCTGCGGGCTCGTTTCAATATATACCGTATCATCAGGATCTACCTGCGGTAAGCCATCTGTTATTAAAACGACGACAGTCGGTTCAAATGCCAAAGCGGCTTCAAGAGCGGAAAGAATATTAGTGTCAGTATTACCTTGAATACTCCGAGGCGTAAATCTATCAAGGTATTTCAAGGTGCGTTCTATATTTGCGACATTTGCCGGTAGCATCTTCTTGCTCATAGCCTTCGCTGTGGCAGAAAACGCTACAATGTTCAACCTGTCATCATTCCCCAACATCATGACGGAATCCTTGAGAGCGTTTATTGCCAGTGGCAATTTTTTCATTCCTGCCGCCTGCATGCTCGCCGTGATGTCAAGGCAGTAGACAACATCTTTGGGTCCGTCGAGTTCATTGAGGAAATTGATGATACCGAGTCGATCTGCGGCACCATCCTTTCCGCCACCGCCGAGGAGTCCATCCCCGCCGCCCTGTCCACTACCGCGGAACCTACCCATGCCTCCGTCGCCTCGTGCCCGAACTCTGCCTGTAACGATACCGCGTCCGTCAGTTTGTCCGGGTTGTGAGATGAGCCTGCTGAGGTTTGAAGCTTCGGCATCCCGCAATTGGGCATCGGTCATAACATCTGGAATGACCTCACTCAACGGTGCTTTGTTGACTTCAACATCCTCAAGAACAACGCGTGGACTGAGTTTCATGACCTCATCTATCTTGTTCCGCGTCGTTTCAATCTTTCTATCCTCTGCATTTCTCGCAAGCTGCTCGTTGGGATCATACAATTTTTTTGTCAGTGGCGGTTTGGGTTTTAGGTTCCGCTTTCTGGGAGCTTCGGCGTCGTTAAGCAAATCGACAGCGAAGGCATCTTCTTGCTCGTGGCTGAGTCGATTTAGTGGAAGAAAGAGGTAAACGATAACGATAATCATGTGTAAAATAAGAGATAATAAGACGACAGAACGCATCCGATTCCTACGCCGTTCTGTATCAAAGCGCCAATTCAGTACTTGATTTAACATGATAATATCCTCTCAGTGTGTTTCTCTTTTGATTGGGACGTTTTATATAGAGTTTGGAAGTAAAAGCGTGGCGTTTTGGAATGTTTATGTTTCAGACGAAGTTTGCTGATGTTCAAAAGCCTCAATCCACATTTTGCCTTCCGGTGTCAGTTCATAGTAGGTATGATTTCGGTGCTTGATCCATTTGCCTTTGACGATATTTTTTCGATAGTGGATGATGCGTCCTTCCACCCGTTTCAGTCCGCCGAGTTCTTTTAATTTTCGGTGCCGCTGGTGCATCTCTTCAAGCGGGATTCTTAAGGTTTCAGCGACAACGATAGAATAATCCATTCCTAATTCCTGATGGTGTTTTAGTATAAAGTAATCGGTCTCATCGAGTTCAGCAAATTCAGGTGCGAGTGCATCCGTCGCGATCTCGGTTGTCTGAATTTCGTCCCACGTTACTTTCAATAATCGTTCTACCCGCAATCCTTGGACTGCATTGCACGCGGCACCATGGACGGTAATCGTGCCATCTTCTTTGAAATAGCCGGTAATTGCGTCACCCTCTTGTGGGGCACAGCATTTGGCGATTTTATATGTAAGTTCAGTCGCCATGTCTCTGCACCATTGCAATGTTACACAGTAAAATAAAGAATTAACAATACAGAATAAACAGGCGAGGAATGTAAAACGTAAGACAAATTATGCTTTCGTAGCATAATTTGGAAACCTCGCCTACCGAGGCGCGGTGTATTCCACCATTACAACGCTACATACTAACCCAAGTTGACATATTTCTATAGACATATCACCCCTACAGGGGGCAAAAGTTCATTTTTTACTTCAAAAATATATTCAAACGCCCAAGACGTTTGGAGAGGAACCTGAGTTATATTAGTGCCTCAATCTCGCTCTAATGCTCGGTAGCCGATGTCGTTTCGAAAATGTGCATCGGCAAACTGAATGGCAGAAACGCCTTGGTAGGCGCGTTGAATGGCATCGGATAACTCACCTGCAACAGCGGTAACACACAATACCCTACCACCAGCCGTGACGATGTTTTCACCATCCTGTTCCGTGCCAGCGTGAAAGACGTTTACGCCCTGAATCGACGCTGCATTTTCCAACCCTGTGATGACTTTTCCTGTTTGATAGGAGTCTGGATAACCACCGGAAGCCATGACAACACACGCTGCTGCTTCGTCATACCATTGTACGTCAGTGTGCTGTTCGAGCGTTCCGTCAATACACGCCATCAACAAAGGCACCAAATCACTCTTGAGACGAGGTAAAAGGACTTGGACCTCAGGATCTCCGAAACGACAGTTGAATTCTACCACCTTCGGACCGGCATCTGTAATCATCAATCCGACGTATAGTACACCTTTGAAGGGTCTTCCGATATCCGCCATGCCCTTGATAGTTGGATAAACGATGCGCTGCATCACATCGTTGTGCAGTTCAGGCGTGATAACAGGGGCGGGAGAGTAAGCACCCATTCCGCCGGTGTTCTTGCCTGTATCACCGTCGTGCGACATTTTATGGTCCTGCGAAGAGACAAACGGCAGACAATACGTGCCATCAGTAAGGACAGTAAAAGAGGCTTCTTCACCGATTAATTCCTCCTCAATCACCACGCTATCGCCTGCTTCGCCAAATGCCTTGTCTACCAAAATAGTTGTGACTGCTTGTGCTGCCTCTTTGAAGGTACGTCCGGGGATAACCCCTTTGCCAGCGGCGAGTCCGTTTGCCTTGACGAAAACAGGGGCATTGTAATCTTCGATATATGCCATCGCTTCCTCGGCGTCCACGAATGTGCGATGCGCTGCTGTCGGTATGTTGTTTTTCATCATCATCTGCTTGGCAAAATCTTTACTTGCTTCGAGCCGCGCTGCTCGTTTATCGGGTCCAAACGCTTTTAGCCCGCGTTCGTGGAATACATCAACGATCCCTTCAGCCAGGGGAACTTCGGGACCTACAATAGTCAGTGCAATGTTTTTGGATTCCGCCCAGTCTACTAAGTCAGTAAACTGCTCCGGCATAGGGATAGATTCTGCAATCTGTGAGATGCCGGCATTACCGGGTGCGCAATAGATTTTTTCGACGAGTGAACTTTGTGCAAGTTTCCAGACGAGTGTGTGTTCACGCCCTCCTTGCCCGATAACCAGTATTTTCATTATGTCCATCCTTTTTGACTGTATTGTATCACAAAAAGTTCGGGAAATCAAGCGGTTTTGGTTCTCAATTCTCAGTTTCCAGAGACCGTCAGATGAAGCGTTGGATTTCGCTGGGACCTCGGTGCGTTCAAGTATTTTGAAAATGAGAAGCCGCCTGTGTCCCAAGCCCTTATGGTAAGCCTTAGCATTAATTAGACATTCAGCAAATCAACGCAGCGTCCGCGCATGGCACGCTGCGGGTGCGGAATGTAAAGCTAAGACAAATTGTGCTTTAACAGCACAATTTCAAACCGCACCTACCTATGGTTAGTGAAAAGGGAAAATTAAAAGTAAATGTTCCCAAAAACCAGAGGCTTTAATTTGACAAACCCTACACGACCTGCTATATTAATCGCGACTTGACTACGGTTCGAATAAACCGTGTTGTAGCGGAACTTGTATGGTAGGAGGCGTATTTTATGCGCTATTTGCGAGGCATTATTGCATGGATTGATTCATTGGAATCCGGCAGTCAATTTCGGAGTTGGACCGTAATCCTCCTCAAAATCCTCGGGTTGGCGGTCTTCGTCTATATCAGTGTATGGAGTATTGTGATTTGCGCTGATACGATAGGTGCAAGCAAAAATTTGGGAATGACTCCATCGATTCTTGTCGTTATTGGGTCAATTTTGGAAGTATGCCTTACTATCACCATCACTACAATCTTCGCCATGCTGTGTTGGAACAGATCGAATAAAATCAGGACACTCGATAACGACCCCAATTTCCTTTTGATATCAATTGCGGTTATCGGGGTCCAACTGCTTGGTGAAGTCAGTTTCCTTGTACTCATCGGGACAGGTGTTCAAACATTGGTGGCTTCAATCTTCGGATCGGGAATTCCGAAGTTCTTAGATACTATCATTCGGAATCGGGAACTCTTGGGTCTCTTTCCCATCGATCCGAGAGGAAACATCGCTTTTACCTCAAGTGTGATTTTGTCTGTGATTTTTGCTCTTTCTGGACCAGTGCTATTAATTACTGCTTATTTCGTAGCAGAAGAGATTAACGTATTGGCAAATATAGCGGAGAGCCTCAACAATATAGAGACGAAGTTGGTGGCTGAGGAAACTGCTTCAGATACTTAAAATACCCTCGCCACCAAAAGACGGATTTTGGTGGTAGATTGATAATGGAGGAATTGTCAATGGCTGAACAACATCACGAACTTGCCCATGTTTTTGCTGAGCCTTCGCGGGTGGTTAACGACGCACGCGGTGAGACACCACGCGACCTGAATACACCTTATACCTTTCCGGGTTATACGAAAGCGGAATGGACAGAAAAATCTGCAGCATTGCGCCAGCAGATTCGCGTTGCCAACGGCTTAGTACCGACGCATGAACCGACACCGCTAAATGCTGAGATCTTCGGGAAAATCGAGAGGGAAGATTACAGTGTGGAGAAGGTTTATTTTGAACCCTTTCCGGGTTTCTTCACAACAGGAAACCTTTATCGTCCACTGGGGAAATCAGGTCCGTTTCCGGGAATTGTGAGTCCGCATGGACATTGGACCCGCGGTAGGCTTGAGAGTATTGAACGTGGCTCAATTCCTGGTCGCTGTATCAACTTCGCGAAACAGGGATACGTTATCTTTGCCTACGATATGCTCGGTTACAACGATAGTGGTAAACAGATAGAGCATCGTTACGGTGGGACACACGAGGGATTGTGGGGTCTCAGCGCAATGGGTCTCCAACTTCAGAATAGTATCAGCTCCATCGACTTTTTAGAAAACTTATCAGATGTAGATAATGAACGCATCGGGTGTACAGGGGCGTCAGGCGGCGGCACACAAGCTTTTATTTTGACAGCAGTCGATGAACGCATCAAAGTCTCTGCACCCGTCAATATGATTTCAGCGACAATGCAAGGCGGTTGTCTCTGTGAAAATGCTCCGAATCTTCGTTTAGATGTAAGCAACATTGAGATTGGCGCGCTCATGGCACCGCGTCCGCTCTTATTAGTATCTGCCACGGGTGACTGGACGGTGAATACCCCGACAGTCGAATATCCAGCCATCCGAAGTATCTATGCCCACTTCAACGCAGAAGACAAGGTGCATCAGGTTCAGGTAGACGCAGAGCATAACTATAATCAAGAGAGTCGAGAGGCAGTGTATGCGTGGTTCGCTAAGTGGTTTTTAGGGGCAGAGGACGCATCAGCATTCAAAGAGATTCCATTTCAAGTTGAACCCGACGATGCATTGTTGACCTTTTCGGGACGTGAGATGCCGTCACACGCCTTGAAACAGGAGGCGTTTCTACCGACCTGGGCGAATCGTACGCTCCAAGCGATCGAAAAACGGAAACCGACGAATGAAGTAGAACTCCAGTCATTCCGTGAAGAGATAGGCAGTGGGCTGCAACATGCCCTCGGATTACAGATCCCAAAAAGTACAGATGTAACGCTTGTTGAACCAGAGGGTGCGTTTCCAACAACCTACCAAAGGAATGTAGGGCGCAGCTTGCAAGCCCATATTCAGATGTCTGCGAAACACCTCATCATCGGCAGACAGAATATGGAGGATGCTATTCCTGCTATTCTATTTAGTCCGGAGCCACAGGTTGGACATGATCCAGTCGTCGTTATCGTTCACCCAGAAGGCAAGGAAAAGTTAATTGACGTAGAAACGGGTGAACCGCTATCACTCATCACGGACTTGCTCAGTGCGGATCGGAAGGTGCTTCTGATTGACGTCTTCGGAACAGGTGAACACAGCGATTATGAGAGATCGGAAGATACCAATTACTTTACTACCTACAACAGAACGACTGCGGCATTACGTGTGCAGGACATCGTGACGGCACTGCACTGTTTCACAGGCAGGGGTGACGTTTCAGAGGTGAATCTGATTGGAATAGGTGAAGCGGGACTGTGGAGTCTACTGGCTGCGGGATTTGCAGATGTCAAAAATGTTATTGTCGATGCGGCAGAATTTGACTTACGCTATGATATTGATGGCGATCCCGTTTTCTTGGAAACTTTACCGATACCGAATATCCGCCAAGTTGGCGATTTTCGGACTGCAGGAACACTCATCGCACCTCGACCGTTGATTATCCATAACACTGGCGAGGCATTTGACACAGCATGGATTTCTGAGGTCTATGGAAACATAGGGGCAAGCCAGCATTTACTTGTGGAAAAAGACAGATTGTCTGATGCGGAGATAGTTGCCCGGGTAACGACGGGGTAATCAACGTGAGTTTGGATTGTTGGGTTTCGCTGTATCTATGTATACAAATGACGGATTGAAAAACAAAACCTTCGGTATAAATGAAATGGTTTTGTTTCTTTCTGCTCAACCCAACCTACGTCCTAAAACTGGACTTACCTTAAATTAGTCAAAAATATAGGGCGGATCCTATGATCCGCCCTTTTTATTTACATTTGCCAGCGAGGTTAAAAACCTCGCCTACCATGAGGTAAAGACAACCGTCGGTTATGAGAGGTTGTATCCACGTTCGTTGTGCTGCGAGAGGTCAAGCCCCTGGCGCTCCTCATCCTCTTCAACGCGCAAGCCGACTATAGCATCAACAATTTTGAGGATAATAAACGAAAGGATGCCACTCCAGAGGATAGTGACGACGATGCTGAGGAACTGGGACCAAACTTGCATTCCCATACTTTTGTCTAACCCGACACCACCTAAACTTGCAGCGGCAAAAACTCCGGTTAGTAAGGCACCAACAATCCCACCAATACCGTGAACGCCAAATGCGTCGAGGGAATCGTCATAACCGAGTTGGGCTTTCAAACTGGTAGCACCCCAGAAACAGACAACGCCAGAAACGATGCCGATAACGAGTGCACCAATCGGTCCGACAGAGCCAGAAGCGGGGGTAATGGCAACTAAGCCAGCGACAGCACCTGTTACAATACCCAAAGCACTCGGTTTCCCGTGTTTCGCCCATTCAACGAACATCCATGCAATAGCGGCGGTGGCAGTTGAAATTTGGGTAACGAGCATCGCCATACCCGCGGCACCATCAGCGGCAACAGCACTGCCAGCATTGAAACCGAACCAGCCGACCCAGAGCATTGATGCGCCGACGACGGTAAGTGTTAAACTATGTGGTGGCATTGCCGTTGTCTGGTAGCCGATACGCTTTCCGACCAAGATGGCGGCGACTAATGCTGCGATACCTGCGTTAATATGCACAACAGTCCCACCGGCAAAATCAAGTGCGCCGATAATATCACCAAACAGGGATCCATCGCCAGACCACGCCATGTGGCAGAGCGGGGCGTACACGATTATAGACCAGAGTATAGAGAAGATAAGCATCGCCGAGAATTTCATTCGCTCAGCGAATGCTCCAGCAATCAGCGCGGGCGTGATAATTGCGAATGTCAGTTGGAAGGTGATAAAAACAGTTTCGGGGATAGTTCCAGAGAGGGTATCAACATCAATACCTCGCAAGAACATGGTACCAAGTCCACCGACAAAAGAAGTAAGCGTGATTTTCCCTGCCTCCATACCGGCGGTGTTGAAAGCAAGACTGTAACCACAGATAACCCACACAATAGTAATCAACCCTGTTAATGCGAAACATTGCATCAGGACAGAGAGAACATTTTGTACGCGGACAAGTCCTCCATAGAAGAGTGCGAGTCCAGGGATCGTCATAAATAGGACGAGAGCAGTTGAGGTGAGCATCCAAGCGGTGTCACCTGAATCAGGTGCTGCCTCTTGTGCCATCGCCAAACTCGGCACACCACAAATTAATAGCACAACAAGTAGCGTTCCAAAGCGTGCGTAACCAGATCGTTTTTTCGCAGACGTTGATGCACATCGTTGTTGCATCTGAATCCTCCGTAATATTTACAAGCAGATGTTGCTTGTGTGTCGTTTCGAGAACAGACAGCACTGTCTGCCTCTTCAATTCCAAGTGTGTAGGGACAATTACTCTCATCCCATTCATTTTCTGACAAGAGCATCTAATTTTGAGAAGGCATTGATTCAGAATTTTATCAGAATATCATAACAGAATCAAGTAATAATTTTGGCTTATAGTAACTTCTAAAAATATGTGAATATTTCAAAGAAGACTTCCCTTTTATCAGGGGATCAAGTTGAAGCGTTCATGGGCACCTACAAGGGGGCCTTTAACAAAATAAAATACAAATCGCAAAAAGGGAAACGCCCACAAAGAGTGAAGTAACTCAGGGATAAAATGAAACTTCGTGTGGGCGGTCCCTATTCGATTGTTGTAGCTCGAAGGCTACCTGAAAAATGCGTTTAGCGAATTGAGGAGACGTTGAAATCAGGATATGCACTTGCGCCGTGCTCTCCGTAGTCAAGCCCTGCCATTTCTTCCTCTTCACTGACCCGTAAGCCCGTAGCGGCTTTAATTGCGTAGAAGAGAATAAAGCCAGTAACGAGACACCATGCAAGAACAGCGACAACACCGACGACCTGTGCCCAGAGGAGTCCGAATCCACCACCAAAGAATACGCCACTTTCACTATCGAAAAATCCGAGGAGGATTGTACCTAAGGCACCGCAAGTTCCGTGAACGGAGATAGCACCGACTGGATCATCAATGCGAAGTTTTTCAAATAACAGAACACTGAGAACAACAACAATACCGCCGAGTGCGCCAATAATCGCAGCGGATACTGGACTCACAGAGGCGCAGCCTGCAGTAATAGCCACCAAGCCAGCGAGTGCGCCGTTGAGAGACATACCGGCATCGGGTTTACCGAGGAATAACCATGCAGTAATCATAGCGGTAATAGCACCTGCGGCGGCAGCGAGGTTCGTCGTTACAGCAATACTGGAGATGTCGGCAGCATCTGCACCCATTTGGCTACCCGGGTTAAATCCGAACCATCCGAGCCATAGGATAAAGACACCGAGTGCGGCAAGCGGGAGATTATGTCCAGCAATCGGTCTTGGATTGCCTTCACTATCGTATTTACCAGCACGGGGGCCTAAGACGATAGCACCCGTTAGCGCAAGCCAACCACCTGTTGAGTGGACGACAGTCGAACCTGCGAAATCCGACATACCCAGACTTGATAACCAACCACCACCCCAAATCCAGTGTCCAACAATCGGATAGATGATACCGGTGATGAAGACACTATAAATGAGATAACTTTTGAATTGTGTCCGTTCTGCCATTGCCCCAGAGACGATAGTCGCGGCGGTCGCAGCGAACACCAGTTGGAAGAGCCATGCGGCGTGTGTCGGCACAGAACTCCATTCTAATGAACCAAATACACCAGAATCAGATGGAACGAACCATCCGCTTGTTCCCATAAATGCGTTGCCAGCACCAAACATAATAGCAAAGCCGATCGCCCAATAAGCGATTGAACCCATTGAGAAGTCCAGTAGGTTCTTCATGAGAATGTTGACAGCATTCTTGGCACGTGTGAATCCAGACTCTACCATAGCGAATCCTGCCTGCATAAAGAAAACGAGAAATGCAGCGACAAGTACCCACAACGTGTCAGCCATATATTTTGCATCAGAAACCTTTTCACCCTCAATCGACCCGTTTAAGGCGAAAGCGTTCAGACTTAATAGGCAAGTGAGGGCAAAAATTAGTATAATCACCTTTTTCTTCATTTGAAATATCTCCTTGTAGAACAGCAGTCAGTTATCAGTTGTCAGCAGTCAGTGAAGAGAGACTGATACATGAAACATCTCTTGTTACTCATAACTGATAACTAACAACTGATAGTTTCCTTTCCATCCTTACCAAGTACGAACGAACGTCATTCTGCCGGTAATACCTGTGTCATCGTCCCCTTTTTGGGTTTCAAATCCGACAAAGACGCCAAGCGTGTTATTTTCACCGTAAGCGACGTTTGCGCGGAGACCGGGAGCGAGACTACCGAGTCCGCCTTCGGTTAAATCAAGGGTTACTTCCACCTGCGGACCAACAGAAAGTGTATCATTGAGGGACAGGAGGACAAAATTGCGAGTGTAGAGGGAATCACCCGCTTCTTCATCGAACATAGAATTGAAGAAACCTTGGATCCATGATTCAAAGTAGATAGAACCAGCAGTGAGATACGTAAATAGCTGCGGGGCAATCAAGGAAGAGGGACCATTCGGCGCAGCATAGTCAAATCCGATACCTACCATAGGCAGGAAACTGAGCGACAGTGAATCGCTATCAACGACTGGAATGCCGATTCCGACGTCCAATTCACCGAATGTATCAACGACGTAAATATCTGTATCGAGGGAGAGACTACCGAGGAAACTTGGGGAATGGCTTGCACCGAACCAGATCTGCGTTCCTAAACTATCTGTATCGGTACGGAACCAACCTGAAACACTTGATTCTTCTTCCGCCGCCATCTCTTCACCTGCTTCATGTGCGTCAGCATAGACCATAGGGATACTACCGATAGCGAAAATACAGACCAACGCTAATACTTGAACAAACCAAAATGCATGCGTTTTCATTAAAATCTCCTTGTGCGCGTCAAAGCGCGCCTGCGGTGTTGTGTAGGATTAAGTTGCCTTACAATCACGGTGCTACAGTGCCAGTCCAGATTTTTTACAGAGAACAGGATCACTTGACTTGAGAATAAACTTGTGATATACTCGCCTGCGAACAGCAGGCTTTCACCAGCACTTACTGTGCACCTATTTTCGTTTAAAGCAAAATGCGTGCCAATTAATAGTTACCAGTCGTCAGAACATTCGCTTCAAATCAACGGTATGAAGTCCGTGTGGACTTCACCGCACTTTCAGCTGTCAGTAATGTAAGTACCATAAGCATTTAACGGATAATGAATGACGGATAACTCCCACTGCAAAGCAAACTTTTAAAACTGATAACTGATGACTAATAACCGATAACTCTTAGAAAATGCTGAAATTTTCAACAAAAGATTGCCCAAAAAAAATGCATATTGTGTTTTTGAGCGTTGTTGTGATATTCGGGGCACTACTTCGCCTCTGGAATTTAGGTCAGTGGAGTTTTTGGATTGATGAGGTCTTTACAGTCAAAGATGCAGAAGGATTTTCGTTGGAGAGCTGGCAGCGCATTCCGAATCCCATTCCTTACCTGGCGGTAAAGTTATCTATCGCGCTCGCCAACGATAGCGAATGGGGCAGTCGTTTAATTCCGTGTATCGTTGGTATTGTCTCAATTCCTGCGGTTTTTGGATTAGGACGAACGTTATTCAATTGGCATATTGGGCTTCTGAGTAGCATGTTTATGGCATGTTCAAGTTGGCATCTGTTTTGGACGCAAAACGCGCGGTACCCTATTTTTACCCTCCTCTTTGCTGTATTGACAGCATGGTTATTCTACCTATCCTTGGAACGCGATTCGACACTTTTGACGGTAGGCGCGTTGGTTTCCTGTTTCTGTCTAATCCTCTCACATACTCTTTCTGTTGTGATTGTTCCCGCGTTAGCTGCTTACGCCATGATCTGTCTATTAGAAAAATCCAAGAAGAAACGATGGCTAAATTTGTTGATTTTTTTTATCCCGTTTGCGATGCCGGTGTTGGCACTATTGCTGCCAGAAGTTCGCGATTATCTTTTTTCCGGATGGGGACGCAACGAGTGGCAGCGGAGTCCACTTTATATCCTACTAACGCTTGTCCACGGGGTGAGTATCCCGATAGCTGTTGCAGCGTTTTTCGGTTTCGTTGCGACAGCATCTAAGAGGTCTACGCGTTTTTTAGTCTGTTATGCCGGTATACCCCTGGGACTTTTTCTCGTTGCCTCGCAGCTTCAAAACGTTGCTGGCTATTACCTGTTCTGGACGATCCCTGCCTATTTTATCTTGGCTGGTGTCGCGTGTGAATGGATTTGGAAGGCGGTTGTACCGAAATCAGACGGGAAAATACTAGGTGCATTTATGCCGTGTGTTCTGGTGGTGACGCTGCTCTCACAGACCTATCTCTACTTTTGGATTGAAAACGGCGGACGGCCGAGATGGCGAGAGGCGTTTGCAGCGATTCAAGTCCAGAAGCATCCAACCGATAACGTGGTGCTTTCCGAGCCTGAGATGGGTAGGTACTATCTTCCAGAAATGACATCCATCTACATCGGGGGACTCTTAGACAACCCGAAAGCGTTTGAAAGGGAGTGGGAAACTTCTGGGCGAGAACGATTGTGGTTTGTTGTGGACGTGGCGAGTTTCAACGTTTTTGACGCCGACACGGCGGTTCGCAGCTGGATTCGCGAACGCGGGCATCTTGTAAAAACCTTGTCTGCTTTCTCACGTGTAAAAGATAGGACGATTCATATTTATCTGTTGGAATAGAATACGGAGGACTATATAGCGAAGGTATTGGTGGCGAGGTGAGGACATCTCGCCTACTATGCGGAGCGTTTCTCACCTAAAGCCTGCTACCATCTACGCGTAAAATTCATTCTACCGGTAAGCCCGGTTTGCCCTTCCTCTTTTTTGGTCTCATACCCGACGTATATGCCAAGCGTGTTGTTCTCACCATAGCCGATATTTATACGTCCACCGAAATTTAGCACCCACAATCCACCATCACCACCGAGACCGAGCACGGATTCAAATTGCGGACCAATGGCGACGGTATCATTAAGGGCGTAGGTGAAATACGTGCGATTATAGAGTTCATTTAGGCTTTCATCATCGAATATAGAAGAAAGTGTACTGATTGTCCAATGGAAGCCGAAAATTTTGCCAGCAGGTAGGATAGCAAAGATTTGCGGGTATAAGGCGTAGGGGCCGTCTGGAGTGGCATAATTGAACCCAATTCCGAGCATAGGTGTTAGCAGCAGTGCCATGCTGTCATTCGCGATCACAGGGAATGAAATGCCCATATCAAACTCGCCCAAATACTTGCGCGAACCGTCGATACCTGGATTACCGTTCACATAGATATTAGAATCAAATGAAATGCCATCGCCGAGTGGATGACTAGCACCAATCAAGAAATAAGGACCGAGACTATCAATATCAATCTGGAACCATCCTGAAATATTTGGTTTTTCTTCTGCCTTTTCACCTTCAGCTTCATGACCATCAGCGAAGGCAGTAGAAAAGTCAGCAATAGATAACATACATATTAATAGGAGAACAGCGGTGAGTCGAAAGAGATTGCTGAACGTCTGGACACGGCAGCCCCAATAGTTATTCATAAAAAACTCCCTTCGAATGGTTGTCAGAGGAATGGTTGTCAGTTATCAGTTGTCAGTTGTTAGTTAAGAGGCGACTTTGTAACAATATACCCCTTCTTGGCGTACTCCGAGTTGGGGAGATTTTACAAGTATCCGCTGACCGACAACTGATCACTCCTTTTTAATTGGCTTGTTTAACTTGTTCCATGAGTTGTTCGAGTTTATGTGGATCCTTGATACCCTTTGATGCCTCAACCCCAGAACAGAGATCAATGCCGTGTGGACGGATCGTTTCAATAGCCGCTTTAACATTCTCTGGACGGATCCCACCAGCGAAAAATACCGGGAGTGGACTTTCCGTAATCAACTCAGCGGCGACATTCCAATCACAAGTTTTCCCAGTACCACCGTATCTGGGTTTCTCCAAACTTATATCAACACTATCAAACAGAAGGAAATCAGCACCTGCATCTCGATAAGCTTGCATCTCCGCTTGGACAGTAGGCATATCTACATTTTCAGGGCTGCCCGCAGGCAGATAGACGGATTTCCAAAGCTGACACGGCACAGTGTCTTTAAGTTCTTCAACTTGTTGCGGTGGCTCCTGCCCAAGGAGTTGCAAGGCAAAGGGTTGAATTTGGGAAACGATTTCTTGGATATCAGATGTTGTGCGGTTGTATAGCAGAAGCACGGTAGGAATGGGGCTGCCGCTTGCGATTTCAGAGGCCTGGGCGGTAGAACGTGTTCGTTCTGATACGGCGACATCAACTAACACACCGACGTAGTCCGCGCCTGCATCGGCGGCAAGTCGAGCGTCATGGATAGAGGTAATACCGCAGATTTTAACACTGCAGTGGGATTCTTTGGACATTCTTTAATTTTTCCTTGCGGTTAAATGGAGAGGGTTGGAACTTTGACGTTCTTTTCCCAAATCCGCTCTCTATTTCATTACGAGCTACGCGCTTTGGACCTTTTTTAATTATACCTCGCGGTAAAATAGGGTTAGAATTACAAATCCCTCCTATAAACAGTCGTTTCTATTCTTCAAAGACAGTTTGCCTGTCAGCATCCGAATAACAGATAATCATTGTCACTGGTTGCCAGCCGGTGTTGACGGCATTGTGCTTGACATTGCGAGGGATACGCAACATCATCCCAGGTTTGAGCGGAATGACCTCATCTCCCAAGCTGTGATCGCATTCACCGGAGAGGACATAGATGAGTTCTTCACAGTTTGGATGGTAATGGACAGGATTGCCCTCACCGGCGTTAATATAGACGACCCCGAAAGTCATCTCAGCCTCTGGATCGATTTGATCATTACACAGCCATTTAATCGCACCCCAAGGGAATTCGAGTGCGCCTGCGTCGTTACTATTGGTTATTGTTATCTCCATAGCGTTTTCCTTTCTATCTTCGGAATTCTGGGGTCATTTCGTTTCTAACTCACATAATCCGCAAACTAACAGTTTGCGCTACAATATTCAATTATACCTCGAAACAAGCCAAACATTGTGCGGCATAAGTTTTCAAATCCACAGTAGGTTTTTCATATAGATAACCTACAGGCGCACAGATAGCACGTACACTGCGAAGTTGCATATCAACCGATCGATGGACATGCCCGAAAAGCGCGTGTGTAACAAGTGGTTCTCGCAAGCAGCATGCGCCGATGCGTTTACTTCCCATGAAAGCCCGAAAGAAGTCCCAAGGCAATTCGCCTCGGTATTGGATGCACTCGCGAAATGGAACGTGGTGCGTAACCACAATAATACGGGACACGTCATCTCGGACACAAGCAATCTGTGCTTCAAGTTCTACTTCAAAACGCTGGGTGACAGCGGGATCGGTGTCCGCCCATTTGGCGTATCGCTTGTCATTCCAGACTGCCCCCATCAACTCCTTCTCGGCATATTGTGCGTCGGAAAAGTCGTAGCCCTCTGGCGCGAAACTGTAATCGTACCAGCCGATAGTCCCGCAGAAAGCGATTTGCTCGGTGACAAAGGGCTGATCCATAAGCGGGCGAAACTCACACTCATAACAGAGTTGAGAAATAATATCGCACTTCTGTTCGCTTGTAACGTCGGCAGTCTCAATTGCCCAAATGTCATGGTTGCCTGGAACGAACAATTTCTCACAGGCTAAATCTGCCATATAAAAAGCGTTGAGTGTTTCAGAAAGTTGAACGAGATGTCGCGCGAGATCGCCTGCAATTACTAAAACGTCAAGTTTTGCTGCCCTGACGGCATCAATGAGATACGGGATGAGTGCTTTATTTAGGGGCGTAACGTCTGTGTGTAAGTCTGAAATGAGTCCAATTTTCATTGGTAGCACACAACCCGTTGCGTGAGCCTCCGTTGAATTACATCGATTCCTTTGCTAAGTTTCTAAAAACCTCATCAAGGAAGATACGGAGACCGCTATCAGTATCCTGTTGGTATTGTTCACGTTGACGCTCAAGTGCCTGAATTGAAGGGCCGTCTCCGATCTTGGCGATTGCGTCGACAAGTGTGAGTCGGATTGCGGGTTCATCGGCAGCTTCGAGTGCCCTAATCAACCGATTTCGTGCCTTAGCTCCTCCGATACCGCCAAGTGCAGAAGCGGCTATGTCCTTTGTGCTGGTATCACCGCTTTCAAAAGTGGTGATGAGAGCGTCAACAGCGGGTTCGCCAATCTGACTAAGTGCCAACCCTGCTTGAAAGCGGATACCGGGAATTTCTGCTGGGTTTTCAAGGACAGCAATAAGAGCATCAATCGCCGAAATTGGTTTGAGAATTCCGAGTATGGCGAGACATGGGCGCCGAATCTCTTGTTCTGGTTCCACGTTAATCTGAATATATTGTTGTGCAAGTTCAGCGATTTGTCCCTCGTTGATTTTCTGATAGAGTGTCTCGGATTTGTGTCTGAACTGTGTTCCGAAAGGGGCTTTGAGGGTAGCGGTATTTTCTGTTCTATCTACGGTAAGTAAGCCAAGAATTGAGGCGGATTCGAGTTGGCTCGCTTGAAGGCTATCAGCTGGAAGTTGATTCACATTGGTGCGTTGGAATTCTTGGAAAAGGTCATTTAGCACGCTTAATTCAACGAGGCGTTGAAGACTACTGATTGCAGCTTTGCGGAGTGAAAATTCTGTGCTATTTTTGAAAAGGTCTATCAATGGTTCAATTGCGCGGGCATCTCCTAAGTCCCCCAGGGCAGTCACAGCAGCGATTTTCACGCCTATCAACTCCGAAGTTCGGAAGATTAATTTGTGTTTGGAGAGTTTTCCGAGTATCTTCTTATAATCGGCGATGCTGTTAATATTTTGCTCATCGACAATCTTTTCAACAATGTCGCCTACCTGAATATCAGCGTTTGCAGCAGGGGTTCCAGGTTGAATTTGATTAACACGGACAGTGCCACTTCCTTCAACGCTGAGTCCCACCTTATCTCCTTTCCTTCGCAGGGCGATACGGATAGGATCTTTATCCTTCAAATGAAGAATCAGATCACTATCCTCATCCAGTGCCTTTTTCATTGCACTGTTAAAGTCCCCAGGACTTTTGACTGGATATTCTACGATGACATAAGAGATGAGTTCACCAGCTTCGAGTTGCGCTTTACGTGCGGGCCCATTGGGTGCGGTATCTAAAACAACGACTCCACTGGTAGCCCAACGATTCATGAGGTCGCTGTCTAACTGCTGAACCTCCATTTGCAAACGGTCATCGTAATACCGATTGTCGCATCCGACTCCCAATGCCAGGGCAAAGATGAGCACAATAACTGCGAAACAGCGAGGTTTGACCGACTGTGTTATTTTTTTTAGCATGCTGGATCCTTTCGATTCAATAGCAAATTTAGGTCCTTCCCAGTAGTCTTTCGAATAACGGGCGAGATCCCGGCGTCGCAAACTACGCCGAAAAGTACAATCACGACCCGCGTTCAATTAAGCGGGATAAGCACGTCTCGACTGCTCTGTTCTCTCAAAGCGTCTAAGAGTGGTTCGACGACCTTGTCATCGCCGAGTGTCGCCAATGCGCGGATAGCATCAACGCGCAGTGACGATCCCTTGTTCTCGACAATTTTGACGAGTTCTGGAACAGCTGCGCCGCCAATTTTCCCGAGTGACTCTACGGCGAGTTGACGAACCTCAGGTTCCTCCCGATCGCGTTTCCATTTGGCAGAGCCGGATTCAATTAACGCAGCAAGTGCCGGAATTGCTACCTCACTTCCAATTTCGCCGAGTGCCTTGACTGCGTTCAAGCGCGTTTCTGTCCGGCGGTGATCCAGAAGTTTTACCAAAATGGATACAAGGGTTGTCGGATCATCCTTACCGAGATGTCCGAACACCCAATGTGCGCTGTGTCTATCGCGATTATCTCCGGATTTAATAGCTTTCTGGAGTTGGCTGATGAGGCGTTTGCGGTCGCCTTGCTTATATATGCGCCTTAGCGCGTCAAGTGCAGCATTCTGAATATCTAAATCGTCATCGCGGAGTGTCTCAAAAATCAGTCTTTCGAGATATTTACGCGGTTCCTCTTTGTATGCGAGGAACATGTGTTTGCCGCGTTCAACGATCGAAGCCTCCTCCCAATCGGTGGTATTGGGTTCGTAAAACTCCTGGGAGTTGTAAAATCCGAGCAGATAGTGTGCTTCGGCATTATCAATGGGTCGTTGGAGCGCGAGTTTAAATTCCCGGACGGCGCGTTCCTCTTTCCGTCTTTTATCCGATTTAATCAATTCCTTGCCCTTGGCGAGGTTCTCATTCTGGGTGCCGCACCCGATGATAAAGAGAACGAGTACGGGAGCAAGCCAGAGCTTCTTCATAGTATTTCCCCTTTTAGGCATCAAGGAGGCTCGTTTGTCCATCACCATTTTCAGATGCCTCATCCTCTGTGCTTCCGTCGGTATCGTCGACTTCCACTTCTATTTCTGCTTCTGCTGCCGCTTCTTCTACTTCTGCTTCCAGCATTTTTTCGAGGACGACGACCGGTTTCTCGATGAATCCCCAGTCCTTGTACCTTTGAATGACGCTTGCCTCTGAGGGGGCTAACTCTACTTCAAGGGACTTAACACCGTTTGCTGTTGCAGTCGCCTCAGCAGCACCCATAAGGTGGTCAGCCACACCTAACTGCCGAAATGGACCTGCTACAGCGAGATTTCCCACCTGTGCGATTTCTGGGTTGGTGGGACTGTGCTTCACAGTAACTTGTCCGATCGGATATCCGCTGGCTTCTGCGACAAGCCGATAGGTTCCGTTCCCCGTTTCCAGATCAGTTCTCAACTCTTCAGCAACCTGCTCTCCGGTTTTTTCAGGAAAGCAATATGCGTGTAAATGTGGTGCATCGTTTTCTTCAGCCGAGCGTACTTTAATAGCTCCGATTAGGTTGAAGTCTTGATTAGCCATAGACTTTCTCCTTTGGTTATTATTAGTGTTTTAGTCAGTGCCTTCGCGTACTGCGCGGCAAGCATTTTACATATTTGGTGTCTAAACACGCTTACCACAGTATTGTAATACAATCAATTTCACATTACAACTACTTTCTCTTCAAAGCGTTGTGGTCAGAAAGCGACGCTTCTTAGGAAAGTAGAATATTATTTTTAACTGCGTCAGGATCCGGGTTTCCATGGTCAGTAAGGGGTGGTTCTTTGGTAGCACCACCGTCCGCCGTGGATGCTGCATCACTAAGATCTTCCTGCCCAATCCGCAATTGCCGTTCTGCGTCAACAACATCTCTATTAATTTTCCCAATACATCGGTTGAGTTTATCAACGAGAGCAGTGTGTCCACTCATTGCACGACGAATTTGGCGGAGCTGATCGATGACGAGTCGAAAGGTTCGGACGAAATCGCCAGCATCCACGCGAGCATATCTCTCAAGTCTGTCAAACTGACAACCGCGGCTCCAAGCGAGCATAGCGGTGCAAAATCGAAGTTCCAACATGGGTGTAATTTCCGTTACGCCGTGCTCGACCTCTAAATACTGGATGAATGAAATCTCGGAACTGACTGTGTAGAGGACTTCGAGTAAATGTTCGTCTTTGAGTGGTTTAAAATACCCGTCTTTACGAGGTTCGGATACAATTGCGATCATGAGGCAGTTAATTTCATCCTCGGAAAGCCTTTCAAAAAATCCGCCTAACAGTAATTGGGTTAACTGAAGCTCATATCCATAAATATGTGCGGCGGTACTCCCGCGTGGCAGAAGTGTTTGTCCCTCAATGTAACCGAGTTCTTCAAGCACTTTAAGACGGGCTGCTATTTGCTCTTTCGGACTGTTTTGAATAAATGTTGTCTTCTTTTTGAGTTTTTGGATCCGATCTTCTTCTTTACGGATAGCCTTGTATCTTCCGGTGCAGGTTTTTAAATGTTGACACTCGTCACAAAGGCTTTGCTCACTCCTTGTCCGAAAATGTTTTACCTTCCGTTGAACGCCCTTTAATCTTTTAATTCGTTCTTTTTTCCGCTTCTTTCCTCGAGTTTGGGATTTGATTTGTGCCATCTCTGCGTATAAACGCTGAAGGTTCTTTTCACGATTTCGCTCGTGGCGATAATGTTGCTCAATTTGTGTGTTCCCATCAATTCCCTCATGGATGCACTGAGGTTCGGGTAGTGTCTGGAGTCTCTCGGTTTTTGTCTTAATCTGCTCGTTGAGTTTTGCAACTCGGACGTAGTTTTGATGGTTACTCAAACTCATCGTGTAAACATCGTAAATGTCATCGCCATACTTCTGATAAAGATTGAGAATACTGGAATAAGAGAGATTAAACTGGCTTTCAATAGGTTCTATCTTATTAGCGACAACACCTCGAATCTCTTTTGAATCAGCATAAGCGGGTAGAATTTGCGCATAAACGTAACCGATGGTGTCAATCCCGCGTCTACCGGCGCGTCCAGACATCTGATGATATTCACGTGCTTTGAGATAGCGGAATCCGATCCCATCATATTTTTCAAGACTGTCAAAAACGACAGTACAAGCGGGCATATTAATACCGACGGCGAACGTTTCAGTGGTGAAGAGAAGTTGAATTAATCCAGAAGTAAACAGTCTTTCCACTACTTCTTTGAGTGTCGGCAACATGCCTGCGTGGTGATAAGCAATTCCGCAGCCAATCAATCTACGAAATGCGTCAATTTTCCTTTCCTCTACGATGTCAAATTGAATGCAGAGTTCATCAAATTTCTCTAAAATTTGGGTCTGTTGTTCCTTATCAAGTAGCTGCAGCTGCGAACCATGGACGAGTAAGCTGGCGTTTTCTTCACAACCCTTACGACTAAAACAAAAATAAAGGCAAGGGAGCTGCTTTTCGCGACGAAGATGTGGAAGGAGTCTTGTCTCTACAAAATCAGGCGGCAGCACTGGAGCGGTCTCATCATCGGACTTGTCGGATTTTTTTCGTTTACGTGCATCGTGCTGTGCTGTGCTACGGATGATCGGGATATGCTTTGTATTGCCGATACCGTAATCCTTAAAATAGAGATGATGTTCCAAAGGCACGGGACGGTTTAACTCTTCGACTATTTCAATGTCTATATCCCGCACGCTCTGCATCCATTCGGCGAAAGAGCTGATGTTCGGAATAGTAGCACTCAGACAGACGAATTTGATATGTTGGGGTGCAAAGATGAGGCTCTCTTCCCAGACGGTGCCGCGTTCAATATCGTTGATATAGTGGATTTCGTCAAAGATAACATAAGAGACATCCTGCAACCGTTCAATGTCATCAAAAATAGTGTTGCGGAAAATCTCCGTGGTCATCAATAGCACTTGGGCGTATGGATTTATGACCACATCGCCGGTAACAATGCCTATTTTGTCTCCGTATTCGGCGTAAAAATCCCGATATTTCTGATTGCTGAGGGCTTTGATAGGTGCAGTGTAGATAACTCGACGGTTTTCTTCAAGGCACTTTTCGACGGCATACTCGGCGATGACAGTTTTACCTGCACCCGTAGGGGCAGTAACAATGACTGAAGCATCCCGATTAATAGCCTCAATCGCTTCCTCTTGGAATCGATCGAGTTGTAACCCTTTGTAAAGCATCCAATCCTTCCTTGCCCTCCAACTTCTCTGCATAGCCTGCCAGCAGTCTGAGGCATAATGTTAAAGGTAATTGTAACAGATAGGGTATTTTTTGTCAAGGGTTTTCTGGGTACTTAGTTGTCAGTTACCAGAGATAGCACTTCGTTTACCCTTGACATCTCCTGTACTCTGTGTTACTATAGTACAAGAATGCCTGAAACCAACTATCGAAATTAGAGGAAAAGATTATGCGAGATGTTGAACAGATACAATGGCAATATCGAGGTATATGGAAGCGTGCCTTGGGGATTTTGATATGTGTTGCGCTTTTTGGCGTTATAGCATGGGCACAAAAGAGCAATAACGAGGGCGAGAAAGGCGTCACCTTGGCTGACCTTGGTGTGACAGAATCACAGCAGAACGAAATTAAAGCACTCTGGGAATTAAAACGTCAAAAGCAGATTCAGGCAGTCGCCAATTTGAAGACGCTCAATAGGCTTGTAAGAGATTCGCTTGCTGAAGATGCGGAAATCCAAGAGACGTTGGACGAATTCCGGATGAAACGTAAGGAAATGCAAGAAGGGATTGACAAGATCGAGGAAGGTTTGATTCAGACATTGCCTTCTCGCGCACAACTCCATTTAACTGTTTTAGGGGTGCTGGATAACGGTATCCCACGGAAAATGTCGAAGTCGCAAACCAGCAAGAAAACGGACGAAAATTCTACATCTTCTCTGAAACAACAGCGGAAATAAAAAAGGTGGAGGATACCAGACTTGAACTGGTGACCTCTTGCATGCCATGCAAGCGCTCTCCCAACTGAGCTAATCCCCCACTTAATTATTGCCTTTAATTATATCATACATCTTCAGGGAATGCAAGAAAAATTGCATTTTTAAGAAAAATGGCGAAAACTCCGCAAACAGATCCATTTTTTTCCTTTGCCCAACGCGAGGATAGTGAGATTCAACTCGCAACAGGTGCACTTCTTATCGCTCAAAGCGAGTACATTGAGCTTAATATTGAGGATTATCTGTGTCGTTTGGATACGATGGCAAACGTTGTACGCGAACGGATCCAAAATGCGACACTCCCTGAACACCACATTTCTGAACTGAATCGCTATCTTTTTGAAGAAAATGGGTTCACTGGCAATACCGAGAACTACTACGCTTTGGGTAACAACTTTCTCAATGCTGTGTTGGATAATAAAACTGGCATTCCTATCACGTTAGCGGTTGTCTATATTGAAGTTGGTAGGCGTGCAGGATTACCACTTGTTGGCGTAAATTTCCCGGGGCATTTCCTTGTTAAATATCAGCGTGAGCATTTAGATATTCACCTTGATGTATTTAAAGACGGATGCTTTATGCATGAAGACATGCTCCAGGCAAAACTCAAGGAAATGATGGGGGAGTCGGTGTCCTTAAAACCGAGCATGTTAGCAGAAGCCACGGATCGGGAGATCTTAGCGCGTATCTTACGGAATTTGGTGCGCGCCTATACGCTCCTTGAGCGTTACGACAAAGCACTTACTGCGGCAGAACGCATTACGTGGTTGCTCCCCGATGCATCAACGGACTACCGTCTTCTCGGTTATCTACACTATAAAAATCATGCGTATAGCGAAAGTATCGTAGCTTTCGAGAAGTACCTTCAACTTGCAGAAACACCCCCAGATGCCGCAGCGATTGAGCGGGATATACAACACCTTCACAAACTACTTTCGCGCCTGAATTAAATTCAGCATAGCATACATTATCGCTCTCACAAAGGCAGAAATCCCCAAAAAATATCGTTTTTTTCTTAGATGTGATATACTGAGTCCGAGTGTATCGTTAGCGGATGCACGCGGTGCGGTGGGTTCTTGCTTCCGAGCCCGTAGCGGTCCGCAAAACAACTAACGGCAAATATTATGCTTGAATTTTAGCGATTTCTGGAAAATCTCAACCCGAATTAACAATCGAGGAGATGACCATGAAGTACCTGGAACGCTATAGCACTTGGTTATGTTCTGTCCTGCTTCTGTTCAATCTATCAATGACGGCATCAGGGCAGGGAGAAAAGGCAGACACCCTCATTGGACACTGGACATTTGAGAAAGGTGTTGAACTGGAAGACCTTATGGGTAATTTTGCCGATATTAAACTCATGGGTGCTACAATCGAGGATGGACAATTGAACGTCGATCTTGGTAAATGGGCAATTGCCAGTGGGTATGACGGTCCGGACATCGGAGAAAAGACGTTGGTATCGTGGGCGATAATGGATAATCTCGACGTTCAGAAAGGTTCAATACTAACCATCGACCGGCTTTCCGATCCGACGTTTGATGCAATTGTCTTTGGCGAACGCCAGAATCACCGTTGGATGGCGGGTAGCGGCTGGTTTCACCGTACACAGGATCCGAAACCTGGGTTCGAAGAAAAGAAAACGGGAGAGCTGATTATGATGGCGATCTCGTATGAAGATGACGGCGGCACGGCACGTGTGAGAATATACCGTAATGGTGACGAAATTGGCGACTATACATTTGGCCAATTCGTGACGTTTGATAATAAAGATGCCGAGGCAATTTGGGGTAAGCGTCACGGCGGTTTAGCCGGAGGTCCCGGCGATCTTGATGCTCACATCGAAGACTCACGAATTTATGCATCTGTTCTCAGTCAGGCAGAGATTAAGAAATTGTTACCGGACACACTGGACGTGGAAGCACAGGGTAAGCTTACCACTGTCTGGGCAAGATTGAAAACAGAGTAGGTGTTTGGATATTAGATTCCATATTAGAGGTCCCGAAGGGTTTTGAAAACTCTTCGGGACTTGTATGAGAAAAACTGCGCGTTATAATTCTGTGGATTGGAAAAAACGAAAATAAAAGATGAAAATTTTAGGCGTTGATACTTCGACTCCTATTGGGAGTGTTGCTTTAATAGATGATGATAACGTAGTCGCGGAGCATACACTTGATATTGTCCGAGCGCACTCCTCAAGGCTGATGCCCGCCATCGATAGCGTCCTGAAGTGGGGCGACATTACAGTAAATGATTTAGATGGGTGTGCTGTCGGTATTGGACCTGGTTCATTTACCGGTATTCGTATCGGTGTTGCGACAATTAAATCTATCTGTTACGCCGTTGACAAACCGATCGTCGGTGTTTCAACCTTGGAGGCAATCGCTTATAATCTCCGATGGTCAAATAGCATTATCTGTCCATTGCTCGATGCGCGGCGCAGTGAAACCTACGGTGCCATTTTTCAAGGGAATACAAACTGGGAGCGTCTGAGTGAGGACCTCTGTTTACCGATCAATGCTTTCTTAGACCGCATCAAAGAGGATACATCTCCAGATTGCCCTATCAACTTCGTTGGGGATGGACTGGCGACATACGGGGATGCAGTCCGAGAAAATCTCGGCGATCGGGTGCACTTTGCAGACGCTATTTTTAATGTCCCGCGCGGTGCGACTATCGCCTATCTCGGCGCGCAACGCTTACAGCAGGGAGATAGTGATAACTATTGGACTTTAGTGCCTAACTATGTTAGAGTTGGATTGTATTAATAGTTATCGGTTGTCAGTTTTCAGTTCAAAATTAGAAACAGTGAATCGCATCTTTCAAAACACGTCTTCACTTTTTAGCGCGCACCTTATCAGCCGCTTGGGTTCACTCGTCATAACGATATGGTTAATGCCACGTTATTTCTCAGAAAGTGAACTGGGTGGCTATTTTGTTGCGATTGCCCTTACCAATCTGATTGCCAGCCTGACAGAACTCGGTATGCAAAACCCGCTCATACGGGAAATGACGTTGCACCTGCAACAGACACGACACTATCTCGGCAACGCGCTCATCGTTCGCAGTATTCTGTCGATCGTCGCTTACGGCATCATGATTGTTAGTGGTATATTCCTCTATACCCCGATAATCGTGGAGATGATCGTTTTCTTAGGGTTGGCAGAGATTGCGAATTCCTTAGCGCAGTTGTATCGGTGCGTCTTTCGCGCACACGAGAAGATGAAGTATGAAGCGTTCACCGTGATCGCTGAACGTGGTGTATTTCTCTTAATCGGTGGTGGTGCGATAATTTTCAACTATGGATTGATAACCGTCTGTCAGGCAATGTTGACAGCGGGTTGTATTAATCTGATCTTAAGTGTTGGACTTACCCGATACCGTTTCACTGTGCTCGGCTTCCAACCGAGTCGAGAGATTGTGACGGGGCTGATGCAGCAGGCACTGCCGTTTGCTATCGGTAACCTTTTCAACCTCCTCTATTTTCGTGTGGATGCGATTCTGGTGTCAAAACTGAGTTCGGACGGCGTGGATGCCAATACGTGGTATGGTTTGGCGTATACGATTGTCAACGCTTTCACGATTCTACCCGGGGCATTCATGATGGGTGCCATGTTTCCTGTGTTATCCCGTGCGTGGGAGCAAGAGAAAGAGAGGTTTCCGGGAGCATGGACGTTCGGTATGCGGTGGATGGTGCTAAGCGGACTTCCGTTCGCTGTTGGACTCTCGACGCTATCCCCCGAAATTACGGCGGTGTTGTTTCCGACCTATACACCAGCAGAAGTCACCAAAGTGTCAGAAGCGCTCCAATGGCTGAGTTGGGCGGGTGGGTTGATCTTCGTGACGACGTCAGTGCAGGCGGTGTTACGCGCAACGGACAAACGTAGTGCTTTCTCAGTTCTCATGGGAACAACGGCACTCTTGAACATATGCTTAAATTTATTTTTGATTCCGCGTTTCAGTCATGTCGGTGCGGCGATAGCGATGGTGATAAGTGAAGTGTATCTACTTGTCTTTGGGATCGGTTATATTTCGAGAAATATTATAAGGTTCCGCGAAACGCCTCTTATACTGCCAACGCTTCTAAAAGCAGCCTTTCTCTCTGCTGTGATGGGTATCGGTTTGACGCTGTTGAAGGGATTTGTTTCTATTTGGGTATTGATTCCGTTGGCGGTGGTGTTTTATGGTGGTGGAATTGCTATTTTTGGGGAGTTGCGGGCGAGACTTAGGTTTGATTAAGCAGATTTCCTTTCGTCCAAATAACCATTAAAAAATACCTATTTGTTAAATATAATATAACTTAAAACCCATTTTATGCGCTTTTCACGGAGAACGCACAATTACCAGATCAGAAACCCAATGGAATCAAGGCTCCAAAAAGACCTCCGTGAAACCTCCGTGAATGCCTCTGTTAAAGGACAATCCCGATGCTAAGGATATTTGTCCGAAAAAATCGCAATTATAAGACAGACTCTAATTATCCTGAAAATTCTAAAATCCTGATTCTGACAACCGACAAATACTCCTTGTCGATGGCGATGCCCTCCCGCTTGCTTTCTAAGGAAAATCTTGCACTCAAGATTCAAAGGGTGTATAATAGCGTCTGAACCAGTATTTATAAGATTACAGAATTTTCAGGATTATAGTCGCTTGTTGATTGATAACCCTCTCTTATAGCATTACCGAAATATTTTCCCTAACTTTATATGATATGAATTTCCAAGACCGCTGCGAGCGTTACCTACAAGATATACACCGTACCCAAGCCGACCCCGAGGCTACCCCTGAACTATCCCTTTTTCCACATCTTCAAGCGTTCCTTGAGGATATTGCCGTTAACTATTTTGAGAGAACCACAATAACATTCACACAAGAACCGAGAAGACTTGATCAGATTGGGAGACCCGACTTTATTGCGCGCGAGGGATTACTGCCGATTGGGTATATTGAAGCAGAGGCTTATGGCAGAAATCTTGATGCACTCATCGGACACGCTGAAACACAGAATATCCGGTTTATTGAAAACCTTGATAATTTCATCCTCACCAATTTTGTTGAATTCCGATTGTATACAGAGGGACAATCTCGTTTAACAGCAAGCGTTGCAGACGAGCGCGAAAATTTAGAGAGACTATTGGAGCGGTTTCTCAATGCCGGTCCCTTGCAAGTCGGCACCCCGGAGGTACTCGCGAAACATCTGGCGCGCCGCACACGTGAACTACAAACCCAAATTGAAACGACGCTCACGGACGAAAACAGTCAGGTTTACAGCATGTTTTCAGCGTTTAAGGAGCTTCTCCTTGCTACGCTGACCCCAGACGATTTCGCCGATATGTATGCTCAAACGCTCGCGTATGGGCTCTTTGCGGCACGTTGTACATTGCCTAATGCAACGAACTTCTCACGCGAAACGGCAACCAATGCCCTGCCACGCTCCAATCCGTTCTTACGCCAACTTTTCTATCAGGTAGCCTCGCCGAATCTTGAGGAGAACGTTACTTACATTTTGGATGACATCGCCACCCTTCTCCGAAACGTGTCTACAGAGATGCTCCGTACCGCCTTTAGTGTAAAGACGCATTTTGAGGATCCAGTCGTCCATTTCTACGAGACGTTTCTTGCAGAATATGACCCGCAGCGTCGGGTTGACCGTGGTGTCTATTACACACCGCCACAGGTTATCTCCTATATCGTCCGTTCTGTTGACAGTCTACTCAAAACAGAACTGAACAGACAGGATGGGCTTGCTGACGACGACACGCTCATTCTCGACCCCGCAACAGGCACCGGAGGTTTTCTCTTGACAGTGCTTGACCATATCCGCGAATACGTCACGACCAATTATGGTACAGGAGACTGGAACCGATATATCAACGCTCAATTGGTCAAACGGCTTTTCGGATTTGAACTGTTGGTTGCCCCCTACACGATTGCACATCTGAAGTTGAGTCTATTTTTACAAGCACAAGGTTGGGATGCAACCGAACGTCTCCGTATCTATCTCACCAACACGTTAGAGGAACCCGTGGAAAGGACGCAACGCTTGCCGTTTGCAGATTTTATCTCTGATGAGGCGAACGCGGCGGTTTCAGTGAAACGCGATGAACCACTTCTTGTCATTCTTGGTAATCCCCCTTACAAGCAACATTCTGCTAACCCAAGTCGAGACAATGGAAATTTAACTTTCATTGGTAAACTCACGAAGGATTACAGACAAGTAGACGGAAAATCGCTCGGTGAAACAAACCCCAGAGCACTTCAGGATGATTACGTGAATTTTATTCGGTGGGCGCAGTGGCGAATTGATAAAAACGGTGAAGGTGTTATCGGTTACATTGTCAACAATAATTTCCTTGACGCCCCTACCGCTCGTGGCATACGTCAAAGTTTGTTAAACAGTTTTAACGCAATCTATCTGCTTAACCTGCACGGCAGTAACAGAAGAACGGAAGCGGTGCCGACAGCGGAGAGAGATGAAAATGTATTTGACATTTTGCAGGGAGTTTGCATTTTGTTATGTGTTAAACAACCGGACAATCCTTCCACTGCAAAGGTCTATTACGCGGATATATGGGGATCTCGAGAGGAGAAATACAATATCCTTTCGGAAACTGATGTCCAGTCCACAGAGTGGCGTGAGCTACAACCGACATCACCCTACTATCTTTTTGTACCGCAAGCAACGAACTACAGTGCCGAGTACGAAAGCGGATGGAAAATTACTGACATCTTTCAAACCCATTCAATCGGAATTGTCACTGCGCGAGATAAATTGACGATTCATCGGACTGCTGAAGAGGTCCGCGAGACGGTAACCGATTTTGTTTCACTCTCTATAGACGAGGCGCGAGAGCGTTACAGATTGCCAAGGGATAGTCAAGATTGGCAGGTTCACCTTGCCCAAGCGGATATTCGTAATAATCCCGATGCTGAACTGCATGTAACGCCAATTCGCTATCGTTTGTTTGACACACGCTGGACCTACTACACTGGACGCTCGCGTGGATTTCATTGTCGCCCCCGTCCCGCTAATATGTACCACCTACGCAGGAAAAATTTTGCCCTCTGTGTCTGCCGTATTGTCAAAAGTCCGGTATGGCAACACGCCTCGATAACTGATAAAATCACCGACAATTGTTATATCTCAAACACGACCAGTGAATCTGGATACGTGATCCCGCTTTACCTATATCCGAACCCAGATGAGTTGGATCTTGCTACAGGGCAATTGCTTAATTTGAAACCTACGTTTCTCAAGGCGTTAGCAGAAGCATTAGGACTTCCACAAACGGATCCTTCCGGGCTGCCTGAAGGTATTTCACCCGAAGAAATTCTTGGTTATATCTATGCGGTTTTGTATAGTCCTACCTATCGTGAACGGTATTACGAATTCTTGAAATACGACTTCCCGCGCATTCCCTTGCCTACGAACATTGAACGCTTCCTAAAACTTGCAGCATTAGGACAGAATTTGATTGATTGGCATCTTCTGAAAGATGTGCAAGTTCCGCCTCGTCATCGGTTTGAAGGACAAGGAGAAGCTGCCGTCTCAAGAATTCGCTACGAGGGTGGACACGTTTGGATTAATCCTACGCAGCACTTCACGGATGTGCCTGAAGCAGTGTGGGCGTATGAAATTGGGGCGTATCAGGTGTGTGAGAAGTGGTTGAAGGATCGGCGGAGGAGTGCTTTAAGTCATGCGGAGGTGCGTCAGTATTGCGGAATTTTGGTTGCGATTTCGGAGACGCTGGGGATTATGACAGAGATTGATGCGGTGCTTGATTTTCAATAACCGTAGGGATATGAGATTCTCTATAGACATATCACCCCTCTGGGGTTGAAGAAAGATTAGGTAAGCGCGGTTTTCCAACCGCGCCGATTTTTTATTTCGGAATCAGGATTTATGGATTTTCGGGATTATCAAGATGGAAGGAGGTAGGTCTCCTTGCTCCAGCGGAGCAATATGTCTATAGAAAAAGACGAGTTACCTGATTTCGCACTCCAGCGGAGTGCTATGTGTCAAAAACTTTACACACCTTAGGGATCCATTTAGGACCAGCCGTGTGACAGGTGTATAGAAACGAAAATCCCCCAATCAGACAGTTAGTGAAGGCTCGTATGTGAAGTTGCTTAGGTCCACGGTTTCTTGTTCCCACCTTTGCTTATCAATTTCTCTAAATACCTGTCTTGCGAATTGTTCGTTACTGTCAAAGCATTCTATACGGTAATTAGGACATAGGGTAATACCCGGAGTTTTGATATAAATGATATAATCGCCATCGTGGGTTTCTGTTATCCGCATACTCTTGAAACCATAGGGTATCTTAATACATTGACCGTCTGGAGCAATTATATTTAAAGGTTCCTTGTGATGCCAGCTAATCCAGCGGTCAAAGAAGGCACTAAGGTTCCGTTCATAAATATCTCTCTTTCTTTCATAGCTTTTACGTTCATCAGGAGATAAATCCCCATTGTCAATGTAGTTGTCAAAACGTAACAGTTCAAGTGCTTGTTTCTGTTTATATGAAGTTAGGGCATCATCTGCTATCCTCAGGTAATTGTGTAATATATTTCTGCCAGTGTTATATAAACCCAAGGGACTTAAAGCCTCCTCGTAGTTGAAAGATAGTTTGAACTGGTGCATTTTATTGATCGTATCTATACTTCTTAAGACCTTTTTGCCATAGAAATCAAATAGGGTTTGACAATCTTCAACGAAAACACCTCTATTAGAACCAATATCGTCGTGTAATATCTGCTTGTTCGTTAGTGCTATGAGTTTACCACCTAGTTTTGTTATTCCATATTTCTTACGTTCGGATTCATGTGTCTTCGGGTAAGAGGTTTTAAGAAAGTCATTTTTGTAGCGTTCAACGGTGTTCTCTGTGTCTTTGGGGTCTGGATTAAAAAGCCTCCGCAATCTGGCAAAACAGTTTTCCAATAGACTCGATAGTAATTCATTGTTAAAATATATTCCAGAGAAGTCTAATATCTCCTGTACACTATTACCTAATAACCTATTATTCATAAGCCTGAAGTGTCTATCATTCCGGATTAATTCTCTTAAAATGCCGAGTTTGATACCTAACGATATTACATCCCCGCATATTCTATAGTACCTATCGGTGAACTCATCACGCTCTGATGTAGACAATTTTGTTTTGCCGATGTTGAATCTTATGTAGGGTTTTAGAAATAGGTTATGTTCGTGTAGCTGGCAATTAATGAAGTAAATATCCTCGTTATTGCTGTATTGAGAAGACTCAGCACCGCAGATAGCCCATACCTTTCTATTCTCTAATGTGAGCAATGCTATCCCGGTAGTAGCATCAAATGTGGAAGGATTCGGAATTTCTCTGAATGGTATCCATAGGTTTTCTGGACATTGGCATACTAAGTAATTAACAGGATAATGTGAGACGAAGTGTTTGTCGTTTATGAAATAGTCTCCTTTGTCAATGATTGGCTCCTTGCACTCATAGCAAAACAGTTGTTGTCTGTTATTTGGGTCTAGCTCTTCAAGGCATTCTGGACAGAATCGATCCATCTCAGGTTCTACAACCGTTGAGCAGATGGCGCATTGATAATAGAACTGTGCTTCAAGGTATTCAAAATAGTTGAAGGCGTGACGTTTTTCAGCTTCGGTGGTGGTTAATTGCATAATTGAGTACTTATTACTAAACTTTGGACAATTTTAACGATACACATTCCGCCCCGCTGGGGCTGCCGATGGGTGCATTCAGGTTCCTTGCTAATTCAAAAACAGCAGGGTTAAGCAGACTTCCTTTCTTCAAGGAGCTGATACCACAGCAGCATAAGTTGTGAGGCTCGCAATGTCTCTAACGCATAGGTACGACCTTCAAAATCGCTAAACTCAACTTCAAATACATCCGGTTCGTACTTTTCAACAATAGTGCCGACCTGTCCACGGTATAAGTTGAGAGTTGGCATGTCCTCTACAAGTGCAACAGTATCAAGTAATTTCATAAAGTTTCAACTTCCTTTACACCCGTCAGCTCCAATGCCTGAACAGCTTGAACACGACTGACAGATGGGAAATCCTCCAAAAATCCGTCTAAACTATCACCGGCTTCCAAATAGTCAATAAGGTTTTTGATAGGGACACGGGTATTCTTGAAAACAGGTGTGCCACTCATAATTCGCGCATTGCAGGTAATAAGGTTGCTAACAGTTTCCTTTGTGTGCTCATCAAATTTCATGTGTGAGTTCTCCTTAGAAACCAACACATTCATTGTCAACTTTCACCGAGAAAATCCAATGCCTTAAGGATACCACAAAAAAGTGTTAACTATCAACTCCTGGCAAAAAATTGCCTATTATTCTGATTCCATCGCCCCCACAAGAGATATACAACTATTTTCAGGCATATAACTCCTCAAACACCTGAAAATAGTGAGGAAATGTTTTATTGACACATTCTGGATCATTGATTCGGATTCCGGGGACCCTTAAGCCGACGAGAGAAAATGCCATCGCCATGCGATGGTCTTCATAAGTGTCAATTGCTGCAGGGGTAATAGAGGCGGGTGAAATTTCGAGACCGTCTTGATGTTCAACGACTGGGACGTCTAATTTTCGGAGTTCTGTGACTATCGCATGGATTCGGTCGGTCTCTTGCCAGCGTGTGTGTTCAATGTTTTGGATGGTTACTTTGCTATCGGCGAAGGGGGCAATCGCCGCGAGGGTCAGAGAAGTATCGGAAATTGTCCTCATATCTACATCAACGCCTTTCAATTGTCGCGGTCCGGTGACAGTAATGCCAGTGTCAGAAACAGAGACTTGACACCCCATCTGCTCTAAGACATGAACAAATCGAATATCGCCTTGTGCTGAATCCGGATGTAGATGTTTGACAGTGACGCGTCCGCCGGTGATCGCAGCAGCGGCAAAGAAGTAAGAAGCATTGGAAGCATCGGGTTCAATGTTGTAGGTGCGCGGCTGATACTGCTGCCCACCTTCAACCCGAAAATATCGATAGTCTTCGTTGACAACCCGCACACCAAAGGCTTTCATGACTGACAGTGTAATGTCAATATAGGGCATTTCGCGCTTTCCGATAACCTCAATCTCCATTCCATTTTTCGCACACGGCGCGATGAGGAGTAGGGCAGTTAAGAATTGACTGCTTTTGCTGACATCAAGTCGGGTTTTCCCGCCTTCCAGACCGTTTGCATCGACAACAATAGGTAGATGTCCATTGTCAAATTGTGAGCGGACTGAAACCCCGATTTGCCTCAGCGCGTCGAGTAGATCGGAGATAGGACGACTACGTCGCATCGGTTCATCACCATCAACGACGTATTTTCCGTGCCCTAACGAAAGATAGGCAGTCAGGGAACGCGAAGTAGTCCCTGAGTTCCCGATATAGAGTTCCGCACTGGAAATCGGAATATTGTCACCATTTCCCCGCACATCAAATGTTGCCCGCTTTTCATCAGTGTTAATCTCGACACCGAGTTTTCGCAAAGATGCAGACATATAGTGCGTATCATCGCTGAAGAGGGCACCGGTCAACGTTGAAGCACCGCGTGCCATTGCGGCAACTAACAAGGCACGGTTGGTATAACTTTTGGAACCGGGGACCTCTATCGTGGCATCAAGCGGTTTGCGAATGGGCTGTATTTCAATCATATTTTTAACTATGCACTAAGTGTTAAATGACACCGCTGGTTAGACAAGCGTTTTCGATGAATATCCGCAAACCTCCGATGTCGATTTGCTACTTACATCTGAGTGAGAAGATAAATAGCACCTGATGTTTCTGAATTTCTTAGATTTCTAACATTCCAAACCTATCTGGAAAGAGGTTATTTAGAGAAGAAACTTAGGTAATCTCCAACTCTGTGAGGAGGTGTTGGAGTTCGGCTTTCGCAGATTCGCTAACTGGTAGCAACGGATTCGTTGTGTAAGCTTTGCAGACTCCTAAAATTTCCAGACATGCCTTCATACCGCTGACACCTTGCCCATACATATACATTTTGCTGAGTCGGAGTAACAACTTCTGCAAGCGGTGGACTTCGTCAATGTCGCGTGCTTTTGCAGCGTTGTAGAGTGCGACCGATTCTTTCGGGGCAACGTTTGAAATCGAGATAACCCCACCGTCAGCACCGAACAGTACGGCTGCACCAATCGCTGTATGTGAACCGAGCATGATAGAGAAATCCGTCCGGTCCCCGAGCAGTGCCAAGAGATTGAGGCAGTTTGTCCAATCACCGGAGCTGTCTTTAATACCGACAATATTATCGCAATCCTCTGCGAGTTGCGCGACGACTTGCGGTTTGATTGAAGTTTTGACGGTTGAAGGTATATTGTAAATGAAAACGGGAAGTTCAGTGCTCGCGGCAATAGCCTGATAAAATTCAATCAGATCAGCATCGTCTGTGGAGGGGTAGTAATAACCAGGAGTTGCAGCAACAACATCGACACCGAACTGTTCGGCGATTTCAATGTTCTGGATGACGCGCTGTGCACTTGTGTCCATTACACCGCAGATGATCGGGACGCGGCCACCGACTGCTTTGACAGCGATGTCCATTGCGCGTTCGCGCTCCGTATTTGTCAATGTCGTAAATTCGCCAGACGTTCCCAATAGATAGATACCGTGAACACCGTTATCAATCAAGCGATTGAGTTGCTTGACAAATCCGAGTTCATCAACGCGTTCTTTTTCATCAAGGGGTGTTATTGTCGGTGAAAAAATGCCTTCAAATCGGATACTCATGAATGCCTCCTGTGGGGACAATTGCAGCCTTTCTTACGCATACAAACTTGTAAGGAACATTTTATAAATCATTTTTGAAATGTTAGTTTAGCAGAATTGGATTTGGATGTCAAGCATTGAAAAAATAGGGCATGACTATTTATGGTAGATTTTAGAATTACGTATGCCCTTTGAGAAATGAGGCACGGAGACCTCGCTAAACACCTGTTGTAGAGGCAAAGAATATAAAACAAAGACAAAGTTGGATAGAGTTGCCGGAGATCGCTCCTACCACTTTATCAAACAAGTTTAGGTTTGTAAGCTGCACCGAATATGTGCTATCATGACGTGTGTAGCATTGGATCGCAACGCCCTATGTTTATATTTCTTCACAGATACGATCCGTACAGGAGGCAGATGGTGTCGAACGACACTCAATAAGTCAGAGATGAATATCCGTACACAACTGACTCTCAGATACATAGGTATCCTGCTTCTGGTGATGTTTGCTATGTATCTCTATCTTGGTACAATGCTCAAAGACTCAATGAGTAAGCGAATTACGCGTGAATTGGAAACTCAGGCAGCATTAACTCGGGAATTCCTCATCGAAAAACTCCCCGCCGAAGATAACTTTACTTACAATGCGATAGATCCGCTTATCGATAGACTTGGAAAGACCGAGAAGGCTCGATTGACCTTCATTGGCACTGACGGAACCGTCTGGGGCGATACAGAACGAGATGGACAGGCACTGCGAGCGATGGACAACCACCTCAAACGTCCAGAGGTGCAGGAGGCTCTTAAAAACGGAAGCGGTATTCGGGATCGGTACAGTGATACAACACAGACAGAATTCCGTTATTTTGCCCTTCCGATACATCGGACAGTTGGAACGGAAGAACCGCAAGAGGAAGACCCTTTAATAGGGATTTGCCGTGTCGCTTTTCCGATGGAAGATGTCAATACAGCAATTGGCAACCTCCGACGGATAGCCCTACTTGCGAGTGTGGCAGGATTGATTCTTGCCATTGTGTTTAGTGTTTTTAGCACAGGTGCCATTACAAAACCCATTGAGAAATTAACACAGATGACCCAATCGCTTGCGGCTGGCAACGTAAACTCGCGTGTGCCTGTCGATTCGCGGAATGAATTGGGACAACTTTCCCATAATTTTAACCTGATGGCAGATAGAGTGCAGGAACAGATTAACGAGATCTCCGAAGAACACAGACGTTCCGAAACTATCTTAATGAATATGGGGGAAGGTGTGCTACTCGTGAATGGTACGTTTGAGGTCACCTATGCCAACCCAATGGCTATCTCTATGTTAGAACTCCCGAACGACCATATTGGCAAAGCATTGATTGAAATCAACCGGATTCCCGAATTACAAGCGCTACTAAAAAAGGCAGAACAGACAGAAAGTATAGCGTTCGCAGAAATCCAACTCGGTAATATACAGGAACCCGAGGCAGAGGTCACGATTGTCCCCGTTTCCGCCGGTCAAGAGTATGTCATTGTTATCCACGATGTCACTAAGGAACGGCAGTTAGAGCGGATTCGTGCCGATTTTGTGGCGAATGTCTCTCATGAACTCCGGACGCCACTCACAACAATCCGCGGTTATGCTGAGACCTTACTGGATGAAGATTCCGTTCGGACGAAGACAGGCGAACAGTTTCTGGTGAAAATCCTCAATCATTCTGCCCGACTGTCAAGATTAGTCTCAGAACTATTGGAACTCTCTCGACTTGAGTTGGGTGAGGTGGAATTGAAACGCTCGTCGTGTCATCTCAATACTTTCTATGAACCGATTTTAGACGTGTTTGAACCGCTATTAGAGGAATCAGGATTGATTTTAAAATGGGAGATTCCTGAAGAACTTCCAGAGGTTAATGTAGACCAACAACTTTTCATGCAGATTTTTATAAATCTGATCGACAACGCGATTAAATACACGCCAGATGGTGGGACAATCACGGTTTCGGGAGAGATTAACAGTGGCGACGCACTCGAAAATTCCGATACAATTGGGGAAGAAATTGTCGTGCATGTAAAAGATACAGGCATTGGCATCCCGATGGAATCCCAGTCTCGTGTGTTTGAGCGATTCTATCGCGTGGATAAGGGTCGTGCCCAAGAGATGGGAGGCACCGGCTTAGGGCTGGCGATTGTTAAGCATATTGTCCTCCGTCATAACGGAAGGATATGGCTGGACAGCGTTTTAGGGCAGGAGAGCGTGTTTCACGTCGCAGTGCCGTTATCGGATTAAATTTTCCATTCCTCTTGTGTGTAAGCCATCTCCCAAAAAAGGTATTCATAACGGCTACTCATCAAGAAGGTGTTTTTAATTCTCTTTTTTTCGGAGGGACTATACTCCGCGACAAGACCGTTGAGCAGACCCCGCAGCCACTCACCGAACGAGAGGAATTCAGGTGAGGCGTACATATCAATCCACTCCTGATAGAGCGGTTCGGGCGAACCGCCTTGTTCGGCAAGTGTCGTGCCGATTTCGGCATAGCCCCATTGACACGGCAGCACACCGGCGACAAGCTCAGCCAAAGTACCGGATTCAGCTACATTGAGTAGATGTCGGGTATAAGCATGCGTTGTGGGTGCGATCGGTGCGGCTTCCATCTCAGCCGCAGCGATACCAAATTTCTCGCAATATCCGCGATGCAGATCCATCTCAGTGTTCAGTGTTCCATCAAGAAGCTGCGCAAATATTGCCATTGTTGCTTCATCGGAGGCTTTGATAACACCGTGCGCGAACACACGACTATAGTCCAACAGGAAAAGATAATCCTGAATAAGGTAGAACTTGAACTTCTCTGTGGGGAGCGTACCGTCAGCGATACCACGAACGAATGGGTGTTCAAGATCGGCTCCCCAAATCGGTGCGGCAGCAAGTCTAAGTTCATCGGTAAATTTTGTATTTTGTGTCATAGGTACTATCGAAACTCCTTGGAAATATGCTGTGATTTTTCCTGTGTATCATACCCTAAAGAGAAAAGGATGTCAAAATGTTTGAAAAACTCGGAATTGTAACCAATATTTGGTCTGAAGAGGTAGAAAATGGGGCGCGCTTTGACGCACTGATGGTCGAATTCGGTGAGAACGGGTTCCGGGATATGGAAGTTCGTGAAGGCGATTACCTCCGTAACTCTGAATTCGGAGAACTCGTTCAACAAGTGGAATCGGCGATGTCCGAATATACCGACGCGGAATTCAGAGCGATCTGCGACGCTGTTTGGAGTGGACAGGTTTACGAAACGAAGCATCCCACGCTTTTTGAGGAAGTTGCATCCTTCGCCGAGAAAGCCTCTGGACTTACCTTGAGTTACGCTATGTCGCATCCTTGGCTCTCCGCTCCAAACGATAGGGAAGCAGATACACAACAAATTATCAGCGCGAAGAAATTGGCATACCTACTCTGTCCTGCGCGAGCGCGACTCCGCCTCGTTGATCTCGACACCGAAGGCGATATTGATGAATCCGCTGCTACCGCTAACCTGAAACATTATAACACCCTGCTACCGGATTACCCGATGATCTTTGCCGTAGAAAATGCGCGACAGACTGCGACGTTAACCTTGAAATTAGCAGTTGCGGGTGGTGCGAAACTTACATACGACGAGACAAACACGTATCGTGCTGACGGAACAACGGTAAATTCGCCGGACGAATTCTGGGGTGCCGTCGAGATGACAGACCTCACGTCGGTGCATTTCAAACAGAAAACAGAGGCGGGTGTTCTCTCGGAAGTGTGTGATGGATTTGTCGATTTCCGAGCGATTGCGGCACGTCTGAAAACACAGCAGTATACTGGAGATCTGCTGCTTGAAAACACACCCACTGCACATTCACTGCAGGATGCGCTGCGGAGCCGAGAGTATTTGCTTAACTGTTAGGAATAACCCCTAAATCCGCTTATCAGAGGGACTGGCACTTCGGAAGCAACCCCCTAAAAAATCAACGGTATGAATGCCTTAATGGCATTCCCCGCCCCTTATCAGGGGACTGGGAGCAGGAATTCCTTGTTTACATTGCCTTCAGTTTGCCCCATGTGGTAGCGAGTTTCGCTTCGGGAGAAACGGACAATACCGCCTCTAATCCTTGGTCCCGGATCATCTCTGTGTCCTCGAAGGTGAGTGCAACGCCGTTGAATAGGGCGACATGCGTAATTGAGACCGGAAAGAAAGCACCGGGAAGTTTATTACACTCTAACAGGCACCCCATCAACAGCGCGTATGCTTCTTGTGTTAAATCGTTGCCCTGGACGACCTTCACTGCGACCTCTTCACCATCTCTGTAGATGTATGAATCTGAATCCCGTGTGACGATTGCAGCGACAAATTGCCACTTGTTAACATCCATCGTTCCTGCTGGACTGATAATACTTCCATTATCCCCGCCATCTGCAGAGGTTTCCAAGCGGATTGCGCCAGGACCGGTGTCCCCGATGTCCAGGATCCACCCACCATTCCAGCACCAGGCACCTTTGGAGATGATACCTTGACCGGCACCGGGTGCAGCTGGATTCAGCCACGCTACCAATGTGAAATCATCCTCACCAACATTAACGGTATCACTGTGCGGGATCTCAAGATAGTCGTCTTTCCCATCAAATTTGAGGGCTGGACCGAGATCGCTATCTACCCATTGCGGATCCCCGACGATTGTTCCATCGTTGCCATTACCAGAATGATCTTTTACCGTTTTGCCTTTACCTTCATCAAACAGCCATGCCCCCGCAAGGGTATCCAAGTCTATTTCAGCATGACCTACCGCTACTGAAATCAGCAGCATCCATATAAAGATCGCATATCCTACATTAGCATTAACTTTCATTGTCAATCTCCTTTTGACAGTTGTTTAACTGTAAAACCGTTCCACGTCCAACGTTTTTTCTGTGTATAAATCACCTGTGTCAGACGTTCGTCGGTGATTGTGACAGTGTATCGCTTTTCCTCGGATTGATCTGCGGAAGTGAGTTGTAGTTTCTGAAATTTCTTTTCGCCGTTTGCAATGAGGTTAATCTCCACGGGTGCGATGACACCGGCGTGGAAATAGCATGTTATTTCATAAGTACCATTGGGGAGCGCGATTCTGAAAACGCCATCCTCCGTGCCCCAGAGGTTATCTTGATACAACAGAAGGTTGGGTTCATTCTCCGCTAAAATATCGCGGACCTCTGGTGCAGGTTTCGTGTCTTCGGTGTGCCAATATTTGAGTTCAAAACCGCCACCGCCGGTTTTAAACTCATCCTGAATGGATTTCGACAGCCACCCGTATCGCCCATCTGTATAGCCAGTATCCTTGTATACTGGGATGTGATTTGGGACGACGCTTCCATCGGCGGGCTGCATGTCGAAAGTGAAGGTCGTGGTCCCTTCCCACAATCGAGCGTCCGGTGCCACTCTCTTTCGGCGATAAAGCCGATTATAGTTCGTTGAGTGAATTACTTCATAATCGTGAACAAGATCTCCGACGCCATCATATTCTGTGCGCCAGACAAGAACGTAGTCTGCTGGCACTTGCTTGTTCTTGTAACGGAGTGGAAAATGATCTGTGTTAGGCTCATAGTTCCCAAGATAGGCAACACCGTTCTCCAACGCCAGATAGCCTTCTATATGCTCAAACGGAAGAATGTATTTGAAATCCCAAGTCGTCGCATCAGGTGTCCCTCCCCATGAACCCGGACGGCTTGCGAGGACGGTGTGTGGCTCAATCATCTCTGCCGACGAAAGTGCTTCTTTAGCGGCTTTGTCCATTACGGCGTAGGTTTGAACGTGATAGCCGAGATGCCACAGTGCTAAAACAATCAAGATACCGCTAAAAGCATAGTCAACGAATTTATGAAAGTGAAAGGTAAAGAATGGCAGTAAGGCGAGCAAAATGTAGATATGTATTCGATCGCTGATCCACATGCCACCAGAGCGTAGGCTCCAAGGGGATTTGAAATAGAGGAATGTTAGCATGAGGGTAACCAGCAAAAACACATCTGTCCGATCCACAATTGCGGTAATACCTCCATACCGACTGTCTTCTGATTCCGGCGAGTTACGATGTGCATAAATCCTGCGAACCCTGTCGATTAAGGTAAATAGGAAAGCAACAGCAAGTAGACCAAGGAGAAGATTGCCTATCAGGACATGGGCATCCCGAAAAGAGACAATGGAACCGACGGAGAGGAAGTATTTCATCAAGCCTTCAAAACTTCGATGGAAACCACCGTCCTCTCTTTTCACAAGATAGTAGGTCAGCAGGATTACATAAGCGGGGAGCATGGAACCTAAAAAGAGCAAGATAGATTTTAATTGTGCAGTTAACCGAACGCGAGGAGATTCTAAGGCTTCGTAAACATAGAGGAAAATGCCGATGCCTGTTAAGGATACCGTGAGGAGGGCATAGGACTGAAAGTGTGTAAGGTAAACGACAGTAAGCCACACATAAGCCGTGACCAGTGCCTTAGCACTGAGTTTATCTTTACATCGCCACCAACTACCCAGGGCAAAGAAAAACAGCGAAACACTCAGGGCGAAGTTATAGAAACCCATGTGCAGCAAGTAGTTATAGGCAAAAATGAAACCGACCAAACAGAAGAGTGTCTTGCCTTTCTGAACACTGTTGAGGAGATAAAGGAGGGAGAGCGGTAGAAGTCCTATGCAGAGGCTAAAAAATATTTTTTCGCATACGAGAGGCGGAAAGACATACATGAGTCCCGCCATCAATACGTGGGAAGTCCAATTCGGAAAAAGCGTTGGGTTGCGTTCGTGGACTTCCCTCAGGATGTAGTTTTCGTGATTGTGATATACCTTTAAGATGTGTGCATTGTGGGCATGGGCTGGTCCATCTTGGGTGCAGGTATATTTGAACAACCAAACCGGCAGAATATGTATGACCAATAGCACAATCAGGACGATCTGCTGAGTAGACAGTTGACGCGCTTTCATAAGTGCCTCGCATTTAACGATTACTTTTCGCGCGAATAGAACCACAATGTTGTTATTTTACAAGAACATTGCTGTGAGGTCAACAGAAATCGTGAGGATACAAGATTAAGTCCCTCGTTCCGCTGCGAGTCGGATTCAAAATCGCACTAACAGCGGAACGTGTTGCTATGTAACGGCATACACTAAAAAGGGGGAACTTGAAATTGTGAGGTTTTCGGCTGCGTCTCATTGGCAGATGCGGTCTCTGGCTCAGTGGTTTCCTCAGGTGTAGGGACTTCACTCTCTTGGGAAGCAGCTGTTAATTGCTTAATCCGTTCACACAATTCGTCGAGTAATTGTGGTGAGGTTTCCGCCGCTTTCAGTTCAGCGGAGAGCTGGGTCCATTGCATTTCGCTCATATCGTTTCGGGATTCAACGCTGTATTTACGTTTGATGTAATCCCAGAGATCTGCCTTACCGATGCCTTTCTTTTCAAGAGGCTCTGCCAAATTGTTGGCGATAGCGAATGCAGCCTTTTGGGCGTTAGCGATATTTCCGCCGCCCTGTGGTGGAGCAGACTGTTGGGATATTGCATTGCTGCCGGTCGATTTCCGATGGAGATAAAAGTTGAGCACTTCTCGGATGACCGGTACGGGGATCAGCTGCTTTATGGCATTACGTTGCGCCTTATGAATTGCCTTGGTGAAGGCGAATGGGTCGGGACGATTGCCTGCATTTTTGAGTTGCTCATAGGCACCGTAACGAGACGAACCGGTAATTGTATCAACCGCCTTGGCAGTCGCAATCCAAGAATTCTCGCGTTCCTCGTATTTGATCTCTTCGATCTGGATACCGCCGCGGCGATTGGCAGCCTCGTTAATACCTGCTAAAGTTAATCCTTCGACTGTGCGTCCACCCTGTTTAAAAGAATAGACGTAATCTTGAATCGTCTGTCCCGTCATCAACTCAATGATAGCCTGGTCATCCACCTGATCAACAACTTCATATTCAGCGGCAACCGGTACCATTTCGTCCTTTTTTTCTTCAGCCATAATATCCTCCGATTCTCAAACATTCACGAAACTGGTATAATGTATCCTTCAACAGAGATTAAAAAAAGTGTTGGTTTGCTGATTTATAATCTGTTTTAATTTCAGACACACGCGATGTATTACAAGGTTTATTCTATCATTTATCCCTTCATTTGTCAAGCGGGATCATTGATACAACTGGGTTTATTTAGCCTTTGATATTCGGTTTATGTAGTGATACGTTTTTTCAAAAAAGTTGTTAGTTACAATATATACGATTATCATTTACTACCATATATATGATAACATATTTAACAAAAAAAATCAAATTTATTTTTACTTATAAATGTGGGTTTTACGCAATAAATTGTTGGGTCTCGCTGAGGCTTCGGTTGGCTCACATATGTTGGAAGTGGTGAGTCTTTTGCACCAAGTTCGTGCGATTTTTCTTGTTCCACCCAATCCAAGCTACGTATGATTACCGAGAGGCACGGAAGACCAGTGCCCTTCCCCTGTAACGGGAGAGCACCTGGTTAGAAACCTCGCCCACCGAGGCGTGAGGAAACTACTTGATTTTCATCCCTAACCTTGCTATAATAATCTAAATTGATCATGCCTATCCAGTTTCAAATGGTGAAGTTTGTAAATAAGTAGGTGTTTCAATTACCTCTGGAGAGTTCCTTTCTCCTGGTGAAGTTCTCAATCTCGCGGGGCTTATGTCTAATTATGTGAATTGTGCAGTTTCTAACTGCACGTGGTACAATGTCCAAATAATTCTAAACTTTACTATAAAGTATTATACAAGGAAATAACAATGAGCAGAAGTAATGTATTATGGGTCGATAAAAACACGCTTTCAAAAGATATAAGTGGAAAAGTTTATATCGTAACCGGGGCTAATTCTGGTGTTGGTCTTGAAACTACAAGACTATTGGTTAAGCAAGGCGGCCATGTAATAATGGCATGCAGAAGACCCGATGCAGCAGAGGAAGCAGCCAAAAGTTTTACCGGATTAAAAGGTGGTTATGAGGTCATGAAATTAGACCTCGCTGACCTACAATCGGTGAGACCTTTTGTTGATGAATTCTTAAGAAAATATGATAAACTGGATGCTTTAGTGTGCAATGCAGGCCTCGTGACCTTTGGCAGTGAAATCGAACGTACGAAAGAGGGATTTGAGATGGCTATAGGCGTTAGTTATTTCGGTCATTTCCTTCTTACTGAATTATTGCTTGATGTATTAAAAAAAAGTGCTCCATCAAGAATGGTTATTGTCTCATCCGTTGTTCATGCTGGAAGCAAACAAAACCGACCCAATGTGGATTTGGATGACTTGAATTTTAACACAAGGAAATTCAATAATTTTGCTGCTTATGCTGAGGCTAAAGTTGCAGTTGTATTATATGCAATGGAGCTCGCAAAAAGGTTGGAAGGCACAGGGGTCATAACAGTTTCCGTTCATCCGGGTTGGGCGCGATCGAATTTTGGGGGCAATAGTTTGGTTATGAGAATTATGAGAGTGATGATGGTACCGCTGAGACCATTTATCACCGACAGTAACGAAGAAGCAGCCCAAACATCACTTCATTGTTTGCTCTTTGATGATGTACCAGACCATTCAGGAGCATATTTTAGTCAAAGTAGTGTACTTTACAGAGACAAAGAATGTAGAAATGGCGGTTGGCCTATGACATCTCCAAATCCAAATGCCAGAAATATGGATACTGCAAAGAAATTAGTGAATCTAACCTATGAATTAGTTGGGTTGAATAAATAGTGCTTCTCGTTATAACAATCGAAAATTGAGTATCAGAGGACTGATGACCAGTGACAGCTCCGCTTCTCCACATGCAGGGGATTACCAAAGACTTTCCAGGCGTGCGCGCCTTAGACAACGTCTCTTTTGAAGTCAACCGTGGCGAAATCCATGCGCTCTGTGGTGAAAACGGGGCAGGCAAATCGACGTTGATTAAGATTCTTGGTGGCGTTTATCCGTCCGGCACTTACGAGGGACAACTGCACATTAATGGGATCGCACAGCAATTTCACACCGTGCGCGATGCAGAACACGCCGGGATCGCTGTTATTCACCAGGAATTGGCACTTATTCCAGAGATGACGGTTGCTGAGAACATCTATCTCGGCAAAGAACCGCAACGAAATGCAAAGCTAAGACAAATTCTGTTCATGTGGGCAAAATTTGGCATCATTGACAAACAACGGCTTTATTATGATGCGGGCCAACTCCTTTCACAATTCGGATTGACACTTCCACTGGATCGTCCGGTTTATGAACTCGGTATTGGTCAGCAACAACTCGTAGAGATAGCAAAAGCTTTAGAACGTAGTTTTCAAGCCGATATTTCCGCATCCAGCAATTCGCTGCTGCTCGTGCTTGACGAACCGACAGCCGCCTTGACAGAAAGCGAAGTGGAGATGCTCCGAAAAATCCTGACGCAACTCCGAGAAAAGGGTATCGCCTGTATCTATATCACCCATAAACTTAAAGAGATCTTTCAAATTGCCGACCGAGTGACCGTGCTGCGGGACGGCAAAGCGGTGGCAACGCAATCCATTGAATCTCCCGAATGCACCGAAGAAGTACTGATTTCGCAGATGGTCGGTAGGGAGTTAACGGCGTTCTTCCCGAAACGGCAGTCGCCTTCGAGTTCTGAAGACTCATCAAGTCCGGAGGCAGCAGCGCTCAAGGTAGAAAATTTAAGTACCTATCCGTCGGAACCGCCCCAGCTTGAAGAGGTCAGTTTTGAGGTGCGACGCGGGGAAATCCTCGGTATCGCAGGCTTAATGGGTGCGGGGAGAACAGAACTGATTAGTACTATCTTTGGGGCTTATAGCGGGAGATGGCGTGGAAAAGTTTTCATAGATGGTGTTCCTGTTCAAATTCACTCCCCATATCAAGCGATACAACACGGATTGGGATTGGTCAGTGAGGACAGGAAACGTTACGGATTACTTTTAGATGTGGATGTTGTTCGTAATATGACGCTTGCAAGTCTCGGTGCATCGTCAGATCTTGTATCCTATGGCGTAATTGACGACAACGCGGCATCTCAGAAAAGTGAGCAGTATGTGGATTCTCTGCAGATTAAAACGACTTCGCTCAATGTCCCTGTGAATTATCTCAGCGGCGGTAACCAACAGAAAGTAGTACTGGGTAAGTGGTTGATGACACAGCCGCGGGTGCTGTTCCTTGATGAACCGACACGCGGTATTGATGTCGGTGCAAAGGCGGAAATCCACGCACTCATGGTAAAACTCGTGCAAGAAGGCGTTGCAATTGTGTTTGTGTCCTCTGAATTGCCGGAGATTTTAGGCATGAGCGATCGGGTTTTGGTGCTACATGAAGGTAAAGTCGCAGGTGAATTGATCAATGAGAATTTGACCCAAGAAGATCTTTTAACGATTATGTCTGGACGGGGTTTTCGTTGTCAACCCTGATCTAAAATTGTTAAGAAACCTATTTAAGGTTCTAAAAGGTTTTTTAACGATCAGACCTCTGCAAGGACGTAGGACGCAGCAGCTCAGATTCAACAATTAAAAAAATGGAAAATAGAAACGAAATCTTTAAAACGGAAACACCTGAGGAGACCCAGGTACTCGGTGAAAAACTCGGCAAAACGCTCAAACAAGGGGATGTCATAGCACTTATTGGTGATCTCGGTACAGGTAAGACCTGCTTGACGCAAGGTATCGCGCGAGGTGTAGGCATCGCACCTGATGAGATTGTCAGCAGTCCTTCTTATATTCTAATCAACGAATACAGTGGAACGATACCAATCTACCATATTGATTTGTATCGACTCGAAAACAGTGAAGAGATCGCCGAACTCGGACTCAGCGAATATGTAGAAGGCGACGGGATTTGTATCATTGAGTGGGCAGAACGGATGACGGATGCCTTGCCTGATCACTGTATAAAGATTCATATAACGCTTGCAGAGACAAACACTTCATACGAGCACGAACTGATATTACAAAGCCCTGCTGATGAAAACATCCGACACATCGAAATCCAACATCCTATACCTTGATAGCGGCTCGGGCATCGGAGGCGGTCAACGGAGCCTTCTACTGTTGTTAAGCCTGATAAATAAAGATCGCTTTACACCTTTTGTCGGATGTCTTGGGGATAGTCCTTTTGCAGCGGAAGTCGTAAAAACAGAAGCAAGTATTGTCCCTTTGTCTCTACCGGCTGCACACAACAAAACCGATAAGGTGAAGCGGTTCACACTCCGCGATCTTTTGGATGATCTTAGACAACTGCAGGTTGTTCTCCAACTCCATCGAGCGGTAAAACGACACACCATTGACCTCATCCATGCGAATTCACTTTCGGTGGCACTGCTGGGTGGTATCGTCGCGAGACTAAATCGCATCCCGATTTTGATGCATAAACGTTACGCAACCTCTTATGGCATTTTAGATAGGCTTTGCGAGAGACTCCTTCATCGCGTGATTCTGGTGTCAGAGGCGACCCGTTGGGATTTTGCGCCCGTGGCAAAGCAGACACTCATCTATAACGGCGTAGATTTGGACGCTTTTCAGGCATCACCGAAAGAGGTAGAAACGCTTCGGATAGAACTTGTTGGTGATTCGCCTGACTCACCTATACTCGCTGGTGTTGTGACGCGGATTACGCCAGAAAAAGGCATCCACTTTTTAATCCGTGCGATGGCAGAACTCAAGGAGAAAATACCTGTTAAACTCCTGATTGTAGGCGGGCCATATTTCCAAAAAGACGTTGACTACATGGAGGCACTAAAACAAGAGGTCGTAAATCTCGGTGTTGAAGACTCAGTGATTTTTACCGGATTCTTATCCGATACGCGGGTTGTAACGAGCCTACTTGACATTGTACTGGTGCCATCTATTATTCCAGAGGCATGTCCACGTACCATCATCGAAGCAATGGCGGTAGGCAAGCCTGTTATCGCTACACCACTCGGTGGGAGTAAAGAACTTGCTACACCCGAAACAGGGATTTTAGTGCCTCCCGAAGATGCCTCGGCGATTGCTGACGCAGTAGCAACTCTCACAACTGACAGAAAACGATTGCGGGCGATGGGAGAAGCCGCTCATACCCGTGCCGTGCAGCTATTCAGTAGCGAAAAAAACATCGCCTTAACAGAGGCAGTCTACACTGAACTGCTAACAAGGACTTGATACGTAAAGGAGTTAGTGATTATGGATGGAGACAGAAAAAAAGTTAGTAGCTCACCGCAAGGTGGTCAAGTCAGTCAAGGGCAGTTGAGACAGGTATCTCAGTTGTTTGGTGAAGGTATTGGCAATACTGGCGATTGGGTAGAGATTCATCGTACCAACGATGAATGGGAAGTGCGACTGGTCCAAGCGACTCTGAGTGCGCAACAGATCCGGTGCAGGCCGATTGAACTGAAACAGGAACGTCAAACGGTGCTTCTTGTGGCACCAGAGCACGAAGTGGCAGCTATGGAACTGGTGAGTCGCATCGGTGTAGCTGTCACCGATAATGAAATGGCAATGCAATCTGAAGAGGCAGCGGCAGCACTTAAGCAACGCGATATGGCTGTTGCTCAAGAAAACAGCAGTCAACAACCAGATTTCGATGATTCGACAGAATTACTTATCTCCGAACGCGAAGGGATCGGCAGTGTTGTCTATATTACCGGGCAAAGCTATGAACTTCGTGTCGGTCCTGAACCGTACGTCACCATTCCAGAAAGTGACTGGGAAGAGTTCACAGATTTTAGTGCGCAACGTCAAGAGTTTGTGATCCTGCTCCGTCACGAATACCCGGCACTTTTTGAGTGGATTCAAGAGGGAAAACTACTGGCAGAATTTACTCGTCTTATCGAGATGACGTATCAAGATGGTGCACCGATTCCTGCTTCCTACAGACCTAGTAATGCTTCCGATGTTGAGGAAATGGATGGACCCCCTTATCATCCGCTTGCACAGTTGAGCCTGACTGTGGCAGTGGTTTCGTTGATTGCGATACTCTTTCAAGTGCCTTGGTCTGTCAACCTTGTGTTCGCTGTAGTGGCAATAGCATCGGCGGTCGCCGCTAAATACCAGATCGATGCGAGTGAAGGGAAATCTACAGGTATTCCGATGGCACTGAGTGCGATTGTGCTTGCGTGTCTTGTCGTCGTCTTTGCATGGTGGTTGGACCAACGTCCCGAACCGGTAGCACCACAGAACCCGCCGGTCCGTGAGATGGTTGAAGACCGGTAGGTACAAGTATAATGCCAGTTATTTACCCACATTCAGAAAACAAAAACGGATTGATTTCTTTCGTGAAATGTAGTATACTTTCTCCAACATAGTACAATAAGGAAATACACCCTGACTGAAAAAACAATCTTTTCCAAGAAAAAACTAACGAAACTTGATGCTTCTCTAATCACAGAGAAACGTAGCGATCAAGACGGTGTTAAAGTGCCAAACAGTAAATCTCATCGACGTGTAAAAGTTCGCCGCTCAACAAAACCGCCTCGTCTGAAGTTAGCAGACCTCGTATCTTAGGTCACAGAAGAAAATACACATAGAGTGATCTCTACCGGACCCGCAGTTGGAAACGAAGTCTGGTAGAAGCAGTATAGCACTTCATCCATTTTGAATTTTACGGGACATTTGTCGTAAGGGCGAAGTCTCCTCACCCAATACCAAAGCAAATACTCCCAAGTTGAAACTGGATAGAACAATAAATTGGCTAACTTCTTTTAGGATTGGCAACGGTGAAGACTATTAAGGAATTAGTTGATGACTAAGATTTTCAATTCTGAAACTGAATGCTCAAACGAAGTACAGCACCTAAAATTGCTGCAAAAGCAGTATCCTCTTCGTCCCGAAGTGATACCACCCGAATTGGCGTATTCATCTCAATGGATAGTTTGGTCTTATGAAGTTGGTGGACGGAAAAACGGTAAGTTCGGGCCGAACAAGATTGCCTATCAAGCAAGAAATCCAAGGCTACAATCGTCAAGGTGGCATGTTTCAGATTGGTCCGATTTAACAACAGCGTTACAATGCGTAAAGAACAATCCACATATTGATGGTATCGGCTATTTTTTTTCAAAAAATGATGGACTTATAGGCGTCGATTTTGACAATTGTCGAGACCCTAAAACAGGCAGAATCCGCAAAGAGTACCAATTTTGGATAGACAAACTTAATGGATACGCTGAAGTATCACCTTCTGGTACTGGTATAAAAGTTTGGGTGAAAGGAACTATAGATAGCAAATATTTCAGAAATGATGAGTCAACAGGATTTCGTATTCAAAATTTCGCGGATGGTATCATAGAAATCTATCGACGGGGTCAATACTTCACGGTTACAACTCAGTCTTTAGCAGGATTCGAGCATATCAAACCAGCTCAGGAAGAATTAGATGTTCTCAGTGAATTCTATCATTCACGTACTCGCAATACTTTATCGGGTGGTTGGGTGTCAGGGGAGCACGGACCCAATGTAGCAGAGGATTTACCGGAGGGTGCCAAAGTTCGCCTTGGAAGAAGTATAATAAATGATATTCAGTTTTCCCCGGACGGTACTCGGTTGGTAGTAGCTAAAGGCATCGGAATTTGGATATACGATACAGACACCGGAAAAGAACTTTTTTTGCTGGGGGGGCATACGCGGAACGTTACTTCTGTAGTTTTCAGTCCGAGTGGGCGTAAACTCGCTAGTGGAAGTGAAGATAGCACCATTCGCCTATGGGATGCCACTACGGGAACACACCTAAAAACTCACACTAAAGAGAATATTAGGAGCGTCGTGTTCAGTCCAGACAGACGCACATTCGCCACTATAGAATGGGATTTCCTGACCCCCGGTTCACTGCACTTGTGGGACATCGCTACTGGCAGCCTTTGTCAAAACCTCACTAGTGCTGTGTCACTGACTATCAGACGGATATAATTTTTTGAGTTTAATGCGTGCGTCTTGTGTGGTAAACCTCCAGTTGACCGTGGCACGCTGCTGATTTCTTCGATCCTGCCACGCCTGAACCTCGCGCTTGAGTG